>JAZKHB010000004.1:0-103669 GCA_040385585.1 Pseudomonadota bacterium | reverse complement strand
TGTGCCAGGTTTCCAGGTAGGCGCAGACCGCGCCCTTGCGCTTGCCGCCCTGGTTCACGGCCACGGCCGTGTCGTTGACCACCTTGAGGAAGGGCACCACGCCCTGGCTCTTGCCGTTGGTGCCCTTGATGTAGGCGCCCAGGGCGCGTACCGGGGTCCAGTCGTTGCCCAGGCCGCCGGCGAATTTGCTCAGCATGGCGTTGTCGTGGATGGCGCTGTAGATGCCCGACAGGTCGTCCGGCACTGTGGTCAGGTAGCAGCTGGACAACTGCGGGCGCAGGGTGCCGGCGTTGAACAGGGTCGGCGTGGAGGCCATGTAGTCGAAGCTGGAGAGCAGGTTGTAGAACTCGATGGCACGTTCTTCACGCTGCTTTTCCTCGATGGCCAGGCCCATGGCCACGCGCATGAAGAACACCTGGGGCAGCTCGAAGCGGATGCCGTCCTTGTGGATGAAGTAGCGGTCGTAGAGGGTCTGCAGGCCCAGGTAGGTGAACTGCTGGTCGCGCTGGTGATCGATGGCGCGGCCGAGCTTTTCCAGGTCGAAGGAGGCCAGCACCGGGTTCAGCAGTTCGAATTCGATGCCCTTGGCGATATAGGCCGGCAGGGCCTTGGCGTAGAGGTCGGCCATCTCGTGGTGGGTGGCGCTGGCGGCGACGCCGAGGAAACCCAGGCCTTCGGCGCGCAGGGTGTCCATCAGCAGGCGGGCGGTGACGTAGCTGTAGTTCGGCTCGCGCTCCACCAGGGTGCGGGCGGTCATCACCAGGGCGGTGTTGACGTCGCTCTGGGCCACGCCGTCGTAGAGGTTCTTCAGGGTTTCTTTCTGGATCAGCGCGGCGTCGACTTCGGCCAGGCCTTCGCAGGCTTCGGTGACTATGGTGTTCAGGCGGCCCATGTCCAGCGGCGCGACGCTGCCGTCGGCGTGGGTCACGCGGATGCTCGGGTGCGGCTGGGCCGGCTCGCTGCTGTTGCGGGTGGCGCGCTCCTTGGCGCGCGAGTCGCGGTAGATCACGTAGTCGCGGGCGACCTTCTGTTCGCCGGCGCGCATCAGGGCCAGTTCGACCTGGTCCTGGATCTCTTCGATATGGATGGTGCCACCGGACGGCATGCGCCGCTTGAAGGTGGCGCTGACCTGTTCGGTCAGGCGCGCGACCGTGTCATGGATGCGCGACGAGGCGGCGGCGGTGCCGCCTTCCACGGCGAGAAAGGCCTTGGTGATGGCCACGGTGATCTTGTCGTCGGTGTAGGGCACCACGGTGCCGTTGCGTTTGATCACGCGCAGTTGGCCCGGTGCGGTGGCGGCCAGGTCCTGGTTGGAGGCCTGGGCCTGCGGCGCGTTGGCCTGCGGGTTCGTGCGAGTGGTGTCGGTCTGCATGAAGCTCTCCGTGGTCTCTTTATTTGTTGAACGCCCGAGGGCGACGCCGTTCCTGTTGAACGCCGTAGCCCCGCTCGACGGCGGGACCAGGGCAGGGGGGCAAGCAGGAAAAGAGCCGGACTCGGGTGTTTTATCGGTAAAAGGCAGGATTTCGGCCCAAAGGCTTCACCACTACCCCTAGTGTGCGAGGGCAAGCCCCCGCAGCCCCTCGAACCCGCCCAGGTACCCCGGCGCCACGTGCCGTGGCGGGGTGGGCCGCGTCGGCGGCAGGGCGTTGAAAAAAGCCTTTCAACTGTGTAAAGCGCCTTGCCAAGGCCTGCCGTTGTGTGGTTTTGCCTGGCGGGCCGTCTGGGTCGAAAACCCAAGATGTAGGTGTTTTCGGCAATGGGGACACAAGATAGTGCGGCTTTGGGGTCATTGCAAGGTGCGGCTCGAGCCTCGCCTGTGGATAACCCTGTGGGTTAAACGGGGGTAACCTGGCGCAAGGCCCATGGCTGCTGGGGTGAGCCGTGACGGGCCACTCGTCATGGTTTTTTTCAGCCGTGGACGGGTCGTCGCCAGTTGATGACGACTTCGCACCCTGACACTACATCTTGTGTTTGGCTGGCGTGTCGCTGCGCTTCTGGCATGCACTGTGCAGTGCCCGCGCGGTTGCTACAATGCGGCCCCGTCGTGCAGTCGCCGCGGTGTGTGTGAGGGGGCAGTGTGGAACAGCAAGCCTGGCAGATCCTGATTGTCGAAGACGACCGTCGCCTGGCCGAGTTGACCCGGGAATACCTGGAGAGCAACGGCCTGAAGGTGGCCATCGAGGCCGATGGCGCGCGCGCGGCGGCGCGTATCGTGCAGGAGCAGCCGGCCCTGGTGGTGCTGGACCTGATGCTGCCGGGCGAGGACGGCCTGTCCATCTGCCGCAAGGTGCGCGGCGCCTACGACGGCCCGATCCTGATGCTCACCGCGCGCACCGACGACATGGACCAGGTGCTGGGCCTGGAGATGGGCGCGGATGACTACGTCTGCAAACCGGTGCGACCACGCGTGCTGCTGGCGCGCATCCGCGCCCTGCTGCGGCGCAGCGAAGGGCTGGAGGCCGGCGGCGCCCAGGCTCAGTCGCGCCTGACCTTCGGCCCCCTGGTGATCGACAGCGCCATGCGCGAGGCCTGGCTGCGCGAGCAGAGCATCGAGCTGACCAGCGCCGAGTTCGACCTGCTCTGGCTGCTGGCCGCCAACGCCGGGCGTATTCTGTCCCGGGAAGAAATCTTCACGGCCCTGCGCGGTATCGAGTACGACGGCCAGGACCGTTCCATTGATGTGCGCATCTCGCGTATTCGCCCGAAAATCGGCGATGACCCCGTGCACCCGCGCCTGATCAAGACGGTGCGCAGCAAGGGGTACCTGTTTGTGCGCGAGGCCGCGCAAGGGCTCGTGTAAGCCCCGGAGTCCCATGTTCCCCACCTTTTTCACCCCGCACTTCGTCCTCCGGGAAATCCAGTCCGGGGATATTGCGCAGATCCAGAGAGGCATGAGCGACCCGCGCTTCCTGGCCCAGTACGGCGTGGCCTGCGACGCGCAGGACATCTCGCATATCCAGATGGCCTGGCAGCACGAGCTGCAGGAGGAGCAGGAGGGCCTGTGGTGGGGCATCGCCCCGCTGGACTTGCCCGAGCAGCTGATCGGCGCCTGCGGTTTCAACGACTGGGACCGCGCCAACCGCTGCGTGGAGCTGGACTACTGGCTGTTGCCCGATTACTGGGGCGCCGAGGTGATGGCCGAGTGTCTGGTACCGGTCATCGACCAGGCCCTCGGGGCCATGGCGGTGCACCGCGTGGAGGCGGTGGTGGAGCCGGAAAATCCGGCCTGTGGCCAGCTGCTGGAAACGCTCGGCTTCACCCACGAGGGCACCCGCCGCGAATGCGAATTCAGGGCCGGGCGCTATATCGACCTGGACTACTACGGCCTGCTGGCCCACGAGTGGACCCATTGAATTCGATCTTCCTGCGCATCTACGGCGGCATGCTGGCGGTGCTGGTGCTGGTGGCGCTGCTCGGGGTGGGTGCCTTGCACCTGAGCAACACGGTGCGCGCCGAGCAGCACCGCGAGCGCCTGGCCAGCGGCATCTTTCGCCTGATGGCCGACAATCTGCAACCCATGAGCCTGCTGGAGCGGCGCCGGACCCTGGTGCTGTGGATGCGCCTGCTGGGCGTGCCCCTGACGGTGCGCCCGCTGGACGAGGAAGAGCTGGACGGTGGCGCGCGCGGCCGCCTGCTGCGCGGCCAGGTGCTGGTGCTCAAGACCGGCGAGGCGCACGGCGCGCGGGTGCTCAGCCTGGTCGACGAGCAGCCGCCCCAGGTCCTGGTGGCCGAGGTGCAGCAGGTCAGCGAGCAGCTGGCGCGGGCCACGGTGTATCTGCTGATCGACGAGCTGATCCGCTATCCGGTGGACGAGCAGCCGCGGCACCTGGCCGAGCTGAAGGCGGCCAAGCAGTTCGGCTTCGACCTGCGCCTGGTGACCCTGGCCCAGGCCAACCTGGACGCCGATCAGCAGCGGCGCATCAGCGAGAGCGACACGGTGATGGCCCTGGGCAAGGGCGGCGATTCCATCCATGTGTTCGCCGGCATCGCCAACACCCCCTGGGTGCTGGAGCTGGGGCCGTTGTTCACCCTGAACCCCTACCCGCCGCAGTCGCTGCTGCTGATCGGCCTGCTGGGCCTGAGCCTGATCGGGCTGATCGTCTACCTGCTGGTGCGCCAGCTGGAGCGTCGCCTGCGCGGCCTGGAGGGCGCCGCCACCGGCATCGCCCGCGGCAGCCTGGGCGCGCGGGTGCCGGCCGGCGGGGCCGACTCGGTGGGGCGCCTGGCCGCCGCCTTTAACGACATGGCCGAGCACCTGCAGCGCTCCCTGGCGATCCAGCGCGAGATGGTGCGCGCCGTGTCCCACGAGTTGCGCACCCCGGTGGCGCGCCTGCGCTTCGGCCTGGAAATGATCGGCGACGCGCAGACCGAGGCGGCGCGGCGCAAGTACATGGACGGCATGGACGGCGATATCCAGGACCTGGACAAGCTGGTGGACGAGATGCTGACCTATGCGCGCCTGGAGCAGGGCGCGCCGGCGCTGACGTTCGAACGCATCGACCTGGATGCCCTGCTCGATCAGGTGATCGCCGAACTGGCGCCGCTGCGCGCCGAGGTGCAGGTGGTGCGCGGGCCCTTGCTGCAGGCGTGGGACAGCGACGGGAGCTGGGTCGAGGCTGAGCCGCGTTACCTGCACCGCGCCCTGCAGAACCTGGTGAGCAACGCCATGCGCCATGCCGAATCGCGGGTGCGCCTGAGCTTTCAGATCGGTCCGCAGCGTTGCCGCTTGGACGTGGAGGACGACGGCCCGGGTGTGCCGGAGGACGAGTGGGAGCGCCTGTTCACCCCGTTCCTGCGCCTGGACGACAGCCGCACCCGCGCCTCGGGCGGCCACGGCCTGGGCCTGTCCATCGTGCGGCGGATCATCTACTGGCACGGCGGCCGCGCCCAGATCAGCCGCAGCGACCGCCTGGGCGGCGCGCGCTTCAGCCTGGTCTGGCCGCGGGAACAGGATAACCCGGTATAAACGCCGCGCCATCCGCGGTGGCATGGTCCCGAAGAGCGCCAAGCCTTGCCCGGACTCCAGACCTGCGTCCCTTCCCGTCGTGCCCGCGAAGGCGGGTACCCAGGCGGTGGCAACGGGCTTTCTGACTCAGGCATGATGTCAATTTGACCCAAGGCAGAGGCGGTATGGGCAGTCACGGCAACCCAGCGGTTTCACTGGCCATTCGTTCGTATTCGGGTCAGGTCGAACTGCACGATCACGATTTTCACCAGCTCGTGCTGCCGCAGTCCGGCTCCATGGACATCGAAGTCGAGGGTCGGGGCGGCAAGGTCGACTGGAGTCAGGGCGTGGTCATTCCTGCCGGTGCTCGCCATGCGTTTCTGGCGCAGAAGACCAATACCTTTCTGGTGCTCGACGTGCCGGCGATACCCTTCGGCGGGCCCGAGCCTGTCGGCCTGTCGACTGGACTCCTTGCCGACAAAGGCTTCTTTGCGGTACGTCCTGAAATCCGCCACTTACTCGATTACGCCGCCCGTAGCGCGCCCCTGCTGAGCAGCTCACCTCACCTGGCGCAGTCCTGGACTACCTTGCTGCTGTCTTCGCTGACGCTGCCGTCGAGACGCCCCCCGGAGCAGGGTCAGTTTATCCTGGCCCGGGCACTCGCCTACATCGAAAGCCACCTGGAAGGCCCCCTCACCGCCAGGGCGATTGCCCGTGTGGCAGGTACCAGCGAGCGGCGACTGTACCTGCTGTTCGATCGGCATTTAAAGCGCACGCCTTTTGCGCATATCACCACCTTGCGCCTCGACCGTGCCATCGACCTGCTGTGCGAAACCGCGCTGTCGATCACTGAGATCGCCCACCGAGTCGGTTATGCCGATCAAAGCGCACTGACCCACGCCCTGAAAAAGCACCGCGGTCTGACCCCGGCCGTGGTGCGCCGACGTTCGCGGCTGAGGTGAATCCGGCAGGCCTGAACAATTCTTCAGCAGCGCTGAGCAATACTTTCCCGGCCGGACCTTTCTAACATCGCCCCACGGAAAAGGATCGATCAGGCGGGGCCTAGATGAGCGAAGCGATGCACACTCCCAACACACAGGCGCCTGCCAGAACCGCCGCCTCGGCTACCGCCATCGGCGTGATCGCGGTGCTGCTGTGGTCATGTCTGGCGTTGCTGACCACCCTCACTGAAGGCATTCCGCCCTTCCAGCTGCTGACCCTGAGTTTTGCCGTCGCGTTTGTGGCGAGCCTTTGCATCCTGGGCCGCAACGGCATGGCAGGGTTTCGCAGCTGGCGTCAGTCATGGTCGGTGTGGGGGAGCAGTTTTCTCGGAATATTTGCCTACCACGCGCTGTATTTTTTCGCCCTCAAGGCTGCCCCGGCTGCCGAGGCGAGCCTGATCGCTTACCTGTGGCCGTTGTTGATTGTGCTGCTCTCGGCCTTCACCGCCGGGGAACAGCCGCGCAAACGCCAATTGTTCGGTGCGCTGCTGGGGCTGGCCGGTACGGCGTTCATCATGCTGCAGCGCGCCTCGGGTGAAACCGCCGCCATGCCGGTAGCCGGCTACCTGGCCGCCTTCGCCTGCGCGTTGGTCTGGTCTTCCTATTCGGTGATCAACCGCCGCTTCAGCGACGTGCCGAGCAGCATCATCGGCGGCGTCTGCGGCCTGGTCGCAGTGGCAGGCCTGGCCTGCCACCTGGCGTTTGAAACCGCGGTCACCCCGAGCATCGGCCAATGGGCGGCCATCGTCGGCCTTGGACTGGGGCCGGTGGGCCTGGCGTTTTTCGCCTGGGACCACGCCACCAAGCACGGCAGCCTGGCGATGCTCGGCGCGCTTTCCTATCTGGCCCCGCTGATCTCGACCCTGCTGCTGGTGGCGATAGGGCAGAGCCATGCCGACCCGATCCTGATTATTCCCGCACTGCTGATCATCCTCGGCGCGGTTATCGCCACCTCGCGGACAAACCCGTCCAACGCCTGATGCGGATTCGTAGCCTGGGATACCCAGGGGTTGGCTAGCGCCTATCCGCGTGGGTTACGCCGCGCGGCGAGCGCGGCGTGATTTGCAAGACCGGCGTGCTGCGCGGCTAACACCACCCTACGAAGAGCACGTCTGCTTAGGCGCTTCGTGGCTTCGTAGCCTGGGTTGAGAGAAACGATACCCAGGGAGCTGACCATCGCCCTACCGGTAGCGATCAGGCATTGGTGTGCCAGGTGATCTGTTCTTCGCCGTCGGCGCTGATGCGCATCCAGCGATCGGCGTCTTCCAGGCTCTCCTCTTCCTGCCAGCCGCCTGGGGCGCAGCGCACTTCCACGCCCAGGGCGGCGAAGGCGGCGCGGGCGCAGGCCAGGTCGTCGTCCCAGGGGGTGGCGTCGCTTTCCAGGAACAGGCTGCTCCACTTGCCCACGGCCTTGGGCAGCCAGGTCAGGGGGATGCGCCCGGCCGGGCTGTCCAGGTCGCACTTGTAGGTCTGGCCCTGCTGGCGCCAGGGCGAGCAGGGGCCCAGGGCTGCCGTGAGCCAGTCGGCAATGGCCTTGTGGTCGGCGTCCTTGAGGTAGATCTCGATGTCCGGTTGACGCATGGCGTGGGGTCTCGTGGCCGTTGCCGGCGCGGTGAAGGGAGTATGCAGCGCGCTGCTTTTTGATTAAGTCAGCAGCGCTCGAACCAATCGTAACGGATGGCCACCGTCACCTCCAAGGGCGCGGCGATCACCGCGGCGTGGGGCTCGTGGTTGTTGCCGGCGCGGTGAAGGGAGTATGCAGCGCGTCAGAGGCGCTCGAACCAATCGTAACGGATGGCCACCGTCACCTCCAAGGGCGCGGCGATCACCGCGGCGCGGCGTTCCGCGCTGGCGCGCCAGCCGTGGGGGGTCATGGCCAGCAGGTCGGCGCGGGCCTGGGCCTCACCCACTTGCAGGGTAAAGCGCAGGGTCTCGCCGTGGGCCAGGCGCATGCCCTCCGGCACCAGGGCCAGGTGCTTGTCGTCGCTGTAGTCGCGCACCTGGTCGTAGAGTTTCTCGCGCAGCTGCATCAGGTGCTCGCGGGTCGGGCCCACGCGCATCAGGCCGCCACCGGGGGCGAGCAGGCGCTTGGCCTCCTGCCAGTCCAGGGGGCTGAAGACGCTGGCGAGGAACTGGCAGCTGGCGTCGGCCAGGGGCACGCGCGCCATGCTGGCGATCAACCAGTTCAGCTGCGGCGCCCGGCGGCAGGCGCGCTTGACCGCCTCGCGGGAGATGTCCAGGGCATAGCCCTCGGCCGCGGGCAGGGCTTCTGCCAGCTGGGCGGTGTAATAGCCCTCGCCGCAGCCGATATCCAGCCAGCGTTGCGGCGCGCGTTCGGCGGCCAGCTCGGCCAGGCGTCTGGCCAGGGGCGCGTAGTGGCCGCCGTCGAGAAAGCGCCGGCGGGCCTCGACCATGGCCTGGTTGTCGCCTGGGTCGCGGCTGTTCTTGTGCTGCACCGGCAGCAGGTTCAGGTAGCCCTGGCGGGCACGGTCGAAGCGGTGCCCGGCCGGGCAGAGCACGCCATTGTCGACCGCGCTCAGGGCCTGCT
Organism: Pseudomonadota bacterium; assembly: GCA_040385585.1. Lineage (GTDB taxonomy): Bacteria > Pseudomonadota > Gammaproteobacteria > Pseudomonadales > Pseudomonadaceae > Aquipseudomonas. The sequence goes on along the minus strand of JAZKHB010000004.1, from coordinate 95,175 downwards.
GGCAGATCGGGCAGGTGAGCATCACGACAGCAGGTTAACCAGGGTCTGGTAGTAGATATCGGTCAGCACATTGAGGTCGCTGGCCAGGACGCGTTCGTCGACCTGGTGGATGGTGGCGTTGACCGGCCCCAGCTCGACCACCTGGGTGCCCAGGGTGGCGATAAAGCGCCCGTCCGAAGTGCCGCCGCTGGTGGAGGCGCGGGTATGGCGACCGGTGATGGTCTCGATGGCGGCCGCCACCCCGTCGAGCAGCGCGCCCGGCTCGGTGAGAAACGGCAGGCCGGACAGGGCCCAGTCGATATGCCAGTCCAGGCCGTGCTTGTCGAGCAGGCTGGCGACGCGCTGCTTGAGGCCCTCGACCGTGGATTCGGTGGAGAAGCGGAAGTTGAATACCGCCGTCAGCGTGCCGGGAATCACGTTGGTGGCGCCGGTGCCGGCATTCAGGTTGGAGATCTGGAAGCTGGTGGGCGGGAAGAAGGTGTTGCCCTCGTCCCAGTGCTCGGCGGCCAGTTCGGCCAGGGCCGCGGCGGCCAGGTGGATGGGGTTCTTCGCCAGGTGCGGGTAGGCCACGTGGCCCTGCTGGCCGCGTACCGTGAGGGTGGCGCCGAGGGAGCCGCGACGGCCGTTCTTCACCACGTCGCCGACCAGGGCGGTGCTCGAGGGTTCGCCGACTATGCACCAGTCCAGGCGCTCGCCGCGTTCGCGCAGGCGTTCGACCACGGCCTTGGTGCCGTGGTGGGCCGGGCCTTCCTCATCGCTGGTGATCAGGAAGGCGATGCGACCCTTGTGGTCGGGGTGCAGGACCACGAAGCGCTCCACGGCGACGATCATCGCCGCCAGGCTGCCCTTCATGTCCGCCGCGCCGCGGCCGCAGAGCATGCCCTGCTCGTCGATGCGGGCCTCGAACGGCGGGTGCTGCCAGGCCGACACCGGGCCGGTGGGGACCACGTCGGTATGCCCGGCGAAACACAGCACCGGGCCGTCGGCGGCGCCACGGGTCGCCCAGAAGTTTTCCACGCCCTCGATGTTCATCGCTTCGATGGCGAAACCCAGGGCCGCCAGGCGGTCGGTCATCAGGGGCTGGCAGCCCTCGTCCAGGGGCGTCACGGACGGACGACGGATCAGCGCGCAGGCGAGTTCGAGGGTCGGGGAGAGGGCGTTCATGGCGGCTCCAGGGCGGCATCCAGCGAAAGGCCGCCATCTTAAAGCAAAAACGGCGGCCATTGGCCGCCGTCGCGTGCAGTTGCCTGGACACCAGGCGGGATTGACCGACATCGTCGCGCGACGGCATCAGCCATTCCCGTAGTCCGGAGACGCGCAGCGCCCTCCGGGACCGCGGCGCGCCTTACGCCGGCTGTGCGGCGGCTGCCTGGACCGGCTTGGGCAGGGACGAGAGCAGGGCCATGACCAGCGCCGCCAGGTAGGGCAGCGACTGGACCAGCAGCATGACCACCCAGAACTTCACGTCGGCGCTGGGGAAACCCTGGACGAAGCCGATACCGATGGCCGCGCCCCACAACAGCAGCATGATGAACACCTCTTCGCGGGCTTCCGCCAGGGCCACCATGATGCCGTGGTTGCTGGCCATCTTCGGGGTGCGGAAGAACGGGATGCTGCTGGTGAACAGGCCGTAGAGCACCGCCTTGGCGATGGTGTGCGACAGCGCCAGGCCGGCCAGGGCCGCGGCGCAGGCGTCCTTGAGGTTGACCCCCACCGCGCGCTGGTAGAGGAAGAGGATCTTGGCGACCTTGAACACGAACAGCGCCAGGGGCGGAATGGCGAAGATCAGCAGTGGCGGATCGACCCGCTGCGGCACGATGATCATGGCCGCGGACCAGAGCAGGGCGCCAACGGTGAAGAAAATGTTCATGCCGTCGGCGACCCAGGGCAGCCAGCCGGCCACGAAGTGGTACCGCTGGCCGCGGGTCAACTCGCTGCCCTTGCCCAGGAACAGGCTGCGCATATGGCGCTTCATGATCTGGATGGCGCCGTAGGCCCAGCGGAAACGCTGCTTCTTGAAGTCGATAAAGGTGTCGGGCATCAGGCCCTTGCCGTAGCTGTCGTGGGCGTAGGCGGCCGAGTAGCCTTTCTCGAAGACCCGCAGGCCCAGCTCGGCGTCCTCGCAGATGCACCAGTCGGCCCAGCCCAGCTCGTCCAGCACCGTGCGCCGGGTCATGGTCATGGTGCCATGCTGGATGATCGCGTCGCGGTCGTTGCGCGTGACCATGCCGATATAGAAGAAACCGCGGTATTCGGCGTAGCAGAGTTTCTTGAAGGTGCTGTCGCCGTGGTCGCGGTAATCCTGGGGCGATTGCACCACGGCGATCTTCGGGTCGGCGAAGTGCGGCACCATGTGCTTGAGCCAGTTGCGGTCCACGCAGTAGTCCGAGTCGATCACGGCGATCACTTCGACGTCCGGCGCAGTGTGCGGCAGGATGTAGTTCAGCGCGCCGCCCTTGAAGCCGGCCAAGGGCGCGACGTGGAAGAACTTGAAGCGCGGACCGAGCTTGGCGCAGTAGTCGCGCACCGGCTCCCAGACCGCCGGGTCCTTGGTGTTGTTGTCGATCAGCAGGACTTCGAAGTCCGGGTAGTCGAGGTTGGCCAGGGCGTCGAGGGTCTGCATGACCATCTCCGGCGGTTCGTTGTAGCAGGGCACGTGCACCGAGACCTTGGGCCGGTAGGGGCTGTCGCCTTGGACGGGCGGGAAGGGGCGGCGGCGGGCGTGCATCCACACCGCCTCGGCCAGTTCGTGGGCTTCGGTGAGCAGCACGATAAACACCCCGAAGGCGCCGATGCCCAGCAGCACGCCCACGGTCAGGCTGAACCAGGTACTGTACTGCTGGCTGTAGTCGTAGCCGATCCAGACCAGCACCGAGCCGCCAGCGAAGGCCACCAGGGTCAGGAACACGCGACCGCGCTGGCGCAGGGCACTGCCGTCGATCAGCAACAGGGCCAGGGCGAGCATGGCCAGGACCACCGAGCCGATGGCCAGTACGCGCCATTGGGGGATGGCGATGACCGGGCCCTCGAAAGCGAATTTCGGCTGGCGGTCCAGGTTGTAGACGCCCCAGTAGGCGCCGACCGCGCCTTCGTCGCCGGCCTTCCAGGGCTGGTCGAAGGCTTCGATGACGAAGTAGTTGTAGCCTTGTGCGTTGAGGGTGGTGACCAGGGTGCGCAGGTAGATGGCCTGGTCGGCCTGGGAGGCCTCGGCATCGCCACGCATGCGGCCGTTGCTCGGCCAGCCCACTTCGGAGAGCAGCAGGGGTTTTTTCGGGAAAAGCTTCTTCAGGTCCTTGGCGCGGTCGAGGACGAACTGGGTGGAGTCCTCCATGGGCACGAATTCCCAGTAGGGCAGCACGTGGGCGGCGATCAGGTCGACGTGCGGGGCCAGCTCGGGGAACTCCTGCCAGATATGCCACTGCTCGGAGGTGGTCACCGGCACCTTGACGGCGGCGCGCACGCGGTCGAGGTAGACGATCAGGGCCTCGGGCTTGATCTCGCCGCGGAACAACGCTTCGTTACCCACCACCACGCGCACCACGCTGCGCGACTGGTTGGCGATCTCGATGGCCTTGAGGATTTCCCGCTCGTTGCGCGCCTGGTCCGGGCTGATCCAGATGCCCAGGGTCACGCGCAGGCCGAACTCCTCGGCGATGCGCGGAATCTCGGCCAGGGCGCCGTCCACCGAGTAGGTGCGGATATTGTCGGTCTGCTTGCTCAGCAGCTCGAGGTCGGCGCGTATATGCGCCTCGCTCGGGTAGATATCCTTCTGCGGGTCCTGATTGGCGCGAAAGGGCGAGAAGGAGTAGCCGGAGATCTGCTCGGGCCAATCCGGCGCGGTGACCGGGCGGTTATAGAGCGCCCAGATGCCGGTGAACAGGGCGGCAATCGCCACGACCATCACCAGGTTGAGTCCAAGTTTACGCGAAGGCATAGAGTTCAAAATTCTACAAGGTGAACTGGGGAAGGGGCCGACGAACGCCGTTGGCGCGCATGCTACTCCGGCCCCTTGAGGCTGTATAGCGTCCGCCGCACGCCGACCAGGTGCGGCGCGGCAACTGGCAGTTGGTCCGCCCGGCGGGCGATTAGTTCGGTACGTTCGGCCTGGGTGGTTCGGACGGTCGCGGGTGGGGCTCGCCTGGGGTTCGTCGTCAGTGCTCCAACCCCTCTTACATACCGCTGGTTTTGTTTCTAGAATGCCCGCCGCCCTGATGGTCAGCGGCGCGCTGGAGGTGAGCAATGGTCGAGAACCAGGCATGAACACAGACCCACGGTTTGCCGGCATCGCCCGGCTCTACGGGCCCGAGGGCGCGGCGCGCCTGGCGGCGGCCCATGTGGCGGTGGTCGGTATCGGCGGCGTGGGTTCCTGGGTGGCCGAGGCCCTGGCGCGCAGCGGCGTGGGCGAGCTGTCACTGTTCGACCTGGACGAGGTCTGCCTGAGCAACACCAACCGCCAGCTGCATGCGCTGCAGGGCACGGTCGGCCAGAGCAAGGTCGAGGTGATGGCCGAGCGCATTCGTGGGATCAATCCCGACTGCGTGGTGCATGCGGTGGCGGACTTCGTCACCCGCAAGACCATGGCCGCCTGCATCACCGCGGAGCTGGATTTCGTGGTGGACTGCATCGACAGCGTCGATGCCAAGGCCGCGCTCATCGCCTGGTGCAAGCGGCGCAAGCTGCAGTTCGTCACCACCGGCGGCGCGGGCGGACAGGTCGACCCGACCCAGGTGCGCATCGTCGACCTGAACAAGACCTTCAACGACCCCCTGGCCGCCAATGTGCGTTCGGCCCTGCGCCGCGATTACGGCTTCTCCCGTACCCCCGGGCGGCACTACAGCGTGCCCTGCGTGTCCTCCAGCGAGCAGCTGCGCTACCCCCAGGCGGACGGCAGCATCTGCCTGCAGAAACGCCTGGATGGCGGTGCGGTCAAGCTGGACTGCGCCGGCGGCCTGGGCGCGGTGATGATGGTCACCGCCACCTTCGGCATGGTCGCCGCGGCCCGTGCGGTGGAAAAACTGGTGGCCGGGATCCGCCGCCCCTCGGAACGGTCCAGCCCCCAGAAGGCACAGCCCGGGGAGTGAGGACCCCGACGGCGCCAGCCGTTACCCTGGAGCCCACGTAACCCCACCCTCCGTCATACCTGGGTTCCCGCCTGCGCGGGAATGACGGTGAAGTCCGTAGATTGGCGGATGAAAAATTGAATTTGACAGGTCGCGAGCGAAGGTCAGAGAAGGCTAGGCGCCCCCGACAAAATCAGGCGAGGGCGCGCAGTTTACGAGTTGTAATGAGCAGTACTCGCTCCGCTCGCCCTCCGGGCCGTCTTGCAGACGTTCTCACTTCGTTCGTCTGAGCCTATTTTTAACGCAGCATCACCGATCGCAGCAGCGTCAAAACAATTTTTCAGTTGTGGGCGTGCAGGGCTTCGTTCAGTTCGATGGCCGACTTATGGGTCTTGCACTCCACCGCCCCGGTCTGGGAGTTGCGGCGGAACAGCAGGTCCGGCTGGCCGGCCAGGTCGCGGGCCTTGAGCACCTTGACCAGTTTGTCGTCGGCATCCAGCAGCGCCACCTTGGTGCCGGCGGTGATGTACAGGCCCGACTCCACGGTGTTGCGGTCGCCCAGGGGAATGCCGATGCCGGCGTTGGCGCCGATCAGGCAGCCTTCACCGACCGCGATGACGATATTGCCGCCGCCGGACAGGGTGCCCATGGTCGAGCAGCCGCCGCCCAGGTCCGAGCCCTTGCCGACGAACACCCCGGCCGAGACGCGGCCTTCGATCATGCCCGGGCCCGCGGTGCCGGCGTTGAAGTTGATAAAGCCTTCATGCATCACCGTGGTGCCCTCGCCCACGTAGGCGCCCAGGCGGATGCGCGCGCTGTCGGCCAAGCGCACGCCGCTCGGCACTACGTAGTCGGTCATTTTCGGGAACTTGTCCACCGAGAAGACTTCCAGCAGCTCGCCCTTGAGGCGCGCTTCCAGTTGGCGCTCGGCCAGTTCGGCGAGGTCCACGGCGCCCTGGCTGGTCCAGGCCACGTTGGGCAGCAACGGGAAGATGCCGGTCAGGTTCTGCCCGTGGGGCCTGACCAGGCGATGGGACAGCAGGTGCAGCTTGAGGTAGGCCTCGGGGGTGCTGGTCGGCGCGGCATCTTCGGCGAGAAAGGTCGCGACCAGGGGCTTCTGGCTCTCGGCCAGGCGCGTCAGCAGGGCGGCCTGCAGCGGGTCCAGGTGCTTGAGGCTTTCGGCCAGCTCGCCGGCCTGGGTGGTGGTGAACGCCAGGGCCTGGTTGCCCTCGGTGTAGCCGAGCTTCTCGGCGGCCTTGGCCACCAGTTCGGCGGCCGGGTGGAGCAGCGGCTGGGCGTAGAAGACTTCCAGCCAGGCGCCCTGGCGGTTCTGGGTGCCGACACCGAAGGCCAGGCTGTAGAGGGTGGTGGACATGGGGTTTTCCTCGTGCGAAATCGAATGGGGCTAAAGGGTCAAGGAGCGGGCCGGCGGCTAAGCAGCAGGCCCAGGCCGGCGCTACCCAGCAGGGTGGCGCAGCCGCGGTTGAACAGTTGGCGGGCCCGCGGGCCCGCGAGCAGGCGGCCCAGGTGCAGGCCGGCCCAGGCATAGAGGGCGATGGCCAGCCATTCCAGCAGCAGGAAGGCCAGGCCCAGGGCGGCGAACTGCGCCGCCACCGGTTGTTGCGCATCGACGAACTGCGGCAGAAAGGCGGTGAAGATCAGGATGGCCTTGGGGTTGCCGGCGGCCACCCAGAACTCCTGGCGGGCCAGGCGCCACGTGGAGCGCTGCAGGCCCGCCTCGGCGGCGAGCGCCAGGGGTGGGGCGCGCCAGAGCTGCACGGCCAGGTAGAACAGGTAGGCGGCGCCGAGCAGCTTGATCGCCAGGAACAGGCTGGCCGAAGCCTGCAACACCAGGGCCAGGCCGGACGCGGCCAGGGTCAGCATGCCGGCGAACGCCAGCAGGCGCCCCAGGCCGGCCGTGCAGGCGATGCGCAGGCCCTGGCGCGCGGCGTTGTGCAGCGACAGCAGGTTGTTCGGCCCCGGCGCCATGTTCAGGGCGAAGCAGGCGGGGAGAAACAGGGCCCAGGCGGCGATATCCATGGTCACTCCTTCAGGTCAGGGCCGCGGCGTACTGTTCGGCCTTGAAGCCGACCAGGGTCCTCTCGCCCAGGTCGAGCACCGGACGCTTGATCATCGAGGGCTGGGCCAGCATCAGCGCAACGGCCTTGGCCTGGTCCAGCTCGGCTTTCTGCGCCGGCTCGAGTTTGCGAAAGGTGGTGCCGGCGCGGTTCAGCAGGCTTTCCCAGCCGTGCTCGGCGCACCACTGCTGCAGGCGGGCCGCGTCGATGCCGACGGTCTTGTAGTCGTGGAAGGCATAGGCGATGCCCTGATCGTCGAGCCAGGTGCGGGCCTTTTTCATGGTGTCGCAGGCCTTGATGCCGTACAGGGTCGCGCTCATGGGCGGGCCTCGACGAAGGCGCGGATGCGTTGGGCCGCTTCCACGCATTCGGCCAGGGGGGCCACCAGGGCCATGCGCACGCGGCCGGCACCGGGGTTGAAACCCTCGACTTCGCGGGACAGGTAGGAGCCCGGGACCACGGTTACGTGCTGCTCGGCGAACAGCGCGCGGGTGAATTCGGCGTCGTCCATGGGCGTCCTGGCCCAGAGGTAGAAGCCGCCATCCGGGCGCTGCACGTCCAGCACCGGGGCGAGAATGGCCAGTACGGCGTCGAATTTTTCGCGGTACAGGGCGCGGTTGTCGCGCACGTGGGCCTCGTCGTTCCAGGCCGCGACGCTGGCCAGCTGGCTTTGCACCGGCATGGCGCAGCCGTGGTAGGTGCGATACAGCAAGAAGGGCTGGAGGATCTCGGCGTCGCCGGCGACGAAGCCCGAGCGCAGGCCCGGCAGGTTGGAGCGCTTGGACAGGCTGTGGAACACCACGCAGCGCTTGAAGTCCTGCCGGCCCAGGGCCACGCAGGCGCTGAGCAGGCCGGGGGGCGGGCTGGCCTCGTCGAAGTACAGCTCGCTGTAGCACTCGTCGGCGGCGATCACGAAGTCGTGCTGGTCGGCCAGGGCGATCAGTTTCTTCAGGGTTTCCAAGGGGATCAGCGCGCCGGTGGGGTTGCCCGGCGAGCAGATAAACAAAATCTGGCAGCGTTGCCAGGTCTCGGGCGAGACCGCGTCGAAGTCCGGGTTGAAGCCGTTTTCCGCCAGGCACGGCAGGTAGTGCGGCTGGGCGCCGGCCAGCAGGGCCGCGCCTTCGTAGATCTGGTAGAAGGGGTTGGGGCTGACCACCAGGGCCGGCTCTTGCGAAGCGTCGCCGCGGTTGACCACGGCCTGGGTGAAGGCGAACAGCGCCTCGCGGGTGCCGTTGACCGGCAACACGTGGCGCGCCGGGTCCAGCCAGCCGGCCGGCACGCCGAAGCGCCGCTCGCACCAGCCGCCGATCGCCTCGCGCAGCGCGGGGATGCCCAGGGTGCTGGGGTAGACCGCCAGCTGATCCAGGCTGCTGGCCAGGGCCTGGGCGACGAAGGCCGGCGAGGGGTGCTTGGGCTCGCCGATGGACAGGGCGATCGGCGCCTTGTCGGTCGCCGCTCGTACGCCGGCCAGCAGGCCGCGGAGTTTTTCGAAGGGGTAGGGCTGCAACTGCTGGAGTGCATCGTTCATGGCAAGGTCCTGCTACTGCAAGCGAGCGCCGCGGGCGGCGCGGATGGCCTGGGGCCGCTCGCTGGATTAAAGGGTGATGATCGAAGTCGGTTCGCTGCCCTGGGCCTCGCTCAGCTGGGTGACGATGGCCTGCTGCAGGCGGGCGCAGAGTTGTGGGTCCGAGAGCGGCTGGTTGTGCGCGTCGGTGACGAAGAACACGTCCTCCACGCGCTCGCCCAGGGTGGCGATCTTGGCATTCTGCAATGACAGATCGAAGTCCAGGAAGATGGTGCCGATGCGCGCCAGCAGGCCCGGACGGTCGGGGGCGATCAGTTCCAGCACCGTCATCGAGCGCTGCGCGTCGTTGTGGATGGTCACCTGGGGCAGGAAGGCGAAATGCTTGAGCTGGCGCGGCACGCGGCGCTGGATGATGGTCGGGTAGTCGTCGGGGTTGATCAGCGCTTCGCTCAGGCCCTGGCGGATCTCCTCGACCCGCGCCGGGTCGTTGCCGATGGAGCCGCCGTCGTTATCCAGCACCACGTAGCTGTCCAGGGTGAACTGGCTGGTGGAGGTGATGATGCGCGCGTCGTGGATGTTCAGGTTGAGCTGGTCCATGGCGGCCACGGTCACGGCGAAGAAATCGTGCTGGTCCTGGGCGTAGATGAAGATCTGGGTGCCGCCCTCGAACTCGCGCTGGGTGGTTTCCTTGATCAGGATCAGCGGCGCACTGCGTTTGCCGTGCTGCAGGATGGCGTCGGTGTGCCAGGCCACGTCGCCGGCGGCGTGGCGCAGGAAGTAGTCGTCGCCCAGCTGCGACCAGAGTTGCTCGGCGTCGTCCGGGTCGGTGCCGCTGCGCACCAGGATATCCAGGGCCGCGCTCTGGGTCTGGCGGATTTGCTCCTCGCGGTCCATGGGGTTTTCCAGGCCGCGGCGCAGCGCCCGCTTGGTCTCGGTATACAGCTGGCGCAGCAGGCTGGCGCGCCAGGAGTTCCACAGGCTGGGGTTGGTGGCGTTGATATCGGCCACGGTCAGCACATAGAGGTAATCGAGCCGGATCTGGTCGCCGACCTGTTGCGCGAAATCGAAGATCACCTGGGGATCGGACAGGTCCTTGCGCTGGGCCGTGGTGGACATCACCAGGTGATTCTGCACCAGCCAGACGATCAGGCGGATGTCCCACAGCGGCAGCTGGTGGCGCATGCCGAAGGCTTCGGCATCCACCGCGCCCAGCTCGGAGTGATCGCCGCCGCGGCCCTTGCCGATGTCGTGGTAGAGCCCGGCCAGGTAGATCAGCTCGGGTTTGGCCAGGCGTGCGACCAGCTTGCTGGCCAGCGGGAATTTTTCCGCCACGCCCGGTTTACCCAATTTGCGTAGGTGCTTGATGACGTTCAGGGTATGGGCGTCGACGGTGTAGATATGGAACAGGTCGTGTTGCATCTGCCCGATGATATGGCCGAACTCCGGCAGGTAGCGGCCGAGGATGCCGTAGCGGTTCATGCGTCGCAGGTTGCGGTGGATGCCCTGTTCGGACTTGAACAGCTCGACAAACAGGCTGGTGTTGCGGATGTCGTGGCGGAAGTCGTCGTCGATCAGGTGGCGGTGGTCGCGCAGCAGGCGGATGGTGTCGGCGCGCACGCCCTGGATATCCGGGTGCTGGGCCATCAGCACGAAGATTTCCATGATGGCGAAGGGGGTGCGCTTGAAGACGTTCGGGTGTGCCACCTCGATATAGCCGTCGCGCAGCTGGAAGCGGCTGTTGAGCGCCAGGGCCGGACCGCTTTCGCCGGCCCGCAGTATGACTTCCTCGAAATGCTGGTTGATCAGGTCGCTCAGCTCGGCGATGGCCATCACCACCCGGTAGTACTTCTGCATAAAGGCTTCGATGGCGTGCCTGGCGTCGCTGTCGTCGAAGCCCAGCAGCTTGGCCAGGCCCAACTGGTAATCGAACAGCAGGCGGTCCTCGGCGCGGCCGGCGAGCATGTGCAGGGCGTAGCGCACCTTCCAGAGAAACTCCTGGGAGTCGGCCAGCAGGGCCTGTTCGCTTTCCACCAGAAAACCCTGGTCGACCATGGCATGCAGGTTCAGGGTGCCGAACTGGCGCCGCGCCACCCAGAGGATGGTCTGGATGTCGCGCAGGCCGCCGGGCGAGCCCTTGACGTTGGGTTCCAGGTTGTATTCGGTGTCGTTGTACTTGGCGTGGCGGGTGCGCCGCTCGCGGCGCTTGGCCAGGTAGAATTCCTGGCTGGGCCACATCTGCGTCGGGCTGGTGACCTCCAACATGCGCTGGCGCAGGCGCTCGGGGCCGGCGATGGTGCGGCTTTCCATCAGGTTGGTAATCACCGTGAGGTCGGCACGGGCTTCCTCGGCGCACTCGGCCACCGAGCGCACGCTCTGGCCGACTTCCAGGCCGATGTCCCAGAGCAGGGTGAGAAAGCCCTCGATCGAATCGCGAAACAGCTCGTGGTCGGCGCTGTCCAGCAGGATCAACAGGTCGATGTCCGAATAGGGGTGCAGCTCGCCGCGCCCGTAGCCGCCGACCGCCAGAAGGGCGATATCGGCGTCTTCGCTCCAGGTGAAGCGCGCCCAGGCCTGGCGCAGGATCTGGTCCACGCACCAAGCGCGGTCTTCCACCAGGCGGCGGATATCCCGGCCGGCGGTAAAGCGCGCATCCAGGACTTCATGGGCGCGGCGAATGACCTTCTTGAAGGCCGCGATGGGGCTGGCCTTCAAGGCCAGTTCGGCCTGGAACTGACCGTGGTCGAACAACTCGGGATCCACCTGCGGCATGCTGCGGCCTTCCTTCTCGATCAAATGCTCGACGCCACGGACAACGGCGCCCGGTCAGGCCTGGGTCTGGGCCGAGGCCGAGGTGCGCGGCAGGGTGTCGTCGCTGCGCAGGGTGAAGATTTCGTAGCCGTCGGCGGTGACCAGGATGGTGTGCTCCCACTGGGCCGAGAGCTTGCGGTCCTTGGTAATGGCGGTCCAGCCGTCGCCGAGCAGGCGGGTTTCCGCGCGGCCCTGGTTGATCATCGGCTCGATGGTGAAAGTCATGCCAGCCTGCAGTTCCATGCCGGTGCCGGCACGGCCGTAGTGCAGCACCTGGGGCTCCTCGTGGAACACCTTGCCGATGCCGTGGCCGCAGTATTCACGCACCACGGAAAAACCGTTCTTCTCGGCGTGCTTCTGGATCACCTCGCCGATATCGCCCAGGCGCGCGCCCGGACGCACCAGCTGGATGCCCTTGTACATGCATTCCTGGGTGACCTGGGCCAGGCGTTCGGCCCACTCCGGCACCTTGCCGACCATGAACATCTTGCTGGTGTCGCCGTGATAGCCGTCCTTGATCACGGTGACGTCGATATTCAGCACGTCGCCATCCTTGAGCGGCTTGTCGTTGGGAATGCCGTGGCAGACCACATGGTTGATCGAGGTGCAGATCGACTTGGGGAAGCCCTTGTAGTTCAGGGGCGCGGGGATGGCCTGCTGCACGTCGACTATATAGTTGTGGCAGATGCGGTCCAGCTCGTCGGTGGTGACGCCCGGTTTGACGAACGCGCCGATCATCTCCAGCACGTCGGCGGCCAGGCGGCCGGCCACGCGCATTTTTTCGATTTCTTCCGGCGTCTTCAGGGTGACGTTCATAGGGGCTCTCGGGCGCAAACGTAAAGGGCAGCATGGTAACAGGATCGGGCAGCCTGCCATAAGTCGCAGGCGCGTCGTCGCGCACGGCGTGGCGGGTAGCTTGTGTCGGTCGATTGTGCTATAAAGTGCGCCGCTTTACGGGCAGTGCCTGTAACGCCTAACCCCACACACGTATCGACACGGTGGCCTGGGTGCCTGCGGATGAATGTCCGGCGGTTGGTCATTGGGATGCGTGGAGGCCTAACCCGATTCTTCTAAGGAACGATCATGACTCAAGTCAATATGCGCGACATGCTGAAGGCCGGTGTGCACTTCGGCCACCAGACCCGTTACTGGAACCCGAAAATGGGCAAGTACATTTTCGGCGCGCGCAACAAGATCCACATCATCAACCTGGAAAAAACCCTGCCGATGTTCAACGAGGCCCTGTCCTTCGTTGAGAAACTGGCTTCGGGCAAGAACAAGATTCTGTTCGTCGGCACCAAGCGTTCGGCTGGCAAGATCGTCCGTGAAGAAGCTGCTCGTTGCGGCTCGCCTTTCGTCGATCACCGCTGGTTGGGCGGCATGCTGACCAACTACAAGACCATCCGTGCCTCGATCAAGCGTCTGCGCGATCTGGAAGTCCAGGCCGAAGACGGTACCTTCACCAAGCTGACCAAGAAAGAAGCGCTGATGCGCACCCGCGATCTGGAAAAACTCGATCGCAGCCTGGGTGGTATCAAGGACATGGGCGGTCTGCCGGACGCCCTGTTCGTGATCGACGTCGACCACGAGCGCATCGCGATCACCGAAGCCAACAAGCTGGGCATCCCGGTTATCGGCATCGTCGACAGCAACAGCAGCCCGGACGGTGTGGACTACATCATCCCCGGCAACGATGACGCCATTCGCGCCATCCAGCTGTACATGGGCGCCATGGCCGACGCCGTGATCAAAGGCCGCAGCAATGCCAACGGCGGCACCGACGAGTTCGTCGAGCAAGCCGCTGCTGCACCGGTTGCCGAAGAAGCCGCACAGGGCTGAGTCCTGGACGCCTAGCGTCGCTCGGTGCGCAAAAAGGGGGCTAGGCCCCCTTTTTGCCACCCAAGAATTGATCGCCCGCTGTCGTAGGCGGGTGGAATGGTTAACAACCTATCCAAGAGGAATTTGAAAATGGCAGAGATTACTGCAGCGTTGGTCAAAGAACTGCGTGAGCGTACCGGCGAAGGCATGATGGATTGCAAGAAGGCCTTGACCAAGGCCGGCGGCGACATCGAAAAAGCCATCGACGACATGCGCGCTTCCGGCGCCATCAAAGCCGCCAAGAAGGCCGGCAACGTGGCCGCTGAAGGCGCCATCGCGGTCAAACTGGCCGCCGATAACAAGTCCGCCGTGATCATGGAAGTGAACTCCCAGACCGACTTCCTGGCCCTGCAGGACGACTTCAAGAAGTTCGTCAGCGAGAGCATCGAACAGGCCATGGCTGACAAGCTGACCGACGCCGCGCCGCTGATCGCCGCGCGCGAAACCGCCCGTGTGGAGCTGGTGGCCAAGGTGGGCGAGAACGTCAATATCCGTCGCCTGACCCGCGTCGAAGGCGACGTGCTGGGTGCCTACCTGCACGGCAACAAGATCGGCGTGATCGTTTCCCTGAAGGGCGGCGACAGCGAACTGGCCAAGGACATCGCCATGCACGTGGCGGCGAGCAACCCCGAGTTCCTGCACACCTCGGAAGTGTCGGAAGACGCGATTGCCCGTGAGAAAGCGGTGTTCATGAGCCTGAACGAAGAGAAAATGAAGGGCAAGCCGGCTGAAATCGTCGAGAAGATGGTTGCCGGTCGCATCCAGAAATTCCTCGCCGAAGCCAGCCTGGTCGAGCAGCCTTTCGTCAAGAACCCGGAACTGACCGTGGGTGCCCTGGCCAAGAAAGCCGGTGCCGAAATCATTTCCTTCGTCCGTTACGGCGTGGGTGAAGGTATCGACAAGGGTGAAGAAGTGGACTTCGCTGCCGAAGTGGCCGCGCAGCTCGCTGCCAGCAAGCAGTAAGGTCACACCCAGGCTGTTGCCCCGAAGAGGCTGCCCGCTTACGCGCGCGGCCTCTTTTTCAAAAGGGCGCGCGCCGGGCGCAACAAGGGTTTAGATTCGGGTGCTTGTCTGCCCCGGCGACAAGTACCGGCGCGTCCTCGCGGCGCGCCACCCTATGCAGGCCCAGTCGGCCTGCACAGTATCAACAGGCCGCAGGAGAGACACGCAATGGCTCAGCAGGTGAGTGGTCGCCAACCGCGCTACAAGCGCATTTTGCTCAAGCTCAGCGGCGAGGCCCTGATCGGGGTCGAAGAGTTCGGCATCGACCCCAAGGTGCTGGACCGCATGGCCCTGGAAGTCGGCCAGTTGGTCGGCATCGGCGTGCAGGTCGGCCTGGTCATAGGCGGCGGCAACCTGTTCCGTGGCGCGGCCCTGAGCGCGGCCGGCATGGACCGGGTCACCGGCGATCATATGGGCATGCTGGCCACGGTGATGAACGCCTTGGCCATGCGCGATGCGCTGGAGCGTTCGAATATCCCGGCCATCGTCATGTCGGCCATTTCCATGGTCGGAGTCACCGATCACTACGACCGGCGCAAGGCGCTGCGTCATCTGAAAACCGGCGAGGTGGTGATCTTCGCCGCCGGTACCGGCAACCCGTTCTTCACCACCGACTCGGCCGCCTGCCTGCGGGCCATCGAGATCGACGCCGACGTGGTGCTCAAGGCGACCAAGGTCGATGGCGTGTACACCGCCGATCCGTTCAAGGATCCCCATGCGGAGAAGTTCGACCGGCTAACCTACGACGAAGTGCTGGACCGCAAGCTGGGCGTGATGGACCTGACCGCCATCTGCCTGTGCCGCGACCACAAGATGCCGCTGCGCGTCTTCAATATGAACAAGCCCGGTGCCCTGCTCAACATTGTATTGGGCGGCGCCGAAGGAACCCTGATCGAGGAGGGCGAACACCATGATTAACGAGATCAAGAAGGACGCGCAGGAGCGCATGAAGAAATCCCTGGAGTCGTTGACCCATGCGTTCAGTCGTATCCGCACCGGCCAAGCGCATCCGAGCATCCTAGGTGGCGTGATGGTGCCTTACTACGGCGCGGACACGCCCCTGAACCAGGTGGCCAGCGTGACCGTCAAGGATTCGCGCACCCTGCAGGTGGTGGCGTTCGAGCGCAACATGTTGGGTGCCGTCGACAAGGCGATCCAGAGCTCGGGCCTGGGCTTCAACCCGACCAACCTGGGTGAGCTGCTGCTGATTTCCATGCCGGCACTGACCGAAGAGACGCGCAAGGGCTTCACCAAGCAGGCGCGTGACGCCGCTGAAGACGGTCGCGTGGCGGTGCGCAATATCCGTCGCGATGCGCTGAGTCAGTTGAAAGACCTGGTCAAGGAAAAGGAAATCAGCGAAGACGAAGAACGCCGCGCGGCAGACGAGATTCAGAAGCTGACCGACAAGTTCGTGGCCGAGATCGAAGTCGCGGTCAAGCAGAAAGAAGCCGATCTGATGGCCGTTTAAGGTTCGCCGACGTCATGGACAAGACTCAGCCAAAGACCCCCGTGGCGCTGCCGCGCCATGTGGCGATCATCATGGATGGTAATAACCGCTGGGCCAAGAAGCGCCTGTTGCCCGGCGTGGCCGGGCACAAGGCCGGCGTGGACGCGGTGCGCGCAGTGATCGAGGTGTGCGCCGAGGCCGGGGTCGAGGTGCTGACCCTGTTCGCCTTTTCCAGCGAGAACTGGCAGCGTCCGGCCGAAGAGGTCGGTGCGTTGATGGAGCTGTTTATGTCGGCACTGCGTCGCGAGACGAAGAAGCTCGACAAGAACGCCATCAGCCTGCGGATCATCGGCGACCGTTCGCGCTTCCACCCCGAGCTGCAGGCCGCCATGGCCGAGGCCGAGGCGGCGACCCGCGGCCATAGCCGCTTCGTGCTGCAGGTCGCCGCCAACTACGGCGGGCAGTGGGATATCGCACAGGCCGCGCAACGCCTGGCCCGTGAAGTCCAGGGCGGGCATCTGCGGCCGGAGGAGATCACCCCGCAATTGCTCGAGAGCTGCCTGGTCACCGGTGGCCTGCCGCTGCCGGATCTGTGCATCCGTACCGGTGGCGAGCACCGCATCAGCAATTTCCTGCTGTGGCAGCTGGCCTACGCCGAGCTGTATTTCTCCGACCTGTTCTGGCCGGATTTCAAACACGACGCCATGCGCAAGGCGCTGGCCGATTACGCGACCCGCCAGCGCCGTTTCGGTAAGACCGGCGATCAGGTGAGCGCCGAGGCTAAGGCTAAATGTTGAAACAACGGATCATCACCGCCTTGCTCTTGCTGCCGGTCGCCCTGTGCGGCTTCTTTCTGTTGGCGGGCTGGGCTTTTGCCCTGTTCATCGGCGCGGTGGTGACCCTGGGTGCCTGGGAGTGGGCGCGTCTGGCGGGGTTCGATGCGCAGCCGGTACGGGTCGCCTACGCCAGCCTGGTGGCTTTGTTGCTCGTCGGGCTGTACCTGTTGCCGGCCCTGGCGCCTGGGCTGCTGCTGGTGGCGATGCTCTGGTGGGCGGCGGCGACCCTGCTGGTGCTGAGCTACCCGGGCAGCAGTCGCTACTGGGGTGGGGCCCCTGGCAAGTTGCTGATCGGTCTGTTGATCCTGCTGCCGGCCTGGCAGGGCCTGGTGCTGCTCAAGCAGTGGCCGCTGGGCAATTGGCTGATCATGGCGGTGATGGTGCTGGTCTGGGGCGCCGATATCGGCGCCTATTTCTCCGGCAAGGCCTTCGGCAAGCACAAGCTGGCGCCGCGGGTCAGTCCCGGCAAGAGCTGGGAGGGCGCTATCGGCGGTCTGCTGTTCAGCCTGGCCCTGACCCTGGCGGTCGGCCTCTACCGGGGTTGGGCGCTGGCCGATCTGGGTTTGGCGCTGCTCGGCGCCGCCGTGGTGGTGGCCCTTTCGGTGGTCGGTGACCTGACCGAAAGCATGTTCAAGCGTCAGTCCGGGAACAAGGACAGCAGCCAGCTGCTGCCCGGTCACGGCGGCGTGCTGGACCGCATCGACAGCCTGACGGCGGCGGTGCCGGTGTTTGCCGTGCTGCTCTGGTGGGCCGGTTGGGGCGTGGCGTGACCTCCGTGCAGCAGATCTGCGTGCTGGGCGCGACCGGCTCCATCGGTCTGAGCACCCTGGATGTGATCGCCCGGCATCCGGGACGTTACCGGGTTTTTGCCCTGAGCGGCTTCAGTCGCCTGGCCGAGCTGCAGGCCTTGTGCCTGCTGCATCGCCCGCGCTATGCCGTGGTGGCGGAGGCGGCGGCGGCCGGCGCCTTGCAGGACGCCCTGCGCGCCGCCGACCTGCCCACCCGGGTGCTGGTGGGCGAGGCGGGGCTGTGCGAAGTGGCGGCCCATCCCGAGGTGGATGCGGTGATGGCCGCCATCGTCGGCGCGGCCGGCCTGAAGCCGACCCTGGCGGCGGTGGAGGCGGGCAAGAAAGTCCTGCTGGCCAACAAGGAAGCCCTGGTGATGTCCGGCGCGCTGTTTATGCAGGCGGTGCGCCGCAGCGGCGCGGTGCTGCTGCCCATCGACAGCGAGCACAATGCGATCTTCCAGTGCCTGCCGACCGACTATGCCCGGGGCCTGGCGCCGGTGGGCGTGCGGCGGATCCTGCTGACGGCCTCCGGTGGGCCGTTTCGCGAGACGCCCCTGGCGCAGCTGGACGCCGTGACCCCCGAACAGGCCTGCGCCCATCCCAACTGGTCCATGGGGCGCAAGATCTCGGTGGACTCGGCCAGCATGATGAACAAGGGCCTGGAGCTGATCGAGGCCTGCTGGCTGTTTGACGCCACTCCGGCCCAGGTCGAGGTGGTGATCCACCCGCAAAGCGTGATCCATTCCCTGGTCGATTACATCGACGGCTCGGTCCTGGCGCAGCTGGGCAACCCGGACATGCGCACGCCCATCAGCCATGCCCTGGCCTGGCCGGCGCGGATCGACTCGGGGGTGGCGCCGCTGGACCTGTTCGCCGTGGCGCGCCTGGATTTCCTGCCGCCCGATGAAGTGCGCTTCCCTTGTCTGCGCCTGGCCCGTCAGGCGGCCGAGGCGGGGGGCACCGCGCCGGCGCTGCTCAATGCGGCCAACGAAGTGGCCGTGGCGGCCTTTCTCGAACGGCGCGTCCGCTTCCCGGAGATCGCGGGTATCATTGACGCCGTATTGAATGCCGAGCCGGCCCTGGCCGTGGACAATCTGGAGGCCGTGCTGGCCGCCGATGCCAGGGCACGCCGCCTGGCCGGCGATTGGTTGAGTCGCCACGGGCGCTAGCCCCGGAGAAAACGCATGAGTGGGCTCTATATGTTCTTCGGCACCCTGATCGCGCTGGGGGTGCTGGTTACTTTTCACGAGTACGGGCATTTCTGGGTGGCTCGCCGCTGCGGGGTCAAGGTGCTGCGTTTTTCCGTGGGTTTCGGCACCCCCTTGCTGCGCTGGCATGACCGTCAGGGCACCGAGTTCGTGGTCGCCGCCATCCCCCTGGGCGGCTACGTCAAGATGCTCGACGAGCGCGAGGGCGAGGTGCCGGCCGACCAGCGCCATCAGGCCTTCAACGGCAAGCCGGTGGGCCAGCGCATCGCGATAGTCGCCGCCGGCCCCATCGCCAACTTCATTCTGGCCCTGGTGTTTTTCTGGGTCCTGGCCATGCTGGGCAGCGAGCAGGTGCGCCCGGTCATCGGGGTCGTGGCGCCCCAGAGCATGGCAGCAGAAGCCGGACTGGCCCCAGGACAGGAAATCGTCGCGGTGGACGGCGAGCCGACCAGCGGCTGGGCAGCGGTCAACCTGCAACTGATCCGTCGCATGGGCGAGAGCGGTACGGTGGAAGTGCGGGTGCGCGAACCCGGTTCCACGGCCGAGAGCGCGTATCAGCTGGTCTTGAACGAGTGGCTCAAGGGCGCCGAGGAGCCGGACCCGATCGACTCGCTGGGTATCCGGCCCTGGCGCCCGGTCACAGCCCCGGTCCTGGCGGAGCTTGACCCGCAAGGGCCGGCCCAGGCCGCGGGGCTCAAGCTCGGCGATCGCCTGCTGGCTCTCGATGGCCGGGCGCTGGACGACTGGCAGCAACTGGTCGACCGGGTCCGGGCGCTGCCTGGCAAGGCAGTGGTGTTGCAACTGGAGCGCGACGGTCAGCGCCTCGATGTGCCGCTGACCCTGGGCGCACGGGGCGAGGACAAGGCCCGCGCCGGTTACCTGGGCGCGGGCGTGCAGGGGGCGGCCTGGCCCGCCGAGATGCTTCGCGAGGTCCGGTTCGGTCCGTTGGAGGCGGTGGGCGAGGGCCTGCGGCGTACCTGGGTCATGAGCGCGCTGAGCCTGGATTCCCTGAAGAAAATGCTCCTGGGCGAGCTCTCGGTAAAAAACTTGAGCGGGCCGATAACCATTGCTAAAGTGGCGGGCGCTTCGGCCGAGTCCGGTTTGTGGAATTTCCTGAATTTCCTCGCCATCCTCAGCATCAGCCTGGGCGTTCTGAATCTTTTGCCCATTCCCGTGCTGGACGGGGGGCATCTGCTGTTTTATCTGATCGAGTGGGCGCGGGGTCGTCCCTTGTCGGAGCGTGTACAAACTTGGGGGGTTCAGATCGGTATCAGCTTGATCGTCGGGGTGATGGTTTTGGCCCTGGTAAACGATCTGGGCCGACTGTAACGCGTCACTGAATTATGAATCGGTCGCAACATGCGTCCGATTCTTTATCGTCAGTTGGAATAAGAAAGGACTTCATGAAACGTCTGCTGCTACCTGCGGTGCTTGCCGCATTGATGATCGCCGAAGTTCACGCCGAGTCCTTCACCATCTCCGATATTCGCGTCAATGGCCTGCAGCGGGTGTCCGCGGGCAGCGTGTTTGGCGCCTTGCCGCTGAATGTCGGCGAGCAGGCGGATGACCGTCAACTGGTGGATGCCACGCGTGCGCTGTTCAAGACCGGCTTCTTCCAGGACATCCAGCTGGGCCGTGATGGCAACGTGCTGGTTGTCACCGTGGTCGAGCGGCCTTCGATTTCCGGCATCGAGATCGAAGGCAACAAGGCCATCTCCAGCGAAGACCTGCTCAAGGGCCTGAACCAGTCCGGCCTGTCCGAGGGCGAGATTTTCCAGCGCGCCACCCTGGAGGGCGTTCGCAACGAATTGCAGCGCCAGTACGTGGCCCAGGGCCGATATTCGGCCACCATCGAGGCCGAAGTCATTCCGCAACCGCGCAACCGCGTGGCGTTGAAGATCGACATCAATGAAGGCAAGGTCGCGGCCATCCAGCACATCAACGTGGTGGGCAACAGCGTTTTCCCCGACGAAGACCTGACCGATCTGTTCGAACTCAAGACCAGTAATTTGCTGTCGTTTTTCAAGAACGACGACAAATACGCCCGTGAAAAGCTCTCCGGCGACCTGGAACGCCTGCGCTCCTATTACCTGGACCGCGGCTATATCAACATGGATATCTCTTCGACCCAGGTGTCCATCACCCCGGACAAGAAGCACGTCTACATCACGGTCAACGTCGACGAGGGTGACAAGTTCACGGTCGGCGAGGTCAAGCTCAGCGGCGATCTGCGAGTCCCCGAAAGCGAGGTCCGGGCCTTGCTGCTGGCCAAGGAAGGTCAGGTGTTCTCCCGCAAGGTGATGACCACCACGTCCGAGCTGATCACCCGTCGCCTGGGCAACGAAGGCTATACCTTCGCCAACGTCAACGGCGTGCCGGAAGCGGACAACGAGGCCAAGACGGTGGATATCACCTTCGTGGTCGATCCGGGCAAGCGTGCCTACGTCAACCGCATCAATTTCCGTGGCAACACCAAGACCGAGGACGAGGTGCTGCGCCGGGAAATGCGCCAGATGGAAGGCGGCTGGGCCTCGACCTACCTGATCGACCAGTCCAAGACCCGCCTGGAACGCCTGGGCTTCTTCAAGGAGGTCAATGTCGAAACCCCGCAGGTGCCGGGTACCGACGACCAGGTCGACGTGAATTACAGCGTCGAGGAGCAGGCCTCCGGTTCGATTACCGCCAGCGTGGGTTTTGCCCAAAATGCCGGCCTGATCCTGGGCGGCTCGATCAGTCAGAACAACTTCTTGGGAACCGGTAACAAGGTCAGCGTCGGCCTGACGCGCAGCGAGTACCAGTCGAACTACAACTTCGGCTTCGTCGACCCCTACTGGACCGTGGACGGCGTCAGCCTGGGCTACAACGCCTTTTACCGCAGCACTGACTACGACGACCTGGATGTCGACGTTTCAAGCTACGCGGTGGACAGCCTGGGTGCCGGCGCGACTATCGGCTACCCGATCAGCGACACCTCGCGCCTGACCTACGGCCTGACCGTGCAGCAGGACAGCATCAAGACCGGCCAATATACCGTCGACGAGATCTTCGACTTCCTCGAAACCGAAGGTGACGAATACCTGAACCTCAAGGCCTCGGTAGGCTGGTCGGAGTCGACCCTCAACCGTGGCGTGTTGGCCAACCGCGGCCACTCCCAGAGCCTGGTGTTCGAAACCACGGTGCCGGGCAGCGACTTGTCGTTCTACAAGCTGGACTACCGCGGCCAGGTCTTCACACCCCTGAGCGACAGCTACACGCTGCGTCTCCACACCCAGCTGGGGTATGGCGACAGCTACGGTTCGACCACGGACATGCCGTTCTACGAGCACTACTACGCCGGCGGCTTCAACTCGGTGCGTGGCTTCAAGGACAGCAGTCTGGGACCGCGCAGCACACCGAGTCGCGGTGAGGCCATCACCGGCAACGAGGACACCCTGCGTGACCCTGACCAGGATCCGCTGCCATTCGGCGGTAACGTACTGGTCCAGGGTGGCGTGGAGCTGCTGTTCCCCATGCCCTTCGTCAAGGATCAGCGCTCGTTGCGTACCGCTCTGTTCTGGGACGTGGGTAATGTGTTCGATACCGAATGCGGTACGCGAAAAGAGTGCACGGGAATCGATGCCGGCGAACTAGCCAGTTCCGTGGGGCTGGGCCTGACCTGGATCACTGCCTTGGGGCCGCTGAGCTTCAGCCTGGCGCTGCCCATCGTCAAGCCGGAAGAAGCCGACACCCAAGTGTTTCAGTTCTCCCTCGGTCAGACCTTTTAAGGGTCTGATACCCGATCACGATCACGATGTTTGCAGGAGTGCACTGTGCGTAAGTTGACCCAATCGGTACTGTTCACGCTGGCCCTGGTGGCCACGCCGGCCTTTGCCGAAATGAAGATCGCCGTACTGAACTACCAGATGGCCCTGCTCGAATCCGATGCCGCCAAGCGTTACGCGGTGGATGCGGAAAAGAAATTCGGCCCCCAGTTGACCAAGCTCAAGACCCTGGAAAGCGATGCCAAGCGCATTCAGGACCGACTGGTCAAGGATGGCGACAAAGTGCAGCAAGCGGAGCGTGAGCGTCTGGAGCTGGAATTCAAGCAAAAGGCCCGGGACTTTCAGTTCCAGTCCAAGGAGCTGAACGAAGCCAAGGCCGTTGCCGATCGCGACATGCTCAAGAAGCTCAAGCCCAATCTGGACAAGGCCGTCGAGGAAGTGATCAAGAAAGGCAACTTCGACCTGGTGTTCGAGCGTGGGGCGGTGATCGAGGTCAAACCACAGTACGACATCACCCGCCAGGTCATCGAGCGCATGAACCAGCGGCGCTGATCATGACCGCGTCCGTCTTCACCCACGGCCAGCTGGCCGAGCGTCTCGGCGCCACGCTGCGTGGCGCCGCAGACCTGCCCATCGGCGGGCTGGCGACTCTGCAGGAGGCGGGGCCCGATCAGCTGAGTTTTCTGGCCAACCCACAGTACCGCAAGTTTCTCGCCCAGACCCGGGCCGGTGCGGTGCTGCTGGCTCCGGCCGATGCCGAGGGGTATGCGGGCGCTGCGTTGCTGGTGCCCAACCCCTACCTGGCGTACGCGCAGCTGTCGCACCTGTTCGACCGCAAGCCCAGGGGGGTGGTGGGCGTGCACCCGACCGCGCAGGTGGCCGCCGATGCCCAGGTCGCGCCCAGCGCCAGTGTCGGCCCCTATGCGGTGATCGAGAGTGGTGCCCGGGTCGATGCCGATACCTGCGTCGGCGCGCACTGCTTTATCGGCGCGCGCAGCGTGCTCGGCGAAGGCGGCTGGTTAGCGCCGCGGGTGACGCTGTACCACGACGTGCGCATCGGTCGGCGCGTGGTGATCCAGTCCGGGGCGGTGATCGGCGGCGAAGGCTTCGGCTTCGCCAGCGAGCAAGGCGTCTGGCAGAAAATCGCCCAGCTCGGCGGGGTGAGCATCGGCGACGACGTCGAGATCGGTGCCAACACCACCATCGACCGCGGTGCGCTGGCCGATACCCTGATCGGTAATGGGGTCAAGCTGGACAACCAGATCATGATCGCGCACAACGTGCAGATCGGCGACAACACGGCCATGGCCGGCTGTGTCGGCATCTCCGGCAGCACCAAGATCGGCAGTAATTGCATGATCGCCGGCGGCGTGGGGATGGTCGGGCATATCGAGGTCTGCGACGGCGTGTTCGTCACCGGCATGACCATGGTGACCCGTTCGATCACCGAGCCTGGTGCCTATTCCTCCGGCACGGCCATGCAGCCGGCGGCCGAATGGAAGAAAAGCGCGGCCCGACTGCGCCAACTGGACGATATGGCCCGACGCCTCAAGCAGCTGGAAAAGCGCTTGGCGGCCGTGACCCCGGGCGGCGAGGGGCCATCAGATGCCTGATTTCACGCGTCACCGGCCTCGCCTGCCCTAGGGCGCCGTCCAGCCGCCGGGCTGAACCCCATGCTGTAAGCGACTTGCACCGTGCCAGTTGCTCCCCCTCTTTATATAACAGGCTTCCCTGGACATGATGGACATTAACGAGATTCGCGAATACCTGCCGCACCGCTATCCTTTTCTACTGGTAGATCGCGTGGTGGATCTGGATGTCGAGGGCAAGACTATTCGCGCCTATAAGAATGTCAGCATCAACGAGCCGTTCTTCAATGGCCATTTTCCCGAGCACCCGATCATGCCGGGTGTGCTGATCATCGAGGCCATGGCCCAGGCTGCCGGGATTCTGGGATTTAAGATGCTCGACGTGAAACCGGCCGACGGCACCCTGTATTATTTCGTCGGCTCCGACAAGTTGCGCTTTCGTTCGCCGGTGACCCCGGGTGATCAGCTGATGCTCGAGGCACGTTTCCTCAGCACCAAGCGCAGCATCTGGAAGTTCGCCTGCAGGGCCAGTGTCGACGGCAAGGAAGTCTGCTCGGCGGAAATCATCTGTGCGGAACGTAAACTATGAGTGTGATCGACCCTCGCGCCATCATCGATCCGACGGCCATCCTGGCCGCGGATGTCGAGGTCGGCCCCTGGTCGATCATCGGCCCCGGTGTGGAAATCGGCGAGGGTACCGTGATCGGTCCCCATGTGATCATCAAGGGCACCACGCACATCGGCCGGCACAACCGCATCTATCAGTTCTGTTCCCTGGGTGAGGACACCCCGGACCGCAAGTACAAGGGTGAAGACACCCGCCTGATGATCGGCGACCACAACATCATCCGTGAAGGCGTCACCATGCACCGGGGCACCGTGCAGGATCGGACCGACACCACGGTGGGTGATCACAACCTGATCATGGCCTACGCCCATATCGGCCACGACAGCGTGATCGGTAATCACTGCATTCTGGTCAACAACACGGCCCTGGCCGGCCATGTACACGTAGGCGACTGGGCGATATTGTCCGGTTATACCCTGGTGCATCAGTTCTGCCGGATCGGCGCCCACAGTTTTTCCGGCATGGGCTCGGCCATCGGCAAGGACGTTCCGGCGTTCGTCACGGTGTTCGGCAACCCGGCCGAGGCGCGCAGCATGAACGTCGAGGGCATGCGTCGTCGTGGTTTCAGCGACGAAGCCGTGGCCGCCCTGCGTCGGGCCTACAAGGTGGTCTACCGCCAGGGCCTGACGGTCGATCAGGCCCTGACCGAGCTGGCCGACGCCGCCGCCCAGTTCTCCGAGGTGGCGCTGTTCATCGACTCGATCCGCACCTCGACCCGCGGCATCACCCGCTGATATGGCAGCGGTGCTGCGAGTCGCCCTGGTGGCCGGCGAAGCGTCCGGCGATATCCTCGGCGCGGGTCTGATGCAGGCGCTCAAGGTCCGTCATCCGGCCATAGAATTTATCGGCATTGGCGGTCCGCTGATGCAGGCCCAGGGCCTGAACCCCTACTTCCCCATGGAGCGCCTGTCGGTGATGGGCCTGGTGGAGGTGCTCGGGCGCCTGCCGGAGCTGCTGATCCGCCGCAAGCGCCTGGTGCGCAGCTTGATCGCGGCCAAGCCCGACGTGTTTATCGGCATCGATGCGCCGGACTTCAATCTGGACCTGGAATTGAAACTGCGCCGGACCGGGATCAAGACCGTGCATTACGTCAGCCCCTCGGTTTGGGCCTGGCGACAGAAGCGCGTGCTGAAGATCCGCGAGGCGTGCGACCTGATGCTCTGCCTGTTTCCCTTCGAGGCGCGCTTCTACGACGAACACCAGGTGCCGGTGCGCTTTGTCGGCCATCCCCTGGCCGACCAGGTTGCGCCTCAGGTCGATCGCGCCGCGGCCCGCCAGTCTCTGGATCTGCCTCTGGACTCGCCTGTGGTGGCACTGATGCCGGGCAGCCGCGGCGGCGAAGTGGCGCGCCTGGGTACGCTGTTTCTGGATGCCGCCGAGCGCCTGCGCAGCTTGCGCCCTGGATTGCGTTTCGTATTGCCTTGCGCCAGCCCCCAGCGCCGCGTGCAGCTCGAAGCCCTGCTGGCCGGCCGCAACCTGCCGCTGACCCTGCTCGACGGCCGCTCCCACGAGGCCCTGGCCGCTTGCGATGCGGTGCTGATCGCCTCGGGCACCGCGACCCTGGAGGCCCTGCTGCACAAGCGCCCCATGGTGGTGGCCTACCAGGTGGCGCCGCTGACCTACCGTATTCTCAAGCTCATGGTGACCAGCCCGTTCTTCTCCCTGCCCAACCTGCTGGCCGAGCGCCTGTTGGTGCCCGAGTTGCTGCAGGAAGCGGCCACCCCCGAGGGCCTGGCCCGGGTGCTGGCGCCGCTGCTGGACGGCGGCGAGGTGCAGACCGAAGGCTTCGATGTGATCCATCGCGCCCTGCGCCGCGACGCCTCGTCCCAGGCCGCCGAAGCCGTACTCAAACTGGTGGCGCGCGCCTGATGCAGCTGGGTCTGGATTTCAGTCTGGTCGAGGCCCTGGTGGCCGGGGTCGACGAGGTCGGCCGTGGCCCGCTCTGTGGTCCGGTGGTGACCGCCGCGGTGATCCTCGATCCGCGTCGACCGATCCTCGGGCTGAACGACTCGAAGAAGCTGACCGAGACGCGCCGCGAAGCGCTGTTCGACGAGATACGCGAAAAGGCCCTGGCCTGGTGTATCGCCCGTGCCGAGGTGGAAGAAATCGACCGCCTGAATATCCTGCACGCCACCCTGCTGGCCATGCAGCGGGCGGTCGAAGGCCTGAGCGTGGTGCCGCGCCTTGCCCTGATCGACGGCAACCGCTGTCCGGTCCTGAGCATGCCCAGCCAGGCGGTGATCCAGGGCGACGGCCAGGTGCCGGCCATCGCCGCCGCTTCGATCCTGGCCAAGGTCAGCCGCGACCGCGAGATGCGTGACCTGGACGGCCAGTACCCCGGCTATGGCCTGGCCCAGCACAAGGGCTACCCCACGCCCGTGCACCTGGAAGCCTTGCAGCGCCTGGGTGCCACCGCGATCCATCGGCGTTCCTTCGCGCCGGTGCGCATTCAGCTCGAGCGGGCGTTGCAGCAGCAGGAAGCCCTGGCAGGCCGTTGAACCACCCCCCGCTTCAGCTACCTTGCTCCACGCCCTGCCAAGGGCAATATCCTTGAGTCAGTGACAATGCTCAGGCCTCGTGACGGAACCGGTGAGTTTCATCACACAGCCATCACGCCGCGGGTATCTGGGCGTGGTCTGCCGGCAGCTCTGTTCTAGGCCGGTTGCGCAAGCGCTTGAGCAGGCCGTTGTCCTGCCAGAGCTGCGCCAGTATCAGGCCGCACAACAGGTACAAGGGGATAAAGGAGGGGGCCGACAGGCGCCAGCCATAACCCCAAGGGAAAATCATGATCAGCGGTGCATTGATCAGGGCGATCCACAGCCACAGCAGGGCCAGCTCCGCCCGTTGGATCCGCTTGTGGCCGCGCCAGAGCAGGAAGCTGCCGAACGCTGCGATGAGCCAGGGCAGCAGGACTTTCGCTTCGACCTTTAACCCGCTGCGAATATCGATACCCAGCAGATAGAGGCCTTTCTGCCAGGACCGACTCAGCCATTCGGCCGGTTGGGCGAGCAGATAGTCCAGCACCCGTGGCAGGATTTCATGCCGAGCCGGGTATTCTTTGAGTACGAAATAGGTAGGGCCGTCGAATTGCGCAGGGTGATTGCCGATCCACAGGTTGATCAGGCCGTTATCCGGCAACCAGCGCCATTCACCCCCGACTGCGAAATTGCGCCAGGCCAGGAGGGACAAGACGGCAATCGACAGGCCCAGCGTCAGCAGGGCATGGGCCCCTCTCTGGGCGGGCCTCAGGCCTGGGGTCGATGCCCGGCTGGCAACCAGCACCCAGACAAAGGCGACCGCCAGCAAGGGCAGGAAGTTGGGGCGCAACAGCGCCGCGAGGCCCAGGGCCAGCCCGGCGACCGCCGCCCCTCGCCATTTCGGCGCGCGGGCGTAATCGATAAGCGCGATCAGGGCGAGGGTACTGAAACCGATGCTCCAAAGCGTATCGAGCAAGGGGTCCGCCAGTTTCATCATCTGGTTGCAGACCAGCAGTACCAGCGCCATGGCCAGGCCCGCGCCGCGACCGTAGAGCCGGACGACCGCCGCGCACACGGCTACCAGAAGAAAGGCCATACCGGCTTGCTGAAGCAGCACGACGTCGGCGGGTGCTTCGCCAGCAAGTAGATGCAGGGCCGACAACAGGTAGCGGTAGGCGAAATTGAGAAAGATGAACGGGCTTTCGATCCGCGAAAGCCAGTCGCCCGCCAGTATTTCCCGGGCATAGCTTTCGTACATCAAGTAGTCATTTCCGGGCTTGAAGACCTGAAAACCGAAGGATTTGCCGTCCTTGACGATCTCCCGCAGGCCCTTGACGAACAGCAGCATAAAGCCGGCCCAGTAAAACATCCGGTCGATCCGAAGGCGTTTCGGCGCGGCAGTGCCGATCAGCCACGCCAGGGCGGCGAGCCAGAGCGCGAGTCCCATGCCGCTGAGCAGGGCGGGGCGGGTACCTGACAGCGCCTGCGCCTCTACCCCGTAGGCCCGCGCGGGTATGGCTCGAGGGCCTTCGCCCAGATCCCAGCTCAGTTCCAGCGAAGGCGCTGCGCTATCCCGCCTGGCGTAACGCAGTTCCAGCCCATGCACGCCGGCCGGTAGCTCCAGGCTTTGTCCGGCGGCCACGGTCTTTCCTGCAATCGTCAGCTCGGCCTGGCCCGCACTGCTCGCCACTTGCAGCGCCACGGCCTGTTTACCGCGGGTTTCGGGGATCGTCAGAAAACCTGTCCACCGCGCGCTGAAACGGTAGTCGTCCGTACCGTTATCCTCGGTCGCACTCCAGAGGCGTTTGCGGTGGTCATTGGCGAAGAACAGCGCAAAGTACGGGCGGGTAAATGAATGGCCGCGCTTGCCGAACGCGATCTGTTTGTCGATGCGTGTGCAGTCTCGGCAATCGCTCGCCCAGGATGACTGGGGGCTACCCTGGAAATCCGGATTATCGTAGTAGCGTGCCTGCAGGCCTTGCTGTCGAGCCAGGCCATGGCCGAAATGGGCGGCGCAGAGCGCAAGCAGCACAAGGGCGAGCAACCCGCCCTGGGCGCGCGCGGTCGGCCCCTTGGACCACTCCAGTCCATAACAGAGCAGCCAGAGCAGGGCGATGGCAACAATCGACAGGGCATCGACCGGAGCGACCGAGGTGACGGCGAGCGTGGCATGTCCCGGTATCAACCAGTACAGGCTGCCCAGCGTGAAAGCGCCGTGGCGGACATAAGGCTGTAACTGCGCCATCGAAACCGACTCCCTGGACTGTATGACCGCATGGCCATGGTAAAAGGCCAGCACTTTAGGCGATGCCCGGCCGCAGCGGCAAGTCGGCAAGTCGGCGTTTTTTGCGGTGGCAGGGCCCAGTCAATGGAGCAAGCCTGTAGCTTTGATCCGCGGGCCGGTACAATCCGGCCCCTGCCGTAGCCGGGTTTTTATAGGATCGTCATGACCGCTTCATTCGTTCACCTGCGTCTGCACACCGAGTTCTCCCTGATCGACGGCCTGGTGCGGGTCAAGCCCCTGGTCAAGTCGACGGCGGCGGCGGGCATGCCGGCGGTGGCGGTCACCGACCAGCGCAACATGTGCTCCCTGGTGAAGTTCTACAAGGCGGCCATGGGCGCCGGGGTCAAGCCGATTTGCGGCGCCGACCTGTGGCTGGCCAGCAAGGACGAGGACGGTCCCCTCAGTCGCCTGACCCTGCTGGTGATGAACGCCAAGGGCTACCGCAACCTCACGGAATTGATCTCGCGCGGCTTTATCGAAGGCCAGCGCAACGGCGAAGTGATCATCGAACGCGAGTGGGTCAAGCAGGCCGCCGAAGGCCTGATCGCCCTGTCGGGAGCCAAGGAAGGGGAGATCGGCCTGGCCCTGCTGGCCGGCAATCCGGAGGAGGCCGATGCCTCGTATCGCGAGTGGCAGGCGGTGTTCCCCGACCGTTTCTACCTGGAACTGCAGCGCACCAGCCGGGCCAACGACGAGGAATACCTGCACCTGGCCGTGGCCCTGGCCGAGCGCTGCGCCGCGCCCCTGGTGGCGACCAACGACGTGCGCTTCCTCAAACAGGGCGACTTCGAGGCCCACGAGACCCGCGTGTGCATCGGCGAGGGCCGCGCCCTGGATGACCCGCGGCGACCGCGCACCTACAGCAACCAGCAGTACCTCAAGACCCCGGACGAGATGTGGGCGCTGTTCAGCGACCTGCCCGAGGCCCTGGAAAACACCGTCGAGATCGCCAAGCGCTGCAATATCGAGGTTGAGCTGGGCAAGAGCTACCTGCCCAACTTCCCGGTGCCGGACGGCATGACCATGGACGAGTTCTTCCGCAAGGTCTCCTTCGACGGCCTGGAAGAACGCCTGGCCGTGCTCTGGCCGAAGGACACCACGCCGAACTACGAAGCCAAGCGCCAGGTGTATGTCGACCGCCTGAATTTCGAGCTGGATATCATCATCCAGATGGGCTTCCCCGGTTACTTCCTGATCGTGATGGACTTTATCCAGTGGGCCAAGCGCAATGGCATTCCGGTCGGTCCCGGCCGGGGGTCGGGCGCCGGTTCCCTGGTGGCCTATGTGCAGAAGATCACCGACCTGGATCCCTTGCAGTACGACCTGCTGTTCGAGCGCTTCCTCAACCCCGAGCGGGTTTCCATGCCCGACTTCGACATCGACTTCTGCATGGAAGGCCGCGACCGGGTGATCGAGTACGTGGCCCAGACCTACGGGCGTAACGCGGTCAGCCAGATCATCACCTTCGGCACCATGGCCGCCAAGGCGGTGGTGCGCGACGTGGCGCGGGTGCAGGGCAAGTCCTACGGCCTGGCCGACCGCCTGTCGAAGATGATTCCCTTCGAAGTCGGCATGACCCTGGAAAAAGCCTACGAGCAGGAGGAGATCCTGCGCGACTTCCTCAAGGTCGACGAGGAGGCCGCGGAAATCTGGGAGATGGCCAGGAAGCTCGAGGGCATCACCCGTAACGTCGGCAAGCACGCCGGCGGCGTGGTGATCGCGCCGACCAAGCTGACCGACTTCTCGCCCATCTATTGCGACGACGAAGGCGACGGCCTGGTGACCCAGTTCGACAAGGACGACGTCGAGTCGGCGGGGCTGGTGAAGTTCGACTTCCTCGGCCTGCGCACCCTGACCATCATCGATTGGGCCCTGAAGACCATCAATCGCGAGCGGGACAAGGCCGGCGAGCCGCCGCTGAACATCGACTTCATCCCGCTGGACGACAAGCCTACCTACCAGATGCTGCAGAAGGCCGAGACCACCGCGGTGTTCCAGCTGGAATCGCGGGGCATGAAGGAGCTGATCAAGAAGCTCAAGCCCGACTGCCTGGAAGACCTGATAGCCCTGGTGGCCTTGTTCCGTCCCGGCCCCTTGCAGTCGGGGATGGTCGACGACTTCATCAACCGCAAGCACGGCCGCGCGGAGGTGTCCTACCCGCATTCGGACTACCAGTACGCGGGCCTGAAACCCGTGCTGCTGCCGACCTACGGCATCATCCTGTACCAGGAACAGGTGATGCAGATCGCCCAGGTCATGGCCGGCTACACCCTGGGCGAGGCGGACATGCTGCGCCGGGCCATGGGCAAGAAGAAGCCCGAGGAAATGGCCAAGCAGCGCGGCGGCTTTATCGAGGGTTGCGCGAACAACAACATCGATGCCGACCTGGCGGGCAACATCTTCGACCTGGTGGAAAAATTCGCCGGCTACGGCTTCAACAAGTCCCACTCGGCCGCCTACGGGTTGGTGTCCTACCAGACTGCCTGGCTCAAGGCCCATTACCCGGCGCCCTTTATGGCCGCGGTGCTCTCGGCGGACATGCACAACACCGACAAGGTGGTGACCCTGATCGAGGAGTGCCGCAGCATGAAGCTGCGTCTCGATGCGCCGGATGTGAACACGTCCGAGTTCAAGTTCACGGTCAATGACGACGGCCGTATCGTCTACGGCCTGGGGGCGATCAAGGGCGTGGGCGAGGGGCCGGTGGAGGCCATCGTCGAGTCGCGCAAGGACGGCCCGTTCAAGGACCTGTTCGATTTCTGCGCCCGGGTCGACCTCAAGCGCATCAACAAACGCACCACCGATGCGCTGATCCGCAGCGGCGCCCTGGATCGCCTGGGTCCGCATTTCCATGACGAGCTCAAGGCCTACCAGGCCAATATCGACCGCAACCGCGCCGTGCTGCTGGCGGCGATGGAGGAGGCGATCCAGGCCGCCGAGCAGACCGCGCGCAGCAACGACAGTGGCCATATGGACCTGTTCGGCGGGCTGTTCGCCGACACCGCGGCGGACGTCTACGCCAATCACCGCAAGGCCCGGGAGCTGTCGCTCAAGGAGCGCCTGCGCGGCGAAAAGGAAACCCTGGGGCTGTACCTGACCGGTCATCCGATCGACGAATACGAAGGCGAAGTGCGGCGTTTCGCCCGCCAGCGCATCATCGACCTGAAACCGGCGCGCGAGAGCCAGACCGTGGCCGGCCTGGTGGTCAACCTGCGGGTGATGAAGAACAAGAAGGGCGACAAGATGGGCTTTATCACCCTGGACGACCGCTCCGGACGGATCGAGGCCTCGCTGTTCGCCGAGGCCTTCAATTCGGCCCAGGCCCTGCTGCAGACCGATGCCCTGGTGGTGGTGGAAGGCGAGGTCAGCAATGACGACTTCTCCGGCGGCCTGCGCCTGCGCGCCAAACGGGTGATGAGCCTGGAAGAGGCGCGCACCGGCTTGGCCGACAGCCTGCGCCTGAGCGTTGCCAGCGAGGCGTTGCAGGGCGACCGGCTGCGCTGGCTGGGAGAGCTGTGCAGTCGCCACCGCGGTGCTTGCCCCATTACCCTGGACTACCGCAGCAGCGATGCGCGGGCCTTGCTGCAGTTCGGCGACGGATGGCGCATCGAGCCGGCCGACAGCCTGATTCAAGCCCTGCGTGACCAGTTCGGGCGTGACAACGTCTTTTTGCATTACCGCTGATAGCGCAGCGCCTCGCTGCGCATCGGTATCGACCCCCGGCGCCCGATCCCGTAAGGTAGGCGCCACACGGAACAGCTGCCCGGCCCCAGGGCCGTCGACGCAAAACGGATGCCTATGAACCCGAACTTTCTGGATTTCGAACAGCCGATCGCCGACCTGCAAGCCAAGATCGAAGAGCTGCGCTTGGTCGGTAACGACAACTCGCTGAACCTGGGCGATGAAATCGGTCGCCTGCAGGACAAGAGCAGCTCGCTGACCGAAAGCATCTTTAGCAACCTCAGCAGTTGGCAGATCGCCAAACTGGCCCGTCACCCGCGCCGGCCCTATACCCTGGACTATATCGAGCACCTGTTCAGCGAGTTCGACGAGCTGCACGGCGACCGGCATTTCTCCGACGACGCTGCCATCGTCGGTGGCGTGGCCCGTCTGAATGACCAGCCGGTGATGGTCATCGGTCACCAGAAGGGCCGCGAGGTGCGCGAGAAGGTGCGGCGCAATTTCGGCATGCCGCGTCCCGAGGGTTACCGCAAGGCTTGCCGCCTGATGGAGATGGCCGAGCGCTTCAAGCTGCCGATCCTGACCTTTATCGACACCCCAGGCGCCTACCCGGGCATCGACGCTGAAGAGCGCGGCCAGAGCGAGGCGATTGCCTGGAACCTGCGGGTCATGGCGCGCCTGAAAACCCCGATCATCGCCACCGTGATCGGCGAGGGCGGCTCGGGCGGCGCCCTGGCCATCGGTGTGTGCGACCAGTTGAACATGCTGCAGTACGCCACTTACGCGGTGATCTCGCCGGAAGGCTGCGCCTCGATTTTGTGGAAGACCGCCGAGAAGGCGCCGGAAGCCGCCGAGGCCATGGGCATTACCGCCGAGCGCCTGAAAGGCCTGGGCATAGTCGACCAGGTGATCGACGAACCCCTGGGTGGCGCCCACCGCGACCCGGCCGCGACCGCCGAATCGATGCGCACGGCCCTGGCGGCCCAGCTCGAGATGCTGCAGACCTTTGACACCGAGGCCCTGCTGGCGCGCCGTTATGCGCGTCTGATGAGCTACGGCGTGGCCTGAGGCCAATCGCTGCGGATCAAAAGCTTCAAGCCGCAGGGTCCGGGCTTGAAGCTTTTTTACTTGCAGCCTCTCGCTACTGGAGGCCTGTCGCGTGAAATCCCAAGCTACCGCCATGCCCCTCGACACCCACCTGCTCAGTGTTCTGAGCCCCTGGCTCGCCGCGCCGGCCTGGCGCGTGGCCTTTTCCGGCGGGCTGGACTCCACCGTGCTGCTGCACCTGCTGGCCGGCCTGGCCCGGCACCAAGCGTTGCCGCCCTTGTCCGCGGTGCATGTCCGCCATGGCCTGCAGGCCGCCGCCGAGGCTTGGCCGCAGCACTGCCAGCAGGTCTGCCACAGCCTCGGCATCCCCTTGCGGGTCGAATCCGTGCAGGTCGCCCCGGGTGCCAGTGTCGAGCGTGCCGCGCGTCAGGCGCGCTATGCCGCCTTCGCGGCGCTGCTCGGGTCCGGCGAGTTGCTGCTGACGGCCCAGCACCGCGACGATCAGGCCGAGACCCTGCTGTTCCGCCTGCTGCGTGGCGCCGGGGTGCGCGGCCTGGCCGGCATGCCGGCGCAACGGCCGCTGGGTCGGGGGACGCTGGTGCGTCCGTTGCTGGGGCTGTCCCGGGCCGAGCTGGAAGCCTATGCCCGGGCGCAGGGCCTGGTCTGGGTCGAAGACCCCTCCAATGACGACACGCGCTATTCGCGCAATTACCTGCGCCGGCAGGTGCTGCCGACACTGACCGCCCGCTGGCCTCAGGCCCAGGCCAGCCTGGCACGCAGCGCGGCGCAACTGGGCGAGGCCCAGGGTCTGCTGGACGAGCTGGCGATGCTGGACCTGGCCGCGGCGCGGACGTCTTCCGTGGAGTTTCCCTGGCTGGCGCTGCCGTCCCTGGCGCTGGCGCCCCTGCGCGCCCTGTCCCCTGCCCGCCAGCGCAATGCCCTGCGCCATTGGCTGGTGTCCCTGACATTGCTGCCAGACAGCGAGCACTGGCGGGGCTGGGAGAACCTGCGCGATGCGGCCCAGGACGCAACGCCTGTCTGGCGCCTGGAGCGGGGCGAGTTGCGGCGAGCCGACGGACGGCTGTGGTGGCTCAGTGGCGAGTGGCAGGAAATGCCCTGCCTGCCGGCAAAAGGTCTGCCGATTCTTTCGTCCGAGTCGTTGGTCCTGCCGGGCAATGGCCGGGTCAGGCTCCAGGGGGGCGGGGCGCCGGAGGCTCTGTGCATCCGCTATCGTCGCGGTGGCGAGGTGCTGCAGGTGCCCGGCCGCGGCCGGCGTGATCTCAAGCGGCTGCTCAGCGAGCGGGCCGTTCCGGGTTTCGTGCGCGCCCGGCTGCCCCTGCTGTGCCGCGGCGATGAGGTGATCGCCGTGGCCAACCTGCCCGAGCTCGGCGCTTGGGGTGCAGACGCCTGGCAGTTGATCTGGCAGGCACCGACCAATGACCAAGGTTTGAGCTGAAGGGGGCTTTCCCGTAGACTACGCTCCCGTCTCATATCGCTTATGCAGGTTCTTCGGAATCGGCAGCGGTTTTCTATTTTTCACGTTTCAAGAGTTAGGGTCGTGCCGTTTCAGGGCGCAGCCGTAAGGGGTGGGTCTCGACCCTCCTGTAGCTTTCCCCCGGCGGCATAGCCGCTTAAACGCAGACTTCTAGGGTTTTTCATGACGCGCTACATCTTCGTCACGGGCGGTGTTGTTTCCTCGCTGGGCAAAGGCATCGCCTCGGCTTCATTGGCGGCTATCCTCGAGGCGCGGGGCCTGAAGGTCACCATGCTCAAGCTGGACCCTTATATCAACGTCGATCCGGGCACCATGAGCCCGTTCCAGCACGGTGAAGTGTTCGTCACCCACGACGGCGCCGAGACCGACCTGGACCTGGGTCACTACGAGCGGTTCATCCGCACGACCATGACCCAGAACAACAACTTCACCACCGGCCGGGTCTACGAGCACGTCCTGCGCAAGGAGCGCCGCGGCGACTACCTGGGTGCGACCATCCAGGTGATTCCGCACATCACCGACGAGATCAAACGCCGCATCATCAAGGGCGCCGGCGATGCCGACGTGGCCATGGTGGAAATCGGCGGCACGGTGGGCGACATCGAGTCCCAGCCCTTCCTCGAGGCGATCCGCCAGCTGCGCGTGGAAGTCGGCGCCAAGCGCGCCATGCTGATGCACCTGACCCTGGTGCCCTACATCGCCACCGCCGGCGAGACCAAGACCAAGCCGACCCAGCACTCGGTCAAGGAACTGCGTTCCATCGGCCTGCAGCCTGACGTGCTGATCTGCCGCTCCGATCATCCCGTGGACATGGCCTCGCGGCGCAAGATCGCGCTGTTCACCAACGTCGAGGAGCGCGCGGTAATCGCCCTGGAAGACGTCGACACCATCTACAAGATCCCGTCGGTGCTGCATGCCCAGGGACTGGATGATTTCGTTGTCGAGCGCTTCGGCCTGGAGTGCGGCGGGGCGGACCTGTCGGAGTGGGAGCGGGTGGTCGACGCCAAGCTCAACCCCGAACACGAAGTGACCATCGCCATGGTCGGCAAGTACATGGAACTGCTGGATGCCTACAAGTCGCTGATCGAGGCGATGAGCCATGCCGGCATCCAGAACCGCACCAAGGTCAACCTGCGCTATATCGATTCCGAAGACATCGAGCAGCAGGGCACCGCCCTGCTGGAAGACGTCGACGCCATTCTGGTGCCCGGGGGCTTCGGCCTGCGCGGCGTCGAAGGCAAGATCACGGCCGTGCAGTTCGCCCGCGAACACAAGATCCCCTACCTGGGTATCTGCCTCGGGATGCAGGTGGCAGTGATCGAGTTCGCTCGCAACGTGCTGGGCTGGAGCGATGCCAACTCCACCGAATTCGACAAGAGCGGTCAGCACCCGGTGATCGGCCTGATCACCGAATGGGCCGACGCCGGCGGCGCCGTGGAAACCCGCACCGAGGCCTCGGACCTGGGCGGCACCATGCGCCTGGGTGCACAGGACTGCCAGTTGCTGGCCGGTTCCCAGGTGCACCAGTGCTACGGCAAGGATGAAATCGTCGAGCGCCACCGTCACCGTTACGAAGTGAACAACACCCTGCTGCCGCAGCTGATCGAGGCGGGCCTGAAGATCACCGGCCGTTCCGGCGACGGCGCCCTGGTGGAAGTGGTAGAGGCATCGGAGCATCCCTGGTTCGTCGCCTGCCAGTTCCACCCGGAATTCACCTCCACGCCCCGCGACGGTCATCCGCTGTTCAGCGGTTTCGTCAAGGCCGCGCTCAAGCAGCGCGCACTCATCAAAGGCCAAGCATGACTCAGAAGATCATTCGCGTCGGCGCTATCGAGATAGCCAACGACAAGCCCTTCGTGCTGTTCGGCGGCATCAATGTGCTCGAATCCCGGGACTTGGCGATGCAGGCCTGCGAAGCCTATGTGAAGGTCACCGAAAAACTCGGCATCCCCTACGTGTTCAAAGCCAGCTTCGACAAGGCCAACCGCTCTTCCGTGACCTCCTACCGTGGCCCTGGCCTGGAAGCGGGCATGCGGATCTTCGAAGACGTCAAGCAGGCCTTCGGCGTGCCGGTGATCACCGACGTGCACGAACCCGAGCAGGCCGCGACCGTGGCCGAAGTCTGCGACATCATCCAGCTGCCGGCCTTCCTCTCGCGCCAGACCGACCTGGTGGTGGCCATGGCCAAGACCGGCGCGGTGATCAACATTAAGAAGGCTCAATTTCTCGCGCCCCAGGAGATGAAACATATCCTGAGCAAGTGCGAGGAAGCCGGTAACGATCAGCTGATCCTCTGCGAGCGCGGCTCGAGCTTCGGCTATAACAACCTAGTGGTGGACATGCTCGGCTTCGGCATCATGAAGCAGTTCGAATACCCGGTGTTCTTCGACGTGACCCATGCCCTGCAGATGCCCGGCGGGCGAGCGGATTCCGCCGGCGGGCGGCGCGGCCAGGTCACCGACCTGGCCAAGGCCGGCATGAGCCAGGGCCTGGCCGGACTGTTCCTCGAAGCCCATCCGGACCCGGACAACGCCAAGTGCGACGGCCCCTGCGCCCTGCGTCTGGACAAGCTGGAGCCCTTCCTGGCCCAGCTCAAGGCGCTGGACGAGCTGGTCAAGGGGTTTGCGCCGATCGAGACGGCTTGAGCCGTCCGTTGTCCAACCCCGGGTCGCGCCCATGGCGGTGAGTCCGATGGGTTTTACCTTTTTGCTCGAGGCCGCTGCCCGCAGCGCCTTCTCGTCAACTCTGGAGTGTTAACAGCAATGGCAAAGATCGTCGACATCAAGGGTCGTGAAGTGCTCGACTCCCGTGGCAACCCCACCGTGGAAGCCGATGTAATTCTCGACAATGGCATCATCGGCAGCGCCTGCGCGCCGTCCGGTGCGTCCACCGGTTCGCGCGAAGCGCTGGAACTGCGTGATGGCGACAAGAGCCGTTACCTGGGCAAAGGCGTGCTCAAGGCCGTGGCCAATATCAACGGCCCGATCCGTGATCTGCTGCGCGGCACCGACCCGGTGGACCAGCAGGCTCTGGACCGCGCGATGATTGCCCTGGACGGTACCGAGAACAAGGCCAGCCTGGGCGCCAATGCCATCCTCGCCGTGTCCCTGGCCGCCGCCAAGGCGGCCGCCCAGGACCAGGACCTGCCGCTCTACGCCCATATCGCCAACCTCAACGGCACGCCGGGCGTCTATTCCATGCCGGTGCCGATGATGAACATCATCAACGGCGGCGAGCACGCGGATAACAACGTCGATATCCAGGAGTTCATGGTGCAGCCGGTCGGCGCCAAGAGCTTCTCCGAGGCCCTGCGCATGGGCACGGAAATCTTCCATCACCTCAAGGCCGTGCTCAAGGCCCGTGGCTTGAGCACCTCGGTGGGCGACGAGGGCGGTTTCGCGCCGAACCTGGCGTCCAATGAAGACGCCCTGTCGGCCATCGCCGAAGCCGTGGCCAACGCCGGCTACAAGCTGGGCGACGATGTGACCCTGGCCCTGGACTGCGCCTCCAGCGAGTTCTTCGAAAACGGCAAGTACGACCTGGCCGGTGAAGGCAAGGTCTTCGACGCCGCCGGCTTCAGCGATTACCTGGCCGGCCTGGCCGAGCGTTACCCGATCATCTCCATCGAAGACGGCATGGACGAGTCCGATTGGGCCGGCTGGAAGGTCCATACCGAGAAACTCGGCGGCAAGATGCAGCTGGTGGGCGACGACCTGTTCGTCACCAACACCAAGATCCTCAAGGAAGGCATCGACAAGGGCATCGCCAACTCGATCCTGATCAAGTTCAACCAGATCGGCACCCTGACCGAAACCCTGGAAGCCATTCAGATGGCCAAGGCCGCCGGCTACACCGCGGTGATCTCGCACCGCAGCGGTGAAACCGAGGACTCGACCATCGCCGACCTGGCCGTGGGCACCGCCGCCGGCCAGATCAAGACCGGCTCGCTGTGCCGTTCGGACCGCGTGTCCAAGTACAACCAGTTGCTGCGCATCGAAGAGCAGCTGGGTGCCAAGGCTCGGTACAACGGCCGTGCCGAATTCCGCGGTTAAGTGGCAGGGGCGGCGCAAGCGGCCCTGTTTCCCATGAACCTGGCTAAGGTTCTGCGCAGCCCTTACTGGCTGTTCGTGATCCTGGGGCTGTTGCTGGCCGGTCTGCAGTATCGCCTGTGGGTCAGCGAGGGCAGCCTGGCCCAGGTGACCGATCTCAAGCAGCAGATCGCCCAGCAGCGTGGCGAGAACGAGCAACTGCTCGAACGCAACCGCATCCTCGAGGCCGAGGTGATGGAGCTCAAGGAAGGGATGGAAACCGTCGAGGAGCGCGCGCGCCATGAGCTGGGCATGCTCAAAGAGGGTGAAACCCTCTTCCAGCTGACCGAATGAACGCACCTGTCGCTTTGCCGCCCTTCTGGGCGGTGATTCCCGCGGCGGGTGTCGGCGCGCGCATGCGCAGCGACCGGCCCAAGCAGTATCTGCTGGTGGCCGGGCGCAGCATTCTCGAACACAGTCTCGCCTGTTTTATCGACCACTCCGGGCTCAAGGGCCTAGTGGTGAGTCTGGCCGCGGACGACCCCTACTGGCCGACCCTGGCCTGTGCCGACGATCCGCGGATCATTCGTGCCGCCGGTGGGCGCGAGCGGGCCGACTCGGTACTCAATGCCCTGAGGCGTCTAACCGAGCTGGGCGCGGACGATGGCGACTGGGTGCTGGTGCACGACGCGGCGCGGCCCAACCTGGTTCGCGAGGATCTGGATCGGCTGTTGCTGATGCTGGCCGACGACGAGGTTGGTGGGTTGCTGGGGATTCCGCTGCGCGACACCCTCAAGCGCGTGGGGGGGGATGGGCGGGTACTGGATACCCTGGATCGGCAGTGCTTGTGGCAGGCCTATACGCCGCAGATGTTCCGCCTGGGGATGCTGCGCCAGGCCTTGGAGCAGGCCCTGGCGGCGGGCGCGACCATCACCGACGAAGCTTCTGCCCTGGAATGGACGGGTCGGGCGCCACGGCTGGTGGAAGGCCGGGCGGACAACCTGAAGATCACCCACCCCGAAGACCTGCACTGGCTGATCCGCCACTGGCACGACAAGGCCGATTGAGTCGGCACATTGGCAGTAGAATCGGGGTCCGCCCCCTCCGACCGCTCCCGGGTCAGCGGTCCGGCATCACTTCTCGATCAGGATATCGCCTATCAGTACGGCGTCGAGTCCTGTGGTCATAAACACCGCCAGGGCATCCTCCACTGAATGGATGATCGGTTTGCCCATGATATTGAAGCTGGTGTTGAGGACGATCGGAACGCCGGTGAGCTTGCCGAATGCCTGGGTCAGGGCGTGCATCCACGGCGCGCTTTCAGGGGAGACGGTCTGTAACCGGCCGGTGCCGTCCTCATGCACTACGGCTGGAACCAGCTCGCGTTTTTGACTGCGCCAGGGCAGGGTGAGCGACATATAAGGGGAGGGCTGGGCCCGCTCGAACCAGGTGTCGACATCGCCCTCGGCAATGACCGGCGCGAAGGGCCGGTAGGGCTCGCGGCCCTTCACCGCGAGGTTGATGCGGTCCTTCATGTGCGGATCCCGGGGATCGGCGAGGATGGAGCGATTGCCAAGGGAGCGGGGACCGAACTCCGCCCGACCACGCATGACCCCAATGATCTTTCCTTCAGCCAGGCGACGGGCGATTTGCCCTGGCGCGTCCTCCGAAATGTCGGTTACCGTCCCGCCGCTCGGGTTATGCCGCAGGCGCATCATGGTTTTGGCGCAAGGTTCGCTGCCCAAAAAGGGCGAGCCGTCGGAGACCGGGATCCGCGTGCTGGCGGTCGACTCCATCCAGCTCAGGATGGCGGCGCCGATCGCGTTGCCGTCATCGGAAGGCGCGGGTGGCACGAACACGCGTTCGAATGCGCTACGCCCGGTAATAGTGCCGTTGAACGAGGAGTTCAGGGCACACCCGCCGGACAGGATCAGGTTGCCCATCGCGCCATCGCTGCAGTCCGTGAGAATCTGCTCGGCAAGCGCTGCATAGGCCGCCTGGCCGCTGGCGGCCAGGTCCGAGGCCTGCAGGATGGGCATGCCCGCGGTGCGCGCATGGCGTTCGAGCCGTGCCCGAGAGCGGTCGAGCGTCTCCTGGGGCGCATAGCGCAGCCGGCCATTTTCCACCTGCAGCATGGCGATCATCGCATCGCGCAGTTCGGGGACGACCTTGCCGTAGGCGGCAAGCCCCATGACTTTCCACTCTTCGCCGAGGCGCCAGTCGAAGCCGCAGAGCTTGGTGATCCAGGCGTAGAGCGTGCCCAGGCTGCCTGGCCCCCAGGACCTCCAGCGGCGGCGAAGCGTGCGGTCGCGCAGATCGAACAGTGACACGGCCCCCACCTCGCCTTCGCCGTCGATCACCAGGCAGGTGGCATCCTGGACGGGGGCGAAGACGCAAGCCGCGACCGCGTGGCAGAGGTGATGATCGTAGCGGCGCACGTTCGGCATCTGCGGTGCCAGATCCAGCCGCAACAAGGATGCCCCGGCGGCATTCTGCAGCGTCGCCTGGAGCCCGCGCAGCCACAGCGCCTCGGTTGCCGGCAGCAGCGTGTCCGACATCTGCACGGGCAGATCGGTCTTTACCGATAGCCAGCTTGCGGATACATCCAGCCGATCGCTGTCAGGGTCGAAATGGATGGCTTCCAGCGCCGCTTGCAGGTGCGTCACATGGTCGGGGGCGATGCCCCAGGCACGTTTGTCCTGCAAGAAACGCTCGGTTGCTTCTGCGAAGATCAGCTGCCCGGTCTCATTGACTATCGCCAGCGCGGGATCATGTCCCGATGTCGACAGCCCCAGGTGAAAGGTCGCCATCAGGCGTTCATCTTCCGCAGGATGAATTGCGCAAAACTGTCCAGGGTCTTGTGTTCGAATACCGCGGCGGGGTCCATCTCGACGCCGAAATGGTCCTCGACATCGCCGCACATCAGCACGGCATCAATCGACTGGAGCCCCAGGTCGACCAGTACCGAGTCGGTTTGAATATCGCTCGCCGCCATCTTGGTGCGTTGCGCGATCTGGTTGCGCAAAAACTCATAGAGCTCGGCTTCCGGGGATGTGGCCATCAGTTCTTATCCTGTGTTGAGCCAAGGCGGCAGGGCAGTGCGCGTAACGCCACGGTCTGCGACATGGGGTAATAAATCTGGCCCTGAGGAACCAGGGCGATCTGGGGAAAGCGGGAGAACAAGGCGGGAATCGCACGCCGGATCAATAGACGCGACAGCGCAGCACCGACGCAGCGATGCAGTCCATGGCCGAAGGACAGGTGACCTGCGCCAACCCCACGGTTGATGGTCAGCAGGGACAGGCGCGCGGTGTCACCCGGTTGCATCGGCAGCCCGTCGACGGTCACGTGCTGGCGTGCCATGCGGTAGATGTATTTCGGTCCGGTGCAGAGGGCAATGACCTGCTCCAGACGGCTATCGATCCAGGCGGGGGTATCCGCACCGATGCGTTCCTCGGGTGGGCGGGTCAGAATCCAGTGCAGGATATTGGCGAAGGTGTGCGACAAGGTGAACGTGGCCCCATAGAGCACAAGAATCACCGCCTTGAGGTCCTCTTCGTTGAAACCCGCGGGTGGCTCTGCAAGCAAGGCTTGCAGCAGCGAGAGTGGGCCGGAGGCAGACGAAGGCGTGTTGTGCATCAGTGCGAGTGCCTCGCGGAAGATCAGCTGCACGCGTTCCAGTTCACGCATGGGGAGCCAGGGCGCCAGAACGTCCTGAAGGCCGGGCGCCAGCTCTTCGAAGCGTGCCGGATCAGCGGGCTCTATGCCAAGGATATGGGAGACGGCTTCCGCGCGTAGCCGGTCGGCAAAGCCCTTGGCGAGATCCGGTACCTGCTGGCGTGCCAGCTCGTCGAGGGCCCGCGTGATGGCGCTGTCGATGACCTGCTCCCAGACGCCCAGGCGGTTTCCCCCCAGCCTGTCGGCGATGGCAAGACGCAGGGCGACGTGACGCTCCCCGTCCATGAAGAACATGGCATTGCGGGCGAAGGAAATGGCCGTGGACAAGTCGCGACCGCTGCGTTCGGCCAGGGTTGTCAGGTGCTCCTCCATGCGCGGCGGACTGAAATTCTCGTTATCGCCGACAATCTCTCGGGCTGTCGGCATTTCCCGTATGTCGCACATACGGTTGGAAACTCGACGGTTGCCGCCCCCGGTATCGCAAGGCAGCGCCAGCGGTGCCTGCATCATCGCCGTTTGCAGGAACTGGCAGGCTTCTTTGTGCAGGAGCAGCTCGGGAAAGCGTTTCGCCAGTGCGGGGATGGCCCGGGAGAGCAGCATCACCGAGAGTTCGGCCCCCGGGCACTTGTGGGCGCCGCTGCCGAAGGCCATATGGGGCGGTCCCGCAACCTGGGCATTG
The DNA here is from genome assembly GCA_040385585.1 of Pseudomonadota bacterium. GTDB lineage: Bacteria > Pseudomonadota > Gammaproteobacteria > Pseudomonadales > Pseudomonadaceae > Aquipseudomonas. The sequence goes on along the minus strand of JAZKHB010000004.1, from coordinate 51,198 downwards.
CGCAGCTGGGTATTGGTCTCCACCATGTCGATCACGCGAACCTGGCCGCGGTGATAGGGGCAGCCAGCAACCTCGGTGTCTTCTGCCGCGACCCGGACCAGCGTTCGGGTGCTGGGGTAAAGGCTCAAGATCCGCCCAAGCTCGCGTTCCGCCCAGCCAGGGGTGGCGGCATCGATCCATTCTGCGCGCAGTCCGGTGAGCATCCCGTACAGCGCGAATGCCAGCGATTGGGTCGCGGAATTGGATCCCGCCAGAAATCCGACGACCAGATAGCGGCTGTCCAGCCCGGTTGGCAGTTGCTCGCGATGGCGGTTCAGATAGTCGAGAAACGCCTCCGGCCCGGTATCGCTGCCTGGGGTCGCCGGGGCTGGACAGGCGCCGATCAGGGTGCGGACCGCGGCATCCAGCTGTTTCAGCGTTGCTACCGAAAGTAAAGGCTCGACTATCCGCTGCAAGGTTTTCACCGCGCCGAAATGCTCCGCGCCGATACCGGCCGACAGCCCCAAGATCTTCGGCATGACCTCGAGAAACAGCGGCGTAGTGAAGTCCGTGACCAGGTCGGGCGTCTGTGCCGCTTCCAACCGATCAAGCGCGTGGTCGATCGCCTCGGCGATGGTACTTTCCCAGCACGACAGGCTTTTCTTGCCGAAGAACGGGGCGATGACCCGGCGAACCCCCAGATGGGTATCTCCGGTCAAGGCCGTGAGGGTATTGGCTGACAGCTGGCCGAGTTCCCGCAGATCGATGCCGCCCTGTTCCGACAGTGCCTGCAGATAGTGGTCGATTCGTGGCAGATCCAGCAGACGCAGCACGGCGGCCGCCTCGACCGGATCGCGTATGAAGGTGCTGGGGTCTGCCCAGGTATTGCCGCTCATTCCACAGACTCCTCGGGGCGATGGGGGGCAATGTCCAGGTAAGTCGTTGCGATCTGTTGCCGCCGTACCTTGCCGCTGCTGGTGCGGGCCAGCGTGCCGCGCGCCAGGACGCGGATGTCCATGAGTTCGATGCTCCAGGCACCTGCCACCGCGCGGCGAATCCGATCGATAAGCGCGGCCGAATCGTCGCGTGGTGGCTGGCCCGTACGCAGCTCGATAAATAGTACGGCCTGCCCGCTCGCAGCGCCCGGCGGCATAAAGGCCGCGGCGGCCATTGGATTGAGCGCCGGGTCCTGCTGCGCGGCCAGCCACTCGATTTCCGCGGCCGCGATCTTGCGGCCGTTGACGATAATGATGTCCTTTTGCCGACCGGTGACAGACAGCCAATTCCCCTGGATGACGCCCAGGTCACCTGTGCGCATCCAGCGCGCGCCGTCGGCTTCATTGCCGAAAGTCTGTGAGGTCTCCGCGGGGAGGCCCAGGTATTCCTCGCTGGCCGAAGCACCCTTTAGCCAGATCTCCCCCGATTCGCCGTCCGACAGTGCTGCGCCGGTGCGCGGATCGGTGATGCGTATGCCCTGACGGGTTTCAATGCTCAGCAAGCAGGGTTCGACCGTCGCGCCGTCTGCCAACGACGCAGGCAGCGCCGAATGCCGCCCCGGCTCGCCCGCGGCAAACAGCGTGAATTCGGCCATGCCGTAGCAGGCGAACACCGCCTCCGCTGCCAACCCATGCTTGCCAAAACGCTGGCGGAAGCGCTCGAGCAGACCGGCAGGCACGGGCTCTGCTCCGCAGAAGGCGCGTTGCCAGGAGGACAGATCAAGGTCGGTGCAATCCGCCTCTGCAACACGAGTCAGACATTCTTGAAAGGCAAAGGTAGGGCCGCCGCTGAACGTTGCCCGGTGATCCGAGATCGCGCGCAGCCAGGACAGCGGGTTGCGAATCATCTCGAAGGGGCTCATCTGGATCGAACGTGCGCCGCTCAGCAGGGGATAGAGAATGCAACCCATCAGCCCCATGTCGTGATAGTGCGGTAGCCAGTTCAGCATGACGGTTCGCTCGTCCATCCCCCATAGCCGCTGGATCATGGCGCAGTTGGCGTGGATCTGCGCGGCATGAATCGGCACCGCCTTCGGAAACCGGGTCGACCCCGAGGTGTGCTGAATGATGGGAACTGCGGGTGAGCGAGGCCGGACGATGGCTGCAATGGTCGGGTTGGGGGCGTCGACAGCAACGACGGGGCAGGCCAGGGTGCCTTGTGCCGTTCGAAGCTGGGTTTCAATGCCCTCGCGTTGTGCGCTGGTGCACAGAAGCGCTGTCGCACCGCAGCTTTCAACCCTATGTCGCAAACTGCCGGGTGGGTCGTTGGCGCGGGGTTGGGCGATGGGCACCAGCGTGCTTTCGCCAATCAGCGAAGCGAGCAGCGTGAACAGAAAGGCTTCCCCTGCCGGCAGGGCCGCGACCAGCACATAAGGCCCCGGACCGAACCAGTCGGCCCACTGTTTCAGGCAGTGCTCCGCCTCGTGCAGTAGCTGGCTCCCGGTGTAGTGGGTGGCTTGACCCCGGCGCCCGAGAACGCTGATCTGTGGCCGATCAGCCGACGCTTCAAGCTTGAGCAAGACGCTGGCACGCAGGCTCATCACCATCGGAGCTGATCCTTCGATGAGTGGGCGCGTACAAAGTGTTTTTTTGCCGTTAAGGTCATTTCAGCAGAGCAATGATCTGGTTCGCAGGATTCTGCGCGGTTTGGTTTCGGGTACGTTTCTGTTGTGCGATAAGAATATGATTACTCAGGTGCATGGCCAGCGCGCCGAGAAGATCATTTGCGATCTCGGGTCGCGCTTTGGCCAGCACATCGACAGCGTCGATCACCTTTCGGCCGCCAGGATCCTTGGCTCCTTTTTGGATCAACTGCAACATGGGCGAGGCACCTGAAGTGCCGTATGTACGCCTGGCCGGTCGGCGCAAAAGCTCGGGCGCGGGCTTGAGAATCGCGGCGTAACTCTCGAAGCGTCGAATCACGTTGTCCGGCTCCATCAGGGCATCGACAAGCCATGTCGCGCCTTCGGCCAGCTGCGCGCGTGTCATGTTCCGCGGCATGATATTGGTCCAGTAGTTGCCGACGGAACTCGGGTCCTGCCCGGGGTCGTCCAGCAGGCGGCCGGCGGCCTTGAGCTGGTCATACAAGGGCGTCGCCACGGGCGCCACCAGCACGGCAACCTTGAGGTGGACCACGGGCAGGGACATCGCGAACCTGAACTGTCGCTCAAAGCAGCTGAGGTCGTCACTGTCGAAGCCGAGCATCATGCCCGACTGCACGGTAATCCCCGCGGCGACAATGCGGCTGCACTGCGCGGTCAGATCCTGGCGCAGGTTCTGTCGCTTCAGCGATTCCTTCAAGGCTTCTTCGCTGCTGGTCTCGATGCCGACGAAGGCGGTGCGCATGCCCGCCTGGTTGCACATGCCCAGCAGGTCTTCATCGCGGGCAATGTCGATGGACATCTGAGTACTGAATTGCATCGGTTCGCGTCCATCCTGACCGTTCCAGGCGATCAATGCCTGCAACAGCGTCCGGGTCCGCTGGCGATACACCGTAAAGTTATCATCGGACATGTTCACGCTGCGATAGCCAAGCTCATAGAGCTGCTGCAGCTCCGCGATAACGCATTCTGGCGGCTTGTGCCGCTGCACCCGGCCAAGATACTGGATGACGTCGCAGAAATTGCATTCAAACGGACAGCCCCGGCTGGTCTGCACCACGCCGCTGATCGCACGGTCGTTGCGGTAAAGATCCCAGCGCGGTTTCGGGGACGTCGCCAGATCCGCTTTCGCGCCTTGATAACGGGGCAGCAGCGTGCCCGCGCGAAGGTCGTTGATAACGGTCGTCGCAATAGGCTCGAATTCCCCTATGACCAGGCAGTCCGCTTCGCCGTCGAACATTTCCGGCGCCAGCGAGACATGGGCGCCGCCCATGATGACCGTCCGGCCCATGGCGCGGAAACGCCGGGCAATCTGGATACCGCGTACGGCCTGTGAGACGTTCATGCTGATACAGATCACCTCGGAGGGATCCTCGAAATCCACCGCCTCAATGATTTCGTCGCACAGTCTCAGGCTGAAGGTTTCGTCGAAGAAGGCCGCGACCGTGGCGATGCCGGCCGCCGCGATTAACGCGTAGGGTTCGTCCAAAGGCAGCAGGTAGTCCGCTAACACGGCGTCACTGCCGAAACTGGGTAAGGGCGCAATCAGATAAACTCTCATGGAACTCCGATTTTTGCTCGATCGCGTCGCCGGGTACCCTCTCATAGCGATCTTGCGCTGAGCAAGCGGGCTGACGTGCGGCTTCCAGGGCCTCTCTGGCAGCCCTCAGTCTGTACCTGCAGAGGCAAACCCCTGTTCGGTCGGTCTTGCCCAAGCAGGAGCTCTTCTTACCAGGCACCTCCCGCATCGCTTCACTTGAGAAGTGGAGCGAGAACCGCCGACTCGTGGGCGTAGTACAACAGATAGCGCCAGAAAGGGGCGTCCAAATTCTGGTTTTCCGGCTCAGAGGTCATAAGCTTCTCCAGCTTGTCCATATAGGCTTGAGCCCATCGGTTGCCCCAGGCCACGGGGTCTTCATCCATGTCTGCCAGTGGAAGGGGCTCGATGCAGAAATGAATTTTGCCGTTTCGCCACTGAGGCTGAAACCAATAACTCGGCACTTTGAGTTCCCGGCTCAGCTTGGGAATCATGTTTGAAATTTCCAGCTGTACGCCGAATAGACAGGCTGTAGCTTTTGCCATCGGCGCTGCTTTGCCGCGCGTCAGTATGCGAATATCGGCATCAGGCGTGGAGGATAAAACACCGCCGCGTCTAAGTGTAGTGATAGCCCGGATTGCAGCTTCCTGAGATTTTCCAATAGTGGGCAGTGCCGTGGCGCCCACTATTTCGGTAGAGTCAGAGGTCATCCTGTTTTGAAAATACGTGATATTGGGTATTCGCGGTATTATGTATTTTCCAACGATGGGTCCCATATGTGTGGAGGCGAGAATAAAACTCCGGCCATCGGCAAGCAGCGTTTCTAGTTGCCTGAGGTCAGGGGTTACAATGAATTTTTCCAGGTCTTCATCGCGCGCGGGTGTACGGTAAAGAATGGGAGCGATTCGGGTTGCCTGCACGGCTCGGCGACTCCATGTGTCATAGTCTCCATATTTTTCGCCGGTCAGGCGCCAGGCCAGAAATGCAGCAGGATTTATATTGCTGCCGAATAGCCCATCGCCATTCTCGAAATCAAATAGTTTGTGCAGGTGGGAGGGCTCTAAAAAACACTGGGTGGGCGGTTGTGCTAGATATTCTGCCGCTGGCTGTGATTGCGGCTTGATTGATGTTGGCAGGCGTTCGCGCAAGGCGTTTATTTTGTTCAGGCAGTCGGCAGCTTCAGTCGTGCTGCCTTGCTTAAGTAACTCACCCAGGTAGTCGCTTGTCGGGAAGTAGCCATCTAGATTTTTCAGGGACATTAACAGCTTGTCCGCCTCGGAGGGCTTTCCAACCCTGGCAAGGTCAAGTGCTTGCAATAGAAGTGCATTTTGCTGGTGCAGGCTTGCTGTAGAGGCGACTTCCTTGCGGATGCTCAGGCTCGCATGACGGTTGCCCAGTGCAAGCTCAATGTCGGCGAGCAGCATTTTTCCTGGAAAATCATAGGGGTTGAATTCTAGAAAGCGGCAGATATTACGCTTTGCTGATCTCAAATCACCCAAGCCGAATTGGCCCAGCGCCGTAAAATAGATATAAAAGCTCTGACGCTCTTGGGATGACTGACAGCGTTCTAGCAAGGCCTTCCAGTCGCCTGCTCGCGCCGTGGCTGCGAGCAAAAGCTGCAAGGATGGCGTTGCTTTTGTCGATGCGGCGAGCTGATTGAGAAGGTCGTCAAGAATGCTTTTCGGCGATTTTTCTCCGTATCCCTCCAGTGCAAGATCAATGCTCCTTAAGATGGCATCTGGTGTTTGGGGGTGTTCGGCAAGAACTCTCTGGTACAGGCTGTTCGCCTGTTCGAATAAATTCATGTCGCAATAAGTATCAGCCCTGATGAGTAAGGCTTGAATGCTGCTGTTGATGTTTTCGGGTAGGTGGTCCAGCGTCCCAATTGCCAGTTGCGACCAGCCTACGGTTCTGTATAGGCGGGCAAGCTTAATCGCTGTTGTAAAGCCCTCGTCTGCTAGCTGTGTGGCGTCCTGAGCAAATTGGATGGCATGCAGCAATCGGCCGGATAAGCCCGCGTATTCGATTCTGAGCAAAATTGCCGTTCGGTTGTCGGGAGTGGCACGCAGCACTTTTTCTACCAGCGACATGCCCGCCGAGTACTTGCCCTGCATGACTCGATTCCTTGAAAGCTCAAGGCAGATATCCGTATGGCTGTGGTGTTTTACAAACAGCGATTCCAAAAGCTTGGTGCTGTCCTTAAGCAGGCCGGCGTTACGCAGCGTTATCGCATATCTGATCGAGGACGCTAGGTCTGTTGAATAAGCAGGTGGTGTGGACGCGGCAAGTGCACGTGTTTGCTGGTGGTGTGCTTTTTGTTCTGCATTAAGAATTTTTTCGAACAGGGCGCCTGGATGTTTCGGCTGGATAGCCAGGAGTATATTCAATGATGCGTCGCTGGCGTCGGTGTCTCCTGCCATCCGCTGTGAGATAGCCAGTTGATGCAGGGCTCGAATATTGCTTGGGTTCTTGTGGTGCATGTCACGCAGGTGTTCGATGCTTTCCTGAACTCGACCTTGGCTCCTTAGCGCAATGCCGTGGTTCAGTTGGGCTTCAGTGCCCGGGGTTAGGGTGATTTCAGCTTTATCGGTCAATACCGGTGCTGCGTCGATTTTGTCGGCACTGATCTCAAGGTCAAGCCTATGCTGGAGTTTCATCGACGGCTGATGAACTGTGTCGTTTGCCTTGCGCATCGGGTGGTCTCAAGAGGTCAAAAGAATCCGGACGTCGAAGCCCGTGCGGTTGCCGTCTCTTCATCGATTGAATACAGGCCTATGAACGCATCCGATCCTAGCTGGGTCAGCTGCCTGGAGCAGCTTATCCGCAACAATCGACTCCCAGGTAGCCAAAACAAAACCGCCGCGATTTCTCGCGGCGGTTCGGGTCAGGCATCAATTGTCGTTGCGGGTTCAGGCAATCCGCGACTCGAGTTCGTCGGCCATTGGCTCTTCGGTAAACACCTGCTTGACCCGCGCTTCTCGCGCCTTGCCGATGATGCGGTCCAGGGCATGGCTGAGTTTTTCCACCGCGCCTTCATAGGCCAGTTGAACCGACTCGGCGTTGTGGGTCACGGAAATCGGGTCGCGGCCCTTGATGCGGGCCTCGGCCTGGCAGCGCTTGTCCTGGGGGCCGCTCTTGTGGCCGTTTTCGTCGTTGAGGTGCACTTCGATGCGGGTCAGGTGCTCGTCGAAGCGCTGCAGTTTGTGTTCGATATGGGCCCGTACTTTCAAGGCCAGTGCTTCGGAACCGTCAATATGGTTGTCGCTGTTCACTAGAATTTGCATGGTGCTTTTCCTTGTGTATGGCGTCTTCAATCAGGCCCGCCTGACAGGGGCCTGACGCCAGAGTCGAGGGTCGGAGCGCTTCAGGTCAAGGGGGATTTTCGCGGGAGGGCGCTGCTGGCTGGATATCCCGCCTGGGGTTTGCCCATGCCCGTTCCTTGTGGCGCCTGTGCATGCCCCGAGCGGCGTGGGTCGCAGCGATCCAGCGGGGTGCGCGCCTTTGTCACATTCTGTGGCGCTTTGCTCGGGTGCCCTGCGCGTCAGGGTTGTTGATCAGCGGCGTATTCGGCGCGCTGCGCCAACCCGTGCTTGAGCACCTCGACCAACCGCCCGACCTTGGGCGACAGGTAACGGCGCTGCGGGTAGACGGCCCATACCGCGGTGTCCGGCGGGCGGTTGTCTTCCAGCAGGGACACCAGCCGGCCCTGGCGCAAGGGCTCGAGCACGTAGTAGTCCGGCAGCTGGCACAGCCCCAGGCCGCTGAGCGCCGCATTCAGCACAGCCTGGCCGCTGTTGCAACGCCAGTTGCCGCTGGGCTTGAACGACTGCTCGCGACCCTGGGCCTGCAGCAGCCAGGTATCGCCGGTGCCGATCAGGCAATTGTGCCGGGCCAGCTCCGACAAGGTATGGGGTCGGCCATAACGCTCCAGGTACTGGGGCGAGGCGCAGAGGTATAGAGCGCGGGGGGCGATGCGGGTCGCCACAAGGCTCGATTCGCTCAGCCGGCCGAGGCGAATGGCCAGGTCGTAGCCTTCCTGCACCAGGTCCAGGGTGCGGTTGGACAGTTCGATCTCGACCTGAAGTTGGGGATACAGGGCGATAAAGTCGTTGACCAGCGGCACGATAAAGCGCTCGCCGTAAGCCACCGCGCAGGTCATGCGCAGCAACCCGCTAGGCGCTCCTTGCAGGTCGCTGATGGCCAGGAAAGCCTCGTCGCGCTCCTCGATCAGCCGCTGGCAGCGGCTGAAAAATGTTTGCCCCGCTTCGGTGAGCGAGACGCGGCGGGTGGTGCGGTACAGCAGGCGCGCCTGCAGCCGTTCTTCCAGGCGCGCGACCTGGCGGCTGATATGGGACGACGACACCCGCAGCCGGGCGGCAGCACCCAAAAAACTGCCGCACTCGGCCACCGCGACGAACTCGTCCAGCCCCTGCCAACCCTGAACGCCCATAAATTATCCCTGTGCTGCAATAATGTTTTCTCGAATGGTCAATTATCCCCGCTCGATCCTGAATTACACTGGCTTTTTACCTTATCGAGTGCCCTGCCATGATCAAGTCGCGCGCCGCCGTGGCCTTCGCCGCCAACCAGCCGCTGCAAATCGTCGAAGTTGATGTGGCGCCGCCCCAGGCGGGCGAGGTGCGGGTGCGCATCATTGCCAGCGGCGTGTGCCACACCGATGCCTACACCCTGTCCGGAGAGGATTCCGAAGGGGTGTTCCCCTGCATCCTCGGCCACGAAGGTGGCGGTATCGTCGAGTCGGTCGGCGAGGGCGTGACCTCCCTGCAGGTGGGCGACCATGTGATTCCGCTGTACACCGCCGAATGCCGCACCTGCAAATTCTGCACCTCCGGCAAGACCAACCTGTGTCAGGCGGTGCGCGCCACCCAGGGCAAGGGCCTGATGCCCGACGGCACCACGCGTTTCTCCTACCAGGGGCAGCCGATCTACCACTACATGGGCTGTTCGACCTTTTCCGAATACACCGTGCTGCCGGAAATCTCTTTGGCCAAAATCCCCAAGGATGCACCCCTGGAGAAGGTCTGCCTGCTCGGTTGCGGCGTTACCACCGGAATCGGTGCTGTGCTCAATACCGCCAAGGTGGAGGAGGGCGCCACGGTGGCGATCTTCGGTCTGGGCGGCATCGGCCTGGCGGCGATTATCGGTGCGGCCATGGCCAAGGCATCGCGGATCATCGCCGTGGACATCAACCCGGCCAAGTTCGAGATCGCCAGGCAGCTGGGCGCCACCGATTTCGTCAATCCCAAAGAATTCGACAAGCCGATCCAGGAGGTCATAGTCGAGATGACCGATGGCGGCGTGGATTACTCCTTCGAGTGCGTGGGCAATGTGCAGCTGATGCGCGCGGCCCTGGAGTGCTGCCACAAGGGCTGGGGCGAGTCAGTGATCATCGGCGTGGCCGGCGCCGGCCAGGAAATCTCCACCCGGCCTTTCCAACTGGTTACCGGGCGCGTCTGGCGCGGGTCGGCCTTCGGCGGCGTCAAGGGTCGCACCGAGTTGCCGAGCTACGTGGCCAAGGCCCAGAGCGGCGAAATCCCCCTGGACAGTTTTATCACCCACACCATGGGCCTGGAGGAGATCAACCAGGCCTTCGATCTGATGCATGAAGGCAAGAGCATCCGCACCGTTATCCATTTCTGACTCCGGCTGCGCCCTGTGTCCGAGATTCGGGCGTGCAGCGCACCCTACGGATAAGCACCATGACCCTGGAAAACCTGTCCTGCCAGAAAAGCTTCGGCGGCTGGCACAAGCGCTACCGTCATCGCTCCACCACGCTCGATTGCGACATGGTCTTCGCCGTCTACCTGCCACCCCAGGCCGAGCAGGGTGCCCGGCTGCCGGTGCTGTACTGGCTATCGGGACTGACCTGCAACGACGAAAACTTCATGCACAAGGCCGGGGCCCAGCGTCTGGCCGCCGAGCTGGGGCTGGTGATCGTCGCGCCGGACACCAGCCCGCGCGGCCCCGATGTGCCGGACGATGCGCAAGGCGCATGGGACTTCGGCCTGGGCGCCGGTTTCTACCTCAATGCCACCCAGCAACCCTGGGACCGGCATTACCGCATGCATGACTATGTGGTGCAGGAGCTGCCGGCGCTGATCGAGGCCAACTTTCCGGTCTCGGACCGGCGCGGCATCAGCGGCCATTCCATGGGCGGGCACGGGGCGCTGGTCTGCGCGCTGCGCAACCCGGGGCGCTACCAGTCGCTGTCGGCCTTCGCTCCCATCGCCCATCCGATGAACTGCCCTTGGGGCGAGAAGGCTTTTACCCAGTACCTGGGTGAAGACCGTTCGCGCTGGCGCGAATGGGATGCCTGCGTGCTGCTCGGCCAGGCCACGGAGAAATTGCCGATCCTGGTCGACCAGGGCGACCGCGACGATTTTCTCGCCGCGCAACTCAAGCCCGAAGCCCTGCAAGGCGCCGCGCAGGCCGCCGGTCATCCGCTGACCCTGCGCTTGCAGCCGGGTTACGACCACAGCTACTTCTTTATCGCCAGCTTTATCGAGGATCACCTGCGCCATCATGCGGCGGCCCTGGCGGCAGTTCACAGCCCGGGACCTTGAGTGAAAAGCGTGGCGGGGCAACCGGCCGCTTTCAGTTAGAATCACGCCCTGAGTTTTTCGGTGACTGATTGAAAGGAAAGCAGCTCTATGCGGATTGGCCACGGTTACGACGTGCATCGTTTCGGAGCGGGTGAGCACATCACCCTGGGCGGCGTGCGCATCGCCCATCGCTTCGGGCTGATCGCCCATTCCGACGGCGACGTGCTGTTGCACGCCCTCAGCGATGCACTGCTGGGGGCCGCGGCCCTGGGCGATATCGGCCAGCATTTTCCCGACAATGACCCGCAGTTCAAGGGCGCCGACAGCCGCGCGCTGCTTCGCCATGTCCTGATCCTGGTGCAGGGCAAGGGCTGGCAGGTGGGCAATGTCGACGCCACCATCGTCGCCCAGGCGCCGAAGATGGCCCCGCATATCCCGACCATGCGCGAGCGCATCGCCGCCGACCTGCAGGTGACGCTCGAGCAGGTCAATGTCAAGGCCACCACCACCGAGCAGTTGGGCTTTACCGGTCGCGAAGAGGGCATTGCCGTGCACGCCGTCGCCCTGTTGCTCGCCCGATGAACGCCATGACCGACGACCAGTTGCTCGGCCCGCGGGCCCATGGCGAGCCGGTGGCGCGCGCCGTGCTCAAGGCCACGGCCGAAGATTTCCAGGTCGACGAGGTGCTGGGCATCCCGCTGTCCGGCGCCGGCGAGCACCTGTGGCTGTGGGTGGAAAAACGTGGCTTGAATACCGAGGAGGCGGCGCGTCTGCTGGCCCGGGCCGCCGGTGTGCAACTGCGCACGGTGAGCTACGCCGGCCTCAAGGATCGCCAGGCGCTGACCCGGCAATGGTTCAGCATTCAGCTGCCGGGCAAGGCCGATCCCGACCTGAGCGCGGCCGAGGGCGAGAGCCTGCGTATCCTGAAAAGCCTGCGGCATTCGCGCAAGTTGCAACGCGGCGCCCATGCGGCCAACGGCTTTACCCTGCGCCTGACTCAATTGAGCGGCGAGCCGGCCGAACTGGAGGCGCGTCTGCAGCGGATCGCCGCCCAGGGCGTGCCGAACTATTTCGGCCTGCAGCGCTTCGGTCACGACGGCGGCAACCTCGGCCAGGCCCGGCATTACGCCGTGGGACAGGTGCTGCCGCCGCAGCGCAATATCCGTTCGCGGGTGCTCTCGGCCGCGCGCAGCTACCTGTTCAACCAGGTGCTGGCCGCGCGGGTGGCCGATGGCAGCTGGCAGCAGGCGCGGGTCGGCGATCTGTTGGCCTTTACCGACAGCCGCAGTTTCTTTCCAGCGGGTGAGGCCGAGTGCAGCGACCCGCGCCTGGCCCTGCTCGATGTGCATCCCACCGGACCGTTGTGGGGCGAGGGGGCTTCGCCGGCCGCCGGTGCGACGCGGCAACTGGAGCAAGGGGTCGCCGATCGCGAGCCGGTATTGCGTGACTGGCTGGTCGCCGCGGGCATGGCGCACGAACGGCGAATCCTGCGCCTCCCCATCGACGGGTTGACGTGGCATTATCCCGCCCCTGACATTTTGCAACTGCACTTCGTCCTGCCGGCTGGATGCTTCGCCACTGTAGTGGTGCGCGAGTTGATCGATCTTGTGCCGGCGGCGCAGACGGATAATCCATGCGTATTCTGATTTCCAACGACGACGGCGTGACCGCTCCCGGTCTGGCTGCCCTGCACGGTGCGCTGGCCGATTATGCCGAGTGCCTGATCATTGCCCCGGACCAAGACAGGAGCGGTGCGAGCAGCGCACTGACCCTGGACCGCCCGTTGCACCCGCAGACTCTGGCCAATGGTTATATCAGCCTCAACGGTACACCCACCGACTGCGTGCACTTGGGGCTCAACGGCCTGTTGCCGGAGCTGCCGCATATGGTGGTGTCGGGCATCAACTTGGGCGCCAACCTGGGCGACGATGTGCTGTATTCCGGCACCGTGGCGGCGGCGCTCGAAGGGCGTTTTCTCGACCTGCCGGCCTTCGCCTTTTCGCTGCTGTCGCGCCAACCGGACAACCTGCCGGCCGCGGCGCATATCGCCCGGCAACTGGTGGCGGCCCACGAGCGGCTCGACCTGCCGCCGCGCACCGTGCTGAATGTCAATATTCCCAACCTGCCGCTCGAGCATATTCGCGGCATCCGCCTGACCCGCCTGGGGCATCGTGCCCGCGCCGCGGCGCCGGTCAAGGTGGTCAACCCGCGCGGTAAGGAGGGCTACTGGATTTCCGTGGCCGGTGATGCCGAGGACGGCGGACCGGGCACGGATTTCCATGCCGTGATGCAGGGCTATGTGTCGATCACCCCACTGCAGCTGGACCGTACCTTTCACGAGGCCTTCAAGGGCCTGGACAGCTGGCTGGAGGGCTTGCTCTGATGAGCCGCGAGCAAGACGAACTGCAGCGCCGGGGTATCGGCATGACTTCCCAGCGCACCCGTGAGCGGCTGATCCAGCGACTCTACGAGGAAGGCCTGTCCAACGCCCAGGTGCTCGAAGTGATTCGCCGCACACCGCGCCATCTGTTCGTTGACGAGGCCTTCGCCCACCGCGCCTACGAAGACACCGCCCTGCCCATCGGGCATAACCAGACCATCTCGCAGCCCTATATGGTAGCGCGCATGAGCGAGCTGCTGCTGGCGGCCGGGCCCCTGGACAAGGTGCTGGAAATCGGCACCGGCTCGGGCTACCAGACTGCCGTGCTGGCGCAACTGGTGGAGCGGGTATTCTCGGTCGAGCGCATCCAAGCGCTGCAGGAGCGGGCAAAGGAGCGCCTGCAGGAACTCAATCTGCGCAATGTTGTGTTTCGCTGGGGCGACGGCTGGGAAGGCTGGCCGGCATTGGCCTCCTACAACGGCATCATCGTCACCGCCGCCGCGGCCGAGGTGCCCCAGGCGCTGCTCGATCAGTTGGCACCGGGTGGTCGCCTGGTGATTCCGGTCGGCGCGGGGGATGTCCAGCAGTTGCTGCTGATCGTGCGCGAAGACCAGGGCTTCTCCCGTCATATACTGGATGCGGTACGTTTCGTACCCTTACTCAACGGCCCTCTGGCCTGATCCTTCTCGATTGGATGGACCCATGAACAAACACATTCTGCTCTTTGCCAAGGGCATCGCCATGGGCGCGGCCGATGTGGTACCCGGCGTGTCGGGCGGTACCGTGGCCTTTATCAGCGGCATTTACGACGAGCTGTTGCGTTCGATCGCCAGCGTGCCGGCGGCCCTCGGTCAGTTGCTGCGCGGGCGTATAGTCGCCGCCTGGCAGGCCGCCAATGCGACTTTTCTGCTGGTTCTGCTGACCGGTATCCTGACCAGCGTGATCAGCCTGGCGCGTTTGATCACCTACCTGATGGAGGAGCACCCGATTCCCCTGTGGTCGTTCTTCTTCGGCCTGATACTGGTTTCCTCGCATCTGGTGGCGCGTGACATACAGCGCTGGAACTGGAGCCGCATTGTCAGCTTCGTGCTGGGGGCGGCCTTTGCCTACTGGATCACCGTAGCCTCGTCGGTGCAGCTGGGGTACGACCCCTTGACCTTGTTCCTGGCCGGGGCCATCGCCATCTGCGCGATGATCCTGCCGGGGATTTCCGGGAGTTTCATCTTGTTGCTGCTGGGTCTGTATCCTTTCATCATCGGCGCGGTGCAGAACTTGGACTTGGCGGTGCTCGGTATTTTTGCCAGCGGGTGCCTGGTGGGTATCGTCAGTTTTGCCGGGTTTCTGCGCTGGTTACTGCTGCACTGGCGCGACCTGACCCTGGCATTTCTGACCGGCCTCATGCTCGGCTCGTTGAACAAGCTGTGGCCCTGGAAAGAAACCCTGACCTGGCAGACCGACCACCATGGCCAGCAGACCCCCTTGCTGCAGGCCAATCTGCTGCCGGAGCGGTTCGCCGAAGTCAGCGGTCAGGATCCGCAACTGCTGCTGGCCATGATGCTGGCCGTGGTCGGTATCGTGCTGGTGCTGGGCCTGGAGTGGTGGGCGGTTCGCCGTCAGCCGGTGTCAGGGGATACGCAATGAGCGCGTCCCAGGGTTCATCTTCAATCAGTCACCAATAGGGAGAGGCGGGTGAGTCTTAGGGCTATGCGACAGTGGTTTCCGGACGGCGGTGCCAAGTCCCTGCTCAGCAGCTGGGTTCTCGCTCTGCTGCTGGGTGGTTGTGCCAGTCCGCCGCCAGGTGGTGTGCATGTGGTGGACCGTAATAATCCGGGAGCACAGTCCCAGCGTCAGCCAGTGAGCAAAGGCCAGTATCGCGTGCTGCGTGGCGATACCCTCTATTCCATCGCTTTTCGCTTTGGCTGGGATTGGAAAGCGCTCGCGGCGCGCAATAGCATTGCCCCGCCTTATGTGATTCGCCCGGGACAGATCATTCGCTTCGATGGCGGCGCCTATCAAGGCCCCGTTGTCGCGACCGCGCCTCCATTAGTGGTCACGCGACCAACATCCACTTCGTCTTCTGCTCCCGTCCAGACTCCTTCCGTTCGTCCGGTTCCGTCATCCGAGCCGGTGAAACCGACTCAGGCGACCACGCCGGTGCAACCCGTGAAAGCCTCTGCGGCAGGCTGGGCTTGGCCTTCGGCGGGTGTTTTGATCGGGCGTTTTTCCTCAAACGGCAGTTTGAATAAAGGAATTGATCTGGCTGGGGAATTAGGACAGCCTGTTTTGGCTGCATCTGATGGGTCAGTGGTCTACGCCGGAAGTGGTTTACGGGGCTACGGCGAGTTGGTGATCATCAAGCACAGCGATACCTACGTCAGTGCCTACGGTCATAACCGCAGGCTTTTGGTTCGGGAGGGGCAGCAGGTCAAAGTCGGTCAGACCATTGCCGAGATGGGTTCCACGGGGACCGATCGGGTGAAGCTCCATTTCGAGATTCGCCGCCAGGGTAAACCTGTAGATCCTCTGCAATATCTGCCGCGTCGTTGATTGGCTCCTGATTGCTCCTGCTCCATGCGTGGGAAGAACGGGTTCCGGTACTGCCAAGGATTTGGTGGCCCAGAACTTGTTGTCGAACTCAGCATAGGATAATAAAAAATGGCACTCACCAAAGAAGCGCCGGAGTTTGACTTAGACGATGAAGTGCTCCTGATGGAGCCGGCGATCGTCTTGGACGACGTATCCAGCGACGAGGCCGAAAGTCCTCCCGCTCGAACCAAAGCCAAAAGCTCTTCCTCCCCCAAGCAACACAAGTACATCGATTACACCCGGGCGCTCGACGCGACCCAGTTGTACCTCAATGAAATCGGTTTCTCCCCCCTGCTGACCCCGCAAGAGGAAGTGCATTTCGCGCGATTGGCGCAGAAAGGCGATCCGGCGGGGCGCAAGCGTATGATCGAAAGCAACCTGCGCTTGGTGGTCAAGATCGCCCGGCGCTATATCAACCGCGGCCTGTCCTTGTTGGACCTGATCGAGGAGGGCAACCTGGGTCTGATCCGCGCGGTGGAGAAATTCGACCCCGAGCGTGGCTTCCGTTTCTCCACCTACGCGACTTGGTGGATCCGTCAGACCATCGAGCGGGCCATCATGAATCAGACGCGGACCATCCGTCTGCCGATTCATGTGGTCAAAGAGCTCAATGTCTACCTGCGGGCGGCCCGCGAGCTGACCCAGAAACTCGACCACGAACCCTCGGCCGAAGAGATCGCCAACCTGCTGGAAAAGCCGGTGGGCGAGGTCAAACGCATGCTCGGCCTGAACGAGCGTGTGTCGTCGGTGGATGTCTCCCTGGGCGTGGACTCGGACAAAACCCTGCTCGATACCCTGACCGACGACCGCCCCACCGATCCCTGCGAACTGTTGCAGGACGATGACCTGTCCCAGAGCATCGACCAGTGGCTGTCGGATCTGACCGACAAGCAGCGCGAGGTGGTGATTCGCCGCTTTGGTCTGCGTGGTCATGAAAGCTGCACCCTGGAGGAAGTCGGTCAGGAAATCGGCCTCACCCGTGAGCGGGTGCGGCAGATCCAGGTCGAGGCGCTCAAGCGGTTGCGTGAAATCCTGGAAAAAAACGGCCTGTCCAGCGAGTCGCTGTTTCAATAGCGTCGATTAACGTTCCCCGAACCCGGCTCCGGCCGGGTTTTTTATGCAAGGCTATGTAAGTGCGTGCTTACATAGCTTGTAGGTAACTGCGCCGGAGGGTGATAAGTTTGAGCCTATTTCGCCTACGTTTTCCTGCAAGCCTTTGATATTTAATAATTATTTAAATAAGGTCGGCGAGAGACGCCGCTCGCGTTCGCGCAGGCCCGGGTTGCCGGGTTCGGGGAAGGCGTTAAGATCGACCCGTGCCAAGGATCAGGTACAGGCTGGCAAGGATGGCAGCCAGGACATCGCCGGAAGCGATTCATCAGGATGATGTTTGGGAATTAGAGGGACTAGGGACAAAAAGTGGGCGGGTTATCCCGCCCCTTTTTTTGCCTGAAGAAAAGCAAAAGACCCGCAAATGCGGGCCTTTGATCAGCTCTGCGGGACTCAGCGTTCCAGCTGTGCCAGCTTGCCTTTGACCCCGTCCCATTCTTCGGCGTCGGGCAGTGCTTCCTTCTTTTCGGTGATATTCGGCCAGACTTCCGCCAGCTCGGTGTTCAGCTCGATAAATTCCTGCATGTCCTCGGGCACTTCGTCTTCCGAGAAAATCGCCTGGGCCGGGCATTCCGGCTCGCACAGGGCGCAGTCGATGCATTCGTCCGGGTGAATCACCAGGAAATTCGGGCCTTCGTAGAAGCAGTCCACCGGACAGACTTCCACGCAGTCGGTGTACTTGCACTTGATGCAGTTGTCGGTGACGACGAAGGTCATTTCAAATTCTCCTCAGGCGGCGGCCGGGAACACCTTTTAGGCAGGGCTCCTCGGCTCGGGGTGGATGGCTGCGGCGCCAGGCTAAAAGGCCACAGCATCCCAAAGCGCGCGCGATTCTAACAGCTTGTGGGCTCGGGCGTTAGACTCGCGCCTTCCATGTATATACCAGCTCCAGTGCCTGCCGCGGTGTCAGATCATTGGGATTGATCGTGGATAATTCCTCCAGCACCGGGTGTGGCAGGCTGGCGAACAGGTCGCTTTGCAGCGGCGCGGCCGGTTGCCCGGGTGTCGCCTGCGGCAGATCGTGGGGCAGGCTGGTGGTTTCCAGACGCGCCAGGTGCTCGCGAGCGCGCAGGATGACCGCGCTCGGTACGCCGGCCAGTTGCGCCACGGCCAGACCGTAACTCTGGCTGGCGGGGCCGGGCAGCACGTGGTGCAGAAAGACGATCCGCTCGTTGTGCTCGGTGGCGTTCAGATGCACGTTGGCCACCAGGGGTTGGCTTTCCGGCAGCACCGTCAGCTCGAAGTAATGGGTGGCGAACAGGGTGTAGGCGCGCAGTGCGGCCAGCTGCTCGGCGGCGGCCCAGGCCAGCGACAGGCCGTCGAAGGTGCTGGTGCCGCGTCCTACTTCATCCATCAGTACCAGGCTGCGCTCGCTGGCATTGTGCAGGATATTGGCGGTTTCGCTCATCTCCACCATGAAGGTCGAGCGCCCGCCGGCCAGGTCGTCGGAGGAGCCGATGCGGGTAAAAATACGGTCCACCAGGGACAGCTCGCAACGGGTTGCCGGGACAAAGCTGCCGATATGAGCAAGCAGCACGATAAGCGCCGTTTGCCGCATATAGGTGGATTTACCCCCCATGTTCGGTCCAGTAATAATCAGCATGCGGGTCGCGTCGTCCAGGGCCAGGTCGTTGGCCACGAATGGCGTGGTCAGCACCTGCTCGACCACCGGATGGCGGCCTTGCTCGATGCGCATGCAGGGTTCGTCGACGAAGCGTGGACGGTTGAGGTCCAGGTTCAGGGCGCGCTCGGCCAGGTTGCCCAGCACGTCCAGTTCGGCCAAGGCGCCGGCGCTGTCCTGCAGCGGACCCAGCTCGGCGATCAGGGACTCGAGCAGGGCTTCGTAGAGCATCTTCTCACGTGCCAGGGCGCGGCTCTTGGCCGACAAGGCCTTGTCCTCGAAGGCCTTGAGCTCTGGGGTGATAAAGCGTTCGGCGCCCTTGAGGGTCTGGCGCCGCACATAGTCGGCCGGGGCGGATTCGGCCTGCTTGCTCGGCAGTTCGATAAAGTAGCCGTGGATGCGGTTGTAGCCGACCTTGAGGTTGGCCAGGCCGGTGCGGGCTTTTTCCCGCGCCTCCAGGTCGATCAGGAATTGCCCGGCGTTTTCGCTCAGGGACTGCAGCTCGTCCAGTTCGGCGTCGTAGCCGGTTTTCAGCACGCCGCCGTCGCGGATCACCGCCGGCGGGTTGTCGATAATCGCCCCGGCCAGCAGCTCGGCCAAGGCCGGGTAGGTGCCGATGGTGCGCGCCAGCGCCTGCAGGTGCGGCGCGTGCAGCGTTTCCATGGCCTGTTGCAACGCCGGCAGGGCGGCCAGGGCGTCACGCAGCCGGGCCAGGTCGCGGGGGCGGGCATTGCGCAGGCCGATGCGCGCGAGGATGCGCTCCAGGTCGCCGATGTCCTTGAGCTGCGGCTGTAGCGCCTCGAAACGGTAATGCTCCAGCAGGCAGCTGATCGAGTCCTGACGCTGTTCCAGCACGGCGCGGTCGCGCAATGGACGGTTCAACCAGCGGGTCAGCAGGCGGCTGGCCATGGCGGTCTGGCAGCGGTCCACGACCGACTGCAGGGTATTCTCGCGCCCACCGGCCAGGTTGATGTCCAGCTCCAGGTTGCGCCGGCTGGCGGCGTCGAGGATCACGGTGTCGTCCAGGCGTTCGTGACGCAGGCTGCGCAGGTGCGGCAGGGCGGTGCGCTGGGTTTCCTTGGCGTAGGTCAGCAGGCAGCCGGCGGCGCCGATGGCCAGGGTCAGGTTCTCGCAGCCGAAACCCTTGAGGTCCTGGGTGGCGAACTGCTGACAGAGGCTCTTGAAGGCCGAGTCGCGCTCGAAGTCCCAGGGGGCGCGGCGGTGCGCGCCACGGCGCTTTTCCGCCGGCAAACCCTGGGGCCAGTCGTCCGGGATCAGCAGTTCCACCGGGTTCAGGCGTTCCAGTTCGGCCAGCAGGTTCTCCCAACCCTTGATCTCCAGCACGCTGAAACGCCCGCTGGTGATGTCCAGCACCGCCAGTCCGAACAGTCGCTCGTCCCCGAGTACGGCAGCCAGCAGGTTGTCGCGCCGCTCGTCCAGCAGTGCCTCGTCGCTCACGGTACCCGGGGTGATGATGCGCACCACCTGGCGCTCGACCGGCCCCTTGCTGGTGGCCGGGTCGCCGATCTGCTCGCAGATCACCACCGACTCGCCGAGCTTGACCAGTTTGGCCAGGTAGCCTTCGGCGGCGTGGTAGGGAATGCCGCACATGGGAATCGCCGTACCGGCCGACTGACCGCGGGCCGTAAGGGTGATATCGAGCAGCTTGGCGGCCTTCTTCGCATCCTCGTAGAAGATCTCGTAGAAGTCGCCCATGCGGTAGAACATCAACTGGTCAGGGTGCTGATTTTTCAGCCGCCAGTATTGCTGCATCATCGGGGTGTGTTGGGAAAGGTCGCTCTGACTCATCACCTGGCCTTGCGTGCAAAAGGCGCTAGTGTACGGTATCCCCTCCGTAGGCTTACAGGCTGGAGACGGTCATGGATATCATTACCCCACTGGCGCTTGCCCTCGGTGAACGCTTGCGGGCCCTGGGTGCCCAAGTCAGCACGGCCGAGTCCTGCACCGGCGGCGGGATTGCCGAGGCGATCACCCGGATCGCCGGCAGCTCGGCCTGGTTCGAGGCCGGCTATATCACCTATTCCAATGCCCAGAAAACCGTCCAGCTGGGGGTGTCGCCATTGCTGTTCGGCCAGGTCGGCGCCGTCAGCCGGGAGGTGGTGGCGGCCATGGTCCAGGGCGCGCAGGCCAGAAGCGGCGCCCGTTTCGCCGTGGCGGTCAGCGGCGTGGCCGGGCCGGGCGGCGGCTCGCCGGACAAGCCGGTGGGCACGGTCTGGCTGGCATGGGCCGATGGCGAACGGTTATATGCGCAGCGCCTGCAGCTGGCCGGCGATCGTGGCCAGGTGCGCCAAGCGGCCGTGCAGGCCGCGCTGCAGGGCCTGCTGCAACTGACCGTCGGAGAAAATCCCAATGAGGGGTAGGCGTGCGTTCTACCCTGTGGAATAATACTGGCTACATATACAGGTGTTTACGGCCGCAAGGCCCAATTGATTACGTGAGGACTTCAATGGACGACAACAAGAAGCGCGCCTTGGCTGCGGCCCTGGGTCAGATCGAACGTCAATTCGGCAAGGGCGCCGTGATGCGCATGGGCGACCAGGAACGCCAGGCGATTCCGGCGATTTCCACCGGCTCCCTGGGCCTGGACATCGCCCTGGGCATCGGCGGTTTGCCCAAGGGCCGGATCGTCGAGATCTACGGCCCCGAGTCGTCCGGCAAGACCACCCTGACCCTGTCGGTGATCGCCGAAGCGCAGAAACTCGGCGCCACCTGCGCCTTCGTCGATGCCGAACACGCCCTGGACCCCGAGTACGCCGGCAAGCTGGGCGTTAACGTCGACGACCTGCTGGTGTCGCAGCCCGACACCGGCGAACAGGCCCTGGAAATCACCGACATGCTGGTGCGCTCCAATGCCGTGGACGTGATCGTCATCGACTCCGTGGCGGCCCTGGTGCCCAAGGCCGAGATCGAGGGCGAGATGGGCGACATGCACGTCGGCCTGCAGGCCCGCCTGATGTCCCAGGCGCTGCGCAAGATCACCGGCAATATCAAGAACGCCAACTGCCTGGTGATCTTTATCAACCAGATCCGCATGAAGATCGGCGTCATGTTCGGCAGCCCTGAAACCACCACCGGCGGTAACGCCCTGAAGTTCTATGCCTCGGTGCGCCTGGATATCCGCCGCACCGGCGCGGTGAAGGAAGGCGACGAAGTGGTCGGCAGCGAAACCCGGGTCAAGGTGGTGAAGAACAAGGTGGCGCCGCCCTTCCGTCAGGCCGAGTTCCAGATCCTCTACGGCAAGGGTATCTACCGTAACGGCGAAATCATCGACTTGGGCGTCGCCCACGGCCTGCTGGAGAAATCCGGGGCCTGGTACAGCTACCAGGGCAACAAGATCGGCCAGGGCAAGGCCAACTCGGCCAAGTACCTGGAAGACAACCCGGAAGTGGGCTCGACCCTGCTGCGCCTGATCCGCGAGAAGCTGCTGGTACCTTCATCCAGCGGTGCGGCAGCAGCGGCCTCCGCGTCGGTCGATGATATGGCCGACGCCGACGCCTAAGCACCCCCATGGCTGTCGTGCTCGACACCCCGACCGCAGTGCGGCGGGTGGCCATGGACCTGCTGGCGCGTCGCGAGCACGGGCGTGTCGAGTTGACGCGCAAGTTGCGCCAGCGCGGCGCGCCCATGGAGCTGATCGAGCCCGCGCTCGACCGGCTCGCGGAAGATGGGCTGCTGTGCGAAGCCCGCTACCTGGAAAGCTTTATCGGCTACCGGGCCCGTTCGGGCTCCGGTCCCCTGCGTATTCGCGAGGAGCTGCTGCAACGCGGCTTGCCCCGTGAGGCGGTCGATCAGGCCCTGCGCACGTGCGGCATCGATTGGCGCGCGCAACTGGAAATCACCTGGCGGCGCAAGTTCGACGGACAGCTGCCCGGCGATGCCCGGGAGCGAGCCCAGCAAACGCGTTTCCTCAGCTACCGCGGTTATCCCCACGACCTGATCGGCACCCTACTGCGCGGCATCTTCGCCGACGACTGAGTGCTTGGCACCTTTCTCGATAAAGCCTTATGCCGTGAAAGCGATTAGCCCGCATTGGATCAACCGTCATACCCGCGAAGGCGGGTATCCAGCGGCCTGGCTGTGTGGCGATCTGCTCGATGGAGACCGCTGCGCTCATAAGTCGGCCGACCCTTACTGCGAGCTCTTCTGATTCTCCTGTCACCTCGATTATTCGTATCGGGTGCCCAGCCACTTTTGGCTGTGAGAAGGATGGTCTCGGAGGGTTTCAGGCAGCCTTTACCCAGTGTTGAGGCAGGTTGATAAAGTCGATCAGCTCGCGCAGGCGGCCATGGTTGCGGCCGGTGAAGGCGAACAGCAGGCGCGGCAGCTTGCGCAGTTCCGGCTCGTCCCCCTCGTCCTGGCTGTTGGGCTGTTGCTCGAACCCCCCGCGCAGGCACAGGTCGGCGAATTGCTCGTGCAATAGCGCCACTGCGGCGTCGTTCAGCCTATGGTTCATGCGGATGACGAAGCGTTCCTTGAGGTCGCGGCTGGAGTGGAAGTTGCCGTAGAACCGGGCTATTTCCTCGGCCGCGGCTTCGGCGCCGTGGACCAGGCGCATCAGGCGCATGTCGCTGGCCAGGATATAACCGTTGCCTTCCAGCTGCGTGTGCAGAAAAGTCAGCGCATCCTGCCAGAAACTGCCGCCGGGTTGGTCCAGTAGCACCACCGGCACCAGGGGACTCTTGCCGGTCTGGATCAGGGTCAGCACTTCCAGGGCTTCGTCCAGGGTACCGAAGCCGCCGGGGCAGAGCACCAGGGCATCGGCCTCCTTGATAAAGAACAGCTTGCGCAGGAAGAAGAAATGGAAGGAAAGCAGGTTGGCGCTGCCCTGGAGGGTGGCGTTGGCGTTTTGTTCAAATGGCAGACTGATATTAAAACCTAAGCTGTTTTCCCGACCGGCGCCTTCATGGGCCGCGGCCATGATGCCGCCACCGGCACCTGTGATCACCATCAGGTCGTAGCGTGACAGGGTCGCGCCCAGCTCGCGGGCCAGGCGGTAGAGCGGATGGTCGACGGGGGTGCGCGCCGAGCCGAATACCGTGACCTTGCGCCGACGTTTGAACGGTTCCAGGGCGCCGAAAGCGTGCTCCAATTCCCGCAGGGTCTGCAGCATGATCTTGGCGTCCCAGCGATTGCGGTCGGCCTGGGCCATGCGAATGACGGTGATCAGCATGTCGCGGTACAGCGCGCGGTTGGGGCTGTTGATCGGGGCGCTGAGGGCTAGCAATTCGTCGACCTTGGTCGCCAGGTCGACCCCGCTGGTCTGGAAATGGCGGGACAGGTAATCGTCCGGTTCGTCACGCATTCGACGTCTCCTTCAATGGATTGGGGCCATGTCTTCTGGCCGGGCCGTTTCACTCCCTGAAGAATCGTCCCTATAGAGAGTATGACCGGGACCCTGGCGTTTTGAATGACAAAGGCGGGGTGGGTCGCAACAGAGTGAGCGACCCGCTGTAACAGTCGGGCCTTGGCTGCGCTGCGTCGGTGTGGCGGTTTGAGGCTCTCGGCGCCTTCGATCATCGCCTTGTCCGGGCCGCCATCGACCTTGATTCAGGTCAGCAATCGTGCTGGCGCGGTTGTCTAAACTGCCTACTTTTGCCGATGGGGACTGTCGACCATGCAC
This sequence comes from Pseudomonadota bacterium, assembly GCA_040385585.1. GTDB lineage: Bacteria > Pseudomonadota > Gammaproteobacteria > Pseudomonadales > Pseudomonadaceae > Aquipseudomonas. The sequence goes on along the minus strand of JAZKHB010000004.1, from coordinate 27,185 downwards.
CCGACCCTGCCGAGCTTCGACCAGTTGCTGGCACATGCCGAAGCCGAACCGACGTTCGCTAGCTGGCGCGGTGGCTACGGTCCGCTCGAACACAACATCGAGACCCAGGCCGCGGTGTACCGCCTGGCCCATCAGCTGGTGCAGGCCCAGCTGCAGCCGGACCTGGCCAGCGTCTACGGCCTGTTTGGCGCCCTGGATCGGATCACCGCCAGCGGTTTGTGGCTGGTGGTGCATATGACCTATGCCCGGCGGGCGCGCCTGGATGGGGCGCCTCTGGCCGCCGAGGATTTCAAACCGCGGCCCGAAGGCCACACCGGTGGCGCACTGAATATGGTGCCGGCCTATGCCGGCTACCTGGCGCTCAATGCGCTGACCGGACAGACCCGCGCCTGGCTGATGGGCCAGGGCCACTGCGTGGCGGCGATCGAAGCCCTGAATCTGCTGGTCGGCAATCTGCATCCCGAGCAGGAGGCGGCCTATGGTGGCGGCGAGGCTGGCCTGGATCGCCTGCTGCAGGATTTCTATGGCTATGCCCAGGGGCCGGATGGCCGTCCGGCGGCGCCCCTGGGCAGCCATGTCAACCCGCACACCGCGGGTGGCATCGCCGAAGGCGGGTATCTGGGCTTTGCCGAGCTGCAGTACGCCCACCAGCCGCTGCCCGGCGAAACCCTGGTGGCCTTTCTCTCCGATGGCGCGGCCGAGGAGCAGCGCGGCAGCGACTGGATGCCACGCTGGTGGCGCGCCGAGGATTGCGGGGTGGCATTGCCGGTGATGATCGCCAATGGCCGGCGCATCGAGCAGCGCACCGAGCTGGGCACCCTCGAGGGCCTGGAAGGTTTCCGCCGGCACCTGCGCGGCTGCGGTTTTGACCCCATCAGCGTCGACGGCCGCGATCCGGCGGCCTTCGTTTGTGCCCTCTGGGAGATGGAACAGCGCCTGGCCCGTCGGGTTCAGGAAAAACACAGCGGCCTGCTGCAGTACCCCTTGCCCATGCCCTACGCCATTGCCGAGACGGTGAAGGGCTTCGGCTTCTATGGCGCCGGTAGCAATGCTGCGCACAACCTGCCGCTGCCCGGCAACCCCCATCACGAGGCCGAGTCACGGACGTTGTTCAATCAGCATGCGGCACCGCTCTGGGTACCGCCCGCCGAGCTGCAGGCGGCTCGTGCGCGCTTCGCCCACCCCGCGCGGCCCCTGGAACGCGACAACTCCCTGGCATTGCGTCGGCCGGTTGCGCCGGTCTTGCCGACCCTGCACTACCGTGGTGACGACGTTTCGCCCATGGCCGCCCTGGACCGTTTCTTCGTCGAGCTGGTGGCCGCCAACCCACAGTTACGCCCACGGGTCGGCAACCCCGACGAGCTGGCCAGCAACCGCCTGACCGAGGTCCTGCGGGTGCTCAAGCACCGTGTCAGCCAGCCGGAAAGCGCCCTGGAAGCCGTGGATGGCGCCATCATCACCGCGCTGAACGAGGAGGCGGTGGTCTGCGCCTGCCTGGCCAACCAGGGCGGGCTCAACCTGGTGGCCAGCTACGAAGCCTTCTGCGTCAAGATGCTCGGCGCGGTGCGCCAGACCCTGATCTTCGCCCGTCAGCAGAAAGAGGTCGGGCGTCCGGCCGGCTGGCTCGGCTGGCCCCTGGTGGCCACTTCCCATACCTGGGAGAACGGCAAGAACCAGCAATCGCACCAGGACACCACCTTCTGCGAAGTCCTGCTGGGCGAGATGCACGACATGGTCCGCGTGCTGTTTCCCGCCGACCACAACAGCGCCCTGGCGCTGCTGCCCGGGATTTACCAGGCCCGTGGTCAACTGGCCTGCATGGTGATTCCCAAGCGCGAACGTCCGGCCGTGTTCGACCAGGCCCAGGCCGAGCAACTGGCTGCCGAAGGCGCGCTGCTGGTGGAGGAGCTGGAGGGCGACAGGCCGCTGCTGCTGATCGCCAACGGCAGCTACCAGTTGGGTGAGATGCGCCGCGCGGCGGCGCGCCTGCGGGCCGCGGGCCTGGCCTACCGGCTGGTCTACCTGCAGGAGCCGGGGCGTTTCGGCGCCGGGCGCGATGCCTGGGAACAGGCGGCCCTGGCCGAGGCGGCGTTAAGCCTGTGGCTGTTCCCGGCCAGCCACGAGCGACGGGTGATGCTGACCCATATGCGCCCGGAAGTGGCGCGTGGGCATCTCTGGCCCATTCTTCCCAATGCGCGGCAGACTGTAGTGCTGGGTTACCGCAACCAGGGCGGGACCCTGGACGAGGCGGGCATGCAGTTCGCCAATGGCGCCAGCTGGGGGCATGTGCTGGCTGGCTGCGCGGACCTGTTGCAGCGCCCAGCGACCAACCTGCTCAGTGCCGAAGAAGCGGCCGCCGTGGCCGGGCGGGGCGATCCGTCGGTGTTGCGCTAAGTAGCGGGTGGATGGAGCGTCATGCTTAGGGTCGGACGAACTTGTCGCGTCGCGTCGCGTCAGGACTGCGGCGCGCAGTCGGCTTCCTTGAAGCGCTCGGTGATCACCGGACGGTTGCTCTTGTATTCGGTGAATTCGTAGCGCAGCACGGCGCCGCGGGCCAGCAGCTGGCGGTAGCCGGTGTTGCGGCAGACGCTGCCAGTCAGTTGTTCGCGCACCGCGTCCGGGTTGCCGCGCATCTGCCCGGCATGGCCTTCCTGCACGCTCAGGTGGTTGATCAACTCGTTGCCCTGAACCGTGTAGCCCTGGTCGAGGATGTCGGCGTTGATCGCCCGTGGGGTGCCGACGCTGCTTTGCTTCGCCACCCGTTCCAGCATCTGGCTCAGTTCGTAGTCGTTGAGCGAGGCAGCCTGCACGGTCGGCAGGGCGAGGCAGAGGGCAAGCAGGGGCAGGCGTGACATTGGGTGTTTCTCCATAAAACGGGGCGAACCCTTCGACCGGCCAGCGCCGCCACAGGTTCATCAGGCCGTTATCTTAACCTCAAGCGGGTCAGGGCGATGGATTCACGCGAACCGGGGCGCGGGACTGGTAGACTGCCCGGCCTCCACGTTCCCTTTGCCCGGCGACCGTCTTGTGTCCGATGTCCCTGTAAATCATGCCGTTGCCCGGCTGCGGGCCGAACGTCTGACGCGTTGCGTCAAACCCTTTGTCGCCCGCGGCTCGCGGGGACCGCGCTGTCCAGGCTGTCGGGTGCCGTTCAGCCACTGCTGCTGTGCCTGGCGGCCGCAGGTGGCGACCCAGTCGGGGATGTGCCTGGTGATGCACGACATCGAGGCGCTGAAGCCGAGCAACACCGGTTGGCTGATCGCCGATGTCGTGGCGCAGACCACGGCCTTCGCCTGGCAGCGCACCGAGGTCGACCCCGCCCTGCTGGCGCTGCTCGCCGATCCCCAGTGGCAGCCCTATGTGGTGTTTCCCGGGGAGTTCGTCGCGCCGGAACGTGTGGTGCAACAGGTGGCGCCGCAGTCGGGCAAGCGGCCACTGTTTATCCTGCTGGATGCCACCTGGACCGAGGCACGCAAGATGTTCCGCAAGAGCCCTTATCTCGCCAGCCTGCCGGTACTCAGCCTGCAGCCCGAGCAGCTGTCACGCTATCGCCTGCGCCGCTCCAAACGCGACGATCACCTGTGTACCGCCGAGGTGGCCGCCCTGTGCCTGGAGCTGGCCGGTGATAGTCAGGCCGCCTCGGCGCTGGATGCCTGGCTGGATGTGTTCACCGCCCATTACCTGGGCGCCAAATACCAGAACGAGCCGGATCCGGCCGATGAAGCGCACCAGCGGCTCAAGGCTTTTCTATAGCCCCCGCAACCACCGCGGGCTCTGCCGCTGCTGCCACCCGGCGCGGCCAGAGCTGCGCCAGCAGCATGCCGGCGAACATCAGGGCGCACCCCAGGTAGCCACGCAGTGTCAGGCTCTCGCTCAACAGCAGGGCGCCGGCGATCGCGGCGAATACCGCCTCAAGGGAAAGAATGATCGCCGCGTGGGAGGCGATGGCGTGCTTCTGCGCCACCACCTGCAGGGTGTAGCCGATGGCGACGGCGACGATGCCGCCGTACAGCAATGCCGGGCCGGCTTGGGCGATGGCCGCCGGTTCGAAGGGTTCCAGCGCCAGCGCCAGGGCCAGGCTGATCAGGGCGCAGACCAGGAACTGGATAAAGGCCAGAAGAATCGCGTCGTGGCGGCTGGCGAGAAAACCCACCAGCAGCACATGTATACCCCAGACGAAGGCGCCGGCCAGTTGCAGCCAGTCACCTGACGAGACGCTAAAACCCTCGCCGACGCTGAGCAGAAACATCCCGACCACCGCCAGGCAGGCCCCCAGCCAGGTCCCCAGCCCGGTCTTGTGGCCCAGCAGCAAGCCCAGCAATGGCACCACGATCACATACAGACCGGTGATAAAGCCCGAGTTGGTCACGCTGGTGAACTGCAGGCCGACCTGCTGCAAATTGATGCCCACGGCCAATGCCAGGCCCATCAGCGCACCGCCCAGTAGCAAGCCGCGGTCGAGCAAGGGGCCGGCCGGGACCTTGCTGGCGCGGCGCAGCAGCAGGATCAGCGGCAGCAGGATCAGGGCACCCAAGGCAAAGCGCAGGCCGCTGAACAGGAAGGGGCCGATGTGTTGCATCCCGACGCTTTGAGCGACGAAAGCCGCGCCCCAGATGGCAGCGGTGAGCAGCATCAGCAGGTCGGCGCGCAGGGCAGGGTTGGACATAAGGGCTCTCGGCAGGCAAAGCCATGAACTGTGCCGCAAAGCATGGCGCTTGACCACCCTGTGATGGCTCGGCATGCTGAGCGCCGCCTCCGGCCTCATAACAAAAACAGGATCTGCCCATGGCTGCTTATGAAATCCTGATCGCCGACGACCATCCCCTGTTTCGCAGCGCCCTGCAGCAGGCCGTGAGCCTGGACCTGGGGCCTGCCGTGCGCTTGGTGGAAGCGGCCAGCATCGCCGAGATCGAAGCCCGGTTGGCCGAAAAAGCCGACTGGGACCTGGTGCTGCTGGACCTGAATATGCCAGGTGCCTACGGTTTCTCCGGTCTGGTGCTGTTGCGCGGCCAATACCCGCAAATACCGGTAGTCATGGTCTCGGCTCAGGAAGACGCCGCAGTCATGGCCCGGGCCCGTGAATTCGGTGCCAGCGGCTTTATTCCCAAATCCAGTCCGCTGTCCAGCATTCAACAGGCCGTGCGGGCGGTGCTCGACGGCGATGCCTGGTGGCCCGCCCAGACCGAGGCGGCGGCCGCCGTATCGGCCGAGGCCAAGGCGGCCGGTGCCGGCCTGGCCAGCCTGACCCCGCAGCAGTTCCGGGTGCTGACCATGGTCTGCGACGGCCTGCTGAACAAGCAAATCGCCTACGAGCTGAGCGTGTCCGAGGCCACGGTCAAGGCCCACGTCACGGCGATCTTCCGCAAGCTCGGGGTGCGTACCCGGACCCAGGCGGCGCTGCTGCTGCAGCACCTGGAGTCGATCCCGACCGGTTGAAATCCGCTGGGTTATTTCACGTTTTTCGACCTGGCTGGAGTACCCTGCCGCGGTCATTTTCTGGGGTGTCCCGTCTCATGTCGCCATTCAAGGGCCAAACCGGCCTCAAACGTATTCTCAGTGCCCTGGGCTATTCCCTGGATGGCCTGCGCGCGGCCTTTATGGGCGAGGCTGCCTTCCGCCAGCTGGTGCTGCTCAATGCCGTGCTGATTCCGCTGGCATTCGTTATGCCGGTCAACGCGGTCGGGCGGGCCCTGCTGATCGGTGTCTGCTTGTTGGCGCTGATCGTCGAGCTGCTCAATTCGGCGGTGGAGGCGGCGATCGACCGCATCTCCCTGGACCGACACCCGCTGTCGAAGAACGCCAAGGACATGGGCAGCGCCGCGCAATTTATCGCCCTGACGCTGATCGCCGTGGTCTGGAGCCTGGTGCTGCTGGGATAGTGCTAGCGCTAGCCGTACGGCTAGCCGTACGGCGAACCTTCAGGCGATGGTCGGCAGGATGATTTCATCGCTGCGCCGCACGCCCAGGGTCAGCTCGCGGCACTGCTGGAGAAACTCGCGCATGGCGGCGGTCTGGTATTTCTGCCGGTGCCAGATGAAGTAGAACTGGCGCACCAGGTCCAGTTCGGGGGTGAGCAGGGGCACCAGGCTGCCGCGGCGAAAGGCGTCACGCAGGGCCAGGCGCGAGATGCAACCGATGCCCAGGCCCGACTCCACCGCGCGCTTGATCGCCTCGGTATGCTCCAGCTCCAGGCGCACGTTCAAGGCGCCGGGGCGATGGCGCATGGCCTGGTCGAAGGTCAGGCGGGTGCCCGAGCCTTTTTCCCGCAGGATCCAGGCCTCCTCGGCGAGGGCCGCCAGGCTGGCCTGTCCCTGCTTGGCCAGCGGGTGACGCGGCGCGCAGAACACCACCAGTTCGTCTTCCAGCCAGGGCTGCACCTCGATATCCGGATGGCTGCAATCGCCCTCGATTAGACCCAGATCAATTTCATAATGGGCGACCTGCTGCACGATATGCGCGGTGTTCTGCACATGGAGTTTCACCTGACATTCGGGGTGACGCTGCATGAAATTGCCGATCAGCAGGGTGGCCAGGTAGTTGCCGATGGTCAGGGTCGCGCCTACCGCCAGGGAGCCGAACCCGCTCTTGCCGTTGAGCAGGTCCTCGATCTCCTTGGCCTGGTCGAGCAGGGCCACCGCCTGGGGCAGCAGCTGCCGGCCCAGGGCGTTGAGGCTAAGGCGTTTGCCGGCACGGTCGAACAGCTGGCAGCTGGACTGGCGTTCCAGCTCGGTGATGGAGGTGCTGGTGGCCGATTGTGACAGGGCCAGCTGGTTGGCGGCCCGGGAGACACTTTCCTGGCGGGCCACGGCGACGAAGACCTGGAGTTGACGAAGAGTAAATCGCATATCTATATAACCGATAACCTATATCTTAATAATCCATTTAACAGATATTGTCGCTTCCTCTAGAATACGGCGCAATCGCGCTTCTGGTCGGCGCAGGCGAATAACTTAGGAGCCCCGTAGATGAGCAACCTGAACGTCGAGCGTGTACTCAGCGTCCACCACTGGAACGATACGCTGTTCAGCTTCAAGTGCACCCGCAATCCGGGCCTGCGCTTCGAGAACGGTCAGTTCGTGATGATCGGGCTGCAACAGGAAAACGGCCGCCCCCTGATGCGCGCCTATTCCATCGCCAGCCCGAACTACGAAGAGCACCTGGAGTTCTTCAGCATCAAGGTGCAGGACGGTCCGCTGACCTCGCAGCTGCAACACCTCAAGGCAGGCGACGAGATCATGGTCAGCCGCAAGCCCACCGGCACCCTGGTGTTGGACGACCTGCTGCCCGGCAAGCACCTCTATCTGCTCAGCACCGGCACCGGCCTGGCGCCCTTTATGAGCGTGATCCAGGACCCGGAAACCTATGAGCGCTATGAGAAAGTGATCCTGGTGCACGGGGTGCGCTACGTGAACGAAGTGGCCTACCGCGAGTTCATAACCGAGCACCTGCCGCACAACGAATTCTTCGGCGATGCGCTCAAGGAAAAACTCATCTACTACCCCACGGTGACCCGTGAGGAGTTCGAGAACCAGGGCCGCCTGACCGACCTGATGCGCAGTGGCAAGCTGTTCCGCGACATCGGCCTGCCGCCGATCAATCCCCAGGACGACCGCGCCATGATCTGCGGCAGCCCGAGCATGCTGGACGAAACCAGCGCCGTGCTGGACAGCTTCGGCCTGAAGATCTCCGCGCGCATGGGCGAGCCGGGCGACTACCTGATCGAACGCGCCTTCGTCGAGAAGTAAGGCTGCGCGCTACGCTAAAAACTCGCCTTCGGGCGAGTTTTTTGTTTTTCCGGGTCGGTGTTTTTCAAGGCGTGGCGTCGGTGCTGACCAGTCGGTTACGTCCCTGGACCTTGCCTGCATACAGGCGCCTGTCCGCGCAGCGGTACAAGGCGTCTGCGCTGCGCCCGTCGAGCGGCCATTGCGCCAGGCCGAAGGTGGCCGAGAGCGCGATAAACTGGCCGTCGTAAGGCAGGCTGCTGGCGGCGATGCGCATGCGCAGTGCTTCGATCAGGTGCTAGGCGCCCTGGCGGTCGGTCTGCGGCAACAGCAGGCCGAACTCCTCGCCCCCCAGGCGCCCGATACGGTCGGTCGCGCGCAGCCCGGCACGCAGGCCGTTGCAGATATGCCGCAAGGCCTGATCGCCGGCATCGTGCCCGTAACGGTCGTTCACTTCCTTGAACAGATCGATGTCCAGCAAGACCAGCACCAGGCCCTGTTGGCTGACTTCTGTCTCGCGAATGCTCTGTTCCATGGCCTGCTGAAAGCTGCCGCGGCTGGCTACACCGGTCAGGGCATCGGTCTTCGCCAGGCGTTCCAACTGGCGGTAAGCCGCCGCGCGACGGGTTTCGTAGACATGCACGAAGACCATGATCAGCAGGCCGCAGAGCAGGGCGTTGGCCATATCGATTAAAGCCAGGGGGCCCAGGAATTTTGGTCGTGTGGCGATATACAGCAGGGTGGCCAGCAAGAGAAAGGGTGCCGCCAGCACAAAACCGCGCAAGCGGCCCAGTAGCAGGTAGGCGAGTAGCGGAATGGTGTAGACCCAGACGAAGGCCGAGGCCGAGGCATCCGGAACCACGATGATGTAGATGATAAAACTGAAGGTGGGCAGCAGGTACAGGTAGATCCACAGCGTCAGGTTGCGGGCCGTGCGGATGCGCCAGCAGGCCCAGCCCAGCAGCAGACCGACCAGCAGTTCTGCAAGGGCCAGCCAGGGTTGACCGGCCAGGTACTGCAGCAGGGCGAAACCGAGCAATGTCGCCGCGGTGGTCGACATCAGCAGGCGCATCAGGCTGCGCTGATCCGCTTCCTGCAGTCCGCTGCCGGCGCTCGACGGCTGCTCTGGGAATTCAGATGGCATATACCCGTCCCGAGGCATAAGCCGGATGGCTGGAGGCTGAGGTTTGCATAGGCGGTTGTGGTCAGCAGCTTAATGATGTCATTAAGCTATTAATACTCTCGGAAGACCGACCGCCGCAAGACCGCGGCGCCATGAGCTGGCGCGCGCGCCGGCAAGGCGTGACTGCGGCTCAGGCCGGTACCACGTCCAGCACGCAAATCCGTGTCGGCTCGGGATAGTGCCAGTGTACGTCGACGTCCCATAGCCGAGTGCCGTAGCGGCGTTCGGGGGGCGGCGTCTGGTAGGCCGGGCGGGGATCCTGGGCCAGGCATTGCTCGATCAAGGCCACCAGCGGCTCGTCCAGGCGCGAGGCCTGGGCCTGGGCCTGGCTCAAAGCCTGGGGGCTCCAGGTCACGGTGATCAGCGCCGGCGGCGCATCAGCCATCCGGTTGCTGGCGGACTCTATCCGGTCGGCATAGGGCACATAGGGTTTGATGTCCAGCACCGGCGTGCCGTCCAGCAGGTCGATGCCCGAGAGCCATAGCCGACCCGGTTCGAAGCGGTCCAGCCGCACCACCGATTGACCGATGCCGTTGGGCCTGTGGGTGGCGCGGGTAGCGAACACCCCCAGGGACTTGTTGCCGCCCAGTCGCGGCGGCCGCACCTTGAGCCGGGGCGTGGCGTCCAGGGTCTGGTGGAACAGGAACAGCAGCCAGACGTGGCTGACCTGCTCCAGGCCGTCGAGGGCCTCGGCCTGATCGAAGGGCGCGACCAGCTCCAGCACGCCGCGGGCTGCCGGAGCTAGGTGCGGCTGGCGCGGGATGGCGAATTTCTCCTTGAAGCAGGAGCGCATAAAGCCGATAGGCGAGACGGAGTAGGGCATGGTGCAGGTCGCAGGGCAGGGTCGCGCAGTATACCCCTGGTGCCTGCCCTGACCGCGCACCTGTCGGCAGTGGCAGCCGAGCCGGCGGACCAGGGTTGATCGGTCTGATGTTTAGAGCAGGCCGCGGCGAGGACGATCCTGACAGCCGGCGTTGTCGAAGGGCCCGGCGAACCGCGTCCAGCCGGGCCCCGGATTGACCTGGGCGCAGAGCAGCACGCCGTTCGCCTGGCTGCGCCATTGGTACCAGGGCGCGGGTGCCGCCAGGGCAGAAGCCGCAAGCAAGACGAGGCCCAGGAGCAGGGCGCGGCGGTAGTCCATGGGCGGGGTTCCTCGGTATGGATAAACCCAAGCCTACACCCCGGCGGGTCCTTGAAGAGCACCTTTCAGAGGCTGAAACCGCCGTCGATGGGAATGATCGCGCCGGTCATATAGGCGCCGGCGGTGCTCGCCAGGCTGATGGCCAATGCCGCCATCTCTTCTTCGCGGCCCCAGCGCCGCATGGGAATCAGTGCGGTGTCCTCGGCCAGGGCCTGGGCATCCTGGGTGATATGCCGGGTCATCTTGCTGGGGAAGCGCCCCGGCGCTATCACATTGACGTTGATGTGCTCACCCACCAGCTCGCGGGCCAGGATGCGCGACAGCTGATGCAGGGCCGCCTTGCTGGGGCCGTAGGCATAGGCCTGTTCGCCGAAGGAGGCGATACCGGCCACCGAGCCGATATTGATCACCCGTGCCGGACTGGCCGCGGTGCCGGCCTTGCGCAGCAGGGGCAGCAACTGCTGGATGCAGCCGAACACCGCCGTCACATTCAGGTGCATGACCTTTTCCCAGCCCTTGACCGGATAGCTTTCCAGGGGGGCGCCCCAGGTGGTGCCGGCGTTGTTCACCAGGATGTCCAGCTGGCCGATTTCGCCAGCCAGCTGCGTGGCCAGGGCCTGGATACCTTCTTCGCTGGCCAGGTCGGCTGCCAGGCCTCGGCACTGACCGAAGGCCGATAATTCAGCCGCCGTCTGCGCGCAGGCTTCGGCGTCACGGGCGCAGATAAAGACCCGGGCCCCGGCTTCCAGCAAGCCCTGGGCGATCATTCTGCCGATGCCGCGGGTACCGCCGGTGACCAAGGCGGTGCGGCCCTGCAGGGAGAAATAGGGGTGCATGGCGAATCCTCGGACAATGGCAAACGCCATCACCCTAGACGGTCCGCGGATGGAGCGCAGGCATCATGAGCCGGAGGAATGGAGCGCCATACGAGATGGGAAGGCACGGATTTCGCCGAAAGGTTTTCGTCGGTCGGGTTAGGCGTAGGGTGGGTGGGGCCGCCTAGGTTAGCCGCGAAGACCGTCGACTTTGCAAGCCAAGCTGCACCTGCCGCGCGGCGTAATCCGGGTTGCGCGTGGTGGCAGGCAGGCCGCACCTGGATACCCGCCTTCTTCCCGCCTTCGCAGGAATGACAAGGAGTGGCGGGGTATGACGACTCATAACTGATCGGGCGGGTGGGGGTCGCCCCCATGCGCCCCTGGATCAGCCGCGAATGCACAGGGTCAGGCCCTTGAGGAAGTTGCGCAGCAGCTGGTCGCCGCAGGTGCGGTAGTTGCTATGGCCGAATTTGCGGAACAGCGCGCTCAGTTCGGGTTTGCTGACCGGGAACTCGGCGGCCTTGAGGATGGCATGCAGGTCGTCTTCCTTGAGCTCGAAGGCCACGCGCAGTTTCTTCAGCACCATGTTGTTGGTCACGGGCAGTTCGATGGGGTGCGCCGGCAGGCTGTCGTTCTTGCCGCGCTTGAAGAACACCAGGCCGTCGAGAAAGTGCGCCAGCACTTCGTCGGGGCAGGGCTGGTAGCCTTCTTCCTCTTCGTCCTTCTTCAGGTAGGCGACGATAGCGGCCTTGTCCAGGCTGTGCCCGCCCAGCTGAGTGATCTCCACGACCTTGGCATCGCTGAGGTCGAGCATATAGCGCACGCTGCGCAGTACATCGTTATTGATCATGGACAATCCTGGTAATCAATGGAGAGGGCCTTGCAGGCAAGGCCGGACAAAAGCCGGTGGCGAGACATGGTGGGATTGTGGCCCCGCCGTGCCTTGGCGGCAGCGGCTTAGAATTTTTCGCTGGCCGTCATGTAGCGCCACTGCCCGGGTTGCACCTTGGACAGGGGCACGCCGCCGATGCGGATGCGCTTGATCGACATCGGCGTCAGGCCGACGCTGGCGCACATCTGGGCGATCTGCCCGGGCTGGGCGGCTTTGAGCACCAGGCGCAGGCGGGTTTCGTTCTGCCAGCTGGCCTTGACCGGTGGCAGTGTCGAGCCCTTGTAGGTCATACCATGGTTGAGGCGGTTGAGCCCGTGGGGGGCGATTTCACCGGCCACTTCGACCACGTACTCGTGCTCGAGCTTGCCGGCATCGTCGGTCAGCTTGCGCACGATGCGCCAGTCCTGGGTGAACACCAGCAGGCCGCAGGCTTCGGCCGCCAGGGGTGCGAGCCCGTCCAGACGGGCGAAATGGCCCTTGAGGGTACGCATGCCGGATTGATCATCTGGCCAGCGCGAAGCCGGGGTGATCAGCTGCAGCGCCGCGCCGAAATCCTTGAGGCTGTCGATGCCGGCGGGCTTGTTCAGCAGCAGGGTGACCGGCTCGACCGGCGCCAGGCGGGCGTCGGGGGCCAGCTCGACCTTCTGTGCGAGCACCTTGAACTGCGGCTCGTCGATGACTTGCCCGTCCACCAGTACCCAGCCGCCCTCGATGTACTGTTCGGCTTCCCGGCGGGAGCAGGCAATCAGCTCGGCGAGGCGTTTGGAGAGGCGGACGGGGTCGGTCATGGCGAAGGCTGCTAAGGGGCGTGGGCGGCTATTGTAACCGTCCCGGCCGTCCAGCGGGGGGCGGGGAATACGCCTACTCGACCACCCGGAAACGCAGGACGCCGATCAACTGCCCGTCCTCGGTTACGACCCTTACCTGCCAGCGACCGAGCGGGTCCTGGGGAAAGTTCTGCTTGTGGGTCCAGGCGCGGTAGCCCTCCTTGCGTCCGCCGTGAATATCCAGGGGGATGCGGTCGCCCTTTTCGCCGGGCCGCTGCCAGACATGGTAGATGCGCTCGTTCAGCCCGCGCGGGGCACTGATCGCGGTGTAGGCGTACAGCCCCTGGGCGTGCAGCTGAGCGACCGAGAGTTCGGTGACGGGTTGCCCCGGCGCGCGGTTGCTGTCGTCCAGTTCTGTGCTGATCGCCACCTCGGTCAGCCACAGGGTCGCCGGTGGGACCCAGGTGCGTAGCAGCCAGCCGGTTCCCCCCAGCACCAGCGCCAGGCCGATCACCAGCGCGCCGCGCCATAAGCGCGGTGTGGCCTTGAAGGCCCCGGCCAGGCTGGGGAACGACAGCAGCACCGCCGCGCCGAGCGCGAGCTTAAAACTCTGGGAAGTGGTCAGTTGCAGGATGATCGGCAGCGCGGTCAGCAGCACCGCGAACAGCGCCAGGGTGTGGTAGGCCAGAAACACCCAGCGCCGCGGCGCCAGCCAGCGGTAGTACAGCGGGTCGATGATCGAGACCAGGGCCGCGGTTCCCAGCAGCCCGGTAAACAAGGCCTGCCCGCTGTTCCAGCTGGTTGTGATGAAAAAGAAGGGCAGGACGAAGAACAGGCTTTCCTGGTGGATCATCTGGGTCGCGTAGCGCAGCACCGGGGGCGGCACTTCGACGCCGAAGAGACGGGCGATGCCGCGGGTCAGCAGGTTCTCCAGCATCAACCAGAGCCAGCTGACCAGCATGACCACGGCGATCACCCGTGCCAGCCCTTCGTGGCGATCGACCAGAATAAAGCTGGCGATGCCGGACACGAAGCCGAAGGCGGCAATGACCCCCGGGTAGCGCCGAATCAATTCCATCAGGCGTTGCAGCTGGTGTTTCCAGAAAGGCATGGTCTGGTTCTTGGCAAAGGAGGGATGGGGCGCAACCGGGTCAATCGCGGCGCAGCCCAAAGGGCGCCAGTGTGCGGGACTTCGTTGCGCTTGGGCAGCGTGCGAAGACAAAACCTGGGCTGTGCGCGCAGCGATCAGGTTCTCGCCCAGCATTAGGCGCGACGATTGGCAATCAGTTCGATGCGATTGCAGCAGACCGCCGCCGATAAGCTGCCCCCGGCCTTCTCTGTGTTGATCGGAGCTGGCTGGCGGCTGGAATCAGCCGGTTCGGCGCCCGCTGTTCGGATACGACGTACTGGCGAACCCAGGCAAGCGACGCTTACCGGATCTAGTAGCCAGACGCTGCGTGCGCCAGGCCAACCGACAGGCTGTCGTCCAGGAGACTTGCCGCGTATTACCGGTTGTCCCGCGCTAGCGAGGCCATTGCATATTCAAAGGCCCTGGCGCGGGACAACCCTGACGTTTGGCGAGTTCGTGTTCGATCAGCCGCTCGGCCATAGGCCGATCGCCAAAACAGCGCTGCAGCAGCCTTTTTTCCCGCGATGGTTTACCGCTGGTGGGGGATGGTGGGGCGCGCTTTTTCCAGAGCGGCAACAGGCCGATAAACATCAGGGGCAGGACGATCAGGGAAACAGCCAGGCTATTCATGCTTATCCAAAACAGGGGGGTAATTTGATCGCTTGAGCGACAGCTCGTTCAGGTCGCGCAGAGAGGCCGTCCGGCGGTGATTGGGTTCGTCGCTTGAGCGTTATCAGGCCGTGGCTTCGGCCCGTTGCTTGACCTTCAGCGCTTTCTCGAAATGGTCCAGGCGCTGGGTGCGGATCCACCACTCTGCCGCTTCCATCAACAACTCGGGGTCATGGTTCTTATTGGTGAAAAAGGCATAGAAGGACAGGCCGACCTCGGGGCCCTTCCGGGCGATCTTGCGCGCGCAAACTTCGAGGATCTTCTGTTTTAAAGCGGGGGTCATGGTGGCGAGTTCTGAGGATGCGAGGAGCCCACCACAACTGCGCGGGCTCTGGATCGAATGGCGGTTTCTTCGGGCGACGCCATCAGGCGCCGGTGGCAGCCGTGCAACAGCGACTAGAAAGGACCGTTACCACCAGCCATCGTCATTGAGGACGACTTTCTTATAGAAATCGAGATTGGCGCGCATGGCGAAAACCGCCGCTATGCCCAGTGGCAGCGACCTGGTCAGTTGAGGGAAGCCCAAGGCAGCCAGAATAAAGCTAAGAACAAGGACTAACGCAAAGGCGGCGGCGAAATAGCTGATGCCCTTTTTCCACATGCCTTTAAAGCCGTAGTACAGGGGGCCGAATAGAAAGGCGAGAATGTTGAATCCCATTGCCTTGCGTCTTTCATCTTTTGGCAACGACTTCAAATTCGGTAGTTTCACCCCGCCGGCGCGGTTAATGGCTTTAAAGCGCACCTTCCAGGTATCGGAAACCGGCAGTGCATCGATTGTGTCGTCGGAGACGGGTTCAGGCGCGCTGTTCAAGCTGGCGCTGGGGGCGGAGTAGGGGTTGTTGGTCTGCACGGTTCGTCCTTGTAGGCGGGGTGGTCAGTCAACCAGAACAGGTAGCGGCCACTGCCATGGCGCTTCAGTGCCCACCTGTTCTGCGGCGCTCTCGAGGTTACCAGGCAGATTCGAAGACGGGTATCGCGCAGCCGCTGTTTGTGTGGCTGGTTCTCAGTTTGCCGGCGGTCTTCGCCGTCCAGGCCGCTAGGCGACAGGTCCCAGGGTATTCCAGGGGGCGCCATCAAGCAGGGGGGCATGCCTGTCGAAAGCCACCGGATGTGCATAAAAAAGCCCCGCGTAAGCGAGGCGTATTTCACCCAATCGACTTACAGGGTTTCGGCCCACAAGTCGTATTCGTCGGCGTTGGTTACCCGGCACCAGACCTTGTCGCCTGGCTTGAGGTCCTGGTCACTGTCGACATAGACGATGCCGTCGATTTCCGGCGCGTCGGCGAAGGAGCGGCCGATGGCGCCATCCTCGTCCACCTCGTCGATCAAGACCTCGATGTCCTGGCCGACCTTGAGTTGCAGGCGCGCGCTGCTGATCGCCTGCTGATGGGCCATAAAGCGGTCCCAGCGTTCCTGCTTGACCTCATCCGGCACCGGGCTGTCCAGCAGGTTGGCCGATGCGCCTTCCACCGGGGAGTACTGGAAGCAGCCGACGCGGTCGAGCTGGGCTTCGGTCAGCCAATCGAGCAGGTACTGGAAGTCTTCTTCGGTCTCGCCGGGGAAACCGACGATAAAGGTCGAGCGGATGATCAGCTGCGGGCAGATCTCGCGCCAGCTCTTGATCCGCGCCAGGGTCTTGTCCTCGAAGGCCGGGCGTTTCATGGCCTTGAGGATCTTCGGGCTGGCGTGCTGGAAGGGGATATCCAGGTAGGGCAGCAGCTTGCCGGCGGCCATCAGCGGAATGATGTCGTCGACATTGGGGTAGGGGTACACATAGTGCAGGCGCACCCAGACGCCCATGCTGCTGAGGGCCTCGCACATTTCCAGCATGCGGGTCTTCACCGGCTGGCCGTTCCAGAAGTCGGTCTTGTATTTCACGTCCACGCCGTAGGCGCTGGTGTCCTGGGAGATCACCAGCAGCTCCTTTACGCCGGCTTTGACCAAGCGCTCGGCCTCGCTCAGCACCTCGCCCACCGGGCGGCTGACTAGCTTGCCGCGCATCGAGGGGATGATGCAGAAGCTGCACGTATGGTTGCAGCCTTCGGAAATCTTCAGGTAGGCATAGTGGCGAGGGGTCAGTTTGATCCCCTGGGGCGGCACCAGGTCGATCAGCGGGTTGTGTTCCTTGTTCGGCGGCACCGCGTCGTGCACGGCGTTGACCACTTGCTCGTACTGCTGCGGGCCGGTGACCGCCAGCACGCTGGGGTGCACGTTGCGGATCACGCTCTCATCCACGCCCATGCAGCCGGTGACGATGACCTTGCCGTTCTCCGCCAGGGCTTCGCCTATCACTTCCAGTGATTCGGCCTTGGCGCTGTCGATAAAGCCGCAGGTGTTGACCACCACCACGTCGGCATCCTCGTAGGTCGGCACGACCTCGTAGCCTTCCATGCGCAGCTGCGTGAGGATGCGCTCGGAGTCGACCAAGGCCTTGGGGCAGCCGAGGCTGACGAAGCCGACTTTCGGAATACGGGCGGTGGACATGGCGGACCTCGGGCATGCGGTGATCGGCGCTGGGTACGCCTGATCAAAAAGTGCGCAATTCTAGCGGCAGCGTGACGGCTTGGCCAGTGTTGCGCGTAGCCGTCGGGCGTGCGGGTGA
Source organism: Pseudomonadota bacterium (assembly GCA_040385585.1). Lineage (GTDB taxonomy): Bacteria > Pseudomonadota > Gammaproteobacteria > Pseudomonadales > Pseudomonadaceae > Aquipseudomonas. The sequence continues at coordinate 10,266 of JAZKHB010000004.1, read as the reverse complement.
TTGGAGGTGTTTAAAATGCAGCCACAGGTTGACCCTCAGTTACCTGGTGTCCATTGGAGGCGTCTTCTCAAGCCGCTGCGCCTGGTTGCCTTGCTCGTTGCGCAGGCGCAGGATGCGCGGCAGATTTCCGTCTGGACATTTCCATGAGCACAGCAGTTTCCACTCAGGAGCAGGACACCGGCCATAAAACCTCCACGTCCATCGGTCTGATGGTGGCGGCCGTGGGGGTGGTTTATGGCGATATCGGCACCAGTCCGTTGTACACCCTGAAGGAAGTGTTCGCCGGGCACTACGGGGTGCAGGCCAACCATGACGGGGTGTTCGGCATCCTCTCGCTGATCTTCTGGTCGCTGATCTGGGTGGTGTCGCTCAAGTACGTGCTGTTTATCCTGCGGGCCGACAACCAGGGCGAGGGCGGCGTCATGGCGCTGACCGCCCTGGCGCGGCGGGCCTCGCTGGCCCACCCACGGCTGAATGTGGCGCTGGTGATGCTCGGGCTGTTCGGCGCGGCGCTGTTTTATGGCGACAGCATGATCACCCCGGCCATCTCCGTGCTGTCCGCCGTCGAGGGTCTGGACGTGGCGTTGCCAGGGCTGTCGCACTGGGTGGTGCCGGTGACGGTGATCCTGCTGGTCGGGCTGTTTATGATCCAGAAGCACGGCACGGCGCGTATCGGCATCCTGTTCGGCCCGGTGATGCTGATCTGGTTCGCCGTGCTCGGCGCCCTGGGCGTCTACGGCATCCTGCGCCGGCCGGAGGTGCTGCAGGCGCTCAATCCGCTGTGGGCGGCCAATTTCTTCTTGGCCCATCCGGGCATCGGCGTGGCGATCCTCGGCGCCGTGGTGCTGGCCTTGACCGGCGCCGAGGCGCTGTACGCCGACATGGGCCATTTTGGTCGCAAGCCCATCGCCCGGGCCTGGTTCGTCCTGGTGCTGCCGGCGTTGACGCTGAACTATTTCGGCCAGGGCGCGCTGTTGCTGGACAACCCAGAGGCGGCGCGAAACCCCTTCTATCTGTTGGCGCCGTCCTGGGCGTTGCTGCCGCTGGTGGCGCTGTCGACCCTGGCCACCATCATCGCCTCCCAGGCGGTGATTACCGGCGCGTTCTCCCTGACCCGCCAGGCGATCCAGCTCGGCTATGTGCCGCGCATGCATATCCAGCACACGTCCAGTGCCGAGCAGGGGCAGATCTATATCGGCACGGTGAACTGGGCGCTGATGGTGGGCGTGGTGCTGCTGGTGATCGGCTTCGGTTCCTCCGGTGCACTGGCGTCGGCTTACGGGGTGGCGGTCACCGCGACCATGTGGATCGACACCCTGCTGGTCTCGGCGATCATGCTGCTGATGTGGAAAACCCCACGCTGGCTGGCTATCCCGTTGTTGCTGGTATTCCTGCTCGTGGACAGCCTGTTCCTGGCGGCCAACCTGCCGAAGATCTTTCAGGGCGGGGCGTTTCCGGTGCTGGCCGGTATTGCGCTGTTTATCCTGATGACCACCTGGAAGCGCGGCCGGCAGATCCTGGTCGAGCGCCTGGACGAGAGCGCATTGCCGCTGCCGCAGTTTATCGCCAGTATTCGCAGCCAGCCGCCCCATCGGGTGCAGGGGACCTCGGTGTTCCTCACCGCGCGCTCGGATGCGGTACCCCATGCCCTGTTGCATAACCTGCTGCACAACCAAGTGCTGCACGAGCAGGTGGTGCTTTTGACGGTGGTGCACGAGGAGGAGCCGCGGGTGGCCGCGCAGCGGCGTTTCGAGGTGACGGCCCACGGTGAGGGGTTTTTCCGGGTGGTCCTGCATTTTGGCTTCGTCGACGAGCCGGACGTGCCGGCCGCCCTGGCCCTCTGTCACCTCGAGGGCCTGGATTTCAGTCCCATGCGCACCACCTATTTCCTCAGCCGCGAGACGGTGATCCCAACCAAGCGCATCGGCATGGCGCGCTGGCGCGAGGCGCTGTTCGCCTTCCTGTTGAAGAATGCCAACGGCAACCTGCGTTACTTCAAACTGCCGGTCAATCGGGTCATCGAACTGGGGACGCAAGTTGAGATCTAGGCCGGATCCCGGCTTAGTGGAGTGCGGCGGGCACGCCTCTGGAGCGTCGCGATCCGACCTGCGGCCACTCACTAGCGGTGACGCTGGGCAGGTGGACGATTTTGCCTGGGTGCGCCGTTCTGTCGTTGGCGGCGTCTCGGCCGCCGGTAATCAAGTCAGCGGAGGGCCTGGCCTGGACTTCGAGCCTGAGGGTGTAGCGGCGCTGCCTTAATCAGTGCGGTGGGTCGGCTGCGTGCGGCGGGTCGCAGGCCGCAGGCCGCTGGCGGGGGATAAAAACCGACAGCTTGGCGTTTCATCCTTGGCCGGGTGCATCAGCGGCGTGGGTAAAATCGAGGCGCACAAAAAAGGCCACTTTTTCAAGTGGCCTTTCGTTGTCTGGTTGCGGGAGCCGGATTTGAACCGACGACCTTCGGGTTATGAGCCCGACGAGCTACCAGACTGCTCCATCCCGCGCCGGCCATTCTACAGTCGGGCGCTGGCCTGTCAACCGCTGATTTGTTTTCCGGATCAAGGGCTTAGCCGGGAGCTCAAATCACGGAAAACAAAAAAGGCCACTTTTTCAAGTGGCCTTTCGTTGTCTGGTTGCGGGAGCCGGATTTGAACCGACGACCTTCGGGTTATGAGCCCGACGAGCTACCAGACTGCTCCATCCCGCGCCGGCCATTCTACAGTCGAGCACTGGATTGTCAATCCCTTATTTATAAAAGCCTTTTTTCTTCAATTACTTAGCGCTTTGGACGGTTGGCGCTGCAGCCTTCTCTCAGTGTCGACTGCTGTCGGGGTGCAATTGACTGCCGGGATCGGTGTTGCCCCCAGCGATTTCGTGGATATCTTGCACAGTGATATCACTGGCTAGGCTGCCTGCGTGCAAGGATTCGATATGTCGCCGTGCCTGTTCGGGCGTGAGCACACCGCTGTCGGTGTTGACTTCCAATGTCCGGGTGGCGCCGTCCAGCTGATAGGTCACGTGGAATGCCTGGGTCATGGGAGGTTCCTGCGCATGGTGGGGCAAGGGTCGGAATCCTGAGGAAAGGGTTCAGATCGCCTCGAAGTGAATGGCCGAAATGCCGGTGCTGGGCAGTTGCTCGATAATGGCGCTGCGGCCTGCCAGCGGGTGCTCGGGCACCATAAAACCGTGGAGTTGGAACAGGGCTTCTGCCGCGTCCTCAAGGGACAGGTGTTCGGCACTGGAAAAGTGCGTCATTGGCTCGCCTTGCAACAGGTAAGTGATTTTGAAACGGGGGACTGCGGACATGAAGGACTTCCTATAAGGAGGGCTTACTTTCTAAAGACCCCCGTATCCGGCGTTACGTTTCAACTGAACACTGACTGCGCTTCGGTGAGACAGGGCTGAAAGCACGGTGACCATGCCGGCAAGTCAGCGCCCAGCCGTTGGTTGTTCTCAACCGATGTTAGGGCTGCAAGAAATCGGCGAACCGCACGCCGGTACCCGTGGGACGTACATCCTGCAACCAGGAATCCCGGTCGGCGGACAACTCCAGGCTGACCGTGGCCTTGCGGGTATCCCGGTGGCGAACCACCAGGCCCTCCATCTGGTTGCGCAGAAACAGGGTGGGAATGCGCAGGTGGTGCAGCACATCGGTCTGGCTGTGGTGCAGCAGCAGGTGGATGAATTCGTACTGACCTATGCCCAGGCGGCTGATGGGAATGTCGAACCACCAGATATTCTTGTTCAGGTTGATCGCGGCGAAATGGCTGTTGTTCACTCCCAGCACCGCAGCGCCCAGTATCTGGTTGCGGCGCGCGATGGCGGCCTTCTTGTCGAGCTTCATGCCACTTCCATCCTGAAAAATAAGACGCCGTACCGTTGCGGTCGATAAACCGGTTCACCCGGCTCGGGCCGAGACGAATTAAAGGGGAACGATTATCCGCCTTTTATCGGTCCATTGCCCGGCTCAGTTTACCCACGCCCCCTGGGTTCAGTGCGACTTGCCCCAGAGTTGCTCCAGGCGCTTGTCGCGTCCGCAGCCATTGCGGTAGTAGTTGTAGCGAATGGGGTTCCTGCTGGCGTAATCCTGATGATAATCCTCGGCCGGGTAGAAGGCCGTGGCAGGCAGGATTTCGGTCACTACGGGTTGGCTGAAACGTCCCGAGGCTTGCAAGGCCTCTTTGGAGGCCTCGGCTAGGCGCTTTTCCTCGTCGTTGCCGTAGAAGACCGCGCTGCGGTACTGGGTGCCGCCGTCGCAGAACTGGCGGTTGGGCGTCAGGGGGTCGATGGTCGGCCAGAAGGCCTCCAGCAGCCGGGCGTAATCGGTTTTGGCCGGGTCGAAGCGCACCTGTACTGCCTCGAGATGCGCCGTACCGCCGCCGGACACCCGCTCATAGGTGGCGTCGGTCGCGCTGCCGCCGATATAACCGGAGGTGGTCGATAGCACGCCCGGAACCTTGTCGAAATCGGACTCGGTGCACCAGAAGCAGCCGCCAGCGAACACCGCGACCCCGGGCGTGTCGATGGCCTTCCCCGGCGCTTCGGCCGTTGGGGCGGTCTGTGCGGCTGTCGGTCCGCACGCCGCCAGCACCCCGCTGAGAAGCAGGGCAAGGGTGGTGTTCAGCCTGGGCGTCAGGCGCGAAAAATCGAAAATCATGCTCAGCTCCTCAAGGCGGGCAAGGTATCGGCGCGGGGGACGAAGCGCAACGCCACCCCGTTGTTGCACCAGCGCTCGCCACGAGGTGGCGGACCGTCGTCGAACATATGCCCCTGGTGGCCACCACAGCGCGCGCAGTGGTATTCGGTGCGGGGGAAAAACAGTTTGAAATCCTTGCTGAAGCCGGTGTGTCCGGCAATCGGCTGGGTAAAACTCGGCCAGCCGGTACCACTGTCGAACTTGTGCTGGCTGTCGAACAGCGGCAGGTAGCAGGCGGCGCAAACGAAGGTGCCGTCGCCTTTTTCCTTGTCCAGTGGGCTGCTGCCGGCACGCTCGGTGCTCTCCTCGAACAGCACCTTATAAGCTTCGGGTGAAACCTGTTCGCGCCAGGCCTCATGGGGTTTTTCCAGGGGGGTGACGGTAATCCCGTCCGTGGAGGTCGCCGTAGTGGCGGCCCGCAGCGATGAGCTGAGCAGCGACGCGGCGGGTAGCAGGGCGAAGCCTCGAAGCAGGGTACGACGGTTCATGGCGGATCTCGGCTGGGGATGCACACACTAGACGGCCAATATACCCGCGCGTTACAGGCAGGCCAGGAGGGTTTTTGGGTCTTTTTATGTCATGGCGGTGGCTGCATAAGTCGGTTGCAGTGACGCCTGTTGGCCATTCGGCAAGCCGCTCCGCAAACCCTTAGTCCAGCCTTGAACAAAAAAGCCCCGACGTATCGGGGCTTGCTGACGCGATTAGAGCTTAGGTCGGCTATTGGTATTCCCAGCTCAGGGTGACGCCGGAAAAACTGCGGTAGGCGCGTATGCCCGTGTGCCAGGTGCCCGCGGCGGGATTGGCCTGGCTGCAGACTTCCTCGTTGCCGTTACGGTAGGGCCGGCAGGTCCAGCTGGAGGTGGTCGGTCTGCTGCCCAGGCGGGTGTACAGGTCCGCATCGCCAGTGCCGCCGGTGATCCGTACCTTGAGGCTGGTGGTACCGGTCGGCACGCTAAAGCTGTGGTAGACCCAGTTGCCGCTGGTGGCCGTCAAATTGGCGTGGGTTTCCCCTTTTGGTGGCGTTGGCGGGGTGGTGCCGCCGCCTTCACAGCCATTGGCAGTGATCGAGTCGCTGGCCGCCTTGGCTTGGGTGATGCCATAGCCGTAATAGACGTCGCGCCCGGCGCTGCCGCGGTCTTGAGCGGTGGCGTTGACCACCTGGCGGATCTGCGCGGCGGTGCACTGGGTATGCCGGCTCCATACCAGGGCATAGACCGCCGAGGCATGCGGCGTGGCCATGGAGGTACCGGACTTGTTGCCGTAGGTATTGCCCGGTGTGGTCGAGCGTACCCCGACGCCGGGCGCCGCGATTTCCACATCGGCATTGTACTGGGAGAAGGTTGCGCGGTTGCGGGCGCTGTCCACGGCCGCCACGGAAATGACCGAGGCATAGGAGGCGGGGTAGGACAGGGCGCCGTTGCCGTCGTTACCGGCGGCGGCCACCACCAGCACGTTGCTGTTGAACGCGCTGTCCATGGCGTTGCGTTCGGTGACCGACGACCCGCCACCGCCCAGGCTCATGCTGATCACATTGGCGCCCGCATCCCGGCACTGCTGCATCGCGACCACCAGATCGGAGCCATAGGCCCAGTCGCCGTTGTTGTTGAAGACCTTGACGATATGCAGGCCGATATTGCCGGATGGGCTTACCCCGACCACGCCCAGGTTGTTGCCGCCCAGGGCGGCAATGGTGCCCGCCACGTGGGTGCCGTGACCGTTGCCATCTTCGTACCAGTTTCCGGTGTCGTTGCCGGCATAGCCGTCGTTGCCAGTGATACCGCTGGAGGGCAGGTCCTGGTGCCCGAGGCTGTAGCCGGTATCGACGATGCACAGCTTGCGGTTGGCGATGCTGCTGTCGGGGAGTAGGGGCGCCTGCACCATGCCGATGCCGTAGGGTGTTTCCTCCGCCATCAGATAGCGTTTGGGGTCGACTTCGACGTATTCGATCGCCGGGTCTTTTTTCAGCTGCGCCAGCTGTCTGGCATCGAGCCTTGCCACGCTGGCAGCGGCGGTTTGCAGGTGCATCAGCGGGCTGACGCCAGCGCGGCTCAGGATGGTTTGCGCAGCGGACAGGCTGAACTGTGCCTGAGCCGCCGCGCTCGGGACATTGGTCTGCGGGGTAGGCGTTTTATATTTAATGATATAGCGAGCTGTATCGGGATCGCTTGTTGGGTTAACTGTACCGGTGTTTTCGTTGATGACTGCATGGGCATTGTTGCTGAGTAATATGAAAGCCGCCCCACAGAGGGCTGCGTAATTGAGGCTCATATGGATCTCTCTCCTAGAGGTGGATATCCTTGCGCGAACAAAAGAACCCTAGGGTAAATATCAATAAAGGCCACGGCCGCTCGTCAGATTCGCTTGGCTTATTTTTTAAACTTTATTTATCAAGTAGTTGAGAGATTAGCGATTTTAATTAACTGATTATCGGCTATCTAAGCTGCTCTGTCTTAAGTGCGTATTAAGCTGCGGCCTAAAATAAATAAAAATCAAGAAAAAACAATAGAACAATTGGTAATAATATTTTCGTTTCGAGGTTTAAGCCCGCCTATCCGATCTCAAGGACATATTGGCAAGTAGGCTGGCAGTCATGGCGTGGCATACAGCGCCTGGAAACTCTCCACACTGAATCCGCTAAGTCGCTTGTCGCCGATCAGAATCAAGGGCACGCCTTGCCCGCCCAGGGCGTCGTAGCGCTGGCGGGCGTGGGGTTGTTTGTCGATGTCGTATTCGATGTAGGCGATGTGCTGGGCAGCGAAGTATTTGCGCGCCTGGGCGCAATAGCCACACCAGCTGGCGCCATACATTATTACTTTGCGGGCCTTGGCTTGTACTGGGGGCCTTGGCGTGATCGGGCTGCCTTCGACCACGCTGATTGGGTTGCCGATGGGCTGGGTGCTTACGCCGTCCGGCTTCTTGTCACTGTAGTGGGTGCGACCGTTGGCATCCGTCCACTTGTACAGTTCGGCGAAGCTGTTCGGACTTGCCAGCAACAACACGAGCGATGAAAGCAGCCAGCACCGCAGCAGCAGGCGCGGGCGTATAGCACGGACAGGCATAGAGGCTCCAAGTGGATTGCGCGAGGCCGGCATTCTAGCCCTGGTCTTCACGGCGCCGCCATGGCAGTCGGCCGAGCTCAGATCGGCTGTGCTGGCGCGCGGTCGATCAGGGCTCGATCGCGTCCGGCATCCTTGGCCCGGTACAGCTGTATATCCGCTCGCTTGAGCCAGCTCTCGGCGGTTTCGTCCGGGCGCAACAAGGCGCCGCCGACTGACACCGTCAACCTGTCGCCGGGACCGAGGGAGCTGGCGGCCAGACTGGCTTGGAGTTTTCTGGCGGCGGCTTCCAGGCCTTCGAAGTCGGTATTGGGCATCAGCAGCAGAAACTCCTCGCCGCCGAGGCGAAACAGCCGATCGTTCTGCCGTATCACGGACTTGACCAGGGCGACGAAGTCCACCAACACACGGTCCCCGGCGGGGTGGCCGAATCGGTCGTTGAGGCGCTTGAAGTGATCCAGGTCCATCAGCAGAACGCCAAAGAGTGTGGCATAGCGGCGCTGGGCTGCCAGGGCCGTGGCCAGCTCGCTGTCCATGGAGCGGCGGTTGCCCGCGCCGGTCAAGGGGTCCAGCGCCGCCAGCAGCTGCAACTGGTCGCGCTGGCTGCGCATGCGAAAGGCGAAGACGAAGGCGAAGGCACTGGCGGTCAGGGAGGTGACGACAAAGGACAGCATCTGGTAGTGGGAGGCAAATACGCTGTCGCGTACCAGCAGCGCATAACCCAGCAAGATCGTCAGCACCATCAGGATCAGAAGCACGGCCTTGCCGGGCGAGACCATGAAGAAATTGAACAGAATGACCACGTAAATCCAGAACAGCCCATTGATGCCCAGGTTGATGGCGACCAGCACCGAACCGAGAGACACGATGATGGCGATTACTATCCCCGGTTTGGCCGTGTCGCCGGTGCGCCAGGCATAGGCCACCGCGAGCAGGGTGCAGGCCACCATGCACGCATCGGTGATACCCACCAGCCAGTTCCCTTCGATCAGCCGGAACAGCGCATAGGGGGCAATCCCCACTATGGCGAACAGGCCCATAAAGGTGAGGATGGATAACTGGAAGTCGTCCTTTAGGCGATCAAGCATTCACATCGTCTCATGGCGCTTTTGTTATTAGTCGAGGCGAAGACTACACCAGAGCCCGAAACGGTGTGAGGGCATAGAGGCATTAATGGCAATTTGATTTTAAGTACTGCACTAAACTGGAACGCCGTGGCTCAGTGCGACCAAGGGCTTGCTGCGGGTGTACCGCGCCAACCGGTTGGCGAGGGCCTCGGGCAGCCTCTGGCAGGGCGTAAATCCAAGGCGCTGATAGAACGCGAGCAGTTCCGGGTTGCAGAATAGCCAGACCGGGCCGGGGGTGTGCGCCAGGCTCTGCTGAACCAGGGTAGCGGCGATGGCTTGCCCGCGCAGTGCCGGCGCGACGAACAGGCTGGTGAGCCAATGACCTTCGGCCACAGGCGTCAGGCTCAGGGCCGCGACAATTTCCTCCCTGCGGGCGAGCCATGGGCCCGGTAAAATTTGTCGAGCAGAGGCCACTGCAAGCGGGGCAGGGCGATACAGTGCAACACGCGCATGATCGAGTATGGTGGGCTCGGCGGAGGGAGGACGATTAAACCACTGAGGCCGTTCGGTTGCAGCCCTCCCGCTCAGTCTCGTACGGCCTGACCTATGGGGTTGGTTGGCTGCAAAGCCGCCACGACCAGTCGATTCACCAGCTGCAGGGCCTGGTCGAAAGAGGGATAGCCGCTTTTGGCCACGTCCAGATCGGCATAGGCGGCGCGGTAGACCTGGGCCTGGCCTGGGTCGGCTTCGGCCAGCAGGTAGGGCTCGGCCTGGATCTTGTACAGCAGCGCGGTGGCATGGGGATGACCGGCGGCAGCCGAACGCTCCAGCAGATCCAGCACCTCGCTGACTTGGGGCCCCTGGTGGATCAACAGCAGCGCCTGGTAGAAGTCCACCTCGCCGGCCGTGTCCTGACCGGCCATGCGATCGAGCAGGGCCTGGGCCAGGTCATAGTTGTCCAGATCGCCCGAGGCGATGATCATCTTGGCCTGGAGCATGTCATTTTGCCGGAGCAGGCGCTCCGCGTGGCATGGGCTGTCGCTTAACGAAGGGTCGCAGGGGGTCGAAACACAGCCGCCAAGCAGCAGAACCAGGCCCAGCACGCTTAAAGAATACGGATGCATAAGGTTCATCGCTGCTGCCAGGACCTGATTCGCTTCGAGACATTTTCGACTCGCGCAACCAACCAGGGTTCGGTACAAAACCGATGGACGGGGCGGGACACGCGGTGCAGCCCAAGTCTAGGGCCTGTTGACACTACCCGCACGGCCGCGCCGGAACCGGTTTTGAAACGAGAACCGGCATGGGACGGGCCGTTGGGTACTTCAGAACGGGTGACCAGTAATTTCTTATTGCATCAAAACAGATCCGGTCCTGCGGGCTGCGCGAATAAGCGCCCCATACTGCGTTGCGAAACTTGGCAAGGGAATGACCATTGCCCGCGTTCCGC
>JAZKHB010000003.1:74542-77274 GCA_040385585.1 Pseudomonadota bacterium | reverse complement strand
GAGGGCTGTGTTTGCTGCACGGTCAATTTAAATACGTTCGCTTGATCGACAGCCCCTGCGGTCGTCGCCTTGACCTGATTGAGCGTGGAGCCGTTCATCCATTCCGAAGCATCGAGATTGCGCATCAGGTTCGAGACTCTGTTGTTGGACTCTGCAGCCCCGTCAACCGAGATCTTTTTACCTTCCATCTTCAAGGAATTGAAATAAACGCCATCAGGCAGAGTCCTGGCGAACTGGTCGAAGATACGCCCTATGATCGGACGGTTACCCTGAAGATCCTGAATGATCTTCATCCGTTCCAACAGTTGTTGCCGCCGGGTTTTTAGCTCGCTGATTTCTTTGATTCGCGCATCCAGCACGGCAATTTCCTTGCGGATGTACTCATTGCGCGCATTCTGTTGAGTGATGGCGTTATTCAAGTATTGGTCGCCGAGAAAAACCGCGCCCGCCGCCACTATCAAAACGCCTGCCAGGGTGACGAGGAAGCGCTGTTTGCGCTCTTCGCGCAACTGCTCCCGCCAGGGAAGAAGGTTAATCCGCGCCATCAGTCGAAACTCCTCATCGCCAGGCCGCAGGCAATCATCAGTGCCGGAGCATCACTCGCCAATGCACTGGCATTGACTTTGCCACTGAGCGCCATGTCCGCGAAGGGATTGGCCACCAGGGTCGGCGTACCGATCTTCTGCTGAATCAACCGATCGAGGTCTGGAACCGAAGCCGTACCACCCGCCAAAAGGATGTAGTCGACATCATTGAATTGACCCGCAGCGAAGAAGAACTGCAAGGATCGCGAGACCTGTTGCACTACGGCATCCTTGAAGGGCTGCAGCACCTCCGACTCGTAATCGTCCGGCAAGCCGCCCTGCTTCTTGGCCAGGCCGGCTTCTTCGACCGAAAGACCGTAACGACGTTGCACTTCTTCGGTCAGCTGCTTGCCGCCGAAAAGCTGCTCGCGGGTATAAATGGTTCGGCCATTGTGCAACACGCTCAAGGTGGTCATGGTCGCACCGATATCTACCAGCGCCACCGTCAACTCGTCATGCCCGCTCCCGAGTTGCGATGCCAACAGTTCATAGGCACGTTCCAGCGCATAGGCCTCGACGTCCACAACCTTGGCCGTCAGCCCCGCCAAAGCCAAGGCTGCCTCACGCACTTCGACGTTTTCTTTACGACAAGCCGCGAGCAGTACCTCGACCCGATCGGCATTGCGAGCCGCCGGACCTTGGACGTCGAAATCGATCGCCACTTCTTCTAGGGGGTAGGGGATGTACTGATCCGCCTCGATCTTCAGCTGGTTCTCCAACTCGTCGTCGGTGAGTCCAGCCTCCATCTCGATGACCTTGGTGATTACCGCCGAGCCGGCGACCGCCACGGCAACCGTTTTGACCCCGGTCTTGGCCTTGGCCAAGAGACGAGTCAATGCCTGGCCCACACCGTCAAGGTCGGCGATATTCTTCTCGACGACTGCGTTTAAGGGGAGTGGCTCGACAGCGTAGGCCTCTACCTTGTAGCGGCTTCCCGAGCGACTCAATTCCAGAAGCTTGACTGAGGTCGAACTGATGTCGATCCCAAGCAGCGTATTCGCTTTCTTATTGAAGAGCCCTAGCACGACCGTTTTCCTATTGGCATCCGCGACTTACGGACTATTTATGTTTTTTCACATTAAATAACAGTCTTGACATAAGCGCAAATGGCTACCCTGGAAAAAAAGCGCTTATAATGTGAACAGCCTTCCCCTTTTCGCCTTGCCTTGCCCTTAACCCTTTCTTTTACTTGGAAATCCATAAATCTTGATGCGCTTGCTGAAGTTTTTTTGGTGGTCTTGTGTTGCCGTGTTTTGTGGGCTGCTGCTCAGTTTCAGCGGCGCCTTTCTTTATCTTAGCCCCGGCCTTCCATCCGTCGAGTCGCTGCGGGAGATCCAGCTGCAGATTCCACTGCGCGTCTACAGCAGCGACGCCAAACTGATCGCGGAATTCGGCGAGATGCGTCGCTCTCCGATTAAATTCGCCGACATCCCGCCCGACTTTATCCTGGCCTTGCTGGCCGCTGAAGACGACAATTTCGCTAACCATTATGGCGTCGACCTTAGCAGTCTTATGCGCGCTGCCACGCAAATATTGAAAAGCGGGCAGATCCAGAGCGGTGGCAGCACCATCACCATGCAGGTAGCGAAGAATTTTTTCCTCACCAGCGAGCGCAGCTTTTCACGCAAACTCACCGAAATCCTTCTGGCCTTTCAGATCGAACGCGAGCTGAGCAAGGATGAGATTCTCGAGCTGTATGTGAACAAGATCTACCTGGGCAACCGCGCCTACGGCATCGAGGCGGCGGCCCATGTCTACTACGGAAAATCCATCCGCGAACTGAATCTGGCGCAACTCGCCATGATTGCCGGCCTGCCCAAAGCACCCTCGCGCTTCAATCCGCTGGTGAACCCGACCCGCAGCAAGGAGCGGCGCGACTGGATCCTGGGGCGCATGCACCTGCTCGGCCGAATCGATCAGGCACGCTATGAGCAAGCCCTGGCAGAGCCCGTCGATGTCAGTTACCACGTCCCAACACAGGAACTCGAGGCGCCTTATGTGGCCGAGATGGTGCGGGCAGAGATGGTGAGCCGCTATGGTGAGGATGTCTACGGTAGCGGCTTCAGGATTTACACCACGGTGGATTCGCAACTGCAAATGGCAGCTAACGCGGCCTTGCGCAAGACCCTGCTGGAATATGACCGGCGC
>JAZKHB010000003.1:7212-74532 GCA_040385585.1 Pseudomonadota bacterium | reverse complement strand
GCCTTATGTGGCCGAAATGGCCCGTGCCGAAATGGTCGGCCGCTATGGCAGCGGAGCCTATACCGATGGCTACAGTGTCACCACGACGGTCCCCAGCGACCTGCAACTGGCGGCCAACACGGCCTTGCGCGAAGGCCTGCTAGCCTACGATCAGCGCCATGGCTATCGCGGCCCGGAGACGCGGCTGCCGGGCATGACCCGCGAAGCCTGGCTAGCTGAATTGGACAAACACAAATCCATGAACGGCCTGGAACCGGCCATTGTCAGCCAGGTGGAAAAGAGCGGACTTTTGGTACTGACGCGTAGCGGCGATGAAGAGACAGTTGCCTGGGACAGCATGAAGTGGGCCCGTCCGCACATCAATCCCAACAGCATGGGACCTCGTCCTCAGCAGCCCAGCGATGTCGCACAACTCGGCGACCTGGTCCGTGTGCAGCGCCAGGAGGATGGCAGCCTGCACTTTGCTCAAGTGCCCGCTGCACAAAGTGCCCTGGTCTCGCTGGACCCGCAGAACGGTGCGATACGCGCCCTGGTCGGCGGCTTTTCCTTTGAGCAGAGCAACTACAACCGCGCCCTGCAAGCCAAACGCCAACCCGGCTCCAGCTTCAAGCCTTTCATCTACAGCGCCGCGCTGGATAAAGGCTACACCGCTTCCACCCTGGTCAACGATGCCCCTCTGGTGTTCCAGGAGGCCGGCATGGACGAGGCCTGGCGACCAAAAAACGATAACAACACCTTCCTCGGCCCCATTCGCCTGCGCGAGGCGCTGTATAAATCCCGCAACCTGGTTTCGATCCGCCTGCTCCAGGCGATCGGCATCGACTATGCGCGCGACTATGTCAGCCACTTCGGCTTTAACAAGCAGGACTTGCCGCCCAACCTGTCCCTGGCCCTGGGTACGGCCAACCTGACGCCCCTGGAGATTGCAGGCGGCTGGGTGGCTTTTGCCAATGGCGGCTACAAGGTCCAGCCTTACCTGATCCAGCGCATCGACAGCCGCGAAGGCAAACCCCTGTTTATCGCCAACCCGCCGAGCGTACCCGACACCCAGCAGGCCGAGCCTGAGGCGAACGCAATCGAAGTCCTGGATGTGGCCAACGCTCTCCCGGCGCAGGAGCCCGTATCGGCAGAGCGAATCATCGATGCACGCACCGCTTACATCATGACCAGCATGCTGCAGGACGTAATCAAGCGCGGCACTGGCCGCCGCGCCATGGCCCTGGGGCGCAGCGACCTGGCCGGCAAGACCGGCACCACCAACGAATCCAAGGACAGCTGGTTCTCCGGCTATAACGCCGACTATGTCACCGCTGTCTGGGCAGGCTTCGATCAGCCGGAAAGCCTGGGCCGCAACGAGTATGGTGGCACCGTGGCCCTGCCGATCTGGATGAGTTACATGGATGCCGCACTCAAGGACAGACCGGCTCATTTGCCCGCCGAACCCGCCGGATTGCTGACCCTGCGCATCGACCCACTCAGCGGCAGGGCCGCCTCGCCAGGCACCCCGGACGCCTATTTCGAGCTATTCAAGAGCGAGGACACGCCCCCGCCCATGAGCGAACTGGACGGCTTCGGCATACCCGGCAGCCCGCTGCCGGCAGACGAGACGGCGCCCATCGACCTGTTCTAGGCTGCCCCACTACAGCTGCGGCAGTCTTCTCGTCGCAGCCCGTAGTGCATGCGCCGGCCTGACCCCAACAAAAAACCCCGCCTAAGCGGGGTCTTTATTTTGCGCAAACGCCTCAGCCGTTGAACACATCGTCAACCGACTGCAACGGGTAGTGTTTTGGATAGGGCAACGTGGCAACGCCGCTTTCGATGGCGGCCTTGGCCACGGCATCGCACACCACGGTAATCAGACGCTTGTCCATCGGCTTGGGAATGATGTACTCGCGGCCGAAGGACAGCTCAATACCGCCGTAGGCGTCGCACACTTCCTGGGGCACCGGCAGTTTAGCCAGGTCACGCAAGGCAAGGGCTGCGGCTATCTTCATTTCCTCGTTGATCCGGGTCGCCCGCACATCCAGCGCCCCGCGGAAAATAAAGGGGAAACCCAGGACATTGTTCACCTGGTTCGGGTAGTCCGAGCGACCTGTGGCCATGATCACGTCGTCACGGGTGGCGTGAGCCAGCGCCGGGGAAATTTCCGGATCCGGGTTGGAGCAGGCAAATACTATCGGTGTCGGCGCCATGCGCTTGAGGTCTACCGGGTCAAGCAGGTTGGCCCCGGATAAGCCGACGAAGACATCGGCGCCCTCCAGAGCATCGGCCATGGTGCGCTTGGGCGTCTCATGGGCGAACACCGACTTGTATTGATTGAGGTCATCACGACCGGCATGAATAACGCCCTTGCGGTCGAGCATAAAGATGTTCTCGACCTTGGCACCCATGCTCACCAGCAGCTTCATGCAAGAGATGGCGGCAGCACCGGCGCCCAGGCAGACGATCTTGGCTTCCGGCAGCGTCTTGCCAGCGATTTCCAGGGCATTGAGCATACCCGCCGCGGTGACGATAGCAGTGCCGTGCTGGTCATCGTGGAACACCGGAATGTCGCACTGCTCGATCAGCGCGCGCTCGATCTCGAAGCACTCAGGTGCCTTGATGTCTTCCAGGTTGATGCCACCGAACGTGATGGAGATGCGCTTGACCGTGTCGATAAAAGCCTGCGGGCTTTCCGAGTCGACCTCGATATCGAAAACGTCGATACCGGCGAAACGCTTGAACAGCACACCCTTGCCTTCCATCACCGGTTTGGACGCCAGCGGGCCCAGGTTGCCCAGGCCGAGAATCGCCGTACCGTCAGAAATCACCGCTACCAGATTGCCTTTACCGGTGTACTTGTAAGCCAGCTCGGGGTCACGGGCAATTTCACGCACAGGCTCGGCGACACCCGGGCTATAGGCCAGGGCCAGATCGCGGGCCGTCGCGGTGGGCTTGGTCAGCTCGACACTGAGCTTACCCGGACGGGGCTTAGCGTGATATTCAAGGGCGGCGGTTTTCAGATCAGACATGTTGGCATTTCCGCTTGGGGGCTGAGAAAGCAGGCAGGCGCAAGAGGATACGCAAGATGCCAGAGGCTCACAAGACTGGGCAGTCAGCTGTCCAGACATCGAGCATCCAGCCCCAAGCCATGCAGAAGCCGACCTGGCTAAGCGCAATATCATCCTTGCTCAGGGCAGGACTTCGAGCATTGCACCATGACTCAAGGGCAGCAGCCAACGCGCCCGCCCTGCAGACTGCGCACCCCTGCGGCCACGGTCGATGACCCAGCCCCGCGCCTCCACCTGTCGTCCGACCAAGGCTTCCAGGGTCGGCAGATCGAAGTGCTCCAGCCGCTCTGGCCCGACTCGCAGAACCAGCCCTCCGCGCATTTCCAGCCACAGGCCGCCACGGTTGCGCTCGACGCCCTCGACCTTCCCCTGAACCAGGGCGAAGCCGCTACGCGCAAGCGCCTCGACCTGTTGCACCGGCGCCCGCCACAGCCCCAAACGCGCCGCGCGGGCTTGGCGCTCGGCCGCCTGCAGGCACTCGAGCAGGGCCAGGTTCGGTGGCACAGCCACCTGGATGCCCAGGCCTTCGGCCAGCAGCTGCGCCTCCAGATTGCGCCCCTCGGCGCCGTAGGCATGGGCCAGGGTGCGCCCATGATTGTCACGGGACTCACGCCCCGGCTGCACGCCGATCCGCCCGCCATTGGCCGCCACCAATTCGCGCAAGCGTTGCCGCGCCGCCTCGGCGCCAGGTTCGGAGACCCGCCCTGCCCGAGCCAACTCCGGCGTATTCAGGCCAATCAGGCGCACGCTGCGGCCATCGACCAGCTTCAGGGTATCGCCATCCACTACCCGCTGTACCGCAAGGCTGGGCAGATCATTGATGCGCGGACAAGCTGCCTGAGTGCAGGCCGTCACAGAGACACAAACGAAAAAGGCGCCCACCAGGGACGCCTTCTTCAGTAACACGCCAAGGCCCATTTTAGGCCTCGCGAAGCGATAGAGTCGCTTAGGCTTTGGTTGCGCCGAACACGCCGAAACGCTGCTTGAACTTGTCGACACGGCCGCCCACGTCCAGCACCTTCTGCTTGCCGGTGTAGAAGGGGTGGCATTCGTTGCACACGTCCAGGCTCATTGGCTTGCCCAGGGTGGAACGGGTTTCGATCACGTTGCCACAGCTGCAAGTGGCGGTGATGGCTTCGTAAGTCGGGTGGATGTCAGCTTTCATGGCGTATTCCTCAGGTCTGACGTGCCGCCACACGACACTATTGTCGAGTACCGCACGGAATTAGGCCGCGGATAATACCAGAGCGTGGCGACGGCGCAAGCCACCCGAGCTGCCGGCCGTCGTCCGGCACCGTGCTAAGATCGTCGCTCGCCTTCCGGAGCCTTCGCGTGCCCATTCTGCGCCTCGCCCTGCCCTCGCCGTTGCGCCGCCTGTTCGACTACCGCGCGCCCGCCGATCTGCCTCAGGTCGACTGGCAGCCTGGAATGCGCCTGCGCGTGCCGTTTGGCCGGCGCGAAGTCATAGGTATCCTGATCGAGGTCAGCGCGCGCAGCGAGGTCCCTGAGCACAAGCTCAAGCCTGCCCTGGAGCTGCTCGACAGCCAATCCCCCTTACCGCCGTCCCTGTTCAGGCTGTGCCTGTGGACCGCTCAGTATTACCAGCACAGCCTGGGCGACACCCTGAGCTGGGCCTTGCCGGTGCTGCTGCGCCAGGGTGAGCCGGCCGAAGCACGCCAGGAGCGTTTTTGGCACCTGGCCGAAGGCGCACGCCTGGACGACCCGCGCCTGACCCGGGCGCCGCGCCAACGCGAGGCGCTCAGGACAATCGCCCAGCACCCCCATGGTGTCGCCCATAAGCTGCTCAGCCAGTTGCAACTGAACCGCGACAGCCTGGAGTTGCTGCGTGAAAAAGGCCTGGTGCATATCGACATACGCCGCCATGCCGCCAGCGAGCGCCACACCAACTGGCTGGCGCAACCGGAGCTGCCGCTCAACCCCGAACAGCGCGCGGCTACCGAAGCCATCCGCTCGGGTTTCGGCGCCTTCCAGGCCTTTCTGTTGGCCGGGGTCACCGGCAGCGGCAAGACCGAAGTCTACCTGCAACTGATCCGCCAGACCCTCGAGGCCGGCAAGCAGGCCCTGGTGCTGATCCCCGAAATCAACCTGGGCCCACAGACCCTGGCGCGCTTCGAGCGGCGTTTCAATGCCCGTATCGCCCTGCTGCACTCGGCGGTCAACGACCGCGAGCGTCTGGACGCCTGGCTCGCCGCCCGTGACGGCGAGGCCGATATCATTATCGGCACCCGCTCGGCGCTGTTCACCCCAATGAAATGCCCGGGGCTGATCATCATCGACGAAGAGCACGACGCTTCTTACAAACAACAGGAAGGTCTGCGCTACCACGCCCGCGACCTGGCCCTGGTACGCGCCCGCCAGGAAAACATTCCCATCGTCCTGGGCTCGGCCACGCCGTCCCTGGAAAGCCTGCAGAACGCCCATGCCGGACGCTTCGGCCTGTTACGCCTGACCCAGCGCGCCGGCGGTGCCCAGCAACCGAAGTTCCTGCGCCTGGACATCAAAAGCAGGCCGCTGGACAGCGGCATATCCGGCCCGATGCAGCAGGCCATCGGCCAGACCCTGGCGGCCGGCCAGCAAGTGCTGGTGTTTCTCAATCGCCGCGGCTTCGCACCCACCCTGCTCTGCCACGACTGCGGCTGGCTCTCCGAATGCCCGCGCTGCGATGCACGCATGACCGTGCATCAGCGCTCCAGCGAGCTGCGCTGTCATCACTGTGGTCATGTCGAACGGCAACCCAAGCAGTGTCCGCAATGTGGCAAGGTCGACTTGCGTCCCATAGGGGCCGGGACCGAACGCGCCGAGGAACGCCTGGAAATTCTTTTTCCCCAGTTCCCGGTGCTGCGCGTCGACCGCGACAGCACCTCGCGCAAGGAAGCGATGAGTACCTTGTTGACCACCATCGGCCGCGGCGAACCTTGCATCCTGATCGGCACCCAGATGCTCGCCAAGGGCCATCACTTTCCGCGGGTCACCCTGGTGGCCATCCTGGATGCCGACGGCGGCCTGTTTTCCGCGGACTTTCGCGCCAGCGAACGCATGGCCCAGTTGATCGTCCAGGTCGCCGGCCGCGCAGGGCGCGAGGAGGAGCCGGGCAAGGTGATCATCCAGACCCACCTGGCCGACCATCCGCTGCTGATCCAGCTGACCGAACAGGGTTATTTCGCCTTCGCCGAACAGGCCCTGAGCGAGCGCCGTGCCGCCGGCCTTCCGCCCTTTTGCCACCTGGCCCTGCTGCGCGCCGAAGCCCACAAGCCTGGGCAG
Source organism: Pseudomonadota bacterium (assembly GCA_040385585.1). Classification (GTDB taxonomy): domain Bacteria; phylum Pseudomonadota; class Gammaproteobacteria; order Pseudomonadales; family Pseudomonadaceae; genus Aquipseudomonas. The sequence continues at coordinate 68,200 of JAZKHB010000003.1, read as the reverse complement.
GCCGAAGGCTTCCTCGATCAGGCTTGCAGCGAGGCTGAGCATCTGCTGCGCGAGCTGGACCTGGGCGGCATCGAACTCCTGGGGCCGGTGCCGGCGCCCATGGAGCGCCGCGCCGGTCGCTACCGCGCGCAACTGCTGCTGCAGGCCAATGCCCGCGCACCGTTGCACCGCCTGCTCGGCACCTGGCTGCAGGTCTTGGAACAGATGCCCAGCGGCCGCGCAGTGCGCTGGTCCCTGGATGTGGACCCCATCGATCTGTATTAGCGTCGCCACCCAATGCAAGCCCCTGAGCCCAGGAATGACGCCTTGCTCGGAGGGTTTTACGCATCGCTTGCCCCTTGCGGCTTGAAGCGGCGACCCAAGGGCGCCGATAATGCGCAGTTTTCAACCAGCGCTTCGGCGCACCGCCGCTCGAGCGGCCGAATGGGCAGACCATGAAAGACAGTATTCGCCACCTGATCCAGCAAGCCCTGACCCGCCTGGCCGCCGAAGGCGTGCTGCCCGAAGGGCTGAGCCCGGCCATCCAGGTGGAGAACACCAAGGACAAGAGCCACGGCGATTTCGCCAGCAATATCGCTCTGATGCTGGCCAAGCCGGCCGGGCTCAAGCCCCGCGAGCTGGCGGAAAAACTCATCGCCGCGCTGCCGAGCGATGCGCAGATCAGCCAGGTCGAGATCGCCGGCCCAGGCTTTCTGAACTTCTACCAGAACACCACCGCCCTGGCCGAGCGCCTGGATGCGGCCCTGGGCGATGAACGCCTGGGCGTGCGCAAGGTCGGCCCCGCCCAGCGGGTGGTGGTCGACCTGTCTTCGCCGAACCTGGCCAAGGAGATGCACGTCGGCCATTTGCGCTCGACCATCATCGGCGATGCTGTGGCGCGCGTACTGGAGTTTCTCGGCGACACGGTCATCCGCCAGAACCATGTGGGCGACTGGGGCACCCAGTTCGGCATGCTGCTGGCCTACCTGCAGGAAAACCCCGAGACCAGCGAAACCGAGCTGTCCGACCTGGAGGGCTTCTATCGCGCGGCCAAGCAGCGCTTCGACGAATCCGCGGATTTCGCCGACCGTGCCCGCGCTCTGGTGGTGCAACTTCAAGCAGGCGAGCCGGAATGCATGCGCCTTTGGCAGCGATTCAACGCCATATCGCTATCTCACTGCCAGCAGGCCTACGCGCGCCTAAACGTCAAACTGACCCCGGCCGACGTGCGCGGCGAAAGCGCCTACAACGACGACCTGGCACAGGTGGTCGCCGACCTCAAGACCCGCGGCCTGCTGGTGGAGAGCAACGGCGCACGGTGCGTGTTTCTCGAGCATTTCAAGAACGCCGACGGCGAGCCGCTGCCGGTAATCGTGCAGAAAGCCGGCGGCGGTTATCTGTATGCCACCACCGACCTGGCTGCCATGCGTTATCGCAGCCAGGCCCTGAAGGCCGACCGCGTGCTGTATTTCGTCGATCAGCGTCAGGCCCTGCATTTCCAGCAGGTGTTCGAAGTCGCCCGCCGTGCCGGCTTCGTGCACGAGGGCATGCAACTCGAACACATGGGTTTCGGCACCATGAACGGTGCCGACGGCCGCCCGTTCAAGACCCGTGACGGTGGCACGGTCAAACTGATCGACCTGCTGGACGAGGCCGTTGAGCGCGCCTACGCACTGGTAAAAGCACGTAATGATGAGCGGGCCGAACGCGGAGAACTCCCGTTTACCGAAAACGAACTGAGAGTCATCGGTAACGTGGTGGGCATCGCCTCGGTAAAATACGCCGACCTGTCCAAGCACCGCACCAGCGACTACAGCTTCAACTTCGAACAGATGCTGAGCTTCGAGGGCAATACCGCGCCGTACCTGCTGTACGCCTACACTCGGGTCGCCAGTGTCTTTCGCAAGCTGGGCCAGGCCTACGCCCAAGTCGACGGCGCGCTGGACCTGCAGGCGCCCCAGGAGCAGGAGCTGGCCGCCAAGCTGGCACAATTTGGCGAAGTACTTAACAGCGTCGCGGAAAAGGGCACGCCTCACAGCTTATGCACCTACCTGTATGAAGTAGCCGGTCTGTTTTCCGGCTTCTACGAGCATTGCCCGATCCTTAGCTTGCAAGACCCGATACAGAAAAACAGCCGTCTGCGCCTGGCCGCCCTGACCGGACGCACCCTCAAGCAAGGCCTGGAACTGCTGGGTCTGGAAACCCTGGAGCGCATGTAAGTGGCTGCGGCGAAACGCAAACCCGCCCCCAAGCGCGGTGCCAGCCGCTACCAGGCCGCGAAGCGTCAGGCGGTACCCGGCTGGGTTTGGCTGGCCTGCGGCCTGGCCATCGGCGCCTTCGTGGTGTTTCTGATGAAGCTCGAACCCGGTCGCAACGAGGTAAAACGCCCAAAAGCCGAACCAGCCACCTCTACGACGAGCACACAGCCCAAGCCCAACCAGCCCTCGCCACAACAACCGGTCAAACCCAAATACGACTTCTACACCCTGCTGCCCGAATCCGAAATCATAGTGCCGCCCGACGCCCTGCCGGAAAAAGCGCCGGTAGCGGTTACCCCGGAGGAAGCGGCGAAGATCGATGCCGCCCGTGCCGAAGCCGCGCTTAACGGTCAGGTACCGCCACCGCCGCCCGTGGTGGTCGCCAAGGCCCCGGTCACCACCCAGTTCTTCCTGCAGGCCGGCTCGTTCCGTAAGCAAAGCGATGCCGACAAGGTGCGCGCGCAAATCATCCTGCTGGGTCAGAGCGTACAGGTCGAATCCGGTACCGTGCGCGACGAAACCTGGTACCGCGTACTGGTAGGCCCCTTCAGCAGCCGCGAGCAGCTCAGCCAGTCGCAAAAACAATTGGCCAGCAATGGCTTCAGCAATCTGCTGTTACAGCAGCGTCAAGGCCGCTAGGCCCAGGCGAGGGCGCGTCGGTTGAAATGCCGATGCGCCTCCCCCATATGAGTCTGCATCAGGGCATTTCGCCCATTGCGTGGAGACTCTCCCCTTGACCACCATCGTTTCAGTGCGCCGCCATGGCAAAGTCGTTATGGCCGGCGACGGCCAGGTGTCCCTCGGCAATACCGTGATGAAAGGCAATGCCAAGAAGGTCCGGCGCCTTTACCACGGCCAGGTGCTGGCCGGCTTCGCAGGCGCCACGGCGGATGCCTTCACCCTGTTCGAGCGCTTCGAAGGCAAGCTGGAAAAACACCAGGGCCATCTGGTCCGTGCGGCCGTCGAGCTGGCCAAGGACTGGCGCACCGACCGCTCCCTGAGCCGCCTGGAAGCCATGCTGGCAGTGGCCAACAAGGACGCCTCGCTGATCATCACCGGCAACGGCGACGTGGTCGAGCCCGAAGACGGGCTGATCGCCATGGGCTCCGGTGGCCCTTTTGCCCAGGCCGCGGCCCGCGCCCTGCTGCTGCACACCGAACTGTCCGCCCGTGAAGTGGCCGAAACCGCGTTGAATATCGCCGGTGACATCTGCGTCTTCACCAACCACAACCAGACCATCGAGGAGCTGGACCTCGCCGTCTGAGGTCGACCAATCCTATGTCCATGACCCCCCGCGAAATCGTTCACGAACTCAATCGCCATATCATCGGCCAGGACGACGCCAAGCGTGCCGTGGCCATCGCCCTGCGCAACCGTTGGCGGCGCATGCAGCTGCCACTGGAGCTGCGCGCCGAGGTCACGCCCAAGAATATCCTGATGATCGGCCCCACCGGTGTCGGCAAGACCGAGATCGCCCGACGCCTGGCCAAGCTGGCAAACGCCCCCTTTATCAAGGTAGAAGCGACCAAGTTCACTGAAGTCGGGTATGTCGGTCGGGACGTCGAGTCGATCATCCGCGACCTGGCCGATGCGGCGATCAAGCTGCTGCGCGAGCAAGAAATCGTCAAGGTCCGCCATCGCGCCGAGGATGCCGCCGAGGAGCGCATCCTCGATGCACTGCTACCACCCGCCCGTTCGGGCTTCGGTGACGAGCCGGCGCATCAGGACTCCAATACCCGCCAGCTGTTTCGCAAGCGCCTGCGCGAAGGCCAGCTGGACGACAAGGAGATCGAGATCGAGGTCGCCGAAAGCCCGGCCGGCGTCGAGATCATGGCCCCGCCCGGCATGGAGGAAATGACCAACCAGCTGCAGAACTTGTTTTCCAACATGGGCAAGGGCAAGAAAAAGAGCCGCAAGCTCAAGGTCAAGGAAGCCTTGAAACTGGTGCGCGACGAGGAAGCCGGACGCCTGGTCAACGAAGAAGAGCTTAAAGCCCGTGCACTGGAGGCAGTTGAGCAGAACGGCATCGTTTTTATCGACGAGATCGACAAGGTTGCCAAGCGCGGCAATATGGGCGGCGCCGATGTCTCCCGCGAAGGGGTGCAGCGCGACCTGCTGCCGCTGATCGAAGGCTGCACCGTCAATACCAAGCTGGGCATGGTCAAGACCGACCATATCCTCTTTATCGCTTCCGGTGCCTTCCACCTGAGCAAACCCAGCGACCTGGTGCCCGAACTCCAGGGCCGGCTGCCGATCCGTGTGGAACTCAAGGCCCTGAGTCCGAACGACTTCGAGCGCATCCTCACCGAGCCCCACGCCTCGCTCACCGAGCAATACCGCGAACTGCTCAAGACCGAGGGCCTGCAGATCGAGTTCGCCAGCGACGGCATCAAGCGCCTGGCCGAAATTGCCTGGCAGGTCAACGAGAAAACCGAGAATATCGGAGCACGGCGTCTGCACACCCTGCTCGAACGTCTGCTGGAGGAGGTGTCCTTCAGCGCCGGCGACCTGGCCGGCCAGCAGAACGGCACACCGATCCTGATCGACGCGGCCTATGTCAACGGCCACCTGGGTGAGCTGGCCGAGGACGAAGACCTGTCGCGCTATATTCTCTGACGACAGGCCCTGCGGAGCGGCAAGGTTATTACTTGCCACTCCACGGGCTCCTGGAGGCTCGAAAAGATGCATATACCTACCGCAATCAAACTGCACAAGGCCTCCAAGACACTGGAACTGACCTATGGCTCCCAAGGCTACAGCCTACCGGCCGAGTTTCTGCGGGTACACTCGCCTTCGGCCGAGGTGCAGGGCCATGGTCAGCCCATCCTGCAGGTCGGCAAACTCGGCGTGGGACTGAGCCGGGTGGAGCCCGCCGGTAACTATGCACTGAAACTGTGCTTCGACGACGGCCATGACAGCGGTCTGTTCACCTGGGACTACCTGTACCAGCTGGCCCAGCGCAAGGATGCCCTGTGGGCCGACTACCTGGCGGCGCTTGTCCTGGCTGGCAAGAGCCGCGACCCCAACGAGTCGGCCATCAAGCTGATGCTCTAGGGCCTGTTGACACTACCCGCACGGTCGCGCCGGACCTGGTTTTGAAACCAGACCCGGCATGAAGCGCGCCATCGAGTGCATCAGAACGAAAGGCTAGTTATCTCTTAACGCATCAAAAAAGATCCGGCCCTGCGGGTTGCGCGAATAATGGCCCCATTTGGCGTTGCGAAACTGGGCAAGGGAATGACCATTGCCGGCGTTCCGCGCCTTGCCTGGAACCCTTCTTCGCGGCAACGCGACTCGCGATGTTAATGTCAACAGGCCCTAGAGCCTGTTGACACTACCCGCGCGGTCGCGCCGGACCTGGTTTTGAAACCAGACCCGGCATAAGACGCAACTTGGGGTGGCTCACAACGAGCGACGAGTCATCGCCTATCGCATCAACACCAGATCCGGCCCTGCGGGTTGCGCGAATAAGCGCCCCCTTCAGCGATGCTGATCCCCACCCCCGCGGGCCTTGACGCGTCACAGCGCCTGGTTTCAGTACCTCAGGCATCCGAACTTGAGTTAACCCAACCCAACAGCCAAGCCACGAGCTCGCCCTCGGGGTCATTGCCGGATGGTTAGGGCGCACTTTCTAATCCGTCTTGGCATACTCGCCTGTGCGCATGGCTAAATGCCTGATCTGCTTGCGCAAAGTCACAAACTCGGGTAACCAAGTAACTGGCAGATTCAATGCATTGGCATAGGCGATGCCGAGCGTAACGAATTACGCGGAGTTCACGTCCGCAATCCGGTAAACCGGTTACCCCGAGCAGTACCAGGCGCTTCGCCCTGTGTCGCCGAGCACAGCAGCATGCCGGTATGCTTTTCGGGACAATGGAGCGTCGTAGATGACCAACAAGAACAATGAAGACCTGAAACATCAAGCCTCGGAAAATACCCTGGCGTTGAACCCGGTTATCGGCTTGCGCGGCAAGAATATCCTCACTTCGGCGCGCATGGTGCTGACCCAGGCGATCAAGCAACCGGTGCACAGCGTCAAACACGCCACGCACTTCATCATGGAACTGAAAAGCGTGCTGTTCGGCCAGTCGAACCTGCGCCCCGAAGAGGGCGACCGCCGCTTCACCGATCCCGCGTGGAGCCAGAACCCTTTATACAAGCGCTACCTGCAGGCTTACCTGGCTTGGCGCAAGGAGCTGCACGACTGGGTCGAGGACAGCAGCCTGTCCGATGTCGACACCAGCCGCGGCCATTTCGTGATCAACCTGTTGACCGAAGCCATGGCGCCGACCAATACCATGGCCAACCCGGCGGCGATCAAACGCTTCTTCGAAACCGGCGGCAAGAGCCTGCTCGATGGCCTCTCGCACCTGGCCAAGGATCTGGTACACAACGGCGGCATGCCGAGCCAGGTCAATATGGATGCCTTCGAGGTGGGCAAGAACCTGGCCGTCACCGAAGGGTCGGTGGTCTTTCGCAACAACGTGCTGGAACTGATCCAGTACAAGCCCACTACCGAGCAAGTGCATGAACGCCCGCTGCTGGTGGTACCGCCGCAGATCAACAAGTTCTATGTGTTCGACCTGTCCCAGGAAAAAAGCCTGGCACGCTTCTGCCTGCGCAATGGGCTGCAAACCTTTATCGTGAGCTGGCGCAATCCGACCAAGGCACAGCGCGAATGGGGTCTGTCCACCTATATCGAGGCTCTGAAAGAAGCCATCGATGTGATCATCGCCATCACCGGCAGCCCAGATGTGACCATGCTTGGCGCCTGCTCCGGCGGCATCACCACCGCGGCCCTGCTCGGTCATTACGCGGCGATCGGCGAACAAAAGGTCAAGGCCCTGAGCCTGCTGGTCAGCGTGTTGGATACCAAGCTCGATACCCAGGTCGCGCTCTTCGTCGACGAACAGACCCTGGAGGCGGCCAAGCGCCGCTCTTATCAGCACGGCGTGCTGGAAGGTCGCGACATGGCCAAGGTTTTCGCCTGGATGCGCCCCAACGACCTGATCTGGAACTATTGGGTCAATAACTACCTGCTGGGCAACGAGCCACCGGTGTTCGATATCCTGTATTGGAACAACGACACCACGCGCCTGCCGGCCGCCTTTCACGGCGACCTGATCGAACTGTTCAAGACCAACCCGCTGACCCGGCCAAACGCTCTGGAAGTCTGCGGCACGCCAATTGACTTGAAGCAGGTCAAGTGCGATCTGTTCAGCCTGGCCGGCACCAACGACCACATCACGCCCTGGGAATCCTGCTACCGATCGGCCTTGCTGTTCGGCGGCAAGATCGACTTCGTACTGTCCAACAGCGGCCATATCCAGAGCATTCTCAATCCGCCGGGCAACCCCAAGGCGCGCTTTATGACCAGCGACAAACTGCCCACCGACCCCAAGACCTGGCAACAGGACTCGACCAAGCATGCGGACTCCTGGTGGCTGCATTGGCAGACCTGGCAGGCCGAGCGCTCCGGCAAACTGAAAAAAGCACCGACTGTCCTTGGCAATAAAGCCTATCCGGCCGCCGAGGCCTCACCGGGCACTTATGTTCACGAACGTTAAATGGTTGCAGCACGGCCAAGCGCCTGACCCATAAAAATAATCACAGCCTGCGCAATCTCTGCCCCCGGCACCAGGAAGTGCCGTATGCCGCCGCAGCCTTCTGCAGCGGCACATACGAAGTCTGCCGAAAACCGGCTTCGTCATTCTGAAAAGCGCCGGACGGTGCTTTCAGTGATTCAATCCATAGGGCTCTGCGCATGCCGTTACCTTTTGTTTTTCGCACCATCGACCTGAATGGTCAAACCATCCGGACGGCCGTTCGCCCCGGCAAGGCGCACCTGACGCCGCTGCTGGTCTTCAACGGCATCGGCGCCAACCTGGAACTGGTCTTCCCATTCGTGCAAGCCCTGGACCCGGACCTGGAAGTCATCGCATTCGATGTGCCAGGCGTGGGCGGCTCATCCACGCCCAGTCGCCCCTACCGATTCCCCGGGTTGGCCAAGCTGGCGGCGCGGATGCTGGATTACCTGAATTACGGCCAAGTCAACGCCATCGGCGTGTCCTGGGGCGGCGCCTTGGCGCAACAGTTCGCCCATGACTACCCTGAGCGTTGCAAGAAGCTGGTACTGGCGGCCACTTCGGCAGGTGCCGTCATGGTGCCCGGCAAACCCAAGGTGCTCTGGCTGATGGCCAGTCCACGGCGCTATATCCAACCTTCCTACGGCGTGCAGATCGCCCCGGAGATTTACGGCGGCGCTTTCCGCCGCGATCCGAACCTGGCCATGGCTCACGCCAGCAAGGTGCGTTCATCGGGCAAGGTCGGCTACTACTGGCAACTGTTCGCCGGATTGGGCTGGACCAGCGTGCATTGGCTGCACAAGATCCGCCAACCGACCCTGGTGCTGGCCGGTGACGATGATCCACTGATCCCGCTAATCAACATGCGCATGCTCGCCTGGCGCATTCCCAATGCCGAACTGCATGTAATCGATGACGGCCACCTGTTCCTGATCACCCGCGCCGAAGCGGTCGCGCCGATCATCATGAAGTTCCTCCATGAGGAGCGTCAGCGTGCGGTGATGCACCCCCTGCCCACTTCATTGCGCGGTCATTAAACGACTCGCAACCACACGGAAAACCTTGACCCTTCGAGGGCCCTGGTGTAACAAGTCGATCCTGTGCGCAGCTGTCTGGACGGAACCTCCAGCGCGCCCTGAGCAAAAGCCTTGCTGCTTGCTAGGCGATCATGATGACGGCTAAACAATGGAGTGTTTATCCCATGCGAGACAAATCAGCGTCGGGCTCGCCCGCACCTGTACCTTCGGTCGAACCCGAACACACAACAGTCGATCTGCGTGGTCGCGACTTCCTGTCGACCCTGCGCATCATCGGTCGGCATGGCATGCGCAGGCCGGTGCACAGCGCCAGGCATGCGCTGGCGCTGGGCAGCGAGCTGGGCCGAATCCTGTTGGGCAAGGGACAGACCGAGGTTAACGCCGACCCACGGTTCAAGGATCCCACCTGGTCCGAAAACCCCTTCTACCGGCGCAGCCTGCAGACCTACCAGGCCTGGCGGCAGGAACTCGCAGCCTGGATCGAGGACAGCGACCTGGAAGAAGACGACCGCGAGCGCGCGCGCTTTATCGCCATGCTGCTCGGCGACGCCCTGGCGCCTTCCAACCATCCGCTCAACCCCCTGGCGCTCAAGGAATTGCTCAACAGCGGCGGCGCGAGCCTGTTCAAGGGTTTCTCCCATTTGATCGCCGACCTGCGGCATAACGGCGGCCTGCCCACCCAGGTCAGGAAAACGGCATTCGAAGTCGGGCGCAACGTCGCGGCCACGCCAGGTGCCGTGGTGTTTCGCAACGAACTGTTAGAGCTCCTGCAGTATCAGCCCGTGGCGGCAAAGCATTACAGCCGGCCCCTACTGATCGTGCCGCCACAGATCAATAAGTACTACGTCTTCGACCTGACCGTGGAAAAAAGCTTCGTCCAATACGCGCTGAGAACCGATATAGCGGTCTTTATGGTCAGCTGGCGCAACCCCGAGCCCTGCCACAGCGACTGGGGACTGACCACCTATATCCAGGCCCTGGAGGAAGCCCTGGATGTGTGCCTGGCGATCTCGGGCAGCAAGGACGCCAATCTGATGGGAGTGTGCTCCGGCGGCCTGACCATTGCCGCCCTGCAAGGCTATCTGCAGGCCAAGCGACAATTGCGCAAGGTTTCCAGCGCCAGCTATTTCGTCAGCCTGCTGGACAGCCAGATCGATACGCCCATGGCGCTGTTTGCCGATGAAAAGACCCTGGACGCCGCCAAGCGCCGTTCGCAGCAGCACGGTGTACTCCACGGGCGGGACATGTCCCGGGTCTTCAACTGGATGCGGCCGAACGATCTGATCTGGAACTACTGGGTCAATAATTACCTGCTGGGCAAGCAACCGCCGGCCTTCGATATCCTTTACTGGAACAACGACAACACGCGCCTGCCGGCCGCCTTTCACAGCGACCTGCTGGAATTTTTCAAGCACAACCCGCTCACGCGAGCCGGGGCGTTGAAAATCGCCGGCTTGCCCATCGACCTGCGCAAGGTCACGGTGGACAATTTCAGCGTGGCCGGGGTCACCGATCACATCACCCCCTGGAAGGCGGTCTATCGTTCAGCCTTGTTGCTGGGTGGCAAGCGACGCTTCATCCTGTCAAACAGCGGCCATATCCAGGCGATCCTCAACCCGCCCAGCAACCCCAAGGCCAATTTCTTCATGGCCGACGAACTGGGGCCGGACCCCGATACCTGGTTCGGCAAGGCCGAACATATCAAGGGCAGTTGGTGGCTGGTCTGGATGAAGTGGCTGCACGAGCGTTCAGGAGAACTGTGCGAAGCGTCAACGAGCCTCGGCAACCAAGATTACCCGCCGATGGAGGCAGCACCCGGCAACTACGTGCATGATTGACCACCGGTGACCAGGCCGGCCGGATTTTCCCGGCCCGCCAGCGCCCGCCTTTACGCGGCCATAACAAGAAGAGCCCATGAAGACCCGCGACCGTATCCTCGAATGCGCCTTGCAGTTGTTCAACCAGCAGGGCGAACCCAATGTTTCCACCCTGGAGATCGCCAATGAACTGGGCATCAGCCCGGGCAATCTCTATTACCACTTCCATGGCAAGGAACCCTTGATCATGGAACTGTTCGAGCGCTTCCAGAGCGAACTGGGCCCGCTGCTCGACCCGCCGGAAGAGGCCCAGCTGCAAGTAGAAGACTACTGGCTGTTTCTGCACCTGATCGTCGAGCGCCTGGCCCACTACCGCTTCCTGTTCCAGGACCTGTCCAATCTGTCGGGTCGCTTGCCGAAACTGGGACGCGGCATTCGCCAGTGGCTCAACGCGCTGAAACGCACCCTGGCTACCCTGCTGGCGCAACTCAAGACCAATGATCACCTGATCAGCGATACCCAGGCACTGGGCTTACTGGTCGAACAGATCACCCTGACACTGCTGTTTTCACTGGACTATCAGCGCATTCTCGGCAGCCGTGGCGAGGCACGCCTGGTGGTCTTCCAAGTCATGATGCTGGTGACCCCGCACCTGGGCAGCGAAGCCCGACAAACCGCCGAGCAATTGGCGCAGCGCTATATGGAAGAGCAGGAACGATAAGCAGCGAGCCAGGCAACCCGCGCTCAGCCGACACCAGGCTTTTTACCTTCCCTAAAACGCAAACGCCCGGCACGAGGCCGGGCGTTTGTGGACCTGAAAAAATCAGGACTGGCTGGTGGCCGGCGTCGGTGCAGCAGCAGGTGCTGGCGCAGCCTCCGGAGCCTTAGCCGGAGCCGGCTTTGCCGCAGCGGGTTTGGCTGCAGCTGGCTTGGCTGCTGGCTTGGCTGCAGCCGGCTTGGCCGCCGGTTTGGCGCTGGCAGCGGCCTTGACGGCAGGCTTGGCGGCGGCTTTTACCACGGCTTTGGCAGCCGGCTTGGCCGCAGTCTTGGCCGCAGTCTTGACGGCAGACTTAGCCGATGTCGCTGCGGATGCAGCAGCCTTGGCAGCCGGCTTGACCACAGCCTTAGCGGCCGGCTTGGCCGGCTTAACAGCGGGCTTGACGGAGCTGGCCGAGACGCCTGTCAATTTTTCCAGCTGCTTGGTCAGGGTTTCCACCTTGGCATGCAGTTCCTTGACCTCATTGCGGCTTGGCACGCCAAGACGGGAAATGGCGCTATTCAGACGCTTATCGAAAGCCTCTTCCAGCTCGTTCCACTTGCCCATGGCCATGTCCTTGACGCCTTCGACGCGGGACTTGGCCGACTGCGCGGTAGACTTCACGGCATCGACTTGCTTGTCGACTTCACCCTTCACCAGGGTTTCGGCCTTCTCGCCGTCTTCGACCAGATTGTCGAACAGCTTGTTGCCGTCCTTGCTGATCTTGGAATAGGCGCCCAGACCGGCCAGCCAGATTTGGCGGGAATACTTCTCCACTTCACCAATCCAAGAACTGCTTTCTTTCTCGACTTTCTTCTTACCAGCCATTCCGTTCTCCTTATTTAGCTTTAGCAGCACGTTCGAGCATCGCATTCAGCACATCCAGCTTAGCAGACAGTGCATCCAGGTCCTGGCGGGAAGGAATGCCGATCCGGTTCAGGCCACGAGCGACGCGGCTATCGAATGCCTGCTCGATCTTGTCGATCTGCAGCTCAACCTTGCCCTTGACGCTGGAGATATTGCTTTTCACGGCGTTGAATTCTTCGCTGGCGGCTTCGACCTGCTCGGCGACCAGGGCCTTGCCCTGCTTCTCGACGCCTTCGCCGGCCTTGACCAGCTCTTTGAGGTACTCGACGCTTTCCTGGCCTGCCTTGAAATAGACACCCAGGCCGGCCAGCCAGATCTGGCGACCGTAGTGTTTGACTTCGCTCAGCAGCTTGGTCTTGCCTTCGCTGACTTCGTTTTCGATTTTCTTGATGGCTTTGGACATGGTGTGCCTCGCATGGAGCTGATTGAGGAAACGCCCACGGGGTGCAGGCTTGAACTCAAGTTAGCGAGGAAAATTAGAATTCACATACTAAGTCGCGAAAAGAAAATCCTCAGGCCTGCAACGACTCGTCCAGTCCCTTCTCGATTTCGCGTTTGATGGTGCCACTCAGGGCCGACAAGAGCAGTCCCAGGCTGAGTTCCACCCGCACCCGGTCTTCGCAGACCTCGATCCGCCCCTCGGCGCCCTTGCGCTTGAATTCCAGGCTATCGCCCACCCACTGACAACGCAGGTCGTATTGGCTGGCCAAACGCTCGGCCAGAAGCTCGGCTTTGGCGCGCGCGGCCTCGCGACCGAGGGCATGGGCACGTTCAACGGTGATCTTGGCCATGGGGCAACTCCAGTCGATCCTGATGTCGAGCCACTATAACAGGCTGGCCATGGGCCTGGTCGCTGCGGCGGTGGTTGCCAAGACAAAGCCGCCCAGCGGGGATTAGAATGGCCGGCAGTTCACTTCCGGTGCCAGCGACATGACCGATACGCGCAAGGGCAGCAATGCCGAACCGACCACCCATTTCGGCTTCAAGAGCGTGCCGGAAAGCCAGAAGGCCGACAAAGTCGCCGAGGTTTTTCACTCCGTGGCCGCCAAGTACGACCTGATGAACGACCTGATGTCCGCCGGTGTACACCGCCTGTGGAAACGTTTCACCATCGAATTGTCGGGTGTTCGCGCGGGCAACCGAGTGCTGGACATCGCAGGCGGCACGGGCGATCTGACCAAGCAGTTCGCCCGTCTGGTAGGCGCGACCGGCGAAGTGGTACTGGCCGATATCAACGCCTCGATGCTCAAGGTCGGCCGCGATCGCCTGCTCGACCTGGGTGTGGCCGGCAATGTCCAGTTCGTCCAGGCCGATGCGGAGAAGCTGCCGTTTCCGGATAACCATTTCGACTGCGTGACCATTGCCTTCGGCCTGCGCAACGTCACTCACAAGGAGGACGCCCTGCGTTCCATGCTACGGGTGCTCAAGCCCGGCGGCCGTCTGCTGGTGTTGGAGTTCTCCAAACCAACCAACCCGCTGCTGTCCAAGGCTTACGACACCTACTCCTTCAGCCTGCTGCCGATGATGGGCAAGCTCATCACCAACGATGCCGAGAGCTACCGCTACCTGGCCGAGTCGATCCGCATGCACCCGGATCAGGAAACCCTCAAGGCGATGATGGTCGACGCCGGGTTCGAGCGCACCACCTATCACAACATGACCGGCGGTATCGTCGCCCTGCACCGCGGCATCAAGCCCTGATGCTGACCCAGGCCCTGTTGGCGGGTGTCGAAGCGGGGATCAACCGGGTACTGCGCCTGGACGGCACCGCCCTGCCGCGCCTGTCACGGCTAAGCGGCAAGGTGATCGCCGTGGACTGCAGCGCACCAGCCCTGCAGCTGTTTATCCTGCCCGGCGCGGAAGGTCTGCTGCTGGCGACCCAGTGGGAGGTGCCAGCAGATTGTCGGCTGCGCGCTCCGGCGACCAGCCTGTTGCGCCTGGCCAGTGGCACGGATAAAAGCGCCGTTCTGCACAGCCCGGAGGTCGAATTGGACGGTGACAGCGCCGTGCTGCTGGAGCTGGCAGGCATCCTCCAGGACCTGGAACTGGACTGGGAATACGAGCTCTCGCGCTGGCTCGGCCCGGTCGCCAGTCAGCTGTTCGGCGCGCACCTGCGCAGCCGCGCGCGTTGGACCCGCCAGACCCTGGGCAGCCTGCGCCTGGACCTGGCCGACTACCTCAGCGAAGAATCGCGCACCCTGGTAGGGCAACGCGAAGCCGAGGTTCGCTTTGCCGAACTGGACGCGCTCAAACTCGCCCTGGACCGCCTCGACGCGCGCATCGAGCGTCTCGATCAACACCCCCTAGCCCCCAGCGATAACGCATGAAACTCCTCGCCATCCGCCGTTTGTTTCGTATTCAACGGGTGGTCATCCGTTACCGACTCGATGACCTGCTGTTCGCCTTGCCGCTGCCCGGCTGGCTGCGTGCGCTCAAATACGCCCTGCCCTGGCGCTGGCTGCCGCGCAGGACTCTGCCGCTGACCCGCGGCGAACGCCTGCGCCTGGCCCTGGAAGACCTGGGGCCGATCTTTATCAAGTTCGGCCAACTGCTCTCCACCCGGCGGGATCTGCTGCCGGAAGATCTCGCCGACGAACTGGCCAAACTGCAGGACCGCGTGCCGCCCTTCGACCCGCAGCAGTCCCAGGCCCTGATCGAGCAACAGCTGGGCGCCAGGGTCGGCGAGGTATTCGCCCGTTTCGACAGCCAGCCCCTGGCTTCGGCTTCCGTCGCCCAGGTGCATGCCGCGCAGCTGAAAAGCGGCGAAGAGGTGGTGGTCAAGGTGATCCGTCCCGGCCTCAAGCCGATTATCCGCGCCGATATCGCCTGGCTGTTCCTGCTGGCCAAGCTGGCCGAGTACAGCTCGGCCGAAGCGCGTCGCCTGCACCCGGTGGAAGTGGTCAGCGACTACGAGAAAACCATCTACGACGAGCTGGACCTGCTGCGTGAGGCGGCCAACGCCAGCCAGCTGCGGCGCAACTTCGAAGGCTCGCCGCTGCTTTACGTGCCCCAGGTCTACTGGGACTGGTGCCGGCCCAAGGTGCTGGTGATGGAGCGCATCTATGGCGTCCAGGTCACCGACCTGGCCACCCTGGCCGACCAGCGTACCGACATGAAAGCGCTGGCCGAACGCGGGGTGGAAATCTTCTTCACCCAGGTCTTTACCCACAGTTTCTTCCACGCCGACATGCACCCCGGCAATATCTTCGTCAGCACCCGCACGCCCTGGAACCCGCAATATATCGCGATCGACTGCGGCATCATCGGCAGCCTGACCCCCGAGGACCAGGACTACCTGGCGCGCAACCTTGTGGCCTTCTTCAAGCGTGACTACCGCAAGGTCGCGCAACTGCATATCGACTCCGGCTGGGTGCCGGCGCAGACCAAGGTCAACGATTTCGAGGCGGCTATCCGCACCGTTTGCGAACCGATCTTCGAACGCCCGCTCAAGGACATTTCTTTCGGCCTGCTGCTACTGCGCCTGTTCCAGACCGCGCGGCGTTTCAATATGGAAATCCAGCCGCAGCTGGTGCTGCTGCAGAAGACCCTGCTTAATATCGAAGGCCTGGGCCGCCAGCTCTACCCGGACCTGGACCTGTGGACCACCGCGCAGCCCTTCCTGGAGCGCTGGATGCGCGAGCGGATCAGCCCGAAAAGCCTGCTGCACAACCTGCAGACCCAGGTCGAGCAAGTGCCGCACCTGGCCCAAATGACCCGCGACCTGCTCGAACGCCTGTCCCAGCCCCATGCTCAGGATCCACCCATGCCCCACTTCGAGCGCCAAGGGGGCACGGCACTGCGCCTGATTGGGGCGGTATTGCTGGCCGGCGGGGTCGGTTTTGGTGCATCGGTCGTCACCCTCGAAGCCATCACTGCCTGGCCGGCCTGGGTCATGGTCGCCAGCGGTCTCTACCTGGTCGTGCGCCGATAGCCAGCACTGCCCTCGACTGGCACACTAGAACGTCCGAGAAGGGGCGAATCCGTTCGCGCCATGACCCAGGCGACCCCAGGTCGCTCCGACCCAAGCTGCAGCGGACACCGAATGAACGACTGGCTGGACGAGATCAACTGGAATGCCGACGGCCTGGTCCCGGCCATCGCACAGGACCACCAGAGCGGCCGCGTGCTGATGATGGCCTGGATGAACCGTGAGGCCCTGATCCTGACCGCCGCCGAGCAGCGTGCCATCTATTGGTCACGCTCCCGTGGCAAACTCTGGCGCAAGGGCGAGGAATCCGGGCATGTTCAGCGCCTGCATGAGCTGCGCCTGGACTGCGACGCCGACGTGATCATTCTCAAGGTCGAACAGCTGGGCGGCATCGCCTGCCATACTGGGCGCGAAAGTTGCTTCTACCGCGTACTCGAGAACGGTGCGTGGAAGACCGTCGACGCCGTGCTCAAGGATCCGCATGCCATTTATGCCCCAGGACACCGCCATGACTGACACCCTGACCCGCCTGGCCGCCGTACTGGAATCGCGCAAGGGCGCCGCGCCGGACAGCTCCTACGTGGCCAGTCTGTACCACAAAGGCCTGAACAAGATTCTGGAAAAGGTCGGCGAAGAGTCGGTGGAAACCATACTGGCCGCCAAGGATGCCGCGATCAGTGGCGACTGCAGCGACCTGATCTACGAAACCGCCGACCTCTGGTTCCACAGCCTGATCATGCTCGCCGCCCTCGGCGAGCATCCCCAGGCGGTGCTGGATGAACTGGACCGCCGCTTCGGCTTGTCCGGCCATGTCGAGAAGGCCGCACGCGCACCCTCGGCCTAACTTATTTTCTTTGAGGAGAGTTCCATGGGTATTTTTGACTGGAAACATTGGGTCGTCATCCTGATCGTCGTCGTGCTGGTATTCGGCACCAAGAAGCTCAAGGGTCTGGGCAGCGATATCGGCGAATCGATCAAGGGCTTTCGCAAGGCGATGCACACCGAGGACGAGGAGAAAGCCGCCGAACCGCCGGCACAGAACCTCAACCAGGCACAGACCATCGACGTGCAGGCGCAGAAGGTCTCTGACCCCGTCAGGAACGACCCGGCCAGGAACGACTGATGTTCGGAATCAGTTTCGGTGAGTTGCTGCTGATCGGCTTGATCGCCTTGCTGGTGCTCGGCCCCGAGCGTCTGCCCGGCGCGGCGCGTACCGCGGGCCTGTGGATCGGGCGCTTGAAGCGCAGCTTCAACGCGATCAAGCAG
The DNA here is from genome assembly GCA_040385585.1 of Pseudomonadota bacterium. GTDB lineage: Bacteria > Pseudomonadota > Gammaproteobacteria > Pseudomonadales > Pseudomonadaceae > Aquipseudomonas. The sequence goes on along the minus strand of JAZKHB010000003.1, from coordinate 50,706 downwards.
GAAGTGGAGCGCGAGATCGGTGCCGACGAGATCCGTCGGCAACTGCATAACGAAAACATCATGTCGCTGGAACAGGAAACGCAGGATCTGTTCACGCCGTTCAAGCCGGCCAGCAGCGTGCGTGCGCCCTTGGCTCCGGTACCCGCCGCCCAGGTCGGTGCCGCGTCGCCGACCGTCGCTGCCGCACCGGCAGCCGACGTCCAGGCCCCTGACAACGTCAGCCCGCCGCCCAGTGCCCCCCAACAGCGAACCCCATGAGCGCCCAGAAACCGGAAAACGATCAGGAAATGCCCCTGGTCTCGCACCTCACCGAACTGCGGACACGCTTGCTGCGCTGTGTCGCGGCGATCTTCCTGATCTTCGCCGGCCTGTTCTACTTCACCCAGCAGATCTACACCCTGGTCTCGGCACCGCTGCGGGCCTATCTGCCGGAAGGGGCGACCATGATCGCCACGGACGTGGCCTCGCCTTTCCTGACGCCGTTCAAGCTAACCCTGATGGTGTCGCTGTTCCTGTCCATGCCGGTCATCCTGCACCAGATCTGGGGCTTTATCGCCCCGGGCCTGTACAAGCACGAAAAGCGCATCGCCATCCCCTTGCTGGTGTCGAGCATCCTGCTGTTCTACAGCGGCATGGCCTTCGCCTACTTCCTGGTGTTCCCGGCCATCTTCCACTTCTTCACCAGCGTGACGCCGGAAGGCGTGGCGATGATGACCGACATCAGCAGTTACCTCGGCTTCGTCATGACCCTGTTCTTCGCCTTCGGCGTGGCCTTCGAGATACCGGTCGCGGTGGTCCTGCTGGTCTGGATCGGCGTGGTCGACGTGGCCTACCTGCGCAGTATCCGCTCCTACGTCATCATCGGGTGTTTCGTCGTGGGCATGATCCTGACCCCGCCGGACATCTTCTCCCAGACCATGCTCGCGATCCCCATGTGGCTGCTGTTCGAGCTGGGCATCGTCGCCGGCAGCCTGATTCGCAAGCGCCGCGAGCATCACGACGAACCCCAGGCGCCCGCCGCGCAACCGCCCGCACCCTTGCCGTGAACCTGCTGCTGCTGGAAGACGGCGACTTCATTGCCGCCGATCGGGTACGGCTCAGTGGCCGTCGCCTCAAGCACCTGCAGGAGGTGCACCGTGCCGCCGTCGGCGACAGCCTGCGGGTCGGCCGACTCGGCGGCCTGATGGGCAGTGGCCAGCTGCTGCACCTGGACACCGAAGTCGCCGAACTGTCCATCGAACTGGACCAGCCGCCGCCGGACAAGCTGCCGCTGACCCTGCTGCTGGCATTGCCGCGACCGAAGATGCTGCGTCGGGTGCTGCAGACAGTGGCCAGCATGGGCGTGCCCCGGCTGATTCTGCTCAACAGCTACCGGGTGGAAAAAAGCTTCTGGCAGACACCGTTCCTGGAGCCCGCGGCCATTCGCGAGCAACTGATCCTGGGCCTGGAGCAGGCCCGCGATACCGTTTTGCCGCAGGTATTGATCGAAAAACGCTTCAAGCCCTTCGTCGAGGACCACCTGCCGCAGCTGGCCGCCGGCAGCCTGGGCCTGGTCGGCCATCCGGGCGACTACCCCGCCTGCCCGCGGGCCGTGGAACAGTCCGTGACCCTGGCCATCGGTCCGGAAGGCGGCTGGATCCCCTATGAGGTGGAGAAGCTGCAGGAGGCCGGCCTGCAACCGGTGCAACTGGGCGCGCGTATCCTGCGGGTGGAAACCGCGGTCACCGCGCTGCTGGCCCGTCTTTTTTAACCGCCTCTCACCGGACAACCCATGTACCCACTGACCCTCGACCTGCAGCGACTCGAAGCCGCGCTGCTCGGCAGCGAAGCCAGTGAGCACTATCTGGATTTGGACAGTGGCGCCTTGCTCACCGTCGCGCCCGGCGAGCCCGCGCCTGGGGTGCTGGAGAAATACCAGGTACAAACCGATCGCTACCTGATCATCGAACCGCTCAGCACCGCCCAGCGCCTGGCCATGGCCGAGGCCTTTCTGTTCAGCCTGCATGACCCCTGCGCCCACGCCGCGCTCAGCCAGGCCCTGGTCGGACGCAAACCGTTGCGCAGCTTCCTCAATGCCTTGGAGTTATGGCCCGCGCTGCAGCAGGCCTGGCTCGCGCACCAGGACCAGCAGATCCAGGAGCTGGCCTTGGACTGGCTCGAAGACAATGGCCTGGAGGCCGTCGTGCGCCGCAGGTGAGCCGTGAGTTTCGTAGGGGAAATCTTGAGACTCGACGAACAAGATCCATTTCACCGCGAATAGGTAGGCTGGCGCAGAGCCGTTTTATTAGTGAAACCCAGCGCTGGCCATGCTGGGTTTCGCCGAACGGCAGCTCTTCCCAGCCTACGAACGACGAAAGGTAGACTCCGTATTGGACGCTCTGGATAACCGCTTTCGCGGGTATGACGGCAAGAAAGTGAGACCCACCGGCCTAGCCGCCGGCATGCCAGTGCGCCGGCAACAGCTGCCCCTCCAAGCCGGGCGCCTCCGCCAGGGCCACGTCCCGCGGCGTCAGCGGCTCGCCGCACTCGGAACAGACCAGCACGCCGTGCATGGCGTGACCGCAGCCCTTGTGCGTGTGGCGGATGGGCGGTCCCTCGGCGCCGCTCATATGCCGATCGCCCCAGTTCACCAACGCCAGCACCGCCGGGTAGAGGTCGCGGCCCTTGTCGGTCAACCGGTACTCCTCGCGGCGCGGCCGCTCCTGGTAAGGCACCTTGGCCAGGACGCCGGCCTCGGTCAGCTTTTTCAGGCGCTCGGCCAGCACATGGCGGGTGATGCCCAGGCGCTGCTCGAACGCCTCGAAACGCCGGACGCCGAGAAAACTCTCGCGCAGCACCAGCAGGGTCCAGCGATCCCCCACCACCGACAGGGTGCGGGCCAGGGAACAGGGTTGTTGCTCGAGCTCTTCCCAGCGCATGAGGACTCCGGACAGATCAGAAAAACGAATCCCTAGATTAGCTTGACAGGTTCCAAAAAGGAACTGAGTATAAAGTCAGTTCCAAAAAAGAACCCAGGAGAACTGCGATGACTGCACGCAAAGCGATTTTGGTGATGGGCGCCGGCGACGCCACCGGCGGGGCGATCGCCCAACGCTTCGCCCGCGAGGGCTATGTCGCCTGCGTGGCGCGACGCAACGCGGACAAGTTGGCGCCCCTGGTGCAGGCCATCGAGGCCGAGGGCGGTACGGCCCGCGCCTTCGGCTGCGATGCACGGGTGGAGGAGCAGGTGCTGGAGCTGTTCGCCCGCATCGAACGGGACATCGGTCCGCTGGAGGCGGTGGTGTTCAATATCGGCGCCAACGTGCAGTTCTCCATCACCGAAACCACCGAGCGGGTCTACCGCAAGGTCTGGGAAATGGCCGCCCTGGCGGGCTTTCTGACCGGCCGCGAAGCCGCCCGGGTGATGCTGCCCCGCGGCCGCGGCAGCATCATTTTCACTGGTGCCACCGCCTCGCTGCGCGGCCGGGCGAATTTTTCCGCCTTCGCCGGCGCCAAGTTCGCCCTACGCGCCCTGGCCCAGAGCATGGCCCGCGAACTGGGGCCCCAGGGTATCCATGTGGCCCATCCGATCATCGACGGCGCCATCGACACCGCCTTTATCCGCGATACCTTTCCCGAGCTGTACAAGCGCAAGGAACAGGGCGGCATCCTCAATCCGGACCATATTGCCGAGACCTACTGGCAGATCCATTGCCAGCCCCGCGACTGCTGGGTGCATGAACTGGATCTGCGCCCCTGGTCCGAAACCTTTTAAAAATTCAGTCGCTCGATGATGCGGCGTTGAAAGCCGGCTCGGACTTGCTCATTTACGGGCAGTAAACTCCGCGTCCTCGCCGACTTTCGCCTTGCCTGATCATCGCTCGCTGCGCGTGCTGGCCACCCTTACAGGACAAGACAAGATGAGCAAAACCCTGGAATTCTTTTTCGATTTCGGCAGCCCGGCCACCTACCTGGCCTGGACCCAGTTGCCGCGGATCGCCGCCCAGACCGGTGCCCGGATCCACTGGCGGCCGATGCTGCTGGGTGGGGTGTTCAAGGCTACCGGTAACCAGTCACCTGTCATGATCCCGAGCAAGGGCTCCTGGATGCTCCAGGATCTGGCGCGCTTCGCACGCCGCTACGGCGTACCAATGACCTTCATCCCGAACTTCCCGATCAATACGCTGATGCTGATGCGCGGCGCGGCCGCCTACCAGGGCGACGACCGCTTCGAGCACTATGTGCAGACGATGTTTGAAGCGCTATGGGTGCAGCAGAAAAACCTCGGCAAAACCGAAGTGGTGGCCGAAGTGCTTAGCGCCGCCGGTTTCGACCCGGTCGAATTCGAGCGCCTGGTCAGCGATGAAGGGGTCAAGGAACGCCTCAAGACCACCACTGAAGAAGCAATCAAACGCGGCGTGTTTGGCGCACCGACTTTCTTCGTTGACAATGAAATGCATTTCGGCCAGGACCGTCTGGACTTTGTCGCCGAGGCCCTGACGCGCTGAATCAGCTTTCCAGCAGAAAAGTGACCGGCCCGTCGTTGACCAGGTGCACCTGCATGTCCGCGCCGAAACGGCCGGTGGCGACCCGTGGATGGGCGAGGAGGGCCTGAGCCACCAGGTGCTCGAACAACGCCTGCCCCTGGGCCGGCGGCGCGGCACTGGAAAAGCTCGGACGCAGCCCACTGCGGGTGTCGGCCGCCAGGGTGAACTGCGGTACCAGCAACAGCCCGCCGTCGACCTGGCGCAGGGACAGGTTCATCCGGCCTTCGGCATCGGCGAACACCCGGTAGTCGAGCAGACGGTGCAGCAGCTTGGCGACGCTGACCAGGTCGTCCTTGGGCTCGATTCCGATCAGCACCAGCAGACCTTGGTCGATGGCGCCGAGCACCTCGCCCGCCACCTCGACCCGTGCAGCGCGGACACGCTGCAACAGCGCCTTCATGCTTCGTCGGGTGACAGGTCGAGCAGGTTGCGCGCCAGCTGGTCGGCCGCGCGCACCAGGGCATCGGTGATGCCGTTTTCCGAGGCGGCGTGACCGGCTTCGCGGATGATCTGCAACTCGCTGTTGGGCCAGGCCTGGTGCAGCGCCCAGGCATTGTCCAGCGGGCAAACCACGTCGTAGCGGCCGTGGACTATGACCCCTGGCAGGTGGGCGATCTTGTGCATGTCGCGGATTAGCTGGTCCGGCTCGAGAAAGGCCTGGTTGATAAAGTAATGGCATTCGATACGGGCGATCGACAGCGCCCGGTGGGCGTCGGTGAAACGCTCCACCACCTGGGGGTTGGGCCGCAGCGTCAGGGTCCGCCCTTCCCAGGCCGACCAGGCCTTGGCCGCGTGCATTTGAGCGATCTGGTCGGCGCCGGTCAGGCGTTTGTAAAAGGCTTGAACCAGATCGCCGCGCTCTTCCTGGGGGATCGGTGCCAGGTAGTCCTGCCAGTAGTCGGGAAACAGTCGGCTGGCGCCCTCCTGGTAGAACCACTGAATGTCCTGGGGCCGGCACAGAAAAATGCCGCGCAGGATCAGCCCGTGCACCCGCTCGGGATGGGTCTGGGCATAGGCCAGGGACAGGGTCGAGCCCCAGGAGCCGCCGAACAGCACCCATTTGTCGATGCCCAGGTGCTCGCGAATGCGCTCCAGGTCCGCCACCAGGTCCCAGGTGCTGTTGTTCTCCAGGCTCGCATGGGGCGTGGAGCGACCGCAGCCGCGCTGATCGAAAGTGACGATGCGGTACAGATTCGGATCGAAGAAGCGCCGACTCAGGGCATCGCAGCCGGCACCCGGACCGCCGTGGATAAACACCACGGGCAAACCCTCGGGCGTACCGCTTTCGTCCACATAGAGGACATGCGGCGCCTGTACCGCCAGCTCATGGCGGGCGTAGGGTTTAATCTCCGGATACAAAGTCTGCATAGTGCGCTCCCGAGTCTGTCTATAGGGTGCCCTTCGATAGGAGCACCGCTCAATTCATCCTGAAATTCGATCCCCGTCAAGTCGCGGCCTGAATGGCGCGCCGCGCCGTGGAAGACGCAGGTTGCTCGTTCAGACCCGCGAATCGGGTACCGACTTTTATTCGGCTGGGTTTTGCTGAGTTTGACCCTGTTCTATTGAGTCGTACCGGGCATCATAACCACGAACATGCCCCCGAAACAGGAGCTCGCCATGTCATCACGCTACCTTGTCCCGCTGTGGATGCTACTGGCCCTGCTCGCCGGCTGTGGCCGCAGCGACCCATTGACGGCTCTGGAGGCGGCCGTGCAGCAACTGCAGAGCACTATCGAAGACAAGGACAATGGCGCGGTACTCGACCAGCTGCACCCGCAGTTCGCCGCCCAGCAACAGACCCTGGACCGTGACTGGGCCCGACGCAGCATGGCCCTGCTGTTTCTGCGACACAAGAACATCCAGGTCATCGCCTTGTCGCATAGCAGCAGACTGGATGCCATCTCCCCCGAAAAAGGCTATACCCAGGCGCAACTGGCGCTGACCGGCGCCGAAGCCCTGATCCCCGACAGCGCCCGGCACTACAGCGTGACCCTGGAGTGGTGGCTGGACGAGGGACAGTGGAAACTGGCACGCCTGGACTGGGAGTAAAGCCTGCGCCCCCGGGGAGCTGGTACACTTCTCCCCCTTCCCGTCGCGACCGCACACCATGGACCGAACGCATCTGCACAGCCTGCTACCGCACCAGGGACAAGCCCTGTGGCTGGACCGATTGCTGGCCCACGATGCGCTGCAGATCAGCGGTCTAAGCGCCTGGAGCCATTTACACAGCATCGCTTCCGACGCCTCGCCCTGCCTGTTGTTCGAGGCCGCGGCCCAACTCTGCGCCGTGCACGGCGCCCTGTATGGCGACGCCGCGGCGCTGCAGATGGCCCTGATCGGCAAGGTCAGTCAAGTACAGCTGCACCACGAACCGCTCCAGCGCAGCGGCGAACTGCTGGTCCAGGCCAGCCAGCAGGCCCTGAGCCCTACCGGCGCGCGCTACGCCTTCAGCATCAGCGCCCAGGGCCGCTTGCTGCTGGACGGCGACCTGCTACTGGTGCTGGTTCATGCTTGAGCTGTCAGGCGTCGGCTACCGTTACCCCGAGGCCAGCGAAGCGGCCCTACAGAGCATTGATCTGCGCCTTGCTCCGGGCGAATGCCTGGGCCTGCTCGGCCCCAACGGGGCCGGCAAGACCACCCTGCTGTCGCTGCTCTGTGGCCTGCTGCAGCCGGACCAGGGTCAGCTGCGTTTTACCGCTAGCGCCGCACCGGGCATCGTGCCGCAGCAGCTGGCGTTCTACGCCGAACTGCAGGTACGGGAAAACCTCGAACTGTTCGCCGACCTGCACCGCCTGCGCGGCGCCGAACGGCGCCAGCGACTGGACTGGGTGATCGACAGCACGGCCCTGGCCGACAAGCTGCAGCGCCGCGCAGGCCGTTTGTCGGGCGGCGAGCAGCGCCGCCTGAATTTCGCCATCGGTTTGCTGCAACCGGCGCAGCTCTACTTGTTCGACGAAGCCACGGTGGGCGTCGACGTGCAGTCGCGCCAGCTGCTGCTCGGCGCCGTGGAGGCCCTGACCCGGGACGGCAAGGCGGTGATCTATACCAGCCATTACCTGGACGAAGTGGAACGGGTGGCCCAGCGCATCCTGCTGCTGGACCGCGGCCAGGTGCGCCTGGACCTGGATACCCGCGAACTGCTCGGCGAGCAGCACGGCCTGCTGCTCAAATGGCCAGGACCGCTGCCCGACACCCTGCCCCCCCTGCTCGACGAGCTCGCCCTGACTTATGTCCGCCTGCCCGACGGTTGGCGCATCGACGCCCTTAACGGGGCTGATCTGGCGCGTATCTGCGCCTGTATCGCCGGCCAGCCGCAGCTGCCCAGCCTGCTGCGCTTCGGCCGCCCCTCCTTGGAACAGCTTTACCTGCACCTGAGTGGGGGCGCGTTGTGATTTTCTGGGCCCTGATGCTCAAGGAATGGCGCATCCTGCTGCGCGACAAACATGCCCTGGCCGTGCTGTTCGTGATGCCCGCGCTGTTTCTGCTGTTGATGGCCATGGCCATGGCCAATATCAACCAGGACCGTCCCGCGCCGCTGGATATCCAGCTGGACATGCCCGCCGACGACAGCGACAGCCGGTTTTTCCAGCGCGCACTGGCGGCGCAGCTGACCACCCGCAGTTTTAGCGTGCGGATGCCCGATGCCCAAGGCGTTATGACCGTCACCGGCGACAGCGTGCCCGCCGCCGCGCCGCCGCGTGTGGAGTTGCCCACGGGCTTCTCTGAACAGCTGCTGGACGACGCACCGGCGGCGGTGCGCCTGGTGTTCCCGCCGCGCACCGACGGCGTGTCGCGCCAGCGCCTACGCGGCGCCGTCGAAGTGGCCCTGGCCCAGACCCGGCTGATGGCCTTTCTGCTGGACAGCGGCGAGCTGGACGCCGCCAGCTCGCTCGACGAGCGCCTGCAGCTGGTGCGCCAGCGCACCCGCAGCCATATCGAAGAACAGGAGCTGCTGGCCAGCGGCGACCTGGCCGGACGGGCCAATGCCACCCAGCAGAACGTCCCGGCCTGGCTGATCTTCGGCATGTTCTTCGTCATGTTGCCCATGGCCAACAGCTTCCAGCGCGAACAGCAGAACGGCACCCTGCTGCGCCTGCGCTGCCTGCGCCTGGGCCTGCCCACCCTGGCGCTGAGCAAGCTGCCGGCGTATTTCGCCATCAACCTGCTGCAGTTCGTCCTGCTGCTGGCCATCGGCGTCTGGGGTCTGCCGCAGATGGGCCTGCCCGCCCTGGAACTGCCGGGCAGCGCCCTGGCCTACTGGCTGTTGGCCGCCTGCCTGGGGCTGACGACCTGCAGCCTGGGCCTGGCCATGGCCGCCCTGGCGCGCAGCACCGAACAGGCGCTGCTGCTCAGCGGCGGTCTGAACATCATCCTCGCGGCCATCGGTGGCATCATGGTGCCCAAGAGCGTGATGCCCGATGCGATGCGTCAGCTGGCCGAGCTCTCGCCCATGAGCTGGGCCCTGGATGCCTTCCTGACCCTGCTGGTGGGCCAGGGCAGTCTCGCCGATATCGCCCCCTACTGCGCCCGCCTGCTGCTGTTCGCCGCGATCGCCTGCATCCTGGGTCTGATCCTGTTCCACCGCCGACTAAGTGAAAGCCAATGGACGACGCACTCCTGAAACAACAGCTCAAACAGCTTCTGGTACGCGAATGCGACAAGGAAGACGAGATCGAGTGGCAGAGCATCGAAGACAACGAGCCGCTGTTCGGCCGCCAGAGCCGCGTGCAGATGGACAGCCTGGATGCCCTGCAGCTGTCCCTGGCGGTGCAGCAGCAGTACGGCGTGCGCATCGAGGGCGCCAAGGAGGGCCGCCGCGTGCTGGCCAGCATCGACAGCATCGCCGCCTTTATCCGGCAGGCCCAGTGACCCCGGTCTACCTGCAGCGCGCCACCCTGCGCAGCGCCCTGGGCACGAACCTGAGCGACGCCGCGGCGGCCTACCGGCGCGACGCGCGGCCCACCGCGAGCCTGTATGCGGTGCACGAACTGCAGCAGCAGCGGCCCTATTTCTTCGCCGAAGGGCCCCACGTCCCTTTGCCCCAGCGACTGGAAGCGCTGCTGCGCCACAGCCTGGGCGATAACCCCGGGCCGCTGGACGACTGCCTGCTGGTCCTGGCCACCACCACCCTGGATATCGGCGAGATCGAGCCGCGCATGAGCGCAGGAGAGGGCTTCAGCGAAGCCTTGACCACCCCCCTGGACCTGCTGGCGCGACAACTGCGCGAACGCTGGGATTTTGCCGCCGCCTTTACCCTCAACACCGCCTGCACCAGCGCGGCCAACGGCCTGCTCTACGGCGCCCGGCTGCTGGGCGAGGGGCGCTTCCGCCGCGCCCTGGTGCTGAGTTTCGAGACGCCCAGCGCCGTGGCCATGCAGGGCTTCGCCGCTCTCGACCTGGTCAGTGCCAGCGCCTGCTACCGGCCCTTCCACCCCGAACGCGACGGCCTGATCCTCGGCGAGGCCTATGCCAGCGTGCTGCTCGACCTGGAGCCCGGCCCGACCCCCCTGGCCCGCCTGCTCGGCGGCTACAGCGCCTGCGACACCAGCAGCCTGACCACCACCCTGGAAGACGGCAGCCATATCGACGCGGTCATGCGCCGTGCCCTGGCCAGTGCCGCGGCCACGCCGGCGCAGATCGCCCTGGTCAAGCTGCACGGCACCGCCACCGCGGCCAACGACCGGGCCGAAAGCAACGGCATGGCGCGGCTGTTCGGCAGCGCACCACCGCCCTGCGCGCTGCTCAAACCCTACCTGGGCCACACCCTGGGCGCCTGCGGCCTGAGCGAAACCCTGCTGTTACTCACGGCACTGGGCCAGGGTTCTCTGCCGGGTATCGACTATGCCGCCGACGCGCTGCTGGCACTGCCGGATCAGCCCTGGACGCCGCCCGCCGACGGCCTGCTGCTGGCCAACTTCTTCGGCTTCGGCGGCAACAACGCCAGCCTGGTCCTGCAGGCCTGCGCCACGGGAGCCCAGTCATGAAGGTGATTGCCGCCAGCGAAGTGCGCGGCAGCGCCGCGGTCGGCGACAAGGCCATCAAGGCCCGGCTCGGCGCCTACCTGATCAGTCCACCGCGACGGGTGGACCGCCTGATCCTCCAGGCCCTGCTCGGCGCCGCGCCTTTGCAGACCCACTTGCAGGCCAACAGCGGCCTGTACCTGGCCGCCCGCTATCCCGCGCGGCCGACCATGCAGGCTTTGCTGGAAGCGGTCTGCGTGGCCCAGAAGCTGCCCAAGCCCTTCGAGTTCGTCAACAGCGTCAGCAATGCCGCCGGCTTCCATGTCGCCCAGCAACTGGGCCTGCAGGGCCCCAACCTGTTTATCGGTGCAGGCACGGCGGTGTGGCGCGATCTGTGGATGCTCGCCGAACTGGACCTGGCCGAAGGCCTGATCGAGCAGGCGCTGCTGCTGCTGTGCGACGAACGCGACGGCTTCTGCGTCCAGGCCCTGGTGCTGCAAGCAGGCGACGGCCCGGGACCGGCGCAGGGCTTCGCCGGACTGACCGCGCAGGTAGAAGTGCTGCGCCTCGAGCTGACGGCAGCCGACTAAGGTTCAGGAAAGGATGCACGACCACCGGCCGTGCATGCGGCCTGGCTGGCTACCCGCCTTCGCGGGCATGACGGTTTGATACGTGCCGCTAGCCCTTGGCCCAGGCGGCCAGGCGCTGCATCAGCGCGCGTTCCTGGGCGGCGATGCCTTCCAGGGCCAGGGCGATGGGTTCGAAATCGCTGTGACCCTGCTTGTTGCGGCAATAGCGCACGCAGGCCGCGGCGAACTGCCGCCAGTCGTCGCCGATGCGGGTCATTTCGGCCGCGGCCTCGCCCAAGCGGGCATCGCCGAGCTTAAGCCCGGCCTCTTGGAGAAAGGAGGCGTACATAAAGCGGAAACCCGCGCCGCCCGTGCCGATTTCTTCCTGCATGCGCACGATATGGGTCAGGTACAGGCGGTTGTACTTGAGTGCCTCGGGGTCCAGCTTGCGCACCCGTCCTGCCAGGTGGCGGATGCCGCGGATGCCGATCCAGGGCAGCGGCAGGCCGTCGAGGATACGCGTGGTGGAGAGGATGCTCTGGCGGATCAGCTTGGCCCAGTCCGGCGCCTGCGGCACCTGGTCCACCCAGTACAGCAAGCCCTTGGCCGCCAGGGCGCCCTTGGCGAAGCGCGCCTTGTTCAGGTCCGCCTCGCTGCAACGCACCACGTCCTCAAACACCGGATCGCTGAGCAGGTACTCGTTGCCTTCCTTGCCATAGGCCAGCAGGTTATGGGCGTTGAAATGAAAACGCATCTCGGCCGGAAAATACGGCAACCAGTACACCGAACTCTGTAGGCCGACCAGCCGCCCCTGGGCCAGGGCACCGTCCAGCGCCGCCTGCCCCTGGGCCGGGCCGGCGAAGGTGGCGGTGTGCAGCCGGGCGCCCAGGCGCTTGCTCAGGGTCTTGATGATATGCCGCGGCGGCATGCGGTAGGCGATCAGCGGCATGCCGCCCAGCTTGACGATCGGCAGGTAGGCGAACGCCAGGCCCGAGGCCAGCCCAAAGGCCATGGGCTCGCTCATCGCCAACCCGGTGTGGCTGAGCAGACTGGCCATTACACCGCTTTCACAGTGGGCGCTCTGCTGATGCTGGAAGGTCGTCATGCGGGTTCTCGCTGGTAGCGGATCAGTTGCGCCACGTCCAGGCCGAAGGCGTCGGCGTAGCGCTGCAGCACCCGCCCCGGCAGGCGGGCATAGTGCCGGGGCTGGAAGTGCCGGCGGATGCGCCACTGCCACAGGCCGGCGATCTGTGCCAGCGCCGCCTCGTCCATGCGGCACTGGCACATCAGGTATTTCAAAGGAGACAGCTCGCCGACCCGCCAGGCGGCCAGGGCTTCGGCTTCCTGGGCCTGCAACTCGGCCACGGCCAGTTGCGTGGCGAAGGCTTCCGGCTCCCAGCCGTCGCTCTGCGCGCCCTGGTAGTGGCCGCCGGCATCCACCGCGTAGACCAGCTTGCTGTGGCCACCGTAGGTGCTGCTGTGGTCCTGGGGCACATCCTCGAGCTTCATGCCGTGGCTCCGTTTTCGATCACCGTCAAGTGCAGAAAGGCGCTGGAGAATCGGCCGCTTTCCGGCACATAGCCCAGCAAGGTCTGGCCGGCCCGCAGGGTGCCGCCGTTGAACAGCTCCTCGAGCATGATGAAGAACGAGGCCGCACCGGTATTGCCCTTGCGGGTCAGGTTGGTGAACCAGCGCTCCTGGGGGATCGCCAGTCCGGCGTTGGCCAGGCCCGCGGCCAAGCGCTGGCGAAAGAATTCCGAGGAGTAATGCGGCAGGAAGTAGTCGATCGCCTCTACCCGCAGCTCACGCCGCGAGAGGATGCGCTCCAGGGCCTGCTCGACCGTGACCCGGACGATATGCTCGTTGAGCAATTTCACGTCCTGCTTGATCGCCATCACCGAGCGGCGGTTGCGCGCCTCGCCGTCGAAGCGGCTCCAACCGGTCAGGCCTTCGCCTTCGCGCTCGGCACCGGCGTACATGCAGGCCGGCATGCTGTCGGCGAACGAGAGGATGTCGATCCAGTCGATGCGCAGGCTCAGACCGCGGGCATTGGGCTGGGCCTGCAGCCACACCGCCCCGGCACCGTCGGAAAGCATCCAGCGTAGGAAATCCTTCTCGAAGGCGATCTCGGGGCTCAGCTCCAGGGCCTCGACCCGGCTATCCAGTTCGGCCTCGAAATTGCGCGAATGCATCAGGCTGGAAGCCAGCTCCGAGGCGCAGGCCACGGCGTTGCGGCTCTCGCCGCTGGCCACACTCATATAGGCGTATTTCAGCGCGGTAACGCCGCACAGGCAGATGCCGGCGGTGGACACCACCTCGCAGGGCGGGTTGCCCAGCTCGCCATGCACCATCACGCCGTGGTTGGGCATCACCTGATCCGGCGAGGCGCTGCTGGCCACCAGGCACTCGAGCTGCTGCAGGTCGAAGCCGGGGCCTTGCAAGGCGCGAATGGCCGCGGCGCTCATCTGGGCGTTGTTCAGGCTCGGCAGCCCCGATTCGGGATCGATCGCATAATGCCGCTGGGTGATACCGTTGCTGCGCAGCACCAGCTTGCGCGCCCGCGAGGGGCGCCCGCCGACCAGGCCCAGGCGAGTCTCCATCTGTTCATTGTCCACCGGACCGTGGGGCAGGTAGGCGCTGACGCGATTGATATACACGGGCTGGGGCACGGTGGAGTCCTCGAAGACGTCGTCTATTCGCCGGACGGGGCGGCGAAGTAGGCTTTTTCCTGCTGGGTACGTTGACGGAACAGCGGGGCAAGCAGTTTTTTCAGCAGCGCCGTGATCGGCACCACGGTCAGGATCAGGCAGAACAGGAACGTCACATACAGCAGGATGCCCGCGCGCCGCGCCAGGCTGTCCTGGGGGCCTAGGGCCGCGAGCAGCAGGCTCCACAGGCGAAAGCTGCGGGCCCCGACGCGCTCGCTGGCGATCAGCTTTTCATCGATACGCACCGCGCCCAACCCCTGGAGCATGGGCGCGGTGATCGGCTGCGCGTCTTGCTTCAGACGCCGCTCGATGGCCTCGCCAAAACGCCGAGCGCCAGCGATGTCCGCGTCGCTGATGCCGGCCCTGGGCAACCAGCTCCAGCGTTGGCGGTTACCGGTAAACATCCACAGCGGCGTGGTGATAAAGCTCCAGGCACTGCCGCACTGGTCGGTCACCGCGATATTATCGACCAGACGCGCGCCCAGCGCGGCGAGCCGGGCCTTGACCTTCTCCTGGGCCATCAGCCACATATTGCGGCAGCCGATCAGGGTCAGCACCGGGGTGCCCTGCAACAGAGGAGCGGCCTCGGGCGAGGCCAGAAAACCGGTCACCGGCAGGGACGGCGCGAGAAACCATACCTGATACGCCAGGATCACCAGGTCATAGCGCGTGTCGGCCTGCACAGCCAGGGGTTCGAGCGGCTGCGGACGCATCAGTACGGTTTCCGGGAAAATGCCGAAAAAGCTGAAAAACGGCCAGGGAAAAGGGTAAGGTTTTGCCGGTTGCAGGGCCAGAAAATCCACCCGGATACCCGGCTGCGCCAGTAATGGCGCACAGACGGATGCCACCAGCCGGTCAAGCTGGCCCGTTTGCGAATAGTGCACCACTAGAACCTGCCGCATCTCAATCATTCACGCCGCCAAAACGCCCAGATTATGCCATACAGCTCTCGCAAAACTGTAACGACCGGCCCGCACCTCTGGCTCCTTGCCCTGTTTATCGGGCTGTGCGCACCGGCCCAGGCCGCCGGTGGGGCCGATATCCAGGTGCAGCTCGAAGGCTGGACCGATGCCGGCCCGGTGCATGCCGCCCTGATGCGCGCCGATCAGGCGGACTGGTCCGCAGCACCCCTGCATAGCGTGCAGGTCACGGGCCAGCGGTTAGGCTTTGTCGCAGTGGCGCCGGGACGCTACGCCGTGCAGCTCTTTCAGGACCGCAACGGCAATGGCCGACTGGACCTCAGCCCCCGCGGCATCCCCTTGGAGCCCGTCGGCTTTTCCGGCAACCCCTCGCTGCTCAAGGGCAAACCGACGCTGGCCGACAGCGCCTTCGAGCATGGCACCGCGGCCCAGGTGCTGAGCATCCGGCTGCGCCAACCCAGACGAGCCAGGGGCGAGCCGACCCCATTGCAGCCGGCCAGCGCACCGCAGCATTGAGTGGATGATCGGGAGCATGCGGGTGATCACGGGCGCCTGGCTTGGCCAGGCGCCCGGGCCTGGTTTACTGCGCGGCGATACTCGCATCCGGCTGGCGCCAGATCAGCTCGGAGGTGTCGTAGCCCTGCTCACGGGCGACCTTGAGCAGGGGCTCGCGCAACGCCTCGGAGGCCTGGGCCTCGCGAGTCAACAGCCAGAGGTAGTCGCGATTGGGATGCCCCACCAGGGCGCTGCGGTAATCGTCATCCAGGTACAGGACCCAGTACTCGCCCTTGGTCAGCCCCGGAAACAGCCGGCTGAACCAGTTATCGAAACGCACCCAGAGCTTGTCGGTCTGCCCGGGCACCTGCGGCACGGCCTGGCCCTTGGCCTCGATCCACTCGCCATCGGCGGTGCGGCAGCGATTGGTGACGGCAATACTGCTGGGTTCCTGTAGCTGATAAAGGGCTTCCGACTGCACGCACTTGCGCTGGAAGAACATCGGCAGGCGCGCCTGCTCGTACCAGGTGCCCTGGTAGCGTTGCAGATCCACCTGCCCAACGGTTTCGGGCGGTGGGCCGTTGCTGGCGCAACCGCCCAGCAACAACGCGGCGGAGAGAGCGAAAGGAATACGCATGATGGCCGTCCTTTTTCAGGGGGTTATTTAAGGTTTTGCCCGGAGAACAGCAAAACCTTGTCGCCGGCGTACTGCACGCTGATAAAACGCTGCTGATCGCCCCAGGTACAACTGGTAAGGCCCAGCGCACCGGAGCATTCGGTGGGACTGCCGAGCAGACCCTCCACCTCTGCTTTGTCCATCCCGGCCTCGAGCTGGGCGTAGTTTTCCTGGGTCACCTTGCTACAGGCGGACAACAGCAGACAGAAGGACAGCAGGGCGAAATGACGCAAGGACATGGAATGATTCCTGGGGGTATACGACTGAGACGCAGCGAAACGAGTCGGCATACGTCGGTTGGACGTCAGAAGCCCGAACCGGGTTCCTGCAGAAAAGTTACTTCTTCGGCCGTGGAAGGGCGGCCCAAGAGGCTGTTGCGGTGGGGAAAGCGGCCGAACCGGGCAACCACCACCTGGTGCCGGCGAGCGTAGTCGAGAAAACTGGCAAAGGGCGCGCGCTCGGCCATGGCCACTTGGTCGTGCAGCGCCTGGAAAAGGGCCACGGCCCGGTTCTGCAGCACCGGGTCCTCGGCGTGCTCCAGGACCAGGTAGACGAAGACCCGGGCGGCGGCCGGCAAGCGGAGGTCCCACCCCCGCGCCAGCCCCTGCAGGGCCAGCTCCCGGGCCTGGGCATCACCGGCGAAGGCCCGCGGCGTATCGCGATGGACCATCCGCGGCAGCTGATCGAGCAGCAGGATCAGCGCCAGCCAGCCTTCGGGCGTTTCTTCCCAGTCCGACACGCCGCCGCTCAGGGCCTGCTCGATCCATTCGCCAAAACGCACCCGTGCCTCGGCGTCCTGCTCGGGCTTTTTACCGAACCACAGGCCCTGCCGGTCAGTCACGGCCTTGTCGGCAGAGGGACCGAACCACCACTCCAACAGAGGCTGCCAGGGCTGCATGGCTCAGGCCTGGTGGTAGGCGCTGATGCGCTCGACTTCTTCCTTGGACCCGAGGAAGACCGCCACGCGCTGGTGCAGGGACGTCGGCTGGATATCGAGGATGCGCTGCACCCCGTTGGTCGCCGCGCCGCCGGCCTGCTCGACGATAAAGGACATGGGATTGGCCTCGTACATCAGGCGCAGCTTGCCGGGCTTTTCCGGCTCGCGGGAATCGCGCGGGTACATGAACAGGCCGCCGCGGGTGAGGATACGGTGCACATCGGCAACCATGGCCGCGACCCAGCGCATGTTGTAATCCTTGCCCAGGGGGCCGGTCTTGCCGGCCAGCAGTTCCTCGACATAGCGGGTCACCGGCGCTTCCCAGTGGCGCTGGTTGGACATGTTGATGGCAAATTCCTGGGTGCTTTCCGGGATGCGGATATTGTCGTGGGTCAGCACGAAGCTGCCCAGTTCACGGTCCAGGGTAAAGCCCTTGACGCCGTCACCCAGGGTCAACAGCAGCATGGTCTGCGGACCGTAGATGGCATAGCCGGCCGCCACCTGTTCGGTGCCCGGCTGCAAAAAGGCCTCTTCGCCCAGGTCTCCGCAATCGCCATTACGCTCGGGGCAACGCAGCACCGAGAAGATGGTGCCCACCGAGACGTTCACGTCGATATTGGAAGAGCCGTCCAGGGGGTCGAATACCAGCAGGTAGGCACCCTTGGGGTACTGCCCGGGAATCTGATAGGCCTTGTCCATCTCCTCCGACGCCATGCCGGCCAAGTGACCGCCCCACTCGTTGGCCTCCAGCAGGATTTCGTTGGACAGCACGTCGAGTTTCTTCTGCACCTCACCCTGGACGTTTTCGGTTTCCATGCTGCCCAGCACGCCACCCAGGGCGCCCTTGGAAACTTCGTAGCTGATTTCCTTGCACGCGCGCGCCACCACTTCGATCAGAAACCGCAGGTCGGCCGGGGTGTGGTTGCTGCGGGTCTGCTCGATCAGGTAGCGGCTGAGGGTAACGCGGGACATGGAAGGCTCCGGAGGAAGGAAAATCCCGCGCAGTTTAGCGCGAGTGCAGCCCCTCAGACAGAGCACAGTGGCGCGGAGTTCAGCGCGAGGCTGGCGCCCGTTGTCGGCAGACCGTCCCATCTGCACCCAGGCGTGGCGACCCGAGTCGCTCCAGCACCCGCTCAAGCCTCTGTGACGCCGAACAGGGCAGCGCAAAAAAACCGCGCCAGGCGGCGCGGTTCTCGTGGGCGGCGACAGAGGTCGCCGTACGCGGGGCCTGTTACCAGTCCCAGGCCAGGGACAGATTGCCCCCCTGCTGGGTATCGTCCTCGCCCTGGCGCAGGCCGTAACCCCCGCGCAGCGCCAGATCGCGGGTCAGCTGCTGGCTGAAGCCGATGCTGGCGCGGTTCAGCTTGTCCTGCGGGGTGTAGCCCTGCAGGGTGAAGCCCAGGGTCGGCAGGCTGTTCAAAGCGATATTTACCTCCTGGGTGTCGTCCTCGTACTCGCGTTCGTGGGCCACTTCGGCGAACAGCTGGGTGCTCGGGCTAAGGGCGAAGCGCCCTTGCAGGCCGACACCCAGGCGCTTGGAGGTGCGGTCCTGATCGCCGAAGGTCAGCGCCGTGGAGCGTGCACCCGCTTCGGAATAGCCATCAACCTCGACCCGCGCGTAGTCGGCGCTGATAAAGGGGCTCAGGTGCCAGGCGCTGCCGGGCTGGGCAATGTCGTAGCCCAGGCGACCGCTCAGGGCCCAGAGGTCGCCATCGCTGTCGCCCTTCTCGCTGCGCGAGGCCATGCCCAGGTCGAAGCCGCGCTCGAGGTCGTCATAGTCCAGCTTGCCGACAGTCGCGGAAGCATCGGCCCACCAGCGGTTGTGCTGGTACTGCGCAAAGGCGCTCAGCAGATAGCTACGCAATTCGTAGTCCGAGGCACCGGCTTCCAGCGACTGCTCGTCGAGCCCCAGGCCCAGGCCGACGCGCCAGGCTTCGTCCAGCCGGTAGCTGGCGCCCAGGTTAAGGCCGTAGCCATTGCCATCGGCGCTGGCCGAATTGCTCTGAGCATCGAAATCCTGACGCTGACCGCTGCCGGTGACGAAGGTGCGCACCTGGCCGACAGCCTGCCACGCGTCCCAGTCCGCCAGCCATTGGTTGCGCAGCTGGTCCTGGTGGGCCCGCAGCACGCCCTGGGCCATTTCCGGCAGCAGGGTCAATTCATAGGGCGCGCTCAACAGGGAGTAGGCGTAGTCCGTCGCTGTCTGCTGGCTGACGAGCGTCGGGTGCACGCTGTCATTGAACAGCAGCCGACCGGGATCGGGGTTGGCGCTGTCGATGCCGTTGACCGGACTCTGGGTATCGCAGCCATTGAAGCAATACCGGGCGAGGTCCTGGTTCGGGTCCAGGCCGAAGCTCGCCGCATCGGCCAGCACTTCGCCCACCAGCAGGGGTACGTTCAGGGGAATGATTTCGGCGTCGATGGCGGCCAGCCGTAGCACCAGTTCCTGGTTGAAGGCGACCACCTTGGGGGCGATCTCCGCCGAAATACCGTCACCCAGGGCATAGGGAGTCTGGCTGATGTCTCCCAGCAGCGGCACCAGGATATAACGTGCGCCGGCGGCCTGCAGCGCACCGACGCTGGCCGCCAGACGCTCGGCCGCCGCACGGGCGGCCGGACTGTCCGGCACCAGCCCATCGAAGAAATCGTTGCCACCGCCGTTGACGTAGAACAGCGTATCGGGATCGATGGCCAGGCCGCTGCTGGCCAGCTCCACCAGATAGGCCTGGCGCACCCGCAGATTATCGCCCGACGGAAGCTCCACCACCGAGCCCTCGCCCGTGCCCACGATGGAGTCGTAGACCTGCGCGGTGATATTGCCGCCGACCGCATAGTTGCGGCCATCCGGCAACCCAAGGCGCTGATTGACTGGCGAGGTGGAACCGATCACCGGTCCCAGGCCCAGGCGATCACCGAGCAGCATGGTCGAATTGGGTCCGAAGACCTCGCCGTTACCGCTGCGGTAGCTCGGACCGACTCGGTTGGTAAAGCGCAGGGTGGCCCCGGGCGGGCCGCCCAGGTCGGGAAATTGCCCGGCATCACTGAGGCTGTCGCCGAAGACGACGAAACCGCTGTAAGGACTGCCGTGACTCGAAGAGACCTGGGCCAGCAGGCAAAGGGCGGCCAGGGTTGTCATGAATCCTTTCATGGGGGTATTCCTTGCAGTGGATAGGACTACCTGAAGGCTGAATCTAGCCAGGCCTGGGCAGAAATCCATCCACCCGAACGGGTTTATTCCCCAGCGGCCTTAATCTCGCCCCTTCCGAAAACGCCGCTGCAAGACGGGCCTGGGCGACGGGAAACGTAATCCTGTAGAGACACCCAAACGCAATCAGGGCGCGCCTACTGGAGGCGCGCCCTGACTGATTTGGTTCCATGAAACGCTCAGCGGTTGCGCGCGGCGCTCAGGCTTCTTATACCTCCTGAACGCCTGCGCTTGAGCAGTCCGGCAGTTACAAGTCCCAGGCCAGGGACAGGCTGACGCCCTGCTGGGTATCGTCCTCGCCCTGGCGCAGGCTGTAGCCCCCGCGCAATGCCAGGCCGGTGGTCAGCTGCTGGCTGAAGCCGATGCTGGCGCGGTTCAGCTTGTCCTGCGGGGTGTAGCCCTGCAGGGTGAAGCCCAGGGTCGGCAGGCTGTTCAAAGCGATATTTACCTCCTGGGTGTCGTCCTCGTACTCGCGTTCGTGGGCCACTTCGGCGAACAGCTGGGTGCTCGGGCTAAGGGCGAAGCGCCCTTGCAGGCCGACACCCAGGCGCTTGGAGGTGCGGTCCTGATCGCCGAAGGTCAGCGCCGTGGAGCGTGCACCCGCTTCGGAATAGCCATCAACCTCGACCCGCGCGTAGTCGGCGCTGATAAAGGGGCTCAGGTGCCAGGCGCTGCCGGGCTGGGCAATGTCGTAGCCCAGGCGACCGCTCAGGGCCCAGAGGTCGCCATCGCTGTCGCCCTTCTCGCTGCGCGAGGCCATGCCCAGGTCGAAGCCGCGCTCGAGGTCGTCATAGTCCAGCTTGCCGACAGTCGCGGAAGCATCGGCCCACCAGCGGTTGTGCTGGTACTGCGCAAAGGCGCTCAGCAGATAGCTACGCAATTCGTAGTCCGAGGCACCGGCTTCCAGCGACTGCTCGTCGAGCCCCAGGCCCAGGCCGACGCGCCAGGCTTCGTCCAGCCGGTAGCTGGCGCCCAGGTTAAGGCCGTAGCCATTGCCATCGGCGCTGGCCGAATTGCTCTGAGCATCGAAATCCTGACGCTGACCGCTGCCGGTGACGAAGGTGCGCACCTGGCCGACAGCCTGCCACGCGTCCCAGTCCGCCAGCCATTGGTTGCGCAGCTGGTCCTGGTGGGCCCGCAGCACGCCCTGGGCCATTTCCGGCAGCAGGGTCAATTCATAGGGCGCGCTCAACAGGGAGTAGGCGTAATCGCCGACGACCCGCTGACCGGCGATGGTGGGGTGGACGCCGTCGTCGAACAACAAAGTGCTCGCATCGGGGTTGGCACTGTTGATGCCGCTGACCGTGCTCTGGTTGGTGCAGTCGTCGAAACAGACATAGGTCAGGTCCTGATTCGGGTCGAGCCCGAACTCGGCGGGGCTGGCAATCGCCTCGCCGACCAGCAGGGGCACGTTCAGCGGAATGATTTCGGCATTGATGCCGCTCATCTGACGCACCAGCTCACTGTTGAATTCGCCCACCAGCGGCGCGATAAAACCCGACACGCCGGCAGCACGGGCGAAAGGCGTCTGGCTGACATCGCCCAGCAAAGGCACCACGATATAACGAGCGCCGGCAGCCTGCAGGGCCCTCACGCTGTCCCCCAGGCGTACGGCAGATGCCGTGGCCTGGGGGATGCTCAGAATCATTCCGTCGAGGAAATCGTTACCGCCGCCGTTGACGTAGAACAACGTATTGGGGTCGACGGACAAGCCACGGTTGGCCAGCCCCACCAGATAGGCCTCGCGCACCCGCAGGTTATCGCCCTCGGTGGTTTCGACCACCGACCCCTCGCCAGTGCCGATAATGGAATCGAGGATCTGCGGGGTGGTATTGCCGCCCACCGCATAGTTGGTGCCATCGGGCAGACCCAGGGCCAGATTGACCGGTGAGGTGGAGCCGGTCATCGTGCCGAAGCCCAGACGATCATTGATGATCATGGTGGCATTGGGGGCAAAGAACTCGCCGCTGCCAATCTGATAGTTCGGCCCCTCGCGGTTGGTGAAGCGTATGGTCGAGCCCTCGGGACCACCCGGATCCGGGAACTGCCCGGCATCGCTGAGGCTGTCACCGAATACGACGAAACCGCTGTAAGGCGTTGCCTGAGCAACCGGGGCCAGCGCCAACAAGCAGGCGGCGGCCAAAGGCGTCATGACTCGCTTCATGGGGCACTCCTCAAATTATTTTTATATGGACTTACCAAGACACTGAATTTAGCCAAGTTCTAGAGCAATTGCACTAGAAGAAGCGGGCCTCACCTGTATGGGGGACCACCGGCCGGCGGCCACCGGAAAACCGCCGCATACCTGCGCACGACGGGGCTTGCCGCCAGCAACTTACGCAACCTCCCGCTTAATTGCTATTAAATAGCCATTAATGCTTGAAAAAGGCCAAGGGAGGTCGCGCATCGCCGGGGCAGCCGGGCCCCGGATAACCCGCTCAGGCATGCCAGGCGCGCACCCGAGGCGTGCCACCACTGGCGCAAGGGCGCTGCGAGCGGGGCTAAGGCTTCGAGGAAGGGCTGCGCAGCAGGCTCCAGGCCATGCCCGCCAGCAATCCGACCCCGGCCAGCAGCACCGCCCAGAGGCCGATGCGCGACCAGTCCCAACCCGGCGGCACGGCCGCTTGTTGGCTCGCGGCCTGGACCACGGCGGCGTCCGGCACGGCGCGCCCCAGCCCGGCCAGGCGCGCGTCGACGTAGCCGGGAATCAGTGTCTCCAGGGGCAGGTCGGCCGCCCGGGCCTCGGGGTTGCCGATGGCCAGGGTGTAAGGCGGGGTACCGCGGGCCAGAAAAACCACTTGGGTGGCCGGCAGGCCCACCTCCAGCCATGGCGCCTCGACACTCAGGCCGCCGCCCCGCTCATCCACCGTCAGCTGCAGTTGCTGCAGCGGTTGCGCGTCCAGGATCAGCTCGTTCTGCAGCCGCTCCCCGGTCGGCTCCGAGAGGCGATACAGCAGGCCGCTCGTCAGCGGCCACCAGCTCTTCTGGCCCTGCAGCCGCCCACTAAGGGTCACGGGCGCCAGGGTATTGTCCGGCAGCGCGATTCGCACCCGCTGCGCCGACAGCGCCAGGGGTAGCGTCCACTGGTATTCGCCGGCCCCCGTACGGCGGCCGGCCAGCGGCGCCGACCAGACCAGGGGCGCGGGTGTGCTGCTGTGGCGGGTGCCGACCAGGGTCGCCCCCTCGATCGGTGGCGCCTGGCGCGGGCTCTGCCACAGCAAACGCAGGTAGCGTGCCGGCTGGCCGGGCAGCTCCACCTCGCGCTGGTCGATACGCGCGGCGGCGAAACTCAGTTGGGCGATCTGCCCGTCGCCCCAGGCGCGCCAATGCTGCAGGTCATCGCTGGCCTCGATGGAAAAGTGCTGAAAACCTTCGACCCGCGTCGCGTCCTCCGCGCCCCAGTCCAGGCTCAGCTGCTGCAGCGAGAGTTCCTGTTGGCCGGTATCCAGCAACCAGCCGCGCAACACCTGCCCCGCCCGCTCGCCCTCGGGCGCCACCTCGATCAGGGTCTGGTTGCCGCTGCGCTGCACCCGGATACCCGACAGGTCGGGCGTGGCATCCGCCGGCCCGTAGAGGGGGAAGTGCCGGGGGCGGATCTCGCTGCGGTCTTCCAACTGCTGGGGACCGCTCAGGGTCAGGGCGTAGGGCTGGGCCTGGCCCTCGGCGCTGAACACCCGCAGGTCGCGCAGGTCGGCATGTTGAGCCCCCAGGTGCAGGGCCATAGGCAGCTCCAAACGATACCAGGGCCCCTCGCCGCTCAGGCTCAAGCTCACCTGGCTGGCATAGTCGGCGGGCAAGGCGGCGCCCAGGGGAACTTCGGCAGCCGCCGAGGCGGCCAGCAGCCAGGCAACCGCCCCCAACAGCACCGGTGCCGGACGGGCATGCAAAAAACGGCAAAAAATACTCATGCATCAGCCTCTTGGGCGTCGGGCCGCCGAGGCGGCAGCGGGGCGAAATACCCGACAATCAGCAGCAGCACGCCGACCCCGATAAAGGACACGATGCGCTCCAGGCCACCGCGATTGCCCAGCTCGACGAAGAATAGCTTGGCCACCACGATGGCGATCAGCGCAGCGCCCAGCAGCCAGAGTTCGCGGCGCTGGCGTCGATGGCCGATCAGCATCAGGGGTATGGCGATCAGGGTCCAGACCAGGGACAGGCCGGCCTGCACCAGCATGGACTGCAGCAGCGAAGACACCTGATAGGGCACCCCGCCCCAGTGGTGAGCCGTGCGCGCCACCGCTGCGGTCAACAGGGCGAACAGCGAGGCACCGGCCAGCAGCGGCGGCAGCGCTTGCCAGCGCGCACCGGCGAACCCCAGCTGCGGCAGGCCGACGCACAGCCAGCGGTACAGGGCGAACAAGACGATCAGCAGGCCCAGCTCCAGAGGGTTGAACAACGGCAGATAGGGCAAGGGATCGGCCGCGCCATCGCTGGCCATATTCGCCAGCCAGAACCAGCCGAGCATCAGCACGGCCAGGGGGGTGGCGGCCAGCACGCGGTATTCGCGCGGGTAGGCGGCCAGCGGCCAGGGCCCTCGACCGGGCTGCGCCATGGCCAGCAGGAAGGCGCTGGGCAGCAGCGCCCAACCCAGCCAGCGCCAGGCGTTGTAATGCGCGGACAGGGCATAGAGCAGGTAGCGCAGCTCCAGCGCCAGCACCCCGAGTATGACCCAGCAACCCAGCACATGGGCCGCGCTCAGGGCGCCGGCCGGAAGCAAGGGCGTCAACCGGCGCAGGCTCAGCAGGTGCACGGCAAACAGCGCGCCCCAGCCCAGCCAGCCGAAATTCGCCGCCGGGTGATAGTCCAGTCGCCAGGCGTGCAGCAATACCAACAGGGCCACCGGCATCAGCAGGGTGCAGAGCAGCGCCAGCTGACGCCACTGGCTGCGCACGGCCAGCAGACTCCAGAGCCCCACGCTGGCGGCCGCCAGCAGCAGGAGCAGCGGCGCCTGCAGGGCCGGGGCGGCAAAGCGCAGCACCTCGCTGACCAGGGCCAGCGCCCACCAGCCAGCGCCCCAGGCCAGCAACAGCTGGGACAGGCGCCCCAGGCTCAGCGCATCCAGGGCCTGATCACCGGCCCGCTTGAGCTGCAGGCGCCAGGCGCCGATCAGCGCGGCCAGGGCCAGTACCGCCGGGGTCCAGAAACCCGCATGAGCCAGCGGCCGCAGCCCCTCGCCCGTCAGGGGGCCGAGCAGCAACGGGCCGGCGGCGAGGAAGGCCAGGCCGCCGATGCCCTGCAGCAGCAGGCCGAACAGGAAGCTGGCGCGCTGTTGCAGGTGCAGGCTGAGCCAGAGAATCAGCAGGCCACTGCCGCCCCATACCGCGCTGGCGGTCTGCCAGGGCAGGACGAACAGCACCGCCAGGTTGATAAAGATCAGGCCGATCAACAGCACCGCGGACAGCGCCCGCAGCAGCCGCGCATCGCTCTGCACCTGGCGGTCCCGGGCCGCCAGCAGCATCCCGCCGATCAGCGCCAAACCGATCAGCGAGGCGGTCATCAGCCCACGCCAGCCGGCACTGAGGACCCCGCTCGCGTCGGCGCCAGCGCCTTCGAGCTGCAGCAGGAAGACCGCCCCACCGAGCAGTTGCACGGCAAAGGCGCCGAACAGGAAGGTGCGCGACTGCAGGCGCAGGCCGGCCCACAAGGTCGCCAGCCCCGCCAGGGCCCAGGCGATGGCCGTGGCTTCGGCGGCAAAGCACAGCGGCGCGATCAGGTAGAGAAAAGCCAGGCCCAGGCCCGCCAGCCAGGGCTCGCCGCGCCGCTCCCAGGCGCTGGCGGCGTCGACCGGGGCCTGGCGCAGTTGCCAGAAGCTGAACAGCAGGGCCGCGCCGATCATCAGCGCGCCCAGGGGCGATCCCTGCAGCAGGCTGTCCAGCCCACCACGCAGCCCACCGAGGAAGGCCAGGGCCGCGCCCAGTTGCAGCAGCAGCGCGAAAGCCCGCGCCAGCCCGCGGCCCTGGCGCAGCCCCAGCCAGAAGATCCCGGCGCCCTCCACGGCCCAGGCGGCGCTGGTCCAGGTGGCATCCAGGCCCAGTGGAATCGCCAGGCTGGCAAAGACCACGCCCAGGGCCAGGCAGGTCTCCACCAGCAGCAAGGCGCGTCCGGCGGTGCGCCCGGCCAGCAGCTTGGCCAGGCCGAGGTAGAACAGCCCCAGGGCCAAGGCGCTGAAGGCCGCGGCGAATTCCAGGTGCCGGACCAAGGCCAGCTGCAGGCCGAAGCCCACCAGGGGCGGGCCGAACAGCACCGTGCCGTCGACATAGTCGCCCTGGCGCGCCGACCAGCGCAGCAGCGCGTCGCGACCCAGCGGCGCATCCGCCGCCTCGCGCAGCTTGCGCCGGGCGAACAGCAGGCCGATGGCCACGTACATCAGGAAGAACAGCACCAGGAAGGGCTCGGTGCTCCACAGCAGTTCCGGCTTATAGGAACGCAGCCCCCAGGCGAAGCCGATGCCGAAGGTGCCGACGAAGCCGATCAGGTTGAGCAGGCGCCAGGCCTTGAACCAGGCGATGGCGAAAATGCCGGTATTGAGCAGGGTGAAATAGGAAAACAGCGCGACATGATTGCCGCTACCGGTGGAGGTCAGAATCGGCGCGGCGAAACCGCCCAGCGCGGCGGCGGCTGCCAGCCCCAGGGCGTTCTGCGCCACGGCCAGAATGGCCGAGAAAACCGTGACCAGCACCAGCAGACCGAGGGCCAGCTTGGGGTCGAGCAGCGGGTGCAGGCGCATGGCGGCGAACACCGTCAGGTACAGGACGGCGATCCCGGCCCCCTGCAGCATCAGCCCATAGTCGGGGTTGCGCCGGCGCAGCCACCAGCCCAGGCCCAGCAGCGCCACGGCACTGGCCGCCACCCCCGCATAGCGCAGGGCGATGGGCACCACCATGCCCTCGGTGGCATAGCGCAGCAGAAAAGCCAGGCCGAGAAACAGCAGCAGCACACCGACGCGCAGCACGGTATTGCCGCCCAGCAGCCAGGCCTGGGCCAGAGCGATCGCCCGTTCCACCACCGAAGGCTGACGCGGCCTGGGCGGCACGGGGGGCTCGACCGGCGCGGCGCTGGGCGGCGTGGGCGCGGCGGCGGGCAGGGCCGGCAGCTCCCAGGCCATCTCGGGCTCCGGCTCGAGTTCAGGCATATCCGCTGGCGGCGCCGACAGCGCTTCCTCGACCGGGGCGGGCATGATCCACACCGGCGCCAGCGGCGGTGCCTCGGCCAGGGACGCGGGCACCGGGCTAGCATCAGGTTCGGCGGGCGTAGCAGTGGCATCCGCGGGCGCGTGCTCGAGCTTGAGCAGCCGTTCGTGCAGGGCCGTGGTACCCACCTCGAAGCGCTCGGCGAACTGCGTCAGCTCCCGACGCAGGCGGACGTTCTGCGCACCCAGTTGCTGCAACTTGAGCGCCTGGCCAAGCCCCAGGCCCAGCAGGCTGCCCAACAGCGCACCCGACCAGGACTGGTTGACCAGTGCGCCACAGAACAAACCGACCAGCATGAAAATCCATTGCATGCACGTGCATCCCGAGCGGGTGAACAGAAACGAGGTGCCGGTGGAGCTTGCGTCGCCTGCGTCCCGGGCTGTGCGGAGGGTATAGGAAGCGTCGTTTTCGCACCACCGTGAAGGGCATGGGCATGCCGGCAGGCAGAAGGCCATTCACAAAACCGCCAAGCCCGTTATCATGCCGCGCCCAGCATGCCCCACCGCAGGTGTACGAAATGAACAAGCTGTTGATCGTCGGTGCCGAGCTCGAACGCACGGACACCTGGATCAAATACGACAAGAGCATGTGCGGCAGCTGCCAGGCCAGCTGCTGCACCCTGCCGGTGGAGGTGCGCTTCAACGATCTGCTGCGCCTGGGCCTGGTGCAGGAGTTCGAGCGCGGCGAGCCGCGCAAGCAGATCGCCAAGCGCCTGATGAAGGACGGCGTGGTCGAGCGCTTCCACCAGAAGAGCGAGATCTTCACCCTGGTGCGCATGGGCAACAACGACTGCCTGTACCTGGACCGCAAGAGCCGCCTGTGCACCGTCTACGAGCTGCGCCCGGACACCTGCCGCAACCACCCCAAGATCGGCCCGCGACCGGGCTTCTGCGCCTACAAGCCCAAGGTCCAGAACCCTTCGCGTTAAGCCAGGCGGCCTCAGCGCTGGACCTGCGCCTGTGGCAGCACCGGCCGAGGCGCGGTCTTGGGCTTGATCAGGCTGAAATCGATCAGCGACTGCGGCTGATAGGGATCACCGATCAGCAACGGCCGCTCCTTGAAGTCGGCACTCACCAGGCTCTTGCTCGAATCCAGTTCGGCGAAGCGCAAGCCGGCCAGATCGGCCCAGGTGTGGATCAGGTTCGAGCTGCTGTAAGGGCGCCCGAGCCTGCCACGGTAATCCGCCGGATGGCTGGCCTGCCATTGCGCGGAGGTCCAGAGCATAAAGGGAATGGTGTACATCGGCGCCGTCGGCCTGGCTTCGTTGCGGCCGAGCACAGCGCCCTCGGGTGAATCGAACACCGCCTCGCCATGATCCGAGAGGTAGAGCAGAAAGCCATGGGGCTTGCTCGCGGCAAACTGCTCGATCAGGCTGGAAACCACGAAATCGTTATAGAGCACGGCATTGTCGTAACTGTTGTAGGTCGGCAACTGGTCCTCGGTGACCCAGTCCGGCACGCCCTGACGATCCGTGAAACGCTCGTACTCCGGCGGGAAACGGTACTGATAGCTCATGTGCGTGCCCAGCAGGTGCACGACGATGAACTTGCGGGGCGCGGCATCGACGAGCACCTTATCGAAGGGCGCCAGGACATCGCCATCGTACTGGCGCGCGTTCTGATTGAGGTTGTTGTTCAGGTAAACCTGCTCGTCCGCCTGCTCGGAGAAGGTGGTGAGCATGGTGTTGCGCTTGGTCATGGTCTGCTGGTTGGTGATCCAGTAGGTCCTGTAGCCCGCCTGTTTCATCATGTTCATAATTGACGGAGTGGTGAGGTAATCATCGGGATGCTGCTCGTCGGCAAAGGTCAGCACCTGCTGCAGGGCTTCGATGGTGTAGGGCCGCGGTGTCACCACGTTATCGAATACCATCAGTTGCTCACCCAGGCGATCCAGCCGCGGCGTGGTGGCCCGCGGATAGCCATACAGGCTCATGCGCTGGCGGTTGGTCGACTCGCCGATCACCAGCACCAGGGTGCTGGGTTGCCCGGGGTGACTGTCCACCAGATCGCGCAGCGGCGCCACGCGGGCGTTGCCGGCCAGCAAGGCTTGCATGGCGCCCAGCTGCTCCCGGTATTTGCGGTAGCCGACCAGCAACTGCCAGGGCACCGCGGGCTCGATTTTCGCCTCGAACTTCTCCAGCGCCTGCCCCAGGCTCGGCTGTTTGTGCAGCTGCTTGGCCAGCGGATAGACCAGCAGGCCGGCCACCAGCAACAGGCTCAGCCCCCAGGCCTGGGGCCGCGAAAAGCCCAGCGGCCGGACCCGCGTCCACAGCAGCCAGGCCCCGAGGCTGTAGACCAGGTAAACCGGCACCATCCACCAGGCGAAGTACTGGGCAAAATACTCGCTGCCCTCCGCCACGTTGGACTCGAACAGGATAAAGATCACGCTTTGGGAGAACTGCTGGCCGTAGATGCAGAAATAGCCCAGGCCGATCAGCGAGCACAGCCATAGCACCAGGCCAATGCTGCCGGCGATGACCCGCGCACGGGCGGGAAACAGCAGCACCGGGATCAGCCAGAGCGCACTCATCAAAAAGGCCTGGCGAAAGCCCTCGAACCCTGAAGTACCGGTCAGTTGGATCAGCAGGTGAGTGACACCGGAGAAGTACCAGAAAAACAGAAACAACCAACCGAGCCCCGCCCAGTCGTCGGCCCGATGATTGTTGACTCGCGCTACAACCTGCATCTACCTGTTGCCCCCAGTGGCTGGCAGGCCCTCTTCGCAGCATTGGAGGCGGGCCATGTGGCGGCCAACCTACAGCGGAGCCTGTGAAAACTTCGTCATGGCCTTCTAATTCCATCCAATGGTTATCGCACCACGCACAACCCTGCAGGGCAGGGGCCAACTCAGAGGGTGGAAGGTGCAGGCGTCGGCACGCCGACGGGTCGAAACCCAGGCGCTCTTGGATTCCCGCCTGCGCGGGAATGACGGTGCGAGTCGCGTCCCCGGCCCGCGGCACAGCCAAGCGGCAAGGCATAAAAAAACCCCCACCATCAGCGATGGCGGGGGTTTTTTTCAGCCGTACAGGCTATCAGCTGTTTTTCTTGGCGGCGCGGGTACGCTCGCTTTCGCCGAGAATTTTCTTACGCAGGCGAATCGACTTGGGTGTCACTTCGCACAGCTCGTCTTCCTGGACGAATTCCAGCGCCTGCTCCAGGGTGAAGCGGATAGGCGGAACCAGTGCAATGGTTTCGTCCTTGCCCGACGCACGCATGTTGTCCAGCTTCTTACCCTTGGTGGGGTTCACGCCCAGGTCGTTGTCGCGGCTGTTGATGCCGACGATCTGACCTTCATAGACGTCTTCGCCGTGGCCGAGGAACAGCTTGCCGCGGGCCTGCAGGGTTTCCAGGGAGTAGGTCAGCGCCTTGCCGGTGGCGACCGACACCAGTACGCCGTTCTGACGACCGGACATGTCGCCGGACTTCATCGGTGCGTAACGGTCGAAGATGCTGGTCAGGATGCCGGCACCGGAGGTCAGGGTCAGGAACTCGTTGCGGAAGCCGATCAGACCACGGGCCGGAATGTTGTACTCCAGGCGCACGCGCCCTTTGCCATCCGGCACCATGTTGGTCAGGTCGCCCTTACGGTTACCCATCTGCTCCATGAGCGCGCCCTGGGAGACTTCCGGCACGTCGATGGTGACGTTCTCATAGGGCTCGTGCTTGACCCCGTCGACCAGCTTGATGATCACTTCCGGACGACCGACACCCATTTCGAAGCCTTCGCGACGCATGGTTTCGATCAGTACCGAGAGGTGCAGCTCACCACGGCCGGAGACTTTAAACTTGTCGGCGCTGTCGCCTTCTTCAACGCGCAGGGCAACGTTGTAGAGCAGTTCCTTGTCCAGACGTTCCTTGATGTTACGGGAAGTCACGAACTTGCCTTCTTTACCGCAGAAAGGCGAGTCGTTTACCTGGAAGGTCATGGAAACGGTCGGCTCGTCAACGGTCAGCGGCTTCATCGCTTCAACGTTCAACGGGTCGCACAGTGTGTCCGAGATGAACAGTTGATCGAAACCGCTGATGCAGACGATGTCGCCGGCAGCTGCTTCTTCAACGTCGATGCGGTGCAGACCGTGGTGACCCATCAGCTTCAGGATACGACCGGTACGCTTCTTGCCGTCGGCGTCGATAGCGACAACCGGAGTGTTCGGCTTGATGCGACCACGAGCGATACGGCCAACGCCGATTACACCCAGGAAGCTGTTGTAGTCCAGAGCCGAGATCTGCATCTGGAACGGACCGTCACGGTCAACTTGCGGCGCAGGTACGTTGTCGACGATCGACTGGTACAGCGGGGTCATGTCTTCAGCCATGTCGGTGTGTTCCAGACCGGCAATGCCGTTCAGGGCCGAGGCGTAGACGACTTTGAAGTCCAGCTGTTCTTCGGTGGCACCGAGGTTGTCGAACAGGTCGAAGATCTGGTCCAGAACCCAGTCCGGACGCGCGCCTGGACGGTCAACCTTGTTGATCACCACGATTGGACGCAGGCCGGCTTCGAAAGCCTTCTTGGTCACGAAACGGGTTTGCGGCATAGGGCCGTCTTGAGCGTCAACCAGCAGCAGAACGGAGTCAACCATCGACATTACGCGCTCAACTTCACCGCCGAAGTCGGCGTGGCCCGGGGTGTCCACGATGTTGATGTGGAAGCCGTTCCAGTTGATGGCGGTGTTTTTCGCCAGAATGGTAATACCGCGCTCTTTCTCCTGGTCGTTGGAGTCCATCACGCGCTCGTCGTTGAGCTCGTTGCGCTCCAGGGTGCCGGATTGACGCAAGAGTTTGTCTACCAGGGTGGTTTTACCGTGGTCAACGTGAGCAATGATGGCGATGTTGCGTAGATTTTCGATCACTTGTGTATCTCGATCAGAGGATTCGGTGTGCCGCGTAGTCTACGCGGCAAAGATTAACTAAATACGAATTCGGTCAGGCGGCCTGAAAGCCTAGTGCACAAGCTTGCAAACCGCCCAAAGGTCTGGAGGGCGATGGCGGATGCTGCCGCCATTGAGCCCCGGGATTCTATGCCGGACGATAAACGCGCACATTGGCATGCCCCTCGCTGAGCAGGTGATGGGCATGCAGGCGACTCATCACGCCCTTGTCGCAATACAGCAGGTACTGGCGACCCTCATCCAGCGACTTGAAGCGGCTGTTGAGGGCGAAAAACGGTAAAGCCTGCACCTCGACACCCTCGAGCAGCAGGGGCTGGTCTTCGCAGGCGTCGGGGTGGCGGATGTCCAGAACGATCTGCCCGGGCAGGGCCTGGGCCACCTCCTCGACGTGCAGGTCCTGGTCCAGCTCCTCGATCACCCGGTCGATGGGCAGCAGCTTGGCGCTTTCCAGGGCCCGCTCCAGCACGGCCATGTCCAGCTGGGCCTCTTCGTAGACCACCCGCGCCGGCTTGGCCCGGGTGGTCGGACCGACCGAGATCACGCCACAGTATTCGGGCATATGCTTGGCGAATTCGGCGGTGCCGATGCGCGCGGCGGTGTCGATGATGTCCTGCTTGTGGCTGGCGATCAGCGGACGCAGCACCAGCATGTCGGTGGCCGAATCGATCACCGAGAGGTTGGGCAGGGTCTGGCTGGAGACCTGGGAGATCGCCTCGCCGGTGACCAGGGCATCGATCTCCAGGCGCTCGGCGATGCGGCTGGCGGCGCGCAGCATCATGCGCTTGAGGACCACGCCCATATGGGCGTTGTCGACCTTGGCGAGGATCTCGCCCAGCACTTCCTCGAACGGCACGCTGACGAACAGCACCCGCTGGGAACGGCCGAACTTGTTCCATAGATAGTGCGCTACTTCCATCACGCCCAATTCGTGGGCACGGCCGCCGAGGTTGAAGAAACAGAAATGGCTGACCAGGCCGCGACGCATCATCTGATAGGCCGCCACCGTGGAATCGAAACCGCCGGACATCAGCACCAGGGTCTGTTCCAGGGCGCCCAGGGGAAAACCGCCGAGGCCTTCGTGCTGGTGATGAATGACGAACAGGCGCTGGTCGCGGATCTCCATGCGCACCAGCACCTGGGGCGCCTTCAGGGAAATCCCGGCCGCATCGCACTGCTGGCGCAATTGACTGCCGACATAGCGCTCCACATCCATGGAGCTGAAGGCGTGCTTGCCGGCGCGCTTGCAGCGCACGGCGAACAGCTTGCCGGGCAGCAGGTCGGCGTAATGCCGACGGCACTTTTCCAGGATGTCGTCCAGGTCGCCCAGGGGGTACTCGTTGACTTCCAGGAAGTGCGTGATGCCCGGCGTGCAGCTCAGGCGCTCGATCAGCGCGCGCAGGGCCTTGGGATCGGTCAGCTCGGTCTGCAGCTCGAGGTTGTCCCACACACCGCTTACCCGCAGGTCCGGATCCAGGTCGCTCAGCACCGCGCGAATGTTCTTCGCCAATTGCCGGATAAAGCGCTTGCGCACCGGCCGACTCTTGATGGTGATTTCCGGGAAGACTTTGACGATAAGTTTCATGAAAACGACGCGCGCGGTGCAGGCCTGAAAAGAGGGGCGCGGATTATAGCGGAAATCGCTCAAGCTTTGACCAGTTTCGTACAGCCCCCTCATTGGCGCACCAAAACAATGCATTGAATATCGAGAATGCACCATTTAAGGGCTTTGCACGCCCGATCACGCCGACTTGACCCGCGCCAACCCTGGCGTGCGCAGGCTTCGCCCATTCCGGGGCACTGGCATGCAATTTGCTCCCTTGTGAGGCAGATAACCCTGGCAGACTATGCCGACCGCTTTATCGAATTATTGTGGGCTCGCGGGTGCGAGCCGTATCCACCTGGAGGACAGCATGTCGAAGTCGATTCAACTGATCAAAGAACACGACGTGAAGTGGGTTGACCTGCGCTTCACCGACACCAAGGGCAAACAGCACCACGTGACCATGCCGGCACGCGATGCGCTGGACGACGAATTCTTCGAAGTCGGCAAAATGTTCGACGGCTCCTCCATCCACGGCTGGAAAGGCATCGAAGCCTCCGACATGATCCTGCTGCCGGTAGACGATACCGCCGTGCTGGATCCGTTCACCGAAGAGCCGACACTGATCATCGTGTGCGACATCATCGAGCCAAGCACCATGCAAGGCTACGACCGCGACCCGCGCTCGATCGCCAAGCGCGCCGAAGAGTTCCTGAAAACCACCGGTATCGGCGACACCGTGTTCGTCGGTCCTGAGCCCGAGTTCTTCATCTTCGACGAAGTGAAATTCAAGTCCGACATCTCCGGCTCGATGTTCAAGATCTACTCCGAGCAAGGCTCCTGGATGTCCGACCAGGACGTCGAAGGCGGCAACAAGGGCCATCGCCCGGGCGTCAAAGGCGGCTACTTCCCGGTCCCGCCGTTCGACCACGACCACGAAATCCGTACCGCCATGTGCAACGCCATGGAAGAGATGGGCCTGGTCATCGAAGTGCATCACCACGAAGTGGCGACTGCCGGCCAGAACGAAATCGGTGTGAAATTCAACACCCTGGTGGCCAAGGCCGACGAAGTCCAGACCCTGAAGTACTGCGTGCACAACGTGGCCGACGCCTACGGCAAGACCGCGACCTTTATGCCCAAGCCCCTGTACGGCGACAACGGTTCGGGCATGCACGTGCACATTTCCATCTCCAAAGATGGCAAGAACACCTTCGCTGGTGAAGGGTATGCCGGCCTGTCCGACACCGCCCTGTACTTCATCGGCGGCATCATCAAGCACGGCAAGGCACTGAACGGCTTCACCAACCCGTCGACCAACTCCTACAAGCGTCTGGTCCCGGGCTTCGAAGCCCCGGTGATGCTGGCCTACTCGGCGCGTAACCGCTCCGCCTCGATCCGCATTCCGTACGTGTCGAGCCCGAAAGCCCGCCGCATCGAAGCGCGCTTCCCGGACCCGGCGGCCAACCCCTACCTGGCCTTCGCCGCCCTGCTGATGGCCGGCCTGGACGGTATCCAGAACAAGATCCACCCCGGCGACGCGGCCGACAAGAACCTCTACGACCTGCCGCCGGAAGAAGGCAAGCTGATCCCGCAAGTGTGCGGCAGCCTGAAAGAAGCCCTGGAAGAGCTGGACAAGGGCCGTGCGTTCCTGACCAAAGGCGGCGTGTTCAGCGACGACTTTATCGATGCCTACATCGAGCTCAAGAGCGAAGAAGAAATCAAGGTGCGCACCTTCGTGCACCCGCTGGAATACGACCTGTACTACAGCGTCTAAACCCGGCTGCGCGGCTTGCGCCGCGCCACTGAAAAAGGCCTCCCCGGTTTCGGGCGAGGCCTTTTTTTTTGGCTCGTTACGGCTCAAGGCCGGCACGGGCCTCCGGCTTGGCGGCCTCGATTCCCCGCCTCCCGATCGACGCACCCGGGCAACTCCGGGGAAGAATCCGCATTCGCCTCGAGCGGCCTCCCACGACTTTCCTTGCCGCAGCGCACAAGGTCGCACGCCCGCACTTGCCAGCGCAGGCTGCCAATGCAAGGCTAGCGACCTGTCGGTCGTCACATCGCTACGGCAGCGCCTGGACACGTCACCCTGAGTGGGAGCTCGGTTATGCGCATCTTGTTTACTTGCCTGTTGTTGAGCCTGGCCCTGCCGGCCGGCGCGCAGATCTACACTTACACCGATGCCAAGGGCAACAAGGTGTACACCAATCAACCCCCGGACGGCGTCGAGGTCAAGGCACTGGATCTGCCCGAAATCAATAGCGTGCCGATGCCGGTACCGCCCGCCGACAACGGCAGCGCCACGAACCCGGCAGCAGGGGCCGCAGCGATCTACAGCACCCTGCAGCTGGCCGACCTGCCGACGGAAGAAGCCATTAGGGCAAACAACGGCACCTTCAGCGTGACCATCAATGTGGCGCCGGCGCTCAAGCCTGGACACCTGCTGCAGCTGATGCTGGACGGTCAACCCTATGGCCAGCCCAGTCCCGGACAACGGCTGCAGATGGAAAACATCGACCGTGGCGAACACAGCCTGATGGTCCAGGTGCTCAGCGGCGGCAAACCGATCCAGCAAAGTCAGGCGGTGAACTTCGCGATGCAGCGGGTCAACACCGGCAACGCGCCCCCGGTGGCAGCCCCTAAACCCAAACCCAAGACGGCCCCCTGAACCATGCGCCTGCTCCTCATCGGCCTGCTGTGCGTGGGCCTGCCCGCGGCGGCGGCCGAGGTCTATACCTATATCGATGCCGACGGCAACCGGGTGTTTACCGACAGCCCCGGACAGAACAAGGCCCAACGCATCGAGATGGCCCCCAGCAATCAGATCAGCAATCAACCCGCCGCCATCCGGCCGCCCCCGGCGTATAACGCGCCCGTCCTGGCACCGGTCTACCAGCTGCTGCGCATACTGGTGCCCGAACCGGATGCCACCATCCGCGACGGCTCTACAGGGGACTTGATCGTCACCGCCAGCAGCGAGCCGGGGCTGCTGGCGGGGCACAACTACCGCCTGCTGCTGGATGGCAAGCCAGTGGGTGATCCCGGGCGCAGCCCGGTATTCCCCCTGAAGGATGTGGATCGCGGCACCCATCAACTGGCGGTGGAGATCCTCGATGAACAAGGACGCATCCTGGAACGCACGCCGACCCAACCCTTTCATATGATGCGCATCAGCCTGGCGCAGAAGCGCATGACCAACCCCTGCGAGACAGGTGATTACGGCGTGCGCCTGGAGTGCCCGCTCAGCGATAAACCCGTGGTCAAACCCAGCCTGCTGCAACGCCTATTGCCCGGCATTCTGAAGCCTCCAACCAAATAGGCGCAGGCCACCCCCGGCCCTGGAGTCGAACATCGACCGACACTGCACCAAATCGGTGCAATACTGCGCACCACGCCCTTAAGCCAGCCCATTTTGGGTCGTCCACCCTCGCCGCCCGCCCTCGATTCGCACCAGAATGCAGGGCGCCGCGCTATTCACGCGTCGTTTGAGGGCTTTGGTTTGTTTTTTGCATTTTCCGACTGACTTACGGAATGCTGCCCAATGACCATAAATGACGCGCTGCACCGCCTGCTGCTGGATAACCTGACCACCGCGACCCTGTTGCTCGATGCCGACCTGCGGCTGGAGTACATGAACCCGGCGGCCGAAATGCTGCTGGCCGTCAGCGGCCAGCGCAGCCACGGACAATTTATCAGCGAGCTGTTCACCGAATCCCCCGAGGCCCTGGCCTCCCTGCGCCAGGCCGTGGAAGAGGCCCATCCGTTCAACAAGCGCGAAGCCGTGCTCACCGCCCTGACCGGCCAGACCCTGACCGTGGACTACTCGGTAACGCCCATCCTCAACCGCGGGGCGACCCTGCTGCTGCTGGAGGTTCACCCGCGCGACCGGCTGCTGCGCATCAGCAAGGAAGAGGCCCAGCTGTCCAAGCAGGAAACCACCAAGATGCTGGTGCGCGGCCTGGCTCACGAGATCAAGAACCCCCTGGGCGGCATCCGCGGCGCCGCCCAACTGCTGGCACGGGAGCTGCCGGAAGAAAGCCTCAAGGACTACACCAACGTCATCATCGAAGAAGCCGACCGCCTGCGTAACCTGGTGGACCGCATGCTCGGCTCGAACAAGCTGCCGTCGCTGTCCATGACCAACGTGCACGAAGTACTGGAGCGCGTCGGCAGCCTGGTCGAGGCCGAGAGTCAGGGCAGTATCACTCTGGTGCGCGACTACGACCCGAGCATTCCCGATGTACTGATCGACCGCGAGCAGATGATCCAGGCGGTGCTCAATATCGTGCGCAATGCCATGCAGGCCATCGGCGGGCAGAACGAGTTGCGCCTGGGCCGTATCACCCTGCGTACCCGTACCCTGCGCCAGTTCACCATCGGCCATGTGCGCCACCGCCTGGTGACCAAACTGGAAATCATCGACAACGGCCCGGGGATTCCGGCCGAACTGCAGGACACCATCTTCTACCCCATGGTCAGCGGTCGCCCCGATGGCACCGGACTGGGCCTGGCCATTACCCAGAACATCATCAGTCAGCACCAGGGCCTGATCGAATGCGAGAGCCACTCCGGGCACACCGTGTTCTCGATCTTCCTGCCGCTGGAACAAGGAGCACGCCATGAGCCGCAGTGAAACCGTCTGGATTGTCGATGACGACCGCTCCATCCGCTGGGTCCTGGAAAAGGCCCTGCAACAGGAAGGCATGACCACCCAGAGCTTCGACAGCGCCGATGGGGTGATCAGCCGCCTGAGCCGTCAACAGCCGGACGTGATCATCTCCGACATCCGCATGCCCGGCTCCAGCGGCCTGGACCTGCTGGCGCGGATCCGCGAGCTGTACCCGCGTCTGCCGGTGATCATCATGACCGCCCATTCGGACCTGGAAAGCGCGGTGGCCTCCTACCAGGGTGGCGCCTTCGAGTACCTGCCCAAGCCCTTCGACGTCGACGAGGCCGTGTCCCTGGTCAAGCGCGCCTACCTGCATGCCCAGGAACAACAAGGCCTGCAGGCGCCCGTTGAGCTGGCCCGCACGCCGGAGATCATCGGCGAGGCACCGGCGATGCAGGAAGTGTTTCGCGCCATCGGCCGTCTCTCGCATTCCAATATCACCGTACTGATCAACGGCGAATCCGGCACCGGCAAGGAGCTGGTCGCCCATGCCCTGCACCGGCACAGCCCGCGCGCCGCCTCGCCCTTTATCGCCCTGAATATGGCGGCGATCCCCAAGGACCTGATGGAATCGGAGCTGTTTGGCCACGAGAAAGGCGCCTTTACCGGCGCCGCCAACCAGCGCCGTGGGCGTTTCGAGCAGGCCGATGGCGGCACCCTGTTTCTCGACGAGATCGGCGACATGCCGGCCGACACCCAGACCCGCCTGCTGCGCGTGCTGGCCGACGGCGAGTTCTACCGGGTCGGCGGCCATACGCCGGTCAAGGTCGATGTGCGGATCATCGCCGCCACGCACCAGAACCTGGAAAGCCTGGTGCAGGCCGGCAAGTTCCGCGAAGACCTGTTCCACCGCCTGAACGTGATCCGCATTCATATCCCGCGCCTGTCCGACCGCCGCGAAGACATCCCGACCCTGGCCCGGCATTTTTTGCGCAGCGCCGCCCAGGAGTTGGCGGTGGAGCCCAAGCTGCTGAAAAGCGAGACCGAGGACTACCTGAAGAACCTGCCCTGGCCGGGCAATGTGCGCCAGCTGGAGAACACCTGCCGCTGGATCACGGTCATGGCCTCGGGGCGCGAGGTGCATGTCGACGACCTGCCGCCGGAGCTGCTGGCCCAGCCCCAGGACAGCGCGCCGGTCACCAACTGGGAACAGGCCCTGCGCCAATGGGCCGACCAGGCCCTGGCCCGCGGCCAGTCCAACCTGCTGGACAGCGCCGTGCCGAGCTTCGAGCGGATCATGATCGAGACCGCCCTCAAGCACACTGCCGGCCGGCGCCGCGACGCCGCCCTGTTGCTGGGCTGGGGCCGCAATACCCTGACCCGCAAGATCAAGGAACTGGGCATGAAGGTCGACGGCGCCGACGAGGACGACGGCGAAGACGCCTGAACCCGAGCGCCGGGTTTTTGATCGCGCCTCGAGGGTTATCCTACACGGGGTGCGTTTGGAGCATTTTCACCTTGCGCATCGCGCTTGCGCCCCGCGCTGTTCATAGCGCCGATGTTTATCTGCACGGGCCTGGAATCTCGTGGGGCGGATCGGCGCGCATAGCTGACGCCTTATCCATCCGCCATCGCGATGGCGGATAAACAAGACGTCACCCAGCCTGCACAGCCACCCGCCCCGCCACTGCCGAGTGACAGCGATCTAGCGGTACAACTCGCGGCGAAATATCAGCGGGGTTGCCCCCGGGTAGATACCGAAGGTGGCAACGCCCCGCGCCGCCTCGCGCCCCGTGCCGTTCCAGTCGTACTCCAGCCAGGTGGGCGGCAGTACGGGGGCCGGCAGGCCGGCAAAACCGCCCCGAACCGAGCCCTCGTTGCCTGCACCTGGCGCCGTCAGGCTCAGCAGCCCAAACCCCGCCGTGGGCCCCGTCCTGCCGGGGCTGGTCTCGCCCGCCGCCAGTTTGCCGCTGAAGCCATCCAGCACCGGGTCGCCCAATACCGCGGCCGAGCAGTTGTCCAGGCCTTCCAGCCTGAAACCGTAGCCGCCAGCGACCAGGGCCTGCCAGGTCTCGATGCTCAGCGGCAGGTTCAGGGCCTGCAGCTCCGAGCCGTGGGCATTGCCGATGCGCAGGCGGCCCAGACGCACTTCGCTGCCGGGCTCGGCGGTAAAGGGGTAGCTGAAATCACTGCAGCCCACCCCGGCGCCGACGCAGGCGCCATCGTCATCGGTCAGGCTGGCCGCCGTAAAATTCTGCCGGATACGGGCTTGGAACGGGGCGTCGGCGAGGCCCGGTACCGCCCCCGGCGTGTAGAGCAGCGTCTCGCCGCTCCAGCGGTACACCCGCAGACCGTCGCCACTGTTCACACCGGTCACGCTGAGACTGGCCGCACCCTGGTTCGTCAATCGCGCATCGCGGTTCGCAACGGCCGCCACCCGAGGCAGGTCGGCGGGGTCCATGGCATCGACTTCCGCCGTTACCGAGCTGTAGGCACCCACAGCCGGCTCGGCCAGCCTCCAGAAACCCGGCCGGTCGTAGTTGGTGGTCACGCTACCGGTGCGGTTATACCCAGTCACCGTCAGCGCGGGCTCTAATCCCGACGCGAACACCATGGGTTGGCCCTGGTAACTGAACGAGCCGCAGCTGGGCGTCAAACTGGCGCTGCCGCTGGCGCCCAAATAGGCGGGAATAAAGCGCCCCACCAAAGCGCTCTCGCCGCCGCTCACCGTTTCACTGAAATAGCTATTGGCCGTGGGACTGGCGCTCAGGCGAAACACGCCCACCTCGCCGATGGTGCTGGAGACCGCGGTCTGACTGCCCAGCGCATGGCTGTAACTGGTGGGGGAAAAGCTCCCGACGGTACCGCTCGCCGGTGCGACCAATACGCGGCCAAGGGCGATATTGCCCAGCTGGAAATTCTTTGTGACCGGGTTGTCCGCCAGGGCAGCGGCGGTCAAAGCCTCGCCGTCGCTCTGCCAGGCCACCGCCTTGATACGCAGGCTGAAGGGATCACCCGCTCGCACGCCACCGGGAAATACCGGGCAACTGCTGTCGGCGACGGTGCAGTCAGCGCTGGTATCGGTCTGCAGCAACAGGCCGTAGGGCTTGCTGACGAACAGGGTCGCGCCCGTCATCAGCAGGCCCGCATCGCCCGTGGTGGCGCCGCCCTCGTAGCGGGCGCTCAGGCTCATCTGGCCGGCATCGTGGTAACTCACCGTCAGCGCCGCGGTGCCGCTGCTGTCGAAGGCAAGATTCAGGCTGGTCGCGCTGGCCGTCACGCTGGAGCCGTTGACCACCACGGGCAGGGTACCGCTTGCGGGCGTGCTGTACGCCGAGGTAAAGGCCACGCTGCGGGTGACATCGGCAAAGCCGGGCACGCAGGCCTGGCTACTGTCGGATTGCCGGACCGCGCGAATGCTGGCGCCGGCCGGTTTTGCCGCAATCAGGTTCGGCACCTGGAGCACGAACCCGCTGCTGGCGTAAGTGATGGTGCAGCCGCTGGTCGAGCAGACGAGCGGGTTGCTGGCGGGCACCGACGCGCTGAGCCCCAGGACGACGCTGACCGGGGTACCGACGCGCAGTTGCGCCTCCGCCGCCCCCCCGCTGAAATTGAGTATCCTGCCACTGCTGATGGTGGCGGGAGCGGTGGCCGTCCAGCCACTGCTGGGGCTAAGGGTCAGACTCAAGGGCCCGGTATAGAGGCTGCTGCAGCTGGCATCGCGGCAGGCACGCACCTTCACCGGCTGCGGGTTGCAGGTCAGCGCGGCACCCTGGTAGAGCAATTCGTAGTGATGGACCTGGATGAGGGTCTGGCTGCACAGATCGCCGAAATCGGCCAGATTCAAGGCCGCGTCGTTGTAGGTCAGGCTGGTACTGCCGCCTCCGGGCTGGTTGGTCGCCCCCTGCGCGGTGATGGCGCCATTGAGCACCAGGTTCTGACCGATGAAGATGGACCCTGTGACGTAGACAAAGCCATTGATCACCACATTGTTGGCCAGGCTCAGGGAACCGTTGACCACCAGGATCAGGTTCTGGGGATTGCCGCCGGCATTCAGCTCGCTGTTGTTGGATAAC
Source organism: Pseudomonadota bacterium (assembly GCA_040385585.1). Lineage (GTDB taxonomy): Bacteria > Pseudomonadota > Gammaproteobacteria > Pseudomonadales > Pseudomonadaceae > Aquipseudomonas. Next base: position 8,404 of record JAZKHB010000003.1, on the reverse strand, counting down.
GACAGGCTGCCATTGACGAACACCACCGTAGTGGGGCCGCCGGTGGCATTCAGTATCCAGCCGTTGCCGGTGCTGCCGCCGCCGAAGTAGTGGTTACCCGCCCCCAGGGAGCGCACAAAACTGTTACCCAGGGCCGGCGAGTTCTGCCAAGGCACCCCGGCCAGGTTCAGCTGATTGGCGCTGTTAGCGGTGATGCTGTCGGGAAACACCGCCGTGCAGGCCGCCGCCCAGAGCTGGGCGCTGCACAGCCCTGCGAACAACAGCGCGGCCATACGGATCAGGTTCATGGGCTAGCGCTCCACAACAGCGGATAAACGGCGAAAGGCGTAGTCGGGACGGCTGCCAGGCGTACCGTTGTGGGCATCCACACTCAGGCGAAGCATGATCAGGGTACTGCCATCGGTCTCGGTGTAAGTGCTGGACTCACAACTGAGCACCAGCGTGAACTCACTGAGGCTGCTGCCCGCCAGGTCCGGACTGCCGCTGCAGGTACCCCCCTTGTACGCCTGACGTATGCCCCACTCAAGGCCCGCCCGCGCCGCCTGGTAGGCCCGGGCCTGCTGGATGGCCAGGCTGTTGCTGCCGTGCTGGGTGGTGGCCAGGCGCGCCATGGCGATCACCACCAGGCTGACCACTATCATCACGAACAGCGCCGCCACCAGGCCGAAGCCGCGCACGGACGAAGGCAGGCGATCAGGGCGCATTGTCGACATGGACCTGTTGCAGGAGTTGAAGGTTTTCATCCAGCTGGCGGATGCTCAGGCTCAGGCTCAACAGGCCCGCGCGCCGGGTGGTGCCCGGCTGATAGACGAAGGCAGTGGCTGCGCAATCCACGCTGCCGGCCACCGGTTGGGGGCTGGAACCTGCCGGCGGCGCGGCGGGAATGGCCGCAAGCAACTGGTTGTAGCTGTAGCGCAGCAGCTGTCCGCCCAGGCAGCGGTAGCCCACCACGGTCGAAGCCAGGTACAGGCGGCGCTGGGGCGAGGCGAAGGCGAAGCGGAATTCGCCGCCGGGCAGATTGCCCAAGGCGAGATGGCGCTCCCCGGCCGGCGCACCGGCGAGCAGGCCGAAGGTACCGCCCGTGGGCGTGATGACCCCGGGATTGGCCGGCGCCCAGACATTGCTGCCCGGTGTCGGATTGCCGCCGGATTCGCCACCGGATTCGCCGGCGGCCTGGCGCAGCGCCGGCATC
>JAZKHB010000003.1:0-7202 GCA_040385585.1 Pseudomonadota bacterium | reverse complement strand
CGCCACCGATGTTATAGAGCACCATCCAGCGCGCACCGGCCGGGTCGAAGGCGCCATCCAGCACCTGCACGCTGTCGCAGCGCTCGCCCTGGGTGCTGCTGGCGCAGCTGCCCGCGGGCTCGCTGGAGAAACGCAGGCCCTCACTGCCGATACGGTTGGGGCGGTAGCGCGCGGCGCTGTGGATCAACAACAGCTCCAGGGCCTGGCCATCGGCCGATACCCGCAGGGAGTTGGGCACGGCCAGGCGCACGTCGCGGGTCAAGCGGCTCAGTGCGCCGGCCGCCTGGTCGACCAGCACGGCGCGACGGCTCTGATCGACGAAGCCTTGCAGCGGGCGCGACAGCACCGTGCTGATCATCACCAGCACCACGCCGGCCAGGGCGATGACCATCACCAGCTCGACCAGGGTGAAACCGCGCGCAGGCTTCAGGGGCATCGGTCCACCCCGCCGCCGTCCAGCTCGCCATAACAGGTGCGATAACCGCTGAGCAGCACCTGCTGACTGCCGGGGTCGGTCACGCTGATATCCACCCGCAGGGCCGGCACCCCGTTCCAGTTGGCCAGCTGCGCCACGGTCACCTGCACCCGGTAACCGGCCAGGGCGCCGATGGCGGCTCCACTGGCGGTGCGCGCGCCGGCATCGTCCAGTCCGCGGTAATCGCAGGCATCATCAAACAGCCCGCGGCTGCCCGGAATGGTCTGGCAGGCCGCCAGCGTGGCGGGATCGAGGTAGGGCTGCAGGAGGATTTCCTCCAGATAGGCTTCGGCAATCGACAGGCTCTGCTGGCGCAGCAACGGGTCGGCCGAGCGCCCGCCGATGGACGCCATGGCGCTGTACAGCGCGGCCGCGGCGATACCGATGATCACGATACTGATCACCAGCTCCACCAGGGTCATGCCGGTCTGGTGCTTCCCGAATGGGCGCTTCATTGCACCATACCGGTTTCGGCCGTCACGCTCAGCGCAAAACCGCCGACCGTGGCGCTCGCCGCGCCGCCTTGAGGGCGGCCCTGGGAATCGAACACCACGGGAAAATTGAGGGGCGTGATCGTCACGCCACCGGGTATCTGGGTATTGGCGAAGGGGCTCTGGCCATCCGGCCCGCGCACCTCCTGGGTAAAGGCGCCGGCGCTGCACCCGGCGGCCTGGCGCAGACGGTAACCGCCGGCATCCAGGCTGACCTGGGTCAGGCAGCCGCTGGCCACCGCCAGCTTCTGCCCATAGCGCACCGCGGCCAGGGTCTCCTCGAAGAACAGGCGCTCGTCAAACACCCGACGATCGAAGAAACGCGGCCCCACCACAGCCGCGAGCACGCCGATGATCACTATGACCATCAGCAGCTCGATCAGGGTGAAGCCGCGCCTGGCCATCCCCGGGTTTAACAACCAGCAGTAGTTGCAGTCGTAGGTGCAAGGATCGTTGGCGCAGAGTTCGCCGCCGCCGCGGCATAGCTAAAAGAGCAGGTTGCAGGCGTCGGGGCACCCGCGATCTGAATCACCAACGCGGTAGCGCCACCGCCGGAGGTGCTGAAATCCTGGCTCAATTGGGCCGCTGCGACAATACCGGCGGCATCGGCTGTCGGATAGAAGTTAGCCATGGTAATAGCGGTTCCTTCTAGCGTGACCGAGCCGGCAGCCCCAAGGTTTTTAGCCAAGGCGGCGGAGTGAGCCACCGCAGCTGCCGCCCGCACCGAACCCAAGGCGCCATTTAAAGTTGCAATTCGGGCATCTTGTCCAAGGTTGGCAAACCGTGGCAAGGCAAAGGCCGCCAGAATCCCGAGAATCACAATCACCATGATCAGCTCGATCAGGGTGAAACCGCTTTGTTGATTTTTCATGGTTACTTCCTCACTGCAAAACAGGGTTTAGCGGACAAAGGTGGTGGTGACGGTGCCGTTGGCGGATTCGTAGACGATGCTGTCGTCGAACGCACCACCGGCGGATGCATCGAGCTGGTAGGTATAGGTACAGGCCGTGCCCGCACTGGTGGCCACGTAATCGACGCCCGTGGCCGCCGCCGCCGCGACCCTGGGTGCCGAACCTTGCAAGATGGCGCCCCAGAGTTCGACGCAGTTCAGTGCGCCGCCGGTACCCAGCGGCCAACCGTCGGCATTGACGTCGACCGTGCCGTCGCCGAAACCGGTGACATCGGCATTGGGCGTGGTGTCGGAGCCATTGCTGCGATTGACTTCCCACTGGGAACGCACCAGCAGCACGGCCGAGGCCAGTGCGCCACCGGCGCCATTCACGGCGGCCTCGTGGGCGTCCTTGGTCACGTTGATAAAGCGTGGCAGGGCCACCGCGGCGAGAATGCCGAGGATGACGATCACCACCACCAGCTCGATCAGGGTAAAGCCTTTGCTGTTTTTCATACTGCTTCCTCAGTGACTAATCCAACCCGCCGCGGGCAATGTCGCGACAGGTATTTCTTCAAGCTCCAAGGCAAGGATGGAATGCAATAACTGTGATCCAGTTGGCACCATATCCTCAAGCACTACCAGCCTGTAGGCATGCAGCTCGCCCTGCCCCGACGCCCATCCATCGCCGAACCGTGTCCGGTACAGCACCCAGGCCTCGGCCGGCAGCCAGTACCAGCAACCGCGCTGCGGCGTTTCCCCTGCGGCCAGTTCGCCGCAGTAGTTGTCCTGCTGCCAGCGCAGCAGGACAAAGGGATTACGTTTGCTCCAGGCGGCGTCCATCACCTGATTCCTGGCCACCTGCTCGGCGACCAGGCTGTTGAGGCTGGCGGCCAGGTGTTCGCGCGTAGCCTCCATGGCCCGCCGTTCACTGACCTGGGCGATCTTCCAGCCCAGGGCCAGCAGCAACCCCAGGACTATCAGCCCCAGAAGCAGCCGGCCTAGCCGGCGCGCCAGGCGCACCTGGCCGTCGACCCCGTAGTCCGGGCTCACCCGCTACCCTTGGCTGCCGAGGACAGCTCCCACATGGGCAGAAACACCCCGAGGGCGAGCACCAGTACCAGCATGCCCATGGCCACGATCAGAATGGGCTCGATGGCATCGGCCAGTTGCTTGAGGTCGTAGTCCACCTCCTGCTCATAGAAATCCGCAACCTCGATAAACAGATCGTCCAGGGCGCCGGTTTCCTCGCCCACGGCCATCATCTGCAGCACCAGGGGCGTGAACAGGCCGCTGGCCGAGGCGCTGCTGGTCAATGCCTCGCCACGCTCCACCCCCTCGCGCATGCTGAGGATGGCGCGACCGATATAGAGATTGCCCACGGTGGCGCTGTTGATCGACAGGGTCTGCAGCAGGGGCACCCCGGCCTTGTACATCATGGCGAAGGTACGGGTGAAACGGGCCAGGGCGATGCGCTCGAACACCGGACCGACAATCGGAAAGCGTAGCTTGATCTGGTCCCATTTCAGGGCTCCGGCCGGGCTGTCCTTCCAACGAAAAAACAGGAAAAAGACCACTACCAGTATGATTGCCATAAGCCACCAGTAGTTCACAAAAAAATCCGAAGTGCCGATCAGGATGCGCGTCGGCAAGGGCAACTGTGCCTTGAACTGCTCGAATACCTTGGCGAAGGCCGGGATCACGAAAATATTGATGACCACCAGGGCCACCGCCATGGCCGACATCACGAACAGCGGGTAACGGGTGGCCTGCTTGATGCGCTTGCGCGTCTCGCGCTCCATCTCCAGGTAGCCGGACAACTGCTTGAAGGCCTGGTCCAGCTGGCCGGTGTTCTCGCCGACGCTGATCATGCTGATAAACAGCGTATTGAACACCTTGGGGTGGGCATTGAGCGCCACCGCCATGCTCATGCCGCTTTCCAGATCGCTGCGCACTTCCTGCAGCACTTCGCGGAAATACTGATTGCGGTGGGATTCGCCGAGGCCACCGATGGCGCGGATAATCGGCACCCCGGCCTTGCTCAGGCTGAACATCTGCCGGCAGAAGATGATCAGCTCTTCGAGTTCGACCTTCTTGCTGCGCAGCATTTCGCGGAGCGTGGCCATGACATCGGTGCCACCCTCAGCCGCCTGTTCCTCGATCTGGATCGGGGTGATCTTTTCCGCCAGCAGCTCGCCAGCCAGGCTGTCGGCCGAGCCGCTCTGGCGGCTGCCGCTGATCTTCTCGCCCTTGGCATCGCGGCCGGTGTAGCGGAACTGGCTCATGGCAATAAGGCCCTCACTGCAAGGCCTGCGATCTTGTAGGGTGGATCACGTTTTTCCGATCCACCGTACGGCGCCTCGGTGGATGTAAAAAACGACATCCACCCTATACAGCCAAGGCAATGCATCCGCATCAGACCACCACCTCGTCGGTCAGGGTGGCGCAGACCTTCAGCACCTCCTCGACGCTGGTGATACCGGCCAGGGCATAGTCCAGGGCGCAGGCGGCCAGGGGCCGGTAATGAGCGCTGACCTGGGCCGCCTCGGCGAACTCCTGGGGGTCGTTGCGCCGCAGCGCCGCGACCATGCGCTCGTCCAGCTCCAGCAGTTCGTAGACGCCCACCCGCCCGGCATAACCGGTGTTGTGGCAACGGTGACAACCGATCCCGCGCTTGAAACTGCGGCCGCTCAGCGATTTGCCGTAGAGGGCCTCCAGCCACACCAGCTGGCGTGGCTCGGCGACGTGGTCCTGCATGCAGTTCTCGCACACCCGACGCACCAGACGCTGGGCCAGCACGGCGTTCAGGGCCGTGGCTACCAGAAAGGGCTCGGCGCCCATGTCCACCAGGCGCATGGCCGAGGTCAGGGCATCGTTGGTGTGCAGGGTGGAGAGCACCAGGTGACCGGTGAGGGCCGCGCGCAGGCCGATCTCGGCGGTCTCCTGGTCGCGCATCTCGCCGATCAGGACGATATCCGGGTCCTGACGCAGGGCCGCGCGCAGCACCCGGGCAAAACTCAGGTCGATCTTGGCGTTGACCTGCACCTGGTTGACCCGGGCCAGGCGGTATTCCACCGGGTCTTCCACGGTGATGATCTTCTTCTCCGGGCTGTTCAGCTCGGCCAGGCCCGCGTACAGCGTGGTGGTCTTGCCCGAACCGGTGGGGCCTGTGACCAGCACCAGGCCGTAGGGCCGGCGCAGCAGCCGCCGAAAGCGCACCAGCATGTCCGCCGGCATGCCGCTGCTGTCGAGGTTGGCCACCCCGCCGCTCTGGTCCAGCAGACGCATCACCACCGACTCGCCGAACTGCACCGGCATGGTGGAGACCCGCACATCGATCGCGCGGCCCTTGACCCGGATATTGAAACGACCGTCCTGGGGCAGGCGCTTTTCCGAGATATCCAGGCCCGACATGATCTTCAGGCGCATGACCAGGGCCGAGGCGACCCGCGCCTCCTTCATCACCTGTTCGTTGAGCACCCCGTCGATGCGCTGACGAATGCGCACCAGGCCTTCGTCGGGCTCGATATGGATGTCCGAGGCCTTCATCTGCACCGCATCCTCGAACAGGGTCTGCAGCAGGCGCACCACCGGCGCCTCGGTGTTGTTGTCGGCGCCCAGCTTGGACAGGTCGAAGTCGCTGTCCTTGAGTTCGCCCTCCAGCTCGCCGGCAATCGAGGCGATCTCGCTGGTGCGCCGATAGACCGTGTCCAGGGTCGCCAGCAACTCGGCCTCGCGCACCACGGCCGGCTGCACCCGGGTCTTGAGAATGCGCTCCATCTCGTCCAGGGCGAACAAGTCCAGGGGGTCGGACATGCCGACCAGCAAACCACCGCCCTCGCGCGACAACACAATCACCCGGAAGCGCCGCGCCACCGCCTCGGGCAGGGTCTGCACCAGGGCGTTATCGAACTTGAAATGCTTGAGGTCGATAAAGGGGATCTTCAGCTGCTCGGACAAGGCCGTGAGCAGGCGTACCTCGTCGACGAAGCCGAGATCCACCACCGTGCGCCCAAGCTTCGAACCGCTGCGTTTCTGCTCCTGCAGCGCCTGTTGCAACTGGGCGTCGCTGAGCAGGCCGGCCTGGATCAGCAAGTCTCCAAGGCGCAGTTTCAGGCGTACTTCCGACATCAATGATCTCCCAGCGCCGCGGCGCGCTCACTGGCGAAGCGCCGCACGCCCTCGTCCAGACCCGGCGCCTGCTGGGCCAGACGATAATGACGGGCGGCCAGGGCCGGTTGATTGACTTGCTCAAGGGCGATTGCCAGACCCAACTGCCAGGTCGGCTGGTCTGCACGCAGCGCGACCAGCCGTCGGTACAGGTCCGCACTGGCCTGCCACTGGCCGGTCTGCTGGTAGCTGGCGGCGAGCAGCGCGTGATAACTGGGCGCCCGGTCCAGGGGCGGCGCGCCCTGCTCCAGGGTCGCCACCGCCGCCGCGCTCTGTCCGGCCTGCAATTGCGCACGGCCCAGTAGCAGGCGCAAGTCGCTGTCCTGGGGCCATTGCTGCAGCTGGGTCGGCAACCAGGCCAACAGGGTCGGCTGGCGATCGCCGGCCAGGTAGGCCTGGGCCAGCAGGCGGACGACCTGGGCATCGTTGCCGCGGGCTTTGTGCAGGGTTTCCAGCTCGACGATGGCACGGGCGAAATCGCCCGTATCCAGGGCACCCCGGGCCTGGGCCAGGGCATCGGGCCGGTGGGACGCGATCTTCATCTGCGGCACCGTGGCGACGGGAGCAGGGGGCGCCGCAACCGGCATCATTGCCTCAGGGACCCTCGCTTCGGCGGCGGGCACCGGTGCACTGAGCCACCGGGGCATGGGCGTTTCCGGCTCCAGGGCCGGCTCGGCCCTGGGCAGCGCATCCAGGTTCAGGTCGACTTCGGCCGGCCCGTCAGTGGCGGCCAACGGCACTTCGATCCAGAGCAGCCAACGATCGCCCGCGGCCTCCAGGCGATCATGCACCTGCAGGTTGTCGCCCAGGCCCACCAGTTGCACCTGCACATCCGCGCCCCGGCTTTCCACCCGCCAGGACAGGCTCTGACCGTCGCGTTGCAGGCGCCCGTGTTGCGCCTCCCCCGCCAGGCGCACACCGGGCAGCGACAGGCTGACGATGCCGCTTTCCTCGCTGCGCCCATAGGCCACCGAACGCTCCAGCAACAGCTGCAGCACCAGGCCACGGCTGTCGTGTTGCGGCAGGACCTCGAGCAGCCGCGGCGCCGCCGGTTCGATGGCCGGCACGGCGGACACAGGCAACGGCGCTGACGCAGGCAGTACCGGCTCGACGCCGCGCTGCATGCCCTTGAGCAGCCACAGGCTCAGCACAATCAACGCCAAAAAGCCCAGGAGCA
>JAZKHB010000002.1:66242-162648 GCA_040385585.1 Pseudomonadota bacterium | reverse complement strand
GACACCGCCCTTTCACGGCGGTAACAGGGGTTCGAGTCCCCTAGGGGACGCCAGTATCAAAAGCGCAGCGCCGCGAGGGGTTGTGAGCCGAGAGGCGATAAATCTGGGGGTATAGCTCAGCTGGGAGAGCGCTTGCATGGCATGCAAGAGGTCAACGGTTCGATCCCGTTTATCTCCACCAATTTCGCAGTAAGAAAAACTGCCACGGGCCAGCATTATTGCTGGCCTTGTTTTTCGAAGGTTTTGTCCCCTTCGTCTAGTGGCCTAGGACACCGCCCTTTCACGGCGGTAACAGGGGTTCGAGTCCCCTAGGGGACGCCATTTACCCGCTCCGCGGGATTTTAGAAGGGTCATTCTTTAGGGAATGACCCTTTTGTTTTTTCTGCCCCAGTAGGGCCTGTTGACACTACCCGCACGGCCGCGCCGACATCGGTTTTGAAACCAGACCTGGCATGAGGCGCGACTCCGTGTCGCTCACAACGAGCAGCGAGTAATCGCCTCTCGCATCAAAACAGATCCGGCCCTTCGGGTTGCGCGGATAAGCGCCCCATTCGGCGTTGCGAAACTGGGCAAGGGAATGACCCTTGCCCGCGTTCCGCGCCTTGCCTGGAACCCTTCTTCGCGACAATGCGACTCGCGATGATAATGTCAAAAGGCCCTACCCCGACTCCGAATAGAACTGCCGACCAGTGGCTCATGTCTCTGCTTGCTATAAATTATTACGCATGTAATATTTCACGCATAATATTTAGGAGGCTGAACATGAACGACAAGAAAGCCCAAACCCGTGACCGCATCCTCTCTGCCGCCAGTGCGGCGCTGGTTCAGCGCGGTCCGGCCGGCCCCAGCGTGGGCGAGGTGATGGGCGCCGCGGGGCTGACGGTCGGCGGTTTCTATGCTCACTTCGAGAGCAAGGACGCCTTGATGCTGGAAGTCTTCGGTAAAACCCTGGCGGATCGCCGCGCGGCCCTGCGTGAACTGGACCAGAAGCTGCCGGCCGCGGAGCGCCGGGCGCTGATGGCGGCTTTTTACCTGTCGCGCAAGCACCGCGATGCTCAGGATCGAGGCTGTCCGTTGCCCAGCTCGCTGCCTGAGCTGAGCCGTTTGCCCGAGGGGTTTCGCCAGGTCCTGGCGCAGCACCTGGAATTGCTGACTGCCGAACTGGCTGGCAGTCCGGAGGAGGCCAGCAAGGTCCTGGCCGATCTGGCCTTGATGGTGGGTGGGTTGGCGCTGGCCCGGGCATTGGGCCCTGGCGATCTGTCCGACCGTATTTTGCGGGCCGCCAAATCGGCGGTTATCTGAGGGGGTAGGCGATGAACAGTATGAGCATGCTGCGTGGTTTCAATGCCACGCTCGGTCGGCTGGCGCCGCAGATGGTTGCCAGCCGGATGCGCCGCGCTTTTATGACGCCGCGGGACCTGCCGCCACGGGATTGGGAGCTGCCGCTGCTGGCCCGCTCCGAGCGCGTGACCCTGCGCTTCGGGCTGTCCGCGTTGCGCTGGGGCAGCGGGCCGGCGGTATTGCTGCTGCACGGTTGGGAAGGGCGGCCCACCCAGTTTGCCGCGCTGATCGAGGCGCTCGTCGAGGCAGGTTATGGGGTGGTGGCCCTGGATGGTCCGGCCCATGGCCGTTCGCCCGGGCGCGAAGCCAATGTGGTGGCGTTCGCCCGTGCCCTGCTCGAGGCGGCCAGCGAGTTGCCGCCGCTGCACGCGGTGATCGGCCACTCCATGGGGGGGGCCAGTGCCCTGCTGGCGACCCAACTGGGCCTGCGGACCGAGGCGCTGGTGAGTATCGCGGCGCCCAGTCGACTTATCGGCCCGTTGCGCCGCTTCGCCCGTTTCATGGGCTTGCCGGCCGAAGCGCAGGTGCAGTTCGTGCGCCAAGTCGAGACCCATGCCGGGATTCCGGTTAAACAGCTCGATGTGGCGCGTTATCGCCTGGACATGCCGGGCCTTGTGGTGCATGCCGAGGATGATCCGATGGTGCCGGTGGAAGAGGCTGAAGTCATCCATCAAGCCTGGTTCGACAGCCGGTTATTGCGCTTGCCGCGGGGCGGTCATCAGCGGGTGTTGTCCGATCCGCTGCTGATCGAGGCTGTGCTGCGGTTGCTCGCCGCGGGCCGTCATACGCCGTCCAGGGCGCTGGCTTCGTAGCTTTCGACGGTATTGCGTCCGGCGGCCTTGGCGGCATAGAGGGCGAGGTCGGCCCGGTGCAGCAGCTGTTCACGGGTCAGGGGTGACAGGCCGGCGGCGACGCCGACGCTCAGGCTCAGGGGGATCGCCTGCTCGCCATACCAGCAGGGTTCGCCCGCTATATCGGCGCGCAGTCGTTCGGCCAGTTCACGGGCGCCCTGGTCGTCGGTATCCGGCAGGATGATCACGAACTCCTCGCCACCGAAGCGGGCAAGCGTATCTCCGCCGCGCAGCCCGGCCTGCAGAAGCCGGGCCACATGCTGCAGGCAGGCATCGCCCGCCAGATGGCCATGGGTGTCGTTGATCCGCTTGAACAGGTCCAGGTCCAACATCAACAGGGCCAGGGGGCGTTGCGCCCGTTCGGCGCGCACCCAGGCGCGCTGCAGTTCATCGTTGAAGGCCGGACGGTTGAGCAGGCCGGTCAGGCCATCCTGGCGATTCAGTTCGGCCAGGCGGCGGTTGGCAGCCGACAACTCGGCCATGGCCTGCTCCAGTGCCTGGGTGCGTTCGAGCACCCGGCGCTCCAGGCCTTCGTTGATTTCTTGTTGCAGGTCCAGGCCGTGGGCTTGCTCCAAGCGCAGCGCATGCTCCTGGGCATACAACTGGTGCAGGGTCTGCTGATGGGCACGCTGGGTGTGGCGTATACGCGCGGCCAGGGCGATGGCGAACATCACCAATTCGATCAGTCCGCCGAACTGCTGCGCCTGCAAAGTCGCCAGCGAATAGGGCAGCACGCCGACACCGCTCAACACATGCAGCAGGCTGGCGATAATCAGTGCGATCCAGCCCAGGGCGAACAATCGGGCTGGGCGGTAGCCGGCGCGCACGCGCAATAGGGTGAACAGGCAGGCCAGAAGGGCGCAGACACCCACCAGCACGAAGCTACTCAGCAGTGCCAGGGTATAGGGTCCGAGCAGGGCCAGTAGCGCGACCCCCATACTGGCGCCGAGAAGCAGGCGGACCGCCTGCCGATACCTGCGGTGGCTGTTGTGCAGGTCGAGAAAACCGGCGGTAAAAAGGATGGCGAAGAGGGTCGCCACGGCCGCGCTGAACGGGAAGCTGCGCTGCTGCCAGCCGAGGGCCTGGGGCCATAGCCATTGGAAGGCGAAACCGAGCTGAATGAGCTGGTAGAAGCCGAAACCGGCGACGAAGAGGCTGTACCACAGGTAGTCGCGGTCGCGCGTGATCACGAAGATCAGCAGGTTGTAAACCAACATCACCGTCAGGGCACCGAAGAACAGACCTTGTAGCAGCAGGCTGCGTTGTTCATGGTGCTGGAAAGTGGCTGCGCTCATCAGGCTGGCGCTCAGGGTGGCCGAGCCGGCGGTCTGCATGCGCAGGTACAGGGTGCGGGTTTCGCCCTCGGCCAGCCGCAATGGCATGACGAACTGGCGGTGCTCAATCCAGCGCTCGGCAAAGGGGCGCTGGTCGCCGGTCCGGTAGGCGCGCGCCTCGTCCAGGCCATAGGCGTCCAGGTAGTCGAGCAAGGGATTGGCGCTGACCAGCATCCAGTCGGCTGACCGTGGCTGCGGATTGTGCAGCTGCAGGCGCAACCAATAGGCCGCGCCGCTGTAGCCGAAGCTGGCATCGCGCCGGGTCACCGGTTGCCAAACCGAATCGACCAGGGCGCGTACCTGTTCGAACCTGGCCTGGCCTTCGGGGTCTTTCCAGACCTGGAGCGCGGGACCTACCTGCAGGGGTTCCTGGCTTTCCTGCAGCTGCAGAGCCCCGGCCTGGGCTACCGCAGACCAGGCTAGCAAGATGAGCAGCAGTACAAGATGCAGGCGCGGAACGGCAATCACGTGCGGAACGCTCGCGGCAAAAGAAGTGGGGACTGGGGCAGTATGGCAGTCCGTTGCTGGCTTGCCGAGCGGGCGGACATCCGTCCAGCCAATCGATCGGTCGGCAAGGTGGCCGCGATCGCGTCCGTCGTGCGGCCGCAAAGCGGCAACTCGCCTGGGCGTCGAGGACGACCCGGTACCGCCGGTATTGGATTACGCAGACCGCTCGCTTAAGCTCTGGACGCTTATGGCGGCGGCGGACGAAGGGCTACGACGCAAGGTTTGTTCCGCGCGCCTTGCCCACTGGTGCCGTTTGCGGTTTTTTCACGCGGTGGGTGCAGTCGCTGCACCCCTTGGAGCGACAGACATTATGGGCTGGGATCTGGCGACACCTTTTATCATCGACCTCTGCGTGCTCGACGAGGAGATCGACGGCCTGGGCCATGCCAATAACGCCGTGTATGTCAGCTGGCTGGAGCGGTGCGCCTGGCGCCATTCCCAGAGCCTGGGGCTGGACCTGTGCGAGTACCGCCGGCTGGACCGGGCCATGGCCGTGCTGCGCAACGAGATCGACTACCTGGCTGCGGCCTACGAAGGCGATGAGTTGCAGCTGGCCACCTGGATCGTCGAGTCCGATAACCGACTGAAGATGACGCGACGCTTTCAACTGGTGCGTCCATCCGATGCACGCACCCTGCTGCGTGCGCAGACCACCTTCGTCTGCATCGAGCTGTCCACTGGCAAGCCCAAGCGCATGCCGGTGGAGTTTATCGAGGGTTATGGTCCGGCTCTGGTCAGCCTCGGCCATTGAAGCCTCCATCGGGTGCCTGACCTTGCGTCAACCGCGGTTATTCTACTTCGGGCGCGAGGAACAGGCCGCCTTCGTCGGTGGCCACCTCATAGCGGCGGGTTTCGCCAGCCTGCAGCACCGCGGATTGGTTGCGCACCTGCAGCCCTGGCGGTGTGCAGTAGGCCGAGCCCACCGGCGCCACGCTCAAGGCGATGTCGCCCACGGGTACCTCTACCGTCACCTGTTTGCCCGGTGTCAGGGTGGCCACCCACAGGTCCTGCACATAAAGCCCGATATCGCAGGCATTGGCGGCCAGGTCCTCGGGACGGCTGACCGCCACGTGCGCCTGGGCCGTTTGCGGCAGCGGGTTAACGGGCGGGGGGATCAAGGGGTCGCCGGCCAGGACCGAAGGGCTATTTAACAGGCAAAGAACCAGCAGGCTTGAAGGACGCATGATGAGACTCGGGCAGGGGTGTGGGCAGTTGGACCTGCGCGCAACGCCAATGACTCCCGCACCGCCTGCAATGCAGGCATTCTGTCCCCGGTCCAAGGCGCGTAGACTGCGCTTCTTTTTCGAGAGAGCGGCTATGCAGATCGCCCTGGCGCCCATGGAGGGGTTGGTCGACGAGATCATGCGTGACGTGCTGACCCGCGTCGGCGGTATCGATTGGTGCGTCACCGAATTCATCCGCATCAACGACCGCCTGTTGCCCGCCTCGGTCTTCAAGACCTGGGCGCCGGAGCTGGCCCACGGTGCCCGCACGCGGGCGGGTACGCCGCTGCGGGTGCAGCTGCTGGGGTCCGATCCCCAGTGTCTGGCCGATAACGCGGCCTTGGCCTGCACCCTGGGAGCACCGGTGATCGACCTGAATTTCGGCTGCCCGGCCAAGACGGTCAACCGCTCCCGTGGCGGCGCCATCCTGCTCAAGGAGCCCGAGCTGCTGCATGCCATCGTCCGCGAAGTGCGCCGTGCCGTGCCGGCTGCCATTCCGGTGACGGCGAAGATGCGCCTGGGCTTCGACAGTCCTGACGGTGCCCTGGAGTGCGCCCAGGCCCTGGCCGAGGGCGGTGCCGGGCAGATCGTGGTGCATGCGCGGACCAAGGCGGACGGCTATAAGCCGCCAGCGCACTGGGAGTGGGTGGCACGGGTGCAGGAGGTGGTCAAGGTGCCGGTATTCGCCAATGGCGAGGTTTGGACCCTGGAAGACTGGCGGCGCTGCCGGGCGGTGAGCGGAGTGGAGGATGTGATGCTCGGCCGTGGCCTGGTGGCCTGCCCGGACCTGGCTCGGCAGATCGCCGCCGCTCGTGCCGGGCAGACCGTGGAGCCCATGAGCTGGCGCGACCTGCAGCCGCTGCTGCAGGATTTCTGGCGCCAGGCCCGCGTTTCGTTGTCGCCGCGCAGCGCCCCGGGTCGACTCAAGCAATGGCTGGCCTTGCTGACGCGCACCTACCCCGAGGCGGTCCTACTGTTCGGCGAGCTGCGCCGCGAAACCGACTGCGCGCGTATCGAGGTTCTGCTCGGCCTGGCGGCCGACCATTCGGGCTATAGGGCCCTTCCCGAAGCCTTGCCGGCTTGATGGCAGCGTTGCAACGAACCTAGCGACCGCCGCTGACATCCAGCAGCGCGCCGCTGGTGTAGGACGCTTCATCGTCGGCCAGCCAGAGAATCGCCTTGGCCACTTCTTCAGTCTGGCCGCCACGTCCCATCGGCACGCTGGACTTGACCCGCTCGATGCGCTGTGGCTCGCCACCGCTGGCATGGATCTCGGTATGGATCACGCCGGGTCTGACGGCATTGACCCGAATGCCTTGGGTGGCAACCTCCTTGGCCAGGCCCAAGGTCATGCTGTCGATGGCGCCCTTGGCGGCGGCGTAGTCGATGTATTCGTTAGGCGCACCGAGGCGTGCGGCGATGGACGACAGGTTGACGATGGCGCCGCCGCGACCGCCGTGCTCGGTGGACATGCGTTTGATCGCCTCGCGGGCGCAGAGAAAACTGCCCAGCACATTGACCGCGAAGACCCGCTGCAGCCGGGCGGCGTCCATCTGTTCCAGGCGCATCTGCGGCGCGAGCATGTCGGCATTGTTGACCAACACGTCCAGGCAGCCCAGCTGTCGATCCAGCACCTCGAACAAGCGCAGTACCTGCCGCTCGTCGGCCACGTCCGCCGCCACTGCGATGGCCTGGCCGCCGTCTGCCTCGATTTCACGCACCAGCTGTTCGGCGGCGTCGCGCCGCTGGTGGTAGTTGATGCATACCCGATAACCACGGCTGGCTGCCAGGCGGGCGGTGGCGGAACCGATGCCGCGACTGGCACCGGTAATCAGCATGATCTTCGACATGGCGCGGATCCTGGTGGGTTGGGCCGGAAAACCACCGCAGCCGGTCGGGTCGGGTGTTCAGCGCGCGGCGTTCGCCGTGGCCAACAGGGCGCGAAAGGCCGGCAATGGAATGGGTTTGCTGAACAGATAGCCCTGGTACAGATGGCAGCCCTGCTGCTGCAGGAAATCCAGCTGATCCTGTTGCTCGACCCCTTCGGCGATCATGCCCAGCCCCAGGCTGTGGGCCATGGCGACAATGGCGCGGATGATCTCGGTGTCGTTGGGCGCGTTGGTGGCATCGCGCACGAAGGACTGGTCGATTTTCAGGACATCCACCGGCAGGCGTTTGAGGTAGGTCAGGGACGAATAGCCGGTGCCGAAGTCGTCCATGGCGAAGCTGACGCCCTCGCGTTTGAGCCGGTGCATCTTGGCGATGGTGTCGTCGATGTTCTGGATCACGATGCCTTCGGTGATTTCCAGCTTGAGCATGGCGTTGGGCAGGCCGCTGTCGCGCAGGCTGGTCTCCACCCGCTCGACGAAGTCGTGCTGGCGGAACTGCCGGGGGCTGATATTGACGCACAGACTGAAGGCTTCGGCCTCCACCAGTTGGTCGGCGAGCAGCCGGGCGCAGGCATGGCAGGACTCGGCCAGCACCCAGGCACCGACGTCGAGAATCAGCCCGCTTTCCTCCAGCACCTGGATAAACACCGCCGGCGATTGCGGACCCAGGGTCGGATGTTGCCAGCGCAGCAGGGCCTCCGCGCCTATGATCCGGTTGCTGCGGGCATCCACCTGGGGCTGGAAATAGAGCTCGAACTCGCCCCGCGCCAGGGCCAGGCGCAGGTCGTTTTCCAGGCGCAGACGTTCGCTGGCGGCATGCTGCATGGTGCTGCGAAACAGCTGGATGGTGTTGCGTCCGGAGTCCTTGGCCCGGTACAGGGCGATATCGGCCCGCTTCAGCAGGTCCGCAGGGGTCTCGCCGTGATCGGGGATCAGGGCGATGCCGATACTCGGGGTCACCTGCAGGCGATGGCCGTCGAGGAACATGGGTTCGGCCAGCAACATGCGCAATTTTTCCGCCACCAGGCGCACCTGGTGAGTGACGTGGGAGCGCTTGCCCTCCAGGCCTGACAAGAGCACCACGAACTCGTCGCCACCCAGGCGCGCCACCGTGTCTTCCTGGCGCACGCTGGCCTCCAGGCGCGCGGTGACCATCTTCAGCACCGCATCACCCACCGGATGGCCGAGGGAGTCGTTGATGTGCTTGAAATGGTCCAGATCCAGAAACAGCAGGGCGCCACGCAAGTCGTGGCGCTTGAGCAGGGCGATCTGCTGGGTCAGGCGGTCCATCAGCAGGGCGCGGTTGGGCAGGTTGGTCAGCGAGTCGTGATAGGCCAGGTGCTGCACCTGGGCCTGGGCATCCTTGAGCTCGCCGATATCCCGGGCGGTCACCAGCAGGCAGGGTCGGCCGTCGAGTTCGATCTGCTCGGCCGAGACTTCGGCCTGGATCGGTTTGCCGTGCCGGGTATGGCCGAGCATTTCCAGGTGATGCACCCTGCCATCACGGGCCAGGCGTTCGAGCATCATCTGGCGCTGGGAACTATCGGCCCAGATATGCAGATCGAGGGCGGTGCGGCCGATGACTTCATCGGCGCTGAAACCGGTCAGGCGGCAAAACCCTTCGTTGACTTCCAGGTAGCAACCGGTTTCGCGATCGGTGATGACGATGGCATCGGGGCTCGAATGAAAGGCCTTGGCGAATTTTTCCTGGCTGGCCTTGAGTGCCGCCTGGGCCTGCTGGCGCTGGGTCACGTCGCGAAAGGTCGAGGTGATGCACAGTTGCCGCTCGACCCGGATGAAGCGGCTGGACACCACGCAGGTCAGCTGCCGACCGTCGCGGGTATAGAATTGCGCCTCGACATTGTCCAGCAGCTTGTTCTGGTTCAGTTGCTGAAACAGCTGCTGGCGCTGTTCGGATTCGACCCAGAAACGGATATCGGGGGCGCTCACCCCGACGATCTGGTCGGGCGGCCAGCCGAAGGTCTGGCTGAAGCTGGGGTTGATTTCGATAAATACGCCATCGCGCATACGCGAGACGCAAATCGGATCCGGGCTGGCCTGGAACAGGGTGACGAACTTTTCTTCCGAGGCGGCAAGGCGCTGTTCGCGCAGCATGCGCTCGCTGATATCCATCAGCGTGCCGGCCATGCGCAGGGGCGCGCCCTGGGCGTCGCGATAGAGTTTGGCGGTGCTTTCCAGGTAGCGCAGATCACCGTTGGCAAAGCGCGAACGGTACGTCAGCTGGTAATCCTGGCGCTGATCCTGTTGCAACAACTGCGCGTAGACCCGGCGCATGGCTTTCTGGTCCTGCCGGGGCACGTTGCTAAAAAACGCCTTGAAGGTGCCGCGAAATTCCGTGGCGGGCAAGCCATGCAGGACACAGGCGCGGGCCGAACCGTAGAGTTTGTCGTTGGGGATGTCCCAGTCCCAGGTGCCCAGGTCGGCCGACTCCAGGGCCAGGTTGAGGCGGTCCTGACTGTCCTTGAGGGCGCGTTCCTGGACGCGCTGTTGGGTGACGTTGCGTACCGTGAGCACCAGGCAGGGTTGGCCGTTTAGATCGATCTCGCCGCCGTAGAGCAGGTTTTCGCTGATGCTGCCGTCACGGCTGTGCAGGCGCACCTCCAGTTCGCTGCGGTTGTCGCTGGTCAGGGCGTCGAGCATGCGCTGGCGATCCTGCAGATCCGCCCAGATGCCCAGTTCGAGGGAGGTACGGCCCAATACCTCGGCCTTGCTCCAGCCGAACTGACGCTCGAAGCTGGGGTTGACCTCGATAAAGCAGCCCGTGGCCCGGTCGGTGATGACCACGGCATCGGGGGTATGCAGAAAGGCCTTGGCGAATTTTTCCTCGCTGTTGCGCAACGCCGTTTCGGCACGTTTACGTTCGGTGGTGTCGAGAAAGGTGGCCAGCAGAAAGCCCTGGCCCTCCAGGTCGATATGCTGGCAGGACAGCACACCGTCCAGTATCCGTCCGCTGCGGGTGCGCAATTGCACGTCCTGATTGACCGGCTCGTGGGTCAGCACCGCGATGCGGCGCAGGAATTCGCGCTGGTCGGGGTGCACCCAGATATTCAGCTCGGGCACGCTCAGGCCAATCAGCTCGGCATTCGGCCATTCGAACAAGCTGCAAAAGTGTTGGTTGGCCGCGGTGACCACCGCATCCTCGTAGCGAACCAGCAGCACCACATCCGGGCTCAGCTGGAACAGGCTGGAAAAGCGCTGTTCGGACTGGATCAGGGCGCGTTCGCGCTCCTGTTGTGCGGTGATGTCCCGGATCACTCCCATGACCCGCGGGTGGCCGTCCGGGTCGCGCTGCAGGCTGCCACTGATTTCCAGCCAGTGCAGGCTGCCATCCGGCCAGCGGATGCGATGACGAAATGGCCGATTGCTCGGCGCACCGTGCAGCAGGTCCTTGAACAGGCCCATGACCGCGCGGCGGTCGTCTTCGAAGATCAGGTCCAGGTAGTTGAGCTGTTCGCGCAGCGGCTGCTTGGGGTCCAGCCCGAACAGGGCCTGGGCGCCGCGCGACCAGCTGACCCGGCCACTGTCGATGTCCCAGTACCAGGCTCCCAGGTGGGCGCCGTTGAGGGCTGCCAGTAGGCGTGGGGCATCTTGCCAGGCGGCTTCGAATTCCGCGGGGTCCAGGGCTGGAATAAAGGGGAAGGGCGGCAGGCCATCAGTGGGTTTGGCCATCGGCGACCCTGTTCCTGTCTGGCTGGGGTGAGGCGTAGCGGCCCACGGAATGCTGATACGGGGTCATGCTCGGACCTTCTCGGTATTGTGCCATCACGTTAGCCTTTGCACGGGCACCTGCACAAGGCCCGCGCGCTGCTGGTCGAGCAGGACCATAAAGGCTTTGGCAGCGTTGGACAGGGTCCGTTCCGTATGCAGGATATAGCCCAGCTGGCGCTCCAGCTGAAGGCCCGGCAGCGGCAGGCTGACCACCTGGTCGTCGAGCATGGTGCGCGGCAGCACGCTCCAGGCCAGGCCGATGGAGACCATCATCTTGATGGTTTCCAGGTAGTTGGTGCTCATGCCGATATGCGGCTTCAGCCCTTGGGTGGCGAACAGTTTGTTGACGATATGGTGGGTAAAGGTGTTGCCGCCGGGAAACACCGCCGGGTGACGCGCCACGTCCGCCAGCTCGATGGCGCCGCCACGGGCCAGCGGATGCTCGGGGGCCGCGACGAAATCCAGCGGGTCGTTCCACACCGGCACGGCCTTGATCGGTGCCTGGCTATGCGGTGCTAGGGTGATCACCGCCAACTCCGCGCGGCCATGCAGTATCTCCTCGTAGGCCACTTCCGAGTCGAGGAACTGGATATCCAGGGCCACCTGTGGATACGCCCGGGTAAAGGCGCGCAGCAGCGGTGGCAGGCGGTGCAGGCCGATATGGTGACTGGTCGCCAGGGTCAGCCGGCCGCCGATCTCGCCGTTGAGGTTGTTCAAGGCGCGGCGAGTGTCGTCCAGTACATTGAGGATCTGGTAGGCCCGCGGCAGCAGGGCGCGTCCGGCCTCGGTCAGGCGCACCTCACGGCCCAGGCGGTCGAATAGCCGCACCTTGAGCTGGTACTCCAGGCCTGCAATGCGCTTGCTGATGGCCGGTTGGGTCAGGTGCAGGCGTTCGCCGGCCGCGGAGAAGCTGCCGGTTTCGGCGATGGCGATAAAGGCATTGAGGGCGGCGAGGTCCATGGCTACTCCGGGCGGCAAGGCGGGACTTGATGCGCGGTCAGGCTGTGCCAGCACGCAGGCATCCAGCTTAATTCTATTCCTTTTAGGAATTCATTTAATAAAAAATATGAATTTGAGTTATTGGATGCAATTCCTTAGGATCAACCCCACAGGCCACGGGGCTATTGATCCTGGCACAGCACAGACGAGGACATGCGGATGGCCGGCAAGACGTTGTACGACAAGCTTTGGGATGCTCACGAGGTCAAGCGCCGTGACGACGGCTCGTCGCTGATCTACATCGACCGGCACATCCTCCACGAAGTGACTTCGCCCCAGGCCTTCGAAGGCCTGCGTCTGGCCGCGCGCAAGCCCTGGCGGATCGACGCCAATATCGCCACCCCCGACCATAACGTGCCGACCACCAAGGCCGAGCGTCAGGGCGGCAACGAGTCGATCGCCGACGAAGTCTCGCGCCTGCAGGTGCAAACCCTGGACGAGAACTGCGAGGCGTTCGGCATTCTCGAATTCAAGATGAACGACCTGCGCCAGGGCATCGTGCATGTCATCGGCCCGGAGCAGGGCGCCACCCTGCCGGGTATGACCGTGGTCTGCGGCGACTCGCACACCTCGACCCATGGCGCCTTCGGGGCCCTGGCCCACGGTATCGGCACCTCCGAGGTCGAGCACGTGCTGGCCACCCAGTGCCTGGTGGCCAAGAAGATGAAGAACATGCGCGTGGCGGTGGAGGGCCGGTTGCCCTTCGGCGTGACCGCCAAGGATATCGTCCTGGCCATTATCGGCAGGATCGGCACTGCCGGCGGCAATGGCCATGCCCTGGAGTTCGCCGGCAGCGCCATTCGCGAGCTGTCCATGGAAGGGCGCATGACCATCTGCAACATGGCCATCGAGGCCGGTGCCCGGGTCGGCATGGTCGCCGCGGACGAAAAGACCATCGCCTATGTCAAGGGCCGGCCGTTCGCGCCCAAGGGCGCGGACTGGGACGCGGCGGTCGCGGCCTGGCAGGACCTGGTGTCCGACGACGACGCGGTGTTCGACACCCTGGTCGAGCTCAAGGCCGAAGACATCAAGCCCCAGGTCAGCTGGGGCACCTCGCCGGAAATGGTCCTGGCCGTGGATCAGAACGTACCGGACCCGGCCGCTGAGGCCGACCCGGTCAAGCGCGATTCCATCGAACGCGCCTTGAAGTACATGGGCCTGAGCGCCAACCAGCCAATCACCAGCATCCAGCTCGACCGGGTGTTTATCGGTTCCTGCACCAATTCGCGGATCGAAGACCTGCGCGCCGCCGCGGCCGTGGCCAAGGGCCGCAAGGTCGCCTCGACGATCAAACAAGCCATGGTGGTGCCGGGTTCGGGCCTGGTGAAGCAGCAGGCCGAAGCCGAAGGCCTGGACCAGATTTTCCTGGCGGCCGGTTTCGAATGGCGCGAGCCGGGCTGCTCCATGTGCCTGGCGATGAACCCGGACAAGCTGGGCAGCGGCGAGCATTGCGCCTCGACCTCCAACCGCAACTTCGAGGGCCGTCAGGGCGCCGGCGGGCGCACCCACCTGGTCAGCCCGGCCATGGCCGCGGCCGCCGCGGTGACCGGGCGCTTTATCGACGTGCGCGACCTGATCCAGCCTTAAGGAGACCGACCATGAAAGCCTTTACCCAGCACAGCGGCCTGGTCGCGCCCCTCGACCGTGCCAACGTCGACACCGACCAGATCATTCCCAAGCAATTCCTCAAGTCCATCAAGCGCACCGGGTTCGGCCCCAACCTGTTCGACGAGTGGCGCTACCTGGATATCGGGCAGCCGAACCAGGACTGCTCGGCGCGTCCGCTCAATCAGGCGTTCGTGTTGAATTACCCGCGTTACCAAGGCGCCAGCGTGCTGCTGGCGCGGGAGAATTTCGGCTGCGGTTCGAGCCGCGAACACGCACCCTGGGCCCTGGAAGAATACGGCTTTCGCGCAATCATCGCGCCGAGCTTTGCCGATATCTTCTTCAACAACAGCTTCAAGAACGGCCTGCTGCCGATCATCCTGCTGGAGTCCGAAGTCGACGCGCTGTTCCAGCAGGCCGAGGCCTGCGAAGGCTATGAGCTGACGGTGGACCTGGCCGCGCAGACCGTGGCCCGCCCGGACGGCGTGCAGTACCGCTTCGAGGTCGACGCTTTTCGCAAGCATTGCCTGCTCAACGGCCTGGACGATATCGGCCTGACCCTGCAGGACGCGGAGGCGATCGGGGTTTTCGAAAGCGGTCACCGCTCCCGTCAGCCCTGGTTGTTCCGCGAGGCCTGAGAACGGCCGCAGGGGCGAAGGGTTTCGCCCCTTGGATTCACCCGCTGACCCCATTCAAAGAGAACGACATGAGCGATCACAACCAGGTGGTGCAGCGCCAGTTCGGCGAGCAGGCCACGGCCTACCTGAACAGCACGGTGCATGCCCAAGGACCGGAGTTCGCCCTGCTGCAGGCCGCCGTGGCCGGCCAGACGGACGCGCGGGTGCTGGACCTGGGTTGCGGCGCCGGTCATGTGAGTTTTCACCTCGCGCCGCTGGTGGGCGAGGTGCTGGCCTATGACCTGTCCCCGCAGATGCTAGAGGTAGTGGCGCGCAATGCCGAGGCGCGTGGCCTGGGCAATATCCGCACCGAATGCGGTGCGGCCGAGTCCCTGCCGTTTGCCGACGCCAGCTTCGATTTCGTCTTCAGCCGGTTTTCGGCCCATCACTGGAGCGATCTGGGGCGGGCCCTGCGGGAAGTGCGGCGGGTGCTGAAGCCGGGCGCAGTGGCGGCCTTTATCGACGTGTCGGCGCCCGGGTTGCCGCTGCTCGACACCCATCTGCAAACGGTGGAAGTGCTGCGCGACAGCAGCCATGTGCGCGACTATTCGGCCACCGAGTGGCTGGGCATGCTGGGGGCCGCGGGGTTGCAGGTCACGGCGCATTCCCGGCAGCGCCTGCGGATCGAGTTCGCCTCCTGGGTGGAGCGCATGCGCACGCCCGAGGTGTTTCGCGCCGCCATCCTGGCCTTGCAGGCGGCCGTGGGCGAGGAAGTGCGCGACTATTTCGAAATCGAACGCGATGGCTCCTTCAGCTTCGATGTCTTGGTGCTCTGGGCCGGGCGCTGAGTTTCTTCACGGTGGTTACACCCCATCGGACCTAATCATTGGATTTCACGAGGCAGATTATGAGCAAGCAGATTCTGATTCTTCCCGGTGACGGCATCGGTCCGGAGATCATGGCCGAGGCGGTCAAGGTGCTGGAACTGGCCAACGACAAGTTCCAGCTGGACTTCGAGCTGAGCCACGATGTGATCGGCGGTGCTGCCATCGACCTGCATGGCGTACCCCTGGCCGACGCGACCCTCGCCCGGGCGCGTGCCGCCGACGCGGTGCTGCTTGGCGCCGTCGGCGGGCCCAAATGGGACAAGATCGAGCGCGACATACGGCCTGAACGCGGCCTGCTGAAGATCCGCGCGCAACTGGGGCTGTTCGCCAACCTGCGTCCGGCCATCCTCTACCCGCAACTGGCCGAGGCGTCCAGCCTCAAGCCGGACGTGGTGGCGGGTCTGGATATCCTGATCGTGCGCGAGCTGACCGGAGGCATCTACTTCGGCGCGCCGCGCGGCACCCGGATCCTGGAGAACGGCGAGCGCCAGGCCTACGACACCCTGCCGTACAGCGAAAGCGAAATCCGCCGGATCGCCCGGGTCGGCTTCGACATGGCGCGGGTGCGCGGCAAGAAACTCTGTTCGGTGGACAAGGCCAACGTTCTGGCGTCCAGCCAGCTGTGGCGCGAAGTGGTCGAGGAAGTGGCCAAGGACTACCCGGACGTCGAGCTCAGCCATATGTATGTCGATAATGCCGCCATGCAGCTGGTGCGTGCGCCCAAGCAGTTCGATGTGCTGGTCACCGACAACCTGTTCGGCGACATCCTGTCGGATCAGGCTTCCATGCTCACCGGTTCCATCGGCATGCTGCCCTCGGCCTCGCTGGATGCCAACAACAAGGGCATGTACGAGCCCTGTCACGGTTCGGCGCCGGATATCGCCGGGCAGGGCATCGCCAACCCCTTGGCGACCATCCTCTCGGTGTCGATGATGCTGCGCTACAGCTTCAATCAGCAGGCCGCGGCCGACGCTATCGAGCGGGCCGTCAGCCAGGTGCTCGACCAGGGGCTGCGCACGGGGGATATCTTCTCCCCGGGCAAGGTCAAGGTCGGTACCCAGGCCATGGGCGATGCGGTGGTTGCGGCGCTGCGCGCGCTTTAAAAGTCGGATAGTCTCTTCGGCCCGCGGCTCAGGCGGCGGCCCCCAGGTTTAACGAAGGTGCGGTTATGAAACGTGTAGGTCTGATCGGTTGGCGTGGGATGGTCGGTTCCGTGCTGATGCAGCGCATGCTGGAAGAGCGGGACTTCGACCTGATCGAGCCGGTGTTCTTCACCACCTCCAATGTCGGTGGCCAGGGACCGGACGTGGGCAAGGACATCGCGCCGCTCAAGGATGCCTTCGATATCGAGGCGCTCAAGGGCCTGGACGTGATCCTGACCTGCCAGGGCGGCGACTACACCAGCGAGGTCTTCCCCAAGTTGCGCGAAGCCGGCTGGCAGGGCTACTGGATCGATGCGGCGTCCTCGCTGCGCATGGATGACAGCGCGGTGATCGTGCTGGATCCGGTCAACCGCAAAGTCATCGATCAGTCCCTGGACCTCGGGACCAAGAACTATATCGGCGGCAACTGTACGGTCAGCCTGATGCTGATGGCCCTTGGCGGGCTGTTCGAGGCCGGCCTGGTGGAGTGGATGACCGCCATGACCTACCAGGCCGCCAGCGGTGGTGGCGCGCAGCACATGCGCGAGCTGATCCGCCAGATGGGCGTGGCCCATACGGCGGTGGCCGAGGACTTGGCCAACCCGGCCAGTGCCATCCTCGACATCGACCGCAAGGTGGCTGACGTCATGCGCGGCGAAGCCTTCCCGACCGAGCATTTCGGTGTGCCCCTGGCCGGCAGCCTGATTCCCTGGATCGACAAGGAGTTGCCCAACGGCCAGAGCCGCGAGGAATGGAAAGGCCAGGCCGAGACCAACAAGATACTCGGGCGCTTCAAGAGCCCTATTGCGGTGGATGGCATTTGTGTGCGCATCGGCGCCATGCGCTGTCACAGCCAGGCCCTGACCCTGAAATTGAACAAGGACGTGCCGCTGAGCGACATCGAGAACCTGATCAGTCAGCACAACCCCTGGGTCAAGCTGGTGCCCAATCAGCGCGAAATCAGCATGCGTGAGCTGACGCCAACCGCGGTGACCGGCACCCTGAGCGTGCCGGTGGGGCGGTTGCGCAAGCTGAACATGGGCTCCCAGTACCTGGGCGCCTTCACCGTGGGCGACCAGCTGCTCTGGGGCGCGGCCGAACCGCTGCGGCGGATGCTGCGTATCTTGCTGGAACGCTGAGGCCAAGCCGGGCAGGGCATCTGCATTCGATTGCCTGGGTGCGGGTGCGCGGTTACAGTGCGCACCCCGTTTCGCCCAAGAGCCACGCATGAGCCAGATTTTCGATATTGCAGTGATCGGTGCCACCGGTACCGTGGGCGAAACCCTGGTGCAGGTCCTCGAGGAGCGCGGGTTTCCCATCGGCACCCTGCACCTGTTGGCCAGCCTGGAGTCGGCCGGTCAGTCGCTGCCCTATAAAGGCAAGAACCTGCGGGTGCGTGAGGTCGAGGCTTTCGACTTCGCTCAGGTACGCCTGGCCTTCTTCGCCGCCGGCAACGAAGCGACCCTGGCGCATGCGCTACGGGCCCAGGCCGCCGGGTGCTCGGTGATCGACCTGTCCGGCGCCTTGTCGGCTGAACTGGCGCCGCGGCTGGTGCCGGAGGCCAACGCAGAGCGACTGAAAAGCTTGTCCGCGCCTTACTGCCTGACCAGCCCCAGTGCCTCGGTGGCGGCCCTGGCCACGGTGCTGGGACCCTTGCGCGCGGTGCTCGACCTGCGGCGGGTAACGGTTACCGCGTGCCTGGCGGTGTCCAGTCAGGGCCGCGAAGGCATAGTCGAATTGGCCCGCCAGACCACCGAGCTGCTCAATGTCCGGCCGCTGGAGCCGCGCTTCTTCGATCGGCAGATCGCCTTCAATCTGCTGGGGCAGGTGGGCGAAGCCGACGACAAGGGGCATACTGCCCTGGAGATTCGTCTGGTCGAGGAATTGAAGCAGGTACTGGCCATTGCCGGCTTGAAGGTGAGTGCTACCTGTATCCTGGCGCCGGTGTTCTTCGGCGACAGCCTGAGCGTGTCGGTCCAGGCGCAAGCGCCGGTCGACCTGGCCGCTGTTTGTGCGGCACTGGACGCCGCGCACGGCGTGGAGCTTGTCGAATCCGGCGATTACCCGACCACTGTAGGCGATGCGGTGGGGCAAGATGAGGTGTATGTAGGGCGGGTTCGCAGCGGTTTGGACGATCCCGGCCAGGTCAATTTGTGGATTGCGTCTGATAACGTACGAAAAGGCGCTGCTCTTAACGCTGTGCAATTGGCAGAGTTATTGATAAAACACTATCTGTAAAAGATACTTACCCTGAAATTTGAAGAATCATTCTAGCTTGGCAATACTGGCTAAGCTGATTGCTGGATGGGGAGCCGCCTCGGGGCGGATCAGGCAGCAATTAAAAAGATCCTCTCGCACGCCGAGAAAAAAGATAAAACAAGGGATAACGCTATGGTTCGGGTTCGCAAACTGGTGCTGGCAATCGCGGCTGCTTCGGCGCTGACCTCCGGTATGGCACACGCGCTTGGCCTGGGGGAAGTGTCCCTGAAGTCGGCGTTGAATCAGCCATTGGTGGCTGAGATCGAATTGCTGGAGGTGCGTGAGCTGACCCCCGGTGAGCTGATCCCCACCCTGGCTTCCCCGGAAGAGTTCACCAAGGCCGGCGTCGATCGCCAGTATTTCCTGACCGATCTGAAATTCACCCCCGTGCTCAAGCCCAACGGCAAAAGCGTGCTGCGCGTGACCTCCAGTAAGCCGGTGCGCGAACCCTATCTGAATTTTCTGGTCGAGCTGCTCTGGCCCAACGGTCGTCTGCTGCGCGAATACACCCTGCTGCTGGATCCGCCGCTCTACACCCCGACTGTAGCCGCCGCCCCGCAGTTGCCGGTCGCCGCGCCGCGTACCCAGGCGCCTAGCACGTCGCGCAGTACCGCGCCGGCTGCTCCGACCGCGCCGGCCAGCCGTCCTGCCGCTGCCAGTTCCTTGGCGGGCAACGAATACAAGACCACAGGCAGCGATACCCTGTGGGAAATCGCCGAGCGCGTAAATGCCGGCGGTACGGTGCACCAGACCATGCTGGCGATTCAGGACCTGAATCCCCAGGCCTTTATCGATGGCAATATCAATCGCCTGAAAAGCGGCCAGGTGCTGCGCCTGCCCGACGAACAGCAAGTCAAGAACCGTGCCCGGGGCGAGGCCGTTGCGCAGGTCACCGAGCAGAATACCGCCTGGCGTGAAGGCCGTACCCAGACGGCAAGCAGCCGTCAAGTGGATGCCACCAAGCGTGATCAGGCCGGTGCCGCACCGTCGCAAGCCGAGGTCAAGGACAATCTGAAACTGGTTGCCGCCGAATCGGGTAAATCCACCAGCGGTAACGACAAGGGCGGCACTGGCGACAGCAAGGCCTTGAGCGATCAGTTGGCCGTGACCAAGGAAAGTCTGGATTCGACCCGCCGTGAGAACGACGAGCTGAAAAGCCGCATGGGTGATCTGCAGAGCCAGCTGGACAAGCTGCAGCGCCTGATCCAGCTTAAAGACGATCAGTTGGCCAAGATGCAGGCCGATGCGGCCGCGCAAGGTCAGGCGCCCAGTGCCGAGACGCCCGGCGCGGTGCCCGCGCCGGCAACCCCCACCCTCGAGACCCCGGCCGCCGTACCGACCCCGGTACCGGCTCCGGCGCAACCGGCGGCCGAACCGGGTGCTGCGGCCCCGGTGGATCCGGCGGTCGAGCCGGCGGGAACACCGCCGGCGGCGACCGACTTCAATTATGACGAGCCGGCCGCGACTCCGGCCCCCGATGCCAACACCCAACAGCCGGCCAGTGAGCCGGCTGTCGCCGTTGTGCCTAAAGCTCCTGCTCCCGCGGTGGAAGCGCCCAAACAAACGGCGCCGGTTGCTCCAGCGGCGGAGCCGGTCAGCCTGATCGATGAAGTGCTGGGCAATACCATGCTGCTCGCTATCCTCGGCGGGGCAGCCCTGGTGTTGCTGCTGATTGCCCTGATGATCCTGTCTCGACGCAATGCACAGAAGGAAAGCGAGCTGCAACACAGCTTGTCCGAGCACGACGGCAATGCGCATTTCGACGACGTGCTGGACACTGGCAGTTCTTCGGATGCGTTCGACAGCGCGCAAGAGCTGGCCCCCGCCCATACCGAGGAACGTGTCACCGCGCAGACCGGCGACGTCCTGGGTGAGGCCGACATCTACATCGCCTATGGCCGCTTCAATCAGGCTGCCGAGCTGTTGCAAAACGCCATCAATGACGAGCCCAATCGCAGCGACCTGCGGCTCAAGCTGATGGAGGTCCAGGGCGAGCTGGGCGATCGTGAAGGCTTTGCCCGTCAGGAAAGCGAGTTGCGCGAAATCGGTGGGGCGGCAGGCCAGGTGCAATCGCTCAAATCCCGCTATCCGGCCATGGCAGGACTCGCTGGCGCAGGTCTGGCCGGCGCCGCTGCCGCTGACGACCTGGATGCCTTCAGCCTGGACGACCTGACCCTGGACGAGCCCGTCGCACAGCCGATCGCAGAGGCCGATGATGGTTTCGATTTGAGCCTGGACGACCTGGAAGCCGATCTGGATCGCGACCTGCAAGCCAGTGCCGCCCAGGGCAGTGCCGGTTCCACCGGTTTCGATTTTTCCAAATCCTCCGCCGATAGCCACGATGACCTGGGCTTCGACCTGAGCCTGGACGACGAGCCCGCCTTGCAAGCGCCGTCGGACGATCTGGCCGATTTCAGCCTCGACCTGGACAGCGAACCGAAAGCGGCGGCCTTCGACGAAGACGATTTCCTGCTGAGCCTGGACGACGAACCCGCTCCGGCATCGCGCAATACCTTGGCCGACGCGGACCTGTCCCTCGACGACAAGGCCAGCGATTTCGAGCTGCCTGCCGATTTTGACCTTTCGCTGTCCGACGAGGAAACGCCGGCCGCTCCGGTCGCCGACAGCTTTGCCGCCCAGCTGGACGATGTCACGGCCGAACTGGATCAGCTGTCCGCCAACCTGGACCAGTCCGATGACCTGGGCAGCTTTACCTCGGCTCCGGCACCGGCACCCCTGGCCGGCAGCGCGGACGACGATGAGTTCGATTTCCTCTCGGGTACCGATGAGACCGCGACCAAGCTCGACCTGGCCCGCGCCTATATCGACATGGGCGACACCGAAGGCGCGCGGGATATCCTCGATGAGGTGATGACCGAGGGCAGCGACGGTCAACAGAGCGAAGCACGCGAATTGCTTGCTCGTCTCGCCTGATCCAAGGCGTCGCGACACCGCCAACGGCAGCCAGATGGCTGCCGTTGGCGTTTCTGGTCTGCGCTGAGAGAGCCGGGACGGCGCTGCGGTAAGACCTTGCCGTATGTCGCGGCTGCGGCGCGCCCCTATAATGAACGGCATTGCCGCAATGAAAAGGCTGTAGGCCCCCTTGGATATCAAAGACAACGCGGCCGAAGTGGCTGCCGCCGGTTTTCAGCGGATCGCCCTCGGCGTCGAATACAAAGGCTCGCGCTACCGCGGCTGGCAGCGCCAGGCCAGCGGCGTGCCGACCGTTCAGGAAATCCTGGAAAACGCCTTGTCCAGGGTGGCGGACTCGCCGGTCTCCCTCATGTGTGCCGGGCGTACCGATGCCGGTGTGCATGCCAGCGGCCAGGTGGTGCATTTCGATACCCAGGCCCAGCGCTCACTCAAGGCCTGGGTGATGGGGGCAAATATCAACCTGCCCCACGATATCAGCGTGACTTGGGCCCAGGTCATGCCGGCGCATTTTCATGCACGCTTCAAGGCCGTTGCCCGGCGCTACCGCTACGTGATCTACAACGACCCGATCCGCCCCGCGCACCTGGGCGAGGAAATCACCTGGAATCACCGGCCACTGGACCTCGCCCGTATGCGTGAGGCCGCTCAATATCTGGTGGGTACCCACGATTTCACCGCGTTTCGTGCCGGTCAATGCCAGGCCAAATCCCCGGTCAAGCGGATGCATCACCTGCAGCTCACCCGGCACGGCAAGATGATCGTACTGGATATCCGAGCCAATGCCTTTCTGCACCACATGGTGCGCAATATCGCTGGCGTGCTGATGACCATCGGGGCGGGCGAGCGGCCTGTTGACTGGATCAAGGAAGTCCTGGAGGGGCGGTGTCGGCGTGCCGGTGGCGTGACGGCCCATCCGTTCGGGCTCTATCTGGTGCAAGTGGAGTACCCGGCGGAATTCGTGCTGCCCCAGCGCTATATCGGCCCGCATTTTCTTTCTGCCCTGCCGGACACCGTGGCTGACGGCTGACGTCAAGAGGTGCTTTTGTTACCATCCTCGCTCTTTCCCAGCAGGTAGCCGCTCGTGTCCGTCGTTCGCAGCAAGATTTGTGGGATCACCCGGGTCGAGGACGCGCTGGCCGCCGCCGCGGCCGGTGCGGATGCCATTGGCCTGGTGTTCTATCCCCAGAGTCCGCGCGCTGTGACCCTGGCGCAGGCGCGTGCGATCATCGCGGCCTTGCCGCCCTTCGTGACCACGGTCGGGCTGTTCGTCGATGTCGATCGCGCCGAGCTGGAGGGCCTGCTCGCGGAGTTGCCCCTGGATTTGCTGCAGTTTCACGGCGACGAAACGCCGGCGGCCTGTGCCGGCTACCGACGCCCCTACATCAAGGCGCTGCGGGTGCGTCCCGGCGAGGATATCGGCGCACGCTGCCGGGATTATCCCCAGGCCGCCGGCATTCTGCTGGACACCTTTGTCCCGGGTGTTCCGGGCGGTACCGGCGAAGCCTTCGACTGGTCCCTGGTGCCGACGGACCTGCCCAGTCCGATTATTCTGGCCGGCGGCCTGAGCGCCGGAAACGTGGCCGCGGCCATCCGCCAGGTCCGCCCCTATGCGGTGGATGTCAGCGGTGGCGTGGAGGCGAGCAAGGGCATCAAGGATGCCGGCAAGCTACGGGCTTTCCTGCACGAGGTGCGCGCAGCCCAGGGGATGTGACGGCCAGGGGGCGTGCACCGTCCATTGGCCTGTTCACAAACAGCTTTGCCTGCTCGGGCGCCGACCCGGCAGGCTGCAGGACGAATTCGCGCGAGGGTCTGCAAGGTGCTTAACCGCAGGCAGGCCCGGATCAACCGCTTTGGGAGAAACAAGCATGAGTAACTGGCTGGTCGACAAGCTGATCCCCTCGATCATGCGTTCCGAGACGCAGAAGAGCTCGGTGCCCGAGGGCCTCTGGCACAAATGCCCGTCC
This sequence comes from Pseudomonadota bacterium, assembly GCA_040385585.1. Classification (GTDB taxonomy): domain Bacteria; phylum Pseudomonadota; class Gammaproteobacteria; order Pseudomonadales; family Pseudomonadaceae; genus Aquipseudomonas. Next base: position 139,367 of record JAZKHB010000002.1, on the reverse strand, counting down.
TGCGAGGCGGTGCTGTACCGGCCCGAGCTGGAAAAAACCCTGGACGTCTGCCCCAAGTGCAACCACCACATGCGCATCGGCGCCCGTGCGCGCCTGGATATCTTTCTCGACCCCGAGGGCCGTGAAGAGATCGCCGCCGAGCTGGAACCGGTCGACCGGATGAAGTTTCGCGACAGCAAGAAATACAAGGACCGCCTGACGGCCGCGCAAAAACAGACCGGTGAGAAGGATGCCCTGATCGCCATGCGTGGCTGCCTGGAGCAGATGCCCATCGTGGCCTGTGCTTTCGAGTTTTCCTTTATGGGCGGCTCCATGGGTGCCATTGTCGGCGAGCGTTTCGTGCGTGCGGCCAACGTGGCCCTGGAGCAGCGCTGCCCCTTGGTGTGTTTCGCCGCTTCCGGTGGTGCGCGCATGCAGGAAGCGCTGATCTCCCTGATGCAGATGGCCAAGACCTCGGCCGTGCTGGCGCGGCTGCGCGAGGAGGGTGTGCCCTTCGTCTCGGTCCTCACCGATCCGGTCTACGGCGGCGTTTCGGCCAGCCTGGCCATGCTCGGCGACCTGATCGTGGCCGAGCCGCGCGCCCTGATCGGTTTCGCCGGCCCCCGGGTGATCGAGCAGACCGTGCGGGAAAAGCTGCCCGAGGGTTTCCAGCGCAGCGAGTTCCTCCTCGACCACGGCGCCATCGACATGATCATCTCCCGTGAGGAGCTGCGTCCGCGCCTGGCCCGGGTCCTCGCCCAGTTGCAGCATTTGCCATCGCCGCTCCCGGTTCAGGTTCCGGCACTGGCATGACCCCGCGGAGCCTGGCCGAGTGGCTGGCCTATCTGGAGCAGCTGCATCCCTCGGCCATCGACATGGGCCTGGAGCGTTCGCGCGCAGTGGCCCTGCGCATGGGCTTGGACCGGCCGGCCCCGCGGGTGATCACCGTCACCGGCACCAACGGCAAGGGCTCGACCTGCGCCTTTCTCGCCAGCCTGCTCCAGGCCCAGGGGCTGCGGGTCGGCGTTTACAGCTCGCCTCACCTGCTGCGCTATAACGAGCGGGTGCAGCTGGCGGGCCTGCAGGCCAGCGATGAGGCGCTCTGCGAGGCCTTCGAGGCGGTACAGGCCGCGCGCGGCGAGATCTCCCTGACCTATTTCGAGATGGGCACCCTGGCGGCCTTCTGGCTGTTCGCGCGCGACAACCTGGATGCGGTGGTGCTGGAGGTGGGCCTGGGCGGCCGGCTGGATACGGTCAACCTGATCGACGCCGACCTGGCCCTGATCACCAGCATCGGTCTGGACCATGCCGACTGGCTGGGCGACACCCGCGAGTCCGTGGCGTTCGAGAAGGCCGGGATACTGCGTGCCGGGCGACCGGCTCTGTGCGGCGACCTCGATCCGCCCCAGACGCTGCTCGACCAGGTGGCACTGCTCGATACGCCGTTTCTGCTGCGTGGCCGCGACTACGACCTGGCGGTAAACGATGGGGTCTGGGACTGGCGCGGACTGACCCCAAGCGGCGAACTGCTGGAGCTGCATGGCCTGCCGCTGCTTGACCTGCCGATGGAAAACGCCGCCCTGGCCTTGCAGGCCTACGCCTTGCTGGCGCTGCCCTGGCAACCCCAGGTGCTGGCCGATGCCCTGGCTGGAACGCGGATAAGCGGCCGACTGGAGCGTCGCACCCTGAATTGGCGGGGCAAGGTACTCACGCTGTGGCTCGATGTTGGGCATAATCCCCATGCCGCCGACTATCTGGCACAGCGCCTGGCCAGCCGGCCGCTGGCCGGCAAGCGCCTGGCGGTGTTCGGATTGTTGGCCGACAAGGACCTGGACGGTATCCTGGCGGCGCTGCATGACGAGCTGCAGTATTGGGCCGTGGCACCCCTGGCCACCGTGCGTAGCCGGCCAGCGGCGGAGTTGCAGGCCGCGTTGCTTAACCGCGGTGCGGCGGTGACGGCCTACCCGGATGTGAGCGCGGCGCTGCATGGGCAGTGCGAGCGTGCCGGGGAGGGAGACGAAATTCTGGTGTTCGGATCTTTTTATTGCGTGGCTGAGGCCCTGGATTGGCTGACTCGGCACGCCAATGGGGAAACAACCGATGGCGTTGCTGGATAAGAAATTGAAACAACGGATGGTCGGCGCCCTGGTGCTGGTGGCGCTGGCGGTGATATTCCTGCCCATGCTGCTGTCGCGCGAGGACGAGTCACGGCGCATCAGCGTCGATGCGCCAGCGATGCCACAGACGCCGGCGATGCCGCGCATCGAAGTCGAGACGGTGAGCGTGCCGGAGCCGCAACTGCTGCCGGACGAACCGATTCCCCAAACGGCCAGCGAGCCGGAGACGGCAGCACAACCGGTTGTTCAGGCTCCCGCCGCAGCCGCCACGCCGCCAGCCGTAGTCACGCCGCCGGCCACGCCTCCTCCTCCTGCCGCAGCGGTAAAGTCGCCCGCGGCGCCCGAGCGCCTGGATGCCAATGGCCTGCCGGTCAGCTGGTCGGTGCAGCTGGCCAGTCTTTCCAGCCTCGTCGGTGCGCAAACCCTGCAGAAGACCCTGCGCAGCCAGGGCTATAACGCCTATATCCGGACCGTCGACAGCATGCACCGGGTGTTCGTCGGGCCGCTGGTCGAGCGCGCAGAAGCCGATCGGTTACGCGATCAGTTGAGCCGACAGCAGAAGCTCAACGGCTTCGTCGTGCGTTTCCAGCCCGAACGCAGCTAGGTAAAGCGTCCACGGAGCCCCAGCAGAGGTGGGCTCCGTGGTAATCCGTCCTTTCGATCAACCGGTTTGAACCGCGGCTTACCCGATGGCCTGGGCATCTGTTAAAATGCGCGCCCTTTACGTCGGTAGGCCGCATCGTGCTATTCACCTGGGTCGATTGGGCGATCATCGCCATCATCGCCGTGTCCTGCCTGATCAGCCTCAAGCGCGGTTTCGTCAAGGAAGCCCTGTCGCTGTTGACCTGGATCGTGGCCGGGGTGGTCGCCTGGACATTCGGCGGCGCCCTGTCGCAGCACCTCAGCGGTTATATCGACACCCCCTCGGCGCGGATCATCGCCGCCTGTGCCCTGTTGTTTATCGTCACGCTGCTGGTCGGCGCGCTGGTCAATTTCCTGATCGGCGAACTGGTACGGGTCACCGGCCTGTCCGGCACCGACCGCCTGCTCGGCATGGTGTTCGGCGCTGCCCGTGGAGGTCTACTGGTGGTGGTCATGGTCGGGCTGGTGAGCCTGGCCCCGGTGCAGCAGGACCCCTGGTGGCAGGAGTCGAGCCTGTTGCCGCATTTTCTGTTGGTCGCCGACTGGTCGAAGAATCTCATCCTGGGGTTGAGCAGTCAGTGGCTGGCCAGCGGTATCAGCGCACCCGCTGAGCTGCCGTTTCAAGAGGCCTTGTTGCCGCCTAAACTGGCGCAATAAGGCTTTGCAATTAGCCGGATTCATTGAGTAGGGGTTGCGTCGCATGTGTGGCATCGTCGGTATCGTCGGCAAGTCGAACGTCAATCAGGCGCTGTATGACGCGCTTACCGTCCTCCAGCACCGCGGCCAGGACGCTGCCGGTATCGTGACCAGCCATGAAGGCCGCCTGTTTCTGCGCAAGGACAACGGTCTGGTGCGCGACGTCTTCCACCAGCGGCATATGCAGCGGCTGGTCGGCCGCATGGGCATCGGCCATGTGCGCTACCCCACCGCGGGCAGCTCCAGCTCGGCCGAGGCCCAGCCGTTCTACGTCAACTCGCCCTATGGCATCACCCTGGCGCACAACGGCAACCTGACCAACGTCGAGCAGCTGGCCAAGGAGATCTACGAGTCGGACCTGCGCCACGTCAACACCAACTCCGACTCGGAAGTGCTGCTCAACGTCTTCGCCCACGAACTGGCGATGCGCGGCAAGCTGCAGCCCAGCGAGGAAGATGTGTTCGCCGCGGTCAGCGACGTGCACAAGCGCTGCCGTGGCGGTTACGCGGTGGTGGCGATGGTCACCGGCTACGGCATCGTCGGTTTCCGCGACCCCAACGGCATCCGTCCCATCGTCTTCGGCCAGCGCCACACCGACGAGGGCGTGGAATATATGATCGCCTCGGAAAGCGTGTCCTTGGACGTGCTCGGCTTCACCCTGATCCGCGACCTGGCGCCCGGCGAGGCGGTGTACATCACCCAGGACGGCAAGCTGCACACCCGCCAGTGCGCGACCGACACTTTCTATGCACCCTGCATCTTCGAGCACGTCTACCTGGCCCGCCCGGATTCGATCATCGACGGCATCTCGGTGTACAAGGCGCGCTTGCGCATGGGCGAGAAGCTGGCCGAGAAGATCCTGCGCGAGCGCCCGGAGCATGACATCGACGTGGTCATCCCGATTCCCGACACCAGCCGCACCGCGGCCCTGGAGCTGGCCAACCACCTGGGCGTGAAATTCCGCGAAGGCTTCGTCAAGAACCGCTATATCGGCCGTACCTTCATCATGCCCGGCCAGGCGGCGCGCAAGAAATCCGTGCGCCAGAAGCTCAATGCCATCGAGCTGGAGTTCCGCGGCAAGAACGTGATGCTGGTGGACGATTCCATCGTGCGCGGCACCACCTGCAAGCAGATCATCCAGATGGCCCGCGAAGCCGGGGCTAAGAACGTGTATTTCTGCTCGGCGGCGCCGGCGGTGCGCTACCCCAATGTGTACGGCATCGACATGCCCAGCGCCCACGAACTGATCGCGCACAACCGCAGCACCCAGGAAGTGGCCGATCTGATCGGCGCCGACTGGCTGATCTACCAAGACCTGCAGGACCTGGTCGACGCGGTGCGCGAAGGCAACCCGGCGATCCAGGGCTTCGACAACTCGGTGTTCGATGGCCAGTACATCACCGGCGACGTCAACGAGGCTTACCTGAACAAGATCGAGCGGGCGCGCAACGACAGCTCCAAATTCAAGGACCAGACGGCCAACACGGTCATCGGTCTGTACAACGACTGATTAACGGGCCGTTGAAGTTACGGAGATAGGCGCATGACACAGGAATGGGATGCCGGTCGGCTGGACAGCGACCTGGACGGCGTGGGTTTCGATACCCTGGCCGTGCGTGCGGGCCAGCAGCGCTCGCCGGAAGGCGAGCACGGCGAGGCGCTGTTTCTCACCTCCAGCTACGTCTTTCGCACCGCCGCCGATGCGGCAGCGCGTTTTGCCGGCGAGGTGCCGGGTAACGTCTATTCGCGCTACACCAACCCCACGGTGCGCACCTTCGAGGAGCGCATCGCGGCCCTGGAAGGCGCCGAACAGGCGGTAGCCACGGCTTCCGGCATGTCGGCGATCCTGGCCATCGTCATGAGCCTGTGCAGCGCGGGCGACCATGTGCTGGTCTCGCGCAGCGTGTTCGGCTCGACCATCAGCCTGTTCGAAAAGTACCTCAAACGCTTCGGCGTGCAGGTGGACTACGTGCCGCTGTCCGACCTGGACGGCTGGTCGGCGGCCTGCCGGCCCAACACCCGGCTGCTGTTCGTCGAGTCGCCGTCCAACCCCCTGGCCGAGTTGGTGGACATCGCCGCCCTGGCCGCCATTGCCCGGGACAAGGGCGTGTTGCTGGTGGTGGACAACTGCTTCTGCACCCCGGCCCTGCAGCAGCCGCTGAAGCTGGGCGCCGATATCGTCATGCACTCGGCCACCAAGTACATCGACGGCCAGGGCCGTGGCATGGGCGGCGTGGTGGCCGGCAAGGCCGAGCACATGAAGGAGTTGGTGGGTTTTTTGCGCACCGCTGGGCCGACCCTGAGCGCCTTCAACGCCTGGCTCTTTCTCAAGGGGCTGGAGACCCTGCGCGTGCGCATGCAGGCCCATTGCGCCAGTGCCCAGGTGCTGGCGCAGTGGCTGGAACAGCAACCGGGGGTGGAAAAGGTCTACTACGCCGGCCTGCCCAGCCACCCGCAGCATGAACTGGCCAAGCGTCAGCAGAGCGGTTTCGGCGCCGTGGTCAGCTTCGAAGTCAAAGGGGGCAAGGCGGGCGCCTGGCGCTTTATCGATGCCACCCGGCTGGTCTCCATCACCACCAACCTGGGTGATACCAAGACCACCATAGCCCACCCGGCCACCACCTCCCACGGGCGCCTGTCGCCCGCGGAGCGCGAGGCGGCGGGCATTCGCGACAGCTTGATCCGCGTGGCGGTGGGTCTGGAAGAGGTCGCCGACCTGCAGGCCGACCTGGCGCGCGGCCTGGCCGCGTTGTAAAGGTCGGGGCATCCCGCTGGCGCCTTATCCATCCACCCCATCGCGATGGTGGATGAATAAGACGTCATCCACCCTACAAGTCGGCGGGCGCAATCCGGTGGATAGCTGGGTTTCGCCAAAATACGGCTCTACCCAGCCTGCGGCCTGGCGTTTTCCACTTCCCATCCCTGTAGCTACCGGCACCTGATTCGGGTCACCGAACTTTCGATGGGTGGCGATAAAACTGTGCGCGCGTTTTGAGCCGCGCTCGGGTCCGGGACTATGCTTGCCGGCGCTGGGGCAAAGCCCAACCTATAAAAATAAAAAAAGCAGTAAGAAAGGTGCCTGCGCATGGACAGCCAAGAAACGCTCGCAGGAATTCCCGGAGGCGTGCCCCGTGAAGACCTGCTGAACCTGATCTGCCGTTGTGATCACTTCCCTTTGACCCTGCTGCTGGCGCCGGCCGGTTCGGGCAAGTCGACCCTGCTCAGCCAGTGGCGGGCCCGCAATGCCGGGGGCGGCGTGGTCTACTGCGCCCTGCAGGCGCGGGACAACGAACCGCTGCGCTTTTTCCGCCGGCTGATCGAAAACATCCGGGCCCAGGTCGTCGATTTCGATTTCTCCTGGTTCAACCCCTTCGCCGCCGCCCTGGCGCCGGAGATCATGGGCGAGTGCCTGGCCGAGGCCCTGGAGCGCAGCGAGGAGGGCCTGTATCTGGTGCTGGACGATTTCCAGCATATCCGCGAGCCGAGCATTCTCGAGGTGCTGGCCGTGCTGCTGGATAAACTGCCGGCGTGCGTGCGGGTGATACTCTCGAGCCGCATCCACCCCGGTTTCTCCCTGAGCCGGCTCAAGCTGGACAACCGCCTGCTGAGTATCGATCAGCACGACCTGCGACTGTCCGCGCCCCAGGTCCAGCAACTCAACAACCACTTGGGCGGTCCGCAGCTTTCCGATGCCTATGTCAGCAGCCTGCTGGCCATGACTGAAGGCTGGATGGCCGGGGTCAAGGTTGCCCTGCTGGCCTATGCCCGCTTCGGCACTATCGCCCTGGAGCGGTTTAACGGCACCCAGCCGGAAATCGTCGACTATTTCGGTCATGTGGTGCTCAAGGGGCTGTCGTCCTCGCTGCGGGATTTCTTCCTGTGCAGCGCCATTTTCGAGAAATTCAACGGTGACCTGTGCGATCGGGTGCTGCAGCGCAGCGGTTCGGCCCTGCTGCTGGAAGAGTTGTCGGCCCGCGAGTTGTTTATGCTGCCGGTGGAAAACCAGCCGGGCTGGTTCCGCTATCACGCGCTGCTGCACGACTTCCTCAGCAGTCGCCTGGATATCGAGCAGCAGGCCCTGATCGCGCCCTTGCACCGGCGCGCGGCGCGTTATCACCTGGAGCGGGGTGAGCACGACCAGGCCTTGCAGCATGCCCAGCGCAGTGGCGATGCCGGCCTGTTCGGCAGCCTGCTGGAGAGCAGCTGCGCGGCCTGGTTTCCCAGCGGGCAATTCAGCGAGGTGCTCAAATGGGTCGAGCCCTTGGCGGAAAGTCACTTGCTGGCCAACCCGCGCCTGCTGGTTCCGCTGATTGGCGCCCTGACCCTGTCGCGGCGATTCCACCAGGCCCGCTACTACCTGGACACGGTGCGCCAGGCCGCAGAGGACGGCACGGCGCTGCTGGACCCCATCACCCTGAAGTTCCTCTGGCTTAACCTGCAGTTGTTCCAGCACGACCAGGACTTCGCCCCGGGCAACGACTGGGATGACTTGCTGGTGCCGGGGGTGCATCGGAGCATCCGCGCCGTGAGCCTGACCATCATCGCCTACCACCACCTGATGGACGCCCGTCTGGAATCGGCGATCCGCTTCGCGGTGCAGGGCAAGGAGATGCTCGGGCAGGCCGGCCACAGTTTCTTCGAGAGCTACGCCGACCTGATCATCGCCCTGTGCAACCGCAATGCCGGGCGCGCCACCAGCGCCCGCAAGGATGTTTACAGCGACTACCAGCGCACCGACAAGAGTTCGCCGGCCTGGGTCAATCGGGCCACGGCCATGGTCGTGGCCCTGTACGAACAGAACCAGCTGGTGGAGGCCCAGCAGCTGTGCGAGGACCTGATGGCGGTGGTCAACTCATCCTCGGCGACCGAGGCCATCGCCACCGTCTATATCACCCTGTCGCGCCTGCTGTTCCGCCGCCAACTGCCGGTGCGCGCCACCCGCTTGCTCGATCAGCTGTCGAGCATCCTGCAGTTGGGCAACTATGGCCGCTTCGTCAGCCAGGTCGCCCAGGAGAGCATGCGCCAGGCCTACGTCGGCGGCCGGCTCGGGGCCATGGACCTGCTGGTCCAGCGCTACCGGCTGGAGGAACGGCTGGCCGAGGGCTGCTGGGAAAGCGCTCGACGCTATGACGAAAGCTGGGAGCGCTACGGGCTGGCGACCGTCTACTGGCTGCTGGCTCGCGGCGCCCGGGTCCGCGCCTGCCGCATCCTCAAGGTCCTGGCCGAATCCCTGCGCCAGAGCGAGGTCAGGGCCCGGGCGCTGGTGATCGAGGCGAACCTGCTGGTGGCCAGCGCCCCGTCCCTGGAAAAGGACCAGCAACTGCAAGCGCTTCACCGTCTGGTGGAGGAGCACGGCATCGTCAATATCAGCCGATCGGTGTTCGACGAGGCGCCGGGCTTCGGCGCCGGGGTGCTCTGCCTGACCGGGGCGGGGCTGCTGGAGATCCCGGAGAAATACCGCGAGTCCTATGCCGAGTTTCTCGCCGCCGAGGTCCCCCAGGATCGTTCGGGCCCGGATGTCTCGGTCCTGCTGACCGACAAGGAGAGCGAGATTTTCGCCTTCCTCCTGAGCGGCCTGTCCAATACCCAGATCAGCGCCAAGACCGGCGTCGCGCTGTCCACCACCAAGTGGCACCTGAAGAACATCTACTCGAAGCTCAATGTCTCGAACCGCACCGAAGCCATTCTGTGCGTCCGGCCGCGTTCCGAGCAGATCTGAGGCTTGGCAGGCCGTTGAAAAGCCTAGGCCAGGCAACGCAGGTGGTTTTTTAGCCGTTGCGGTTTTCTGCCCCTTGCCCCTCCCTGGGTAGGGGGGCGAGGTGGTTTCTCTCCCATACCCTCGCGCCTGGGTATTCCCACGTGCAGAAAAACAATAACAAGAGGAGAGAACACCATGGCTATATGGGTCACTTGGCCGGCTTTGACCAAGCTGGGTACGTTGGGCGTCTTCGCTGGCCTGCTCGCCTTGAGCATGGAACGCGAGGCGTTGCTGAAGAACAACCTGTTCGATGTGGACGATTACCCGCGGGCCAACCGTGACATCGTCTGCGATGCCCGCAGCCTCACGGCCCGGACCGAGGACGGGACCTGCAACATTCTCGCGAATCCGGCGGAAGGTTCGGTCTATCGGCGTTTCGGGCGCAACGTCAACCCGGCCGTGACCCAGGGTGAAACCGAGGCCGATACCCTGCTGACCCCCAACCCGCGGGATGTCAGCAACAGCCTGATGGCCCGCGGCGAATTCAAGCCGGCCACCAGCCTGAACTTCATCGCCGCGGCCTGGATTCAGTTCATGATCCACGACTGGGTCGATCACGGTCCAAATGCCGTCGACGACCCGATCCAGGTACCGCTGCCGGCCGGCGACGTGCTGGGCTCGGGCAACCTGTCGATCCAGCGCACCCAGCCCGACCCGACCCGCGGCGGCGCCGACGCCGGTAAGCCTGCGACCTACCGCAACCACAACACCCACTGGTGGGACGGTTCGCAGCTCTACGGCAGCAACAAGGCAACCAACGACAAGGTCCGCTCCTTCGTCGACGGCAAGCTCAAGATCAACGCCGACAACAGCCTGCCGACCGAGCTGCTCAGCGGCAAACCCATCACCGGATTCAATGAGAACTGGTGGCTGGGCCTGAGCATGCTGCACCAGCTGTTCACCCTGGAACACAACGCCATCGCCGACAAACTAAAACGGAGCCACCCGGGGCAGAGCGACCAGTGGCTGTACGACCATGCGCGCCTGGTCAACGCCGCGCTGATGGCCAAGATCCACACCGTGGAATGGACCCCGGCGATCATCGCCAACCCGGTCACCGAACGCGCCATGTACGCCAACTGGTGGGGCTTGCTCGGCTCCCGCGGCCCCCGCGACCAGTACCATGAAGAGGTGCGCGGCCTGCTGGCGGATCTGGAGAAGTCCGATTCCTTTATCAAGCGGATACTGGGCTTCGACCCGAGGCTGGCCGACGGTGTCGGCGGATCGGCCCTCGACCATGCCCTGGCCGGCCTGGTGGGTTCGGCCAAGTCGAACAACCACGGCGTGCCCTATACCCTGACCGAGGAATTCGTCTCGGTCTACCGCATGCACCCGCTGATGCGCGACAAGGTCGACGTCTACGACATCGGTTCGAACCAGGTGGCCCATTCCATTGCGATCCAGAACACCCGCGACCGGGATGCGGAAAACCTTCTGAGCGACGAACGTGCCGAGCGCCTCTGGTACTCCTTCGGCATCACCAATCCGGGTTCGCTGACCCTGCACAACTACCCGAACTTCCTGCGCAACCTGTCCGTGCCGCTGGTGGGCGATATCGACCTGGCGACCATAGACGTGGTGCGTGACCGTGAGCGCGGGGTGCCGCGCTACAACGAGTTCCGGCGGCAGATCGGCCTCAATCCCATCACCAAATTCGAGGACCTGACCAAGGATCCCGCCACCCTGGCCCAGCTCAAGCGCCTGTACAGCAATGACATCGAGCAGATTGACACCCTGGTCGGGCAATTGGCCGAGACCGTGCGCCCCGAGGGCTTCGGCTTCGGCGAAACCGCCTTCCAGATCTTCATCTTGAACGCCTCGCGCCGGCTGATGACCGACCGTTTCTACACCAAGGACTACCGTCCGGAGGTCTATACCGCCGAAGGCATGGACTGGGTGGAGAACACCACCATGGTCGATGTGCTCAAGCGCCACAATCCGCAGCTGGACACCAGCCTGGTGGGCGTCCAGAACGCCTTCAAGCCCTGGGGCCTGAACATTCCAGCCGACTACCAGAGCTGGCCGGCCGCCAGTAAGCAGGAAAACCTCTGGGTCAACGGCGCGCTGCGCACCCAGTACGCCGCCAGTGACCTGCCGGCCCTGGTGCCGGTGGATATCGGCGGGCTGATCGGCTCGGTGCTCTGGACCAAGGTCAAGGAACGTTCGGATGTCGCCCCGCTGGGTCATCAGAAAGCAATGCATGCCCATGGCGTAATGGCCAAGGCCCGTTTCGTGGCGCTGCCGGATAACGGTTACACCGGCCTGTTCCAGGGCGCTGAAAGCGGCCTGCTGCGCCTGTCGCTGACCGGTGATCCAGCCGACCGCGGGTTTGCCCCTGGCCTGGCCTGGAAGGCCTTCGTTGACGGCAAGCCCTCGGAGAACGTCTCGGCGCTCTATACCCTGAGCGGCCAGGGCGGTAACTACAATTTCTTCGCCAACGAGCTGTCGCAGTACGTGGTACCGGAAGTGAACGACTCCCTGGGCACTACCATCCTGTTCTCGGCGGTGAGCCTCAAACCGACCCTGCTGCGTCTGGACGACATGGCCGAGGTCAGCCAGAAGGGTGTGGCGGTGGCGCAACCCAAGGCGCCCACGCAGCTCTACTTCGTGCCCAGGACCGAGCTGAAGACCCGCTTCGCCAGCGCCCCCCATGATTTCCGTACGGACCTGATGAGCCTGCCCGCCGGGACCAAGCTGTACGACGTCTATGCCACCTCGATGGAGATCAAGACCTCGGTCATCCCTTCAATTAGTCGCAGCTACGCCAGCCAGCGGCGCAGCAGCGCGCGCAAGATAGGCGAGCTGGAACTGAGCTCACCGCTGATCGCCTCGGCCTTCGGCGACGGCGGGGTGTTCTTCAAGCACCAGCGCAGCGAGGATAAATAAGACGCCCTGAGGCCTGGGTGGTACACGAAAAAGCCCCGGCCTTGGCCGGGGCTTTTTCTTGCACAGGCAGTATTGCCCCAGGCTAGAGCGTTTTCAGGAAAAGCTTGTCTGCATTTGAGCGTCCTTCCGCGTGGGTTACGCCGCGCGGCAAGTGCGACCTGGTTTGCCAGATCGGCTTTCTGCGCGGCTAACGCCACCCTACGAAAAGCGCTTCGGCGAAACCCGGCCCCCGTAGGAGCAGCGGGGATGCCTAACCTTGCTGGCGATCCTTAATGCGAAGTCGATCGGCAGACAAAGATAAGGCGAAAATGCTCTAGGGACCTGAAGCGCTTTTCGTAGGGCCGGTGGGGGCGCCTAGGTGAACCCTCGCATCCCAGCGGTATAAAAAAAACGGCATGTCGTTCGACATGCCGTCTTGTACAGGGCTGTATCGTTGTCGTCAGTTGCGCAGGTCGATGGCGCCGCCCTGGCGGTCGAACAGCTGTTCGCGGTTGGCCGGCAGGACGCTGCTGCGTTCATCGCCGAGGATATGGATATCGCTGTATTTCTTTCCCGAGACCGCGGCCAGGCCGGCGCTGTCGCGCACGATGCTGGGCCGCAGGAAGACCATCAGGTTGCGCTTGATATGAGTCTCCTTGGTGGAGCGGAACAGCACGCCGAGGAAGGGGATATCGCCGAGCAGGGGCACCTTGGAGATGCTGGTGGTCACATCGTCCTGGATCAGCCCGCCCAGGACTATGACCTGGCCGTCCTCGGCCAGGATGGTGCTTTTGATCGAGCGCTTGTTGGTCACCAGGTCCACCGCCTGGGCATTGAGCCCGGCCGAGGGGGCGATGGAGGAGATTTCCTGTTCGATCTCCAGGCGCAGGGTGGCGCCCTCGTTGATATGCGGGGTGACCTTGAGGGTCACGCCGATATCCTCGCGCTCGATGGTGGTGAAGGGGTTGCCGGCACCGGCCGAGTCGGTGGTGTAGGAGCCGGTCTGGAACGGCACGTTCTGCCCCACCAGGATCTCGGCCTTCTGGTTGTCCAGGGTTAGCAGGCTGGGGGTGGACAGCAGGTTGCTCTTGCTGTTGCTGGACAGGGCGGTGATCAGCGCGCCGAAGCTGTCGGTGCCGACGCCGATGATGGCGCCTTCCGGCAGGACTGTCGGCACCTCGTCCTCCTGTATGGCCCGCAGTATCGAACCCACCGAGAGCCCGGTGCCGGCGAAATTGACCCCGCCCAGGCCACCGCTCTTGCCGCGGGCGTCCACCGCCCACTGCACGCCCAGGGCGTCGCTGATATCGCCGGAGACCTCGACAATGGCCGCCTCGACCATCACCTGGGCACGGGGCACGTCGAGCTGGCGGATGATGTCCTCCAGGGAGGCCACGGTGTCGGGTTCGGCCAGCAGTACCAGGGCGTTGAGGCTTTCGTCGGCACGGATCAGGATATTCTGCGGTTTGCCGGTCGCCGCCGCTTCGCCGCCCTCGGGGGCTTTCAGGCCCTCGGCGATCTCGCCCAGGGTCTCGGCCAGGGCCTTGGCATCGTTGTGCCGCAGGCGGATCACCCGGGTATTGGCCGAGCGCGTGGTGGGGGTGTCCAGAGACTGGGCCAGGGCCACCAGCTTGGCCCGGGCGTCGGGTGGCCCCAGCAGGATCAGACGGTTGGTGCGCGCATCGGCGATTACCTGGGTGCCGCTGCCGCCTTTGGCCTGTCCGCGGTTCAAGGCGTTATTCAGCACTTCGGCGGCATCCATGACCCAGGCGTATTGCAGGTTCAGCACGCTGTAGTCGTTGTCGCCCTTCTGGTCGAGCTGGCGCACCAGGTCTTCGATACGCTCGATATTGGCGCTGCGGTCGCTGATGATCAGGGCATTGGCCGACGTCACGGCCGCCAGGTGACCGTATTGTGGCACCAGCGGACGGATCAGCGGGATCAGCTCGGCCACGGGGCTGTGCTGCACCTGGATCAGCCGGGTCTCCATGCGGTCGGGGGCGGCACGGCCCGCGCCGGCATCGGCCTTGGCCTCGGCATTGGGCACGATGCGCGCCTGCTCGCCCTGGCCGATCAGGCTGAAGCCGTGGGTAGCCAGCACCGAGAGAAACAGCTGGTAGACCTCCGAGAGCGTCAGCGGGGTCTTGGACACCACGCTGACCTGGCCCTTGACCCGTGGATCGACCACCAGGGTTTCGCCGGTGATCTCTGCGACCTGGTCGATGAACTCGCGGATATCGGCATCCTTGAGGTTGATGGTCCAGGTTTCTTCCTGCTGGTTGGCGCTGGCGGGCGCGGGGGTGATCGCCGCGTGCAGGGTCTGCGGGGTTACGGCGAGGCCTGCGAGCAGCAGGGCCAGGGTCAGTCGCGAGAAAATTCGAGGCATCGGTCAGTCGCTTTCCAGGTTCTGGTCGGTAAGGTCGTCGACAGGCTGGGAGCCGGCCGCCTCCATCTGTTGGCGCAGGGCTTCCATCCGCTCGCGCAGCAGCGCGGCGTTTTCCTCTTCCAGGTTGCCGAGCTGGTCCATCGGTTCGTCGTATTGCGGCGCCTCGACATAGGCGCTGCTCTGGGACTGGCGGCTGGTGGGAAAGGGCAGGGTTTCCAGACGGCCCTGGCGCTCCAGCTCGATTCGGTCGCGGTACACGGCATGCAGGCGGATGCCATCGGCCAGCTCGCTGCCGATGACGAAGCGTTGGGGTTTGCTGCCCTCGCGCTGGACGATGGCGCTGGAGCGTTGCGGGTCGGCATTCACGAAACTGCCGTGCAGGGTCAGGCGCAGGTCCGTGGCCGGCGGTGGCCCGTTGCCCTGGCCGACCGCGGCTGGCCCGAACAGGGCGGCCAGCTGGGTCGGCGCCGCGGCCTGACGGACATCGCTGGGTGGCGGCGCACCGACGCTGGCGGGGGGCGTGCGCACCAGGCGTATCCAGCCCAGGGTCTGCCAGGCCAGGCTGACACTCATGGCCACAATCAGCAGGACACCCAGCAAAAGCGGGGCATGCCGTTGCAACCGGCGAGGGGGTGCAGAAAGGAGCAAAGGCGTACTCCACAAAATCTTGTCGTTATGGGTGATGCAAAACGCGCCGCCGATCATAACAGCTAGCGGGTGGCCGGCCGCAACCGCTCTGGCCGCTCTGTTTCACGCGGCTTACCCTTTGGTTGCGTCTTTGCTCCCTTTAATCAAGCGTTCGAGACTGCCACCCGAGTTCAGGCCCGGGTCGTAAAACTGCCGGGCGGTCGCGGGGTGAGGCCTTAAAGTGCAGCTGGCTGCGCTCTGGTCAGTGTGCGGGCGGTGACGGTTCGATAAGTGCGTGGCCTCTATCCGCCGTGCGGATATGGGCGCAATGCGCACGGTCGCGGCGTACCGATCTTTAGTTGGGCGCGCCGATGTGAAGTCCTTCCCCTTATTGAACACAAACCCCCCGGCGGCCCACGTCGGTCCCCGCAACTGTGATCTGCGTACCGCTTCGATCGGTGCAGCTGCCTAGACTGTGGGCCGTCCGAAATGCGGCCCGCGCGCCGCTCCTGCCAAATAAGGGTAACGCTATGTCGAAGCTGTTATGGATGGGTGGTGCCGTTGCCTTCGCTGGCGCGGCCCTGGGCTTTGTGTGGCTGCCCTCGTTGTCCGCACCGGCTCCTGGTCCTGCCGTGGCGCAACAGGTGCCGCTCCCCGCGCCGTTGCCGTCCGCAGCCTTGCCTGCCGCAGTGGCTGCGGCCGCCGAGGCGCAACCCTTGCAACCCAAGCCGGCCGTCGCGGCAGTGGCCCCCGATACCCTGGATTTGTGGGATGCCGCACAACTGCGCGAGGGTGCCGAAGATGGCATTCCGGTGTTCTACGCGACCCTGCCGCCGGCCTTGCTGAACAGCCTGCACATAGGCCAGACCCTGAGCCTGGCGCTGCCTGGGCGGCGCGACCCGCTGCGGGCCCTGCTGGATCAGACGCGCAATGGCAGCGACGTGGCCATCTGGCAGGGTTCGCTGGTCGATGGCGACCCTGCAGAAACCCTGACGGTGGTCCGCGGTGCGCTGGAGACCCACCTGAGCGTGGCCACCCTGCAGGGTAGCTACTCCGTGATTATCGATAACCGCAGCGGCAAGGCGGTCATCACCGACGAGAACGAGCTGGCCGCCCGCGCCAACCCCCATGGCGACGCGGTGGACTTCCAGGACGGCGAACAGCCGCGTCCGCCTGTTCCCGGCTAAAACAGGCTTTTTTCAGGCGGCCACCCCGGCGCGAGAGGCCGTCGTCTGACCCTATTTCATTTTTTCAGGACCACCCATGAACAACCGCCTCTTGCTCACCGGCCTGGCGCTCGCGCTGGCCACCCAGGCCGCTCAGGCCGCGCCGCAAACTGTGGACATCATGGTGCTCTACACCCAGGGCGCCATGGAGAACCGCAACGGTCGTGATATCGACGCGCGCATCGCTACCTATATCGAATATGCCAACACCGCCTACGCCAAGAGCGGGATCGACCTGCGCCTGCGCCTGGTGCACAAGCAGAAACTCGATTGGGCCCAGTACCCCGACGTCACGAGCGCCAACCTGGCGCGTTTCAAGGACGATCCGCAAGTGCAGCGCCTGCGCGAGCAATACGGTGCGGACGTGGTGAGCCTGATCAACCTGGCCGCGGATGCCGGCAATGGCTACATCACTTGCGGGATCGGCTATATGGGCTCGGGTGCCAAGAACAGCAACCAGTTCTACAGCTGGGCCAAGGACGTACCGTTCAACCTGACCGGCGTGGACTGCGGGCTGAATACCTTCGCTCACGAAGCCGGCCACAATATGGGCCTGCGCCACTCCTACGAGCAGGATCAGCAGGAAGGCTATGCCGCCAGCGGCGGTCACAGCGGTACCCACGAGTGGAGCCGCGGTTACGGCGTGAGCGGGCAGTTCAGCACCATCATGGCCTACCCCCATGTGTTCAATGCCCGCACCCAGGCACCGTTCTTTTCCAACCCGCGGCTGGTCAATGCCGAGTGTGCCAACCAGCCGTGCGGCATGAGTGGACGCGCCGATGCGGTGCTGGCCTTGAACAGCATGGCCACGCAGATCGCCGGCTTCCGGGCGACCAAGGTGCCGGTTACCGGTAACCCGAACAATGGCGGTACCACACCTCCGCCGGTCACTCCCGAGCTGCCCTGGTGCGCGAAAACCGAGGCGGGTGGATTGTTGGCCAATGGCGAACTCCGCACCCTGGACGGTTGGCGCGCGCTCTTTGGCCAGTCCGACCTGAGCCTGATCAATGTGGCGCTGGCCTGCCGCGATAATGCGGTGCAACTGGATACCCGCGGCTTCGACGTGCTGGCCACCCCGGTCTCCGGACTCAAGAGCGGCGTGCAGTACCGCCTCGGCGCCAAGGTCATGCTCAAAGACAAGGCCGCGCGGGAAAACGTGCGCCTGGCCATCCTCACCGAAAGCACCACCGGCGCCTTCGCCTATACCGCCGCGCAGTCGGTGGTGCTCTCGGTGACGGGCAACGAGTTCAGTCGCCTGGAAAAAACCTTCAGCTTCACCCCGACCGCCGATGTGCGTAACGTCTATGTCGCCGTCTGGAGCGATACCGGCAGCAGCCTGCTGGCCGACGAGCTGCGGCTGCAGGAAATGACCGTCACGCCGCCAGTGGTACCGCCTGCGCCAACCCGGGTGCTCTTCGATTTCGAGAACGGCATCGGCGGTTGGGCCGGCCTGCACGGCAGCGCCCGCGCCAGCACCTTTGCCCGCGGCGGCCGGCAGTCGCTGGAAGGCTACAACCGCCTGTACGATGGCGGCGGTGTGACCACCAGCCTGCTGGGCTCGGTCAGCGCCGGTCAGCGCTACCGCCTGAGCGCCGACCTGGCCTTGGGCCGCGACAGCCGCATCGGCGGGGTGGCCTATGCCTACCTCTATGTGGAAGTGGCCGGCGCCGCGGGAAAATACCTGCCCCTGGGCCAGCGCACGACCCGCGGCGGTACCTGGGTCAACCTGCAGAGCGATGTGCAGCTGCCGGCCGGTACCCTCAGGCGTGTCGATCTGCTGATTCTGGGCAACCAGAAAGCCCAGTCGCTGTTCGTCGACAACCTGACCTTCAGCAAGCTGTAAGCGCGAGCCGCCGCGCCTGAAGGCGCGGCGCGAACGCACTCACCAGCAAACCCGGCCGCGTCCTGCGTAGCCGGGTTTTTTTTTACGACGACCTTTTACCGACCCAGCCTGAGTGCATCGCCATGGTCCGACTTGGGGCTCGGGGAGCATCGTCGCCCGGATAAGCCTTGGCGCCGTCCACGGCCGCAGCGTTACCTACTGGGCCGCGCTTGCCAGGGCAGGGTGGATAATGCGACAGCTACGCGGCTCCGCAGTCTTGCTACTGGACGATGACGGCGGCGTCGCGTTGCGGCAGCTCGCTGGGCAGCTGCTCGAAGGCCTGTTCCGCCGCCTGGCGGTTGGGAAAGTCGCCATAGACCACGGCGAAGCCGGTTTCGCCCGGCGTGCGCAACAGGCGCAGGGGGTGGTTGGGGTGGCGACCGATCAGCGCCTGCATAAAGGCTTCGCTGCTGCCGCTGACCAGCCGGATGGCATGGCGCGCCGCCGGTGCTTTGGCGACAACGGCCGGCGCCGTCGCCAGCGCGAGGGCGGGAACGGCGGGACGGGCATCGGCTGGTGTATCGCCGCCGCGGCCGTTGCTCAGCTGTTCTGGCGCGACGGTCTTGGGTTGTTCGATCAGGGTCCGGACCGGCGCGGCATGCACCTGTACGGCCGCCGGCCGGGGCGCGTCGGCGGGGAAAGGTTCGCCGACTGGCTCGCCACGTGGCGCGGCGAACGCCTCGGTTGCCGCGGCGGTGGTCGGGCGTGGGCGCAGGTCGATGTCCGCCGCCGGTTGGCCCTGGCCGTCGAACAGCTCGGCCGGGCTTGCCGGCAGGCTGTTGGGAATGGCCGGGTCGGGCTGGCCGAGCACGCGGATATCGTTGAACTTGCGCTGGCTCAGGCTGTGCATGCCGTTGGCGTCGCGCACCACGGTGGGCCGCAGAAAGACCATCAGGTTGCGCTTGACCTTGGTGTCCACGGTGGAGCGGAACAGCCGGCCGAGAAAGGGGATATCCCCCAGCAGCGGGACCTTGCTGTCGCTGCGGGTCACATCGTCCTGGATCAGGCCGCCGAGCACGATGACCTGGCCGTTGTCGGCCAGGATGGTGCTCTTGATCGAGCGCTTGTTGGTGATCAGGTCCACGGCCTGGGCGCTGGCGCTGGGGGCGATGGAGGAGATTTCCTGTTCGATCTCCAGGCGCAGGGTGGCGCCTTCGTTGATATGCGGGGTGACCTTGAGGCTGACCCCGATATCCTTGCGCTCGATGGTGTTGAAGGGGTTGCTCGCCCCCGCCGCGTCGGTGCTGTAGGAGCCGGTCTGGAACGGCACGTTCTGCCCCACCAGGATCTCGGCCTTCTGGTTGTCCAGGGTCAGCAGGCTGGGGGTGGACAGCAGGTTGTTCTTGCTGTTGCTCGACAGGGCGGTGATCAGTGCGCCGAAATTGTCGTTGCCGATGCCGATAATGGCGCCGTTGGGCAGGCTGGTCGGCAGCTTGTCGTCGTTGAGGGCGCCCAGCAGGGTGCCCACCGACAGCCCGGTATTGCCGAAATTCACCCCCGCCAGGCTGCCGCCGCTCGAGCCGCGGCCGTCGATCGCCCACTGCACGCCCAGGGCGTCGTTGATGTCGCCGGAAATCTCGACGATGGCCGCCTCCACCAGCACCTGGGCGCGGGGCACGTCGAGTTGGCGGATGATGTCCTCCAGCAGGTTGACGGTTTCCGGGTCGGCCAGCAGCACCAGGGCGTTGAGGCTTTCATCGGCGCGGATCATCAACTGCCGCGGCTTGCCACCGCTTTTCTCGCCGTCGGCGGCCTGGATCGATTCGCTGACCTCGCTCAAGGTTTCAGCCAGGGCCTTGGCGTCGTTGTAGCGCAGGCGGATGACCCGGGTATTGGCCGAGCGCGACGAAGGAATGTCCAGGGACTGGGCCAGCTTCAGCAGCTTGGCCCGGGCGTCCGCCGGGCCCAGCAGGATCAGGCGATTGGTGCGGCTGTCGGCGATCACCTGGGCGCTGCTGGTGCTGCCCTGGGCCTGGCCGCGGCTCAAGGTCTGGGTCAGGGCCTCGGCGGTGTCCTGGACCCAGGCATGCCGCATGTCGTAAACGCTGTAATCGTCCTGGCTGGCCTTGTCCAGCTGGTGCAGCAGGGTTTCGATGCGTTCGATATTGGCGCTGCGGTCGCTGATGATCAGGGCGTTGGCCGAGATCACGGCGGCCAGGTGGCCGTACTGCGGCACCAACGGGCGGATCAGCGGGATCAGTTCGGTCACCGCATTGTGCTGCACCTGGATCAGCCGGGTTTCCAGGGCGTCGGGGCCGGTGCGCGGCCCGCTGATGGCGGCTTCGGATTTGGCGTCGGCATTGGGCACGATGCGCGCCTGGTTGCCCTGGGGAATCACCGAGAATCCGTGGGTGGCCATGACCGAGAGGAACAGCTGGTAGACCTCGGAGAGGTTCAGCGAGGCCTGGGACACCACATTGACCTGGCCGCGCACCCGCGGGTCGACGACAAAGGTCTGGCCGCTGATGCTGGAAATCTGCTCGATAAAGTCGCCGATGTCGGCGTCCTTCATGTTGATGGTCCAGCGCTCCTCCTGCTGCTGCCCCGCGGCCGCGGGTGGGCTGGCCTGGCCATAAGCGGGCAGGCTGGCCAGGCTGGCGATGCCCAGCAGCACGGCCAGGTAGAGACGGGCGGGTAGGGCGGGGCGCGACGGGATCATGGGAGGCTCGGGGTGTCGTAGGCCGAGAATCCCGGCAGGCTGGCGTGCGTGTGACCATCGGCATAGGGCGGGGGTACCGCGGTCAAGCTGGGCGCGCGGCCGGAGCGGGCGAAATGCAGGCTCTGGGTGCCGCCGGCGCGCCGCAGCAGCACATGGTCCTTGAACACGGCCGTCAATTGCACGCCCGGGGTGATTTCATCGCCCACCGTCACGCGCCGGGCCTTGCCGCCCTGGGCCGCGATAAAGGCGGCGGATTGCTCGGGCTGCTGGTGCATGAAGCTGGCCAGCAGGCTCAGTTGCAGGTCGGTGGCGGTAACGCGTTGCAGTGCCTCTGGCGCCGGGCCGAACAGCTGGGCCAGATAAGGGCTGGGCGTGCTGCTGGCAACCGGGGCGGCGGGCGCGGGCGCGGGTGGCAGGGGCGCATCGAGCAGGGCGAGCGCCTGTGCCAACTGCCAGGCCAGACTGATGCTCATGGCCAGTATGGCCAGCAGAAACAAGGCAGGCGCGGCCTGCTGCTGCAGGCGTCGCGCGGCGAGGCGCTCAAGTGCGGGCATGGGGTTTCCAGTAGCGAGAAAAGGCCTGGCATCTGGAGGCGAATCCATAGCGACCCAACCGTCGGAGCATACCCGCTGACCGCCGGCATTGCTTGCCGAGGGGGTCAAAGTGTTAAGGCAGTCATAGAAAACCACGGCCTTCGACCGGGCCGGCGAGCGGGATGGCGGCGTCGGAAATTAAGGGACTGTTCGGTGCTGAAATAGACCTGTTGGTCGCCTCGTGCGTGCACCACCCGGCTCGGCTCGCCGGGCGTCTGCGGAACGGCGTGGTGGCACCGTTCTGCCACTGTGCAGTCAGCGCCGTAAGGGCGTGCGGCCCCAGCAGGCCGGGCTCGGCATGATAAAAAATATGAATGGTTTTTTGCGAACCCGTGGCGCCACGCCCGACGTTTTCGCGGTTAGTATGGTCGCCGGCCCTGGTGCCGTTTCTCCCCCTGTGCCGCTGCGGACCCCTACCCATGTCTTCTGCCGAACTGACCGAAATGGATGCCGTGATCGCCGAGTCCCCTGGGCTGCGCCGTGTGCCGTTTACCTTCGCCAAGCGCCATGGGGTGCTGGTGCGCGAGCACCTTGGACACCCCCAGCTCTGCGCCCGCGAAGGCACGTCCCTGACTGCGGTGCAGGAAGCCCAGCGCTTCGCCGGTGCCCTGCTGCCGGTGACCTGGGTGGAGGCCGCGCAGTTCGAGCAGGTGCTGAGCCTGACTTACCAGCACGACTCCTCGGCGGCCATGCTGATGGTCGAAGGCCTGGGCAACGACATGGACCTGGCCAGCCTGGCCGACCAGATCCAGGAAACCGAGGACCTGCTCGAGCAGGAAGACGATGCGCCGATCATTCGCCTGATCAACGCCATCCTCGGCGAGGCGATCAAGGAAAACGCCTCGGACATCCACGTCGAGACCTTCGAGAAGCGCCTGGTCATACGTTTTCGCATCGACGGCATCCTGCGCGAAGTGGTGCAGCCCAAGCGCGAGCTGGCGGCGCTGCTGGTGTCGCGGATCAAGGTCATGGCCAAGCTGGATATCGCCGAGAAGCGCGTGCCCCAGGACGGCCGCATCTCCCTGCGGGTCGGTGGGCGCGAGGTCGACGTGCGGGTCTCGACCCTGCCCTCGGCCAATGGCGAACGGGTGGTGCTGCGTCTGCTGGACAAGCAGGCCGGGCGCCTGACCCTGACGCACCTGGGCATGAGCGCGCGCGACCGCGACCTGATGCAGGACACGGTGAAGAAGCCCCACGGCATCCTGCTGGTCACCGGTCCCACCGGTTCGGGCAAGACCACCACGCTGTATGCCAGCCTGGTGACCCTGAACGACCGCACGCGCAATATCCTCACGGTCGAGGACCCCATCGAGTACCACCTCGAGGGCATCGGCCAGACCCAGGTCAACAGCAAGGTCGACATGACCTTCGCCCGCGGCCTGCGCGCCATCCTGCGCCAGGACCCGGACGTGGTGATGGTTGGCGAGATCCGCGACCAGGAGACCGCGGAAATCGCCGTGCAGGCCTCCCTGACCGGCCACTTGGTGCTCTCGACCCTGCACACCAACAGCGCCATCGGCGCGGTGACCCGCCTGGTGGACATGGGCGTGGAGCCCTTCCTGCTGTCGTCCTCCCTGCTCGGGGTGCTGGCCCAGCGCCTGGTGCGGGTGCTGTGCCCGGCCTGCAAGAAGCCCTACCTGGCCGATGCCGCCGAATGCAAACTGCTGGGCATCGCCCCGCAGAGCCCGCCGCCGACCCTGTACCACGCCATCGGCTGCGAGGAATGCCGCAGCCTGGGCTATCGCGGGCGCACCGGCATCTACGAGCTGGTGGTGTTCGACGACGCCCTGCGCAGCCTGGTGCACAGCCGTGCCTCGGAGCAGGAGATGACCCGGCACGCCCGGCAGCTGGGGCCGAGCATCCGTGACGACGGCATGCGCAAGGTGCTCGAAGGGGCGACCACCCTGGAAGAAGTGCTGCGCGTGACGCGGGAAGAATAAGCATGGCCGCCTTCGAATACATCGCCCTGGACGCCGGGGGCCATCAGCGCAAGGGCCTGATCGAGGCCGACAGCGCGCGCCTGGCGCGCCAGCTGCTACGCGACAAGCATTGGTCGCCCCTGGAGGTCAAGCAGGCCAAGGCCCGCGAGGAGAAAGGCAGCGGCGGATTCAGCATCGGCCAGGGCATGTCGGCCCGGGACCTGGCGCTGGTCACCCGGCAGCTGGCGACCCTGGTGCAGGCCGCGCTGCCCATCGAGGAAGCGCTGCGCGCCGCGGCCGCGCAATCCACCTCGCAGAAGATCAAGTCCATGCTGCTGTCCGTGCGGGCGCGTGTCATGGAAGGCCACAGCCTGGCCGCCGCGCTCAAGGAATACCCCTCGGCCTTTCCCGACCTGTACCGGGCCACCGTGTCGGCCGGCGAGCATGCCGGGCACCTGGGCCTGGTGCTCGACCAGCTGGCCGACTACACCGACCAGCGCCAGCAGTCGCGGCAGAAGATCCAGCTGGCGCTGCTCTACCCGGTGATCCTGATGGTCGCCTCCCTGACCATCGTCGGCTTCCTGCTGGGCTATGTGGTGCCGGACGTGGTCAAGGTCTTCGTCAATACCGGGCAGGAACTGCCGGCCCTGACCCGCGGCCTGATCGCCACCAGCAACGTGGTCAAGTCCTGGGGCTGGCTGATGGCCCTGGGCGCCGCCGCGGGGGTGATGGGGCTGCGTCTGGCTTTGCGCGACGAAACGCGCCTGCGCCGCTGGCACAGCTTCGTGCTCAAGGTGCCGCTGGTGGGGGGGCTGGCCCGGGCGACCAATACCGCGCGCTTCGCCTCGACCCTGGCGATTCTCAACCGCAGCGGTGTGCCGCTGGTCGAGGCCCTGAGCATCTCCGCCCAGGTGATCGCCAACCGGCGCATCCGTGACAAGGTGATCGAGGCGGCGCAAAAAGTGCGCGAAGGCAGCAGCCTGACCCGCGCCCTGGACGCCACCCAGGAATTTCCGCCGATGATGCTGCACATGATCGCCAGCGGAGAAAAATCCGGCGAACTGGATCAGATGCTGGCGCGCACGGCGCGCAATCAGGAAAACGACCTGGGCGCCCAGGTGGCGTTGCTGGTGGGGCTGTTCGAGCCCTTTATGCTGGTTTTCATGGGTGCGGTGGTGCTAGTCATAGTGCTGGCTATCCTGCTACCGATTCTCTCTCTCAACCAACTGGTGGGGTAACGCTGTGAAACGTCGAGTGAATGCAAAACAGGGTCAGGCGGGCTTTACGCTGATCGAAATCATGGTGGTGGTGGTCATCCTCGGCATCCTCGCCGCGCTGGTGGTACCCCAGGTGATGAGCCGTCCCGACCAGGCCAAGGTCACGGTGGCCAAGGGCGATATCCGCGCCGTCGCCGCCGCCCTGGACATGTACAAACTGGACAACTTCGCCTACCCCAGCACCCAGCAGGGCCTCGATGCGCTGGTGAAGAAGCCCGCTGGCAACCCGCAGCCGAAGAACTGGAACCGCGACGGCTACCTCAAGCAGCTGCCGCAGGACCCCTGGGGCAACCCCTACCAGTACCTCTCGCCGGGCAGCAAGGGACCGTTCGATATCTACTCCCTGGGCGCGGACGGCAAGGAAGGCGGCGCCGACCTGGATGCCGATATCGGCAACTGGGACGAACAGTAGTCCGTCATGAACAGCGCGCGCGGCTTCACCCTGATCGAGCTGATGGTGGTCATCGTGATCATCGGCTGCCTGGTCGGCCTGGCCGTGATGTCCACCGGCAACGCCAGCACCTCCCGTGAGCTGCGCGATGAAGCCCGACAGCTGGCGACCCTGATCGGCCTGCTGACCGACGAGGCGGTGCTGGACAACCGCGAATACGGTCTGCTGATACGCCCCGAGGGTTACCGCGTGCTGAGCTACGACGAATCGCAGGGCAGCTGGGCGCCCCATAATGACGCAGCCGAGCACCTGCTGCCGGCCTGGGCGCGCATGGAGCTGGAACTCGATGGCCAGCCGCTGAAGCTGGCGGTGCCGGTGAAGAAAGACAAGGACCAGCCGGGCCTGAGCACCGACGAGTCCGAAGAGACGGAAAAACAGAAGACCGAATTGCAACCGCAGCTGCTGATGCTGTCCAGCGGCGAGCTGTCGCCCTTTCGCCTGCGCCTGGCCGAGCGCCTGCCCCAGGGCAGCGCCTTCGAGCTGTCCAGCGACGGCTTCCAGATGCCCAAGGCCGAACCGGCCCAGGACAAGCGATGAGGCTGTCGCCGCGCCGCCGCGCCCGGGGTTTTACCCTGCTCGAGGTGCTGGTGGCCCTGGGCATTTTCGCCACGGTGTCCGCCGTGGTGCTGACCGCCGCCGGGCGCAGCCTGAGCAATGCGGCGCGGCTGGAGGAAAAGACCCTGGCCGGCTGGATCGCCGATAACCGCATCAGCGAGTTGCAGCTGGCCAAGCCCACCGCCGGCGAGGGGCGCGACACCCTGGAGCTGGAATACGCCGGCAGGCGCTGGGAAAGCTTCAGCGAGATCGAGTCCACCAGCGATCCGGCCCTGCGCCGGGTCACCGTCTGGGTCGCGCCGCGCGCCGAGCGGGGCGACAGCGCGCCGGTGCGCGAGCGCGCGGCGGTCAGCCTGACCGGCTTTCTGATGGTGCGCCCATGAGCCGATCCCGCGGCGGGGTGAGGCGCCCGGCGGTGGCCGGTTTTACCCTGCTGGAGCTGTTGATCGCCATCGCCATCTTCGCCCTCCTGGGCCTGGGCACCTACCGCATGCTCGACAGCGTGATGCGCACCGACGAGGCCACCCGCAACCAGGAGCAGGTCCTGCGCGAGCTGGCGCGGGCGATCTGGACCCTGGAGCGGGACGTGCTGCAAGCCGTCGCCCGGCCGATCCGCGATGGCTATGGCGACCCGCGTCCGGCCTTTATCGGCGAGAGCCAGGCCGCCGACGGCAGCGCCGCCTTCGAGTTGACCCGCAGCGGCTGGCGCAACCCCACCGGGCAGGCACGGTCGCAGCTGCAGCGGGTGCGCTGGCGCCTGGATGGCGAGCGCCTGGAACGCCTCTACTGGGTGGTGCTGGACCGGGCGGTGGACAGCGAGCCGCGGGTGCAGAAGGTGCTGAACGGGGTCACCAGCCTGCAGCTGCGCTACCTGGACGAAGAGGGTGCCTGGCTCGACGACTGGCCACCGCAACAAAACAGCGATCCGGGCGAGGGCGAGGCGCAACTCTTGATGCCCCAGGCGCTGGAGCTGACCCTGGAGCACGCGCGCTACGGCAGCATCACCCGCCTGCTGCGCCTGCCCGAGGGCCCCGGGGAGCCCGCCCCCCGCAGGCCGGACGAGGGCGGTCTCGAGGAAGGGGGCGGCCAGCAGGAGCCTGTGCCGGAGCAACCGCCGGAAGCGCCGCCCCGGGAGTCCTCGTCATGAAGCGGCAGCGGGGCGTGGCCCTGATCACCGTCTTGCTGGTGGTGGCGATCGTCACCGTGGTCTGCGCCGGCCTGATCGTCCGCCAGCAGCTGGCCATCCGCGCCTCGTCCAATCAGGCCCAGGCGCGCCAGGCCCTGCATTACGCCCTGGGCGGCGAGGCCCTGGCCCAGGGCATTCTGCTGCGCGACTTGCAGGCGGCCGGCAGCGCGCCCGGTGAGGGGGTCGACCACCCGCTGGAGGCCTGGGCCAGGCCGCTGCCGACCTTTCCCATCGACGCGGGCGAGATCAGCGTGCGCATCGAGGACCTGTCCGGGCGCTTCAACCTCAACAGCCTGGTGCAGGGCGGCGCTGGCGGCCAACCCGGGGGCGAGGCCGATGGCGGTCAACCGCCCGGACCGGCAACGAGCAATAATGAGGCGGTCGAGCAGTTCCAGCGCCTGCTGCTCAACCTGGGCATCGCCCAGCCGGCCTATGCCGAGCGCCTGGTGGACTGGCTGGACCGGCAGCCGGAGCGCGCCGGGGAAAACGGCGCGGAAGACAACGACTACCTGCTGGCCGAGCCGCCTTACCGCACCGGCGATCGACGCCTGGAAGACGTGTCCGAGCTGCGCCTGCTGCTGGGCATGACCGAGGCGGACTACCGGCTGCTGCTGCCCCATGTCAGCGTGCTGCCGGCCGATGCGCCGCTCAATGTCAACACGGCCGGTGCCATGGTGTTGTCCAGTCTCCCGGGCCTGACACCGGGCGCGGCCCAGGCCCTGGTGCAGGGCCGTCCCGCCGAAGGCTATCGTGACACCGATCCGTTCAAGGCGGCGCTCGGTCAACAGGTCGGGCCGGGAGCCGCGACGCCCGGTGGTGGGGGGCTGAACCCCGACAACGGCCTGGACGGCGGTAACGGGCTTGGCGACCCTGACGGCACTACCAGCGAGATCAACCTGGCGGTCAGCAGCCAGTATTTCCAGGTGATCAGCGAGGTGCGCCTGGCGGACCGTCGGCAGGTGCTGGTCAGTACCCTGCAGCGTCAAGCTACCAGCCGCACCGGCGAGCCCGGCTCGGTCCGCGTGCTGCAACGCAATTTCGGGCAGTCGGCGCGCGTCGCGCCGTCCGCTCCCCCACAAGGATAACCCCATGGACTGCCTGTTCTTACCGCCCGCCTGTGGGCCCGTGCTCGAGGCGGACACGCGCCTCTACTGGTTGCCGACCGAGGGCGAGGGCCAGTGGTTGCCCCTGGTCGACTGCGCGCAAGCCAGTGAAGGTCGGCCCCTGGCCCTGATTCTGCCCGCCGAGGTGTGCAGCGCCTTTGCCGTCAGCCTGCCGACCCAGAAGGAGCGCTGGTTACGCCAGGCCCTGCCCTACGCGGTGGAGGAGTTGCTGGCCGAGGATGTCGAGCAGCTGCACCTGGCCCTCGGCGAGCGCATGGGTGATGGGCGTTACCGCGTCATCGCCCTGCGCCGCACCCTGCTGTCGGGCTGGCTCGAGGGGCTGAGCAAGGAGGGGGTGCGGGTGGCGCGCATCCATCTGGATGCCGATCTGCTGCCGCGCGAACACAGCCAGCTGTTGCTGCTGCCGGACCGCGCCCTGCTGGGTGGGGCCGCCGAGGCCCGCCTGGCGTTTCCCGCCGACGCCTGGCCGGCGCTACTGGGGCATTTCCCCGAGCCGCTGCAGGTGCATGGCCAGGCGTCCCAGGCGCCGGCGGGTATCGAGCAGTACAGCCAGGTGGCCGATCCCCATCGGCTGCTGGCCCAAGGCATTCCGACCGCGGTGGACCTGGCCCAGGGCGATTTCGCGCTCAAGGCGCCGAGCAGCGGCCTGGGCCCCTGGAAACCCCTGCTGGCGGTGGCCGGGCTCTGGCTGGTGCTGCAGTGGGGCTTCAACCTGGGCCAGGCCTGGTACCTGAAGCAGCAAGGCGAGGCCTATGCCGCGCAGAGCCTGGCGCTGTACAAGGAGCTGTTCCCCCAGGACACACGCATCGTCAACCTGCGCAAGCAGTTCGAGGATCACCTGGTCCAGGGCGGCGGCAGTACCGCCGGCTTTATGCCGTTGCTCAATCAGGCTGCCGGCGCCCTGGGCGAGAACCGGGCCCTGTCGATTCAGCAGATCGACTACAGCCAGAACCGCGGCGACCTGGCGCTGCAGGTCCGCGCCCCGGACTTCGCCGTGCTCGAGCAGTTGCGCCAACGCCTGAGCGACTCCGGCCTGGCGGTGCAGCTGGGTTCTGCCAACCGTGAAGAAAACGGCGTAACGGCCCGTGTCGTGATAGGAGGTTGACCATGCAGGCCCTGACCCATTTCAAGCAGCAACTGGCCGTGCGCGCGGCGTCCTCGCCGCTGTGGAACCGCTGGCAGCAGCTGGCGCCGCGCGAGCGACTGTCCCTGATGCTGCTGGGCGGCTTCGTGCTGCTGGCGCTGCTCTACCTGCTGCTCTGGCAGCCGGTGAGCCGCGACCTGGCCAACGCCCGCAGCTATTACCAGGCGCAGCGCGAACTCAACGCCTTTCTCATACAGAACGCGGCACAGGCCCGCGAGCAATCGGCCGTGCCGACGATCGACCTGGCGCCCGAGCAACTGCAGGGACTGGTGACGCAAAATGCGCAGCAGCACGGGCTGGTGGTCGAGCGCTTCGACAGCGACGGTGAGGGCCTGCGGGTCAGCCTGGTCAAGGCCTCGTTCGAGGCCCTGCTGCGCTGTTTCGCCGACCTGCAGGCCCAGGGTGTGCTGCTCAGCGAGGTCAGCCTGGACCGCGCCGGCGATGGCCTGGTGGACGCGCGGCTGACCCTGAGCACGGGCGGCGGTTGAGCCGGGCGGGAGGCTCGCGAGGTGCGGGCAAAAAATCCGCTCTTTTTAGAAAAAATGCTTTGTATGTATTGACTTAGCCTCTGGTGGCGCGTAAATTTCGCGCCTCACAAGCAGTCGGGTGATTAGCTCAGCTGGGAGAGCATCTGCCTTACAAGCAGAGGGTCGGCGGTTCGATCCCGTCATCACCCACCACTACTTGTGAAACCGGACGAAAGTCCACCGACGCGCAGCGGTAGTTCAGTCGGTTAGAATACCGGCCTGTCACGCCGGGGGTCGCGGGTTCGAGTCCCGTCCGCTGCGCCATATCTGCTTCCACTCAGGCCCACCGAAGGGCCGGAAGCTACAAGAAAAGCGACCCTAGGGTCGCTTTTCTTGTTTCTGGGATTCACTGATCCCCTCCAGTCGCGAATTTTAATACGTCTATCCGCAAGCCTCGAATGGGTGCCGTGGCTACAGGCTCTCGCCCTTATCCCGCCAGCACTATGCGACCGAAGCTGGCGTCGGGATCGAGCGGGGTGATTGCCCGCAACTGGTCAAGGCGCACTTCGCACCGACCGTCATCGGTCTGCAGCACCAGAAACTCCTCCTTGCTCGCCGCCGTGCGTGTGGTCAGCGCCCCGGCCACGAAGCCTGATCCTTCAAGTAGCTCGACCCGCAGGCTATAACCGTGCATGCAGGCGATCTCCAGGTAGTCGTACAGATCGCAGTTCAGGGGCCGATACAGGCTCATGCGGGGTCTCCTAGCAACCTTGTAGTGGAATGATGAAATAGCCCTGGTCGATGATGGCAGCTGCGATTTCGGGGTTGGCCGGTTCACTGTGGCAGAACTGGCACCGGCTCTGCTCGATATCGGCGTCCCGTACCCCACGCTCGGCCATCCAGTCACGGGCGTACCGCGTGGCACGGGCCTGGTCGTTGCCTTCAATCAGTACGTCGAAGTGCAGGTAGCGGCCGTCAAGGGTACGCACATGGGTGTCGAAGACATTCACTTTCATCATTTTTCCTCCTTCCAGGTCGCCGGCAACGACAGGTCGCCGGAGGCCAGGTCCCAGACGCTGCTGACGCAGAGCAGCGGATTATGCAAGTCGGCGTTGACCCGCAGCGCCGCCGTTACCCCGTCATAGTTGAAGCTGGCGGGAAAGCCGAGCGCCGAGAGCGGGACGCGGATCTGCGCAGCGTGGTTTTTGACACTGAGGTCGTAGCCGGGTGAGTCGATGTAAATCGGTGCGCCTGGCCAGGTCGGCGGCAGCTTGGGTGTGGCGCCTTCGGGAATGTCGCGCACCTTGAGGCCGCTGGGGCCGCAACTGGCCTCCTTGGTCAGCACCACCCAGTGTGAGTGCCACAGGCCGCCGTCATTGCCCGTGTCGCTGTCGCTGTTTTCGTCCAGTCGCGGCGTGTCGTCGAAGTCCGGGTGCGACGTCAGGGCGAGGGCGAGAATGCCCGAGCCCGGTTCGAAACCGACCGAGCCACTGTCCAGGCTGGTGGGCCAGACATAGCTGTACACCTCGGCTCCGGCGAAGCTGCCTTTGGCCGCGGGCATGCGGCTACCGGCTTTACCCTCGACCACTTGTTCGAATACCAGGTGCTCGCCGTCCTTGACAACACGGGTGTGCACCAGGTCGAAAGCCGCTTCGGCCCGAGTGGATTTCTCGCTGTGGATACCACCGTGACCATGGGCCCAGGCAGTGCTGGCGAACAGCGAGCAGAGCGCGAATGCGATGGGGGCTTGCATGTTCGACTCCTTACTTGAGTTCGTTGATGGAGGCGCCGAAGTTCAGGTGCAGCACCTGACCTGCAACCACCAGGGCGGGTACCGACTTGACCTCGGCCTGTTCGGCTTCGGATACCCGCTGGGGGTGTTCGCCGAGGT
Organism: Pseudomonadota bacterium; assembly: GCA_040385585.1. Taxonomy (GTDB): domain Bacteria; phylum Pseudomonadota; class Gammaproteobacteria; order Pseudomonadales; family Pseudomonadaceae; genus Aquipseudomonas. Next base: position 107,923 of record JAZKHB010000002.1, on the reverse strand, counting down.
GAATGACCTCGACCTTCAGGGTGGAGGTCAGCAGGCCGAGCAGGGTCTGTTCGGCTGAAACGCAGACCGGGCATCCGGCGTGGTAGAAGCGTGCGTGGGGCATTTCGAGTCTCCTTGGATTATAGTATCGAATCGATACTTTATGCAAGGCTACGCGCGTTCCGTGCTTTGTCAATATGGTATTTAGTCGATACTATATCCCGACAGGAGTGATCTATGACCGGCACAACCCTTTTCGATCTACTTGAACGACTCTCGAGCCTCAGTCGGGTCTGGTTCCGCCAGCATCCGCTGCTGGCCGAGTTGCAGCCCATCCAGCTGAGTGCCTTGATGTACCTGGCGCGCTGTAACAGCTATTCGAATACGCCGCTGGGTGTGACGGATTACCTGGGGCTGACCAAGGGCACGGTTTCCCAGTCGCTCAAGGCACTGGAAAGCAAGGGCCTGATCGTTAAAAGCCAGGATGCGCGCGACAAGCGCAGCGTTCATCTGCAATTGACCGATAGGGCGCGAGGTCTGCTGGACGCTTTATTGCCGCCTGCCTTCCTCGCCGCTGGCGAGGCGCGCATGGGTGAGCGTGGCGTGCACCTGGAGACTCTGCTGGGCGAGTTGTTGCGTGACCTGCAGCGCAGCGCGGATATCCCCAGCTTCGGCCTCTGCGGTACCTGCCGCTTCCACCAGCAAGTCGATGGGCTGCCCTTCTGCGGCCTGACCCGAGAAGCCCTGACCCCCCGCGATGCGGCGCTGATCTGCCGCGAACATCAAACGCGCGAGCTCGTCCCATGAGCCTGCCCGGCATCCGTCTTGACGCCCTGCTCACTGCGCGCGCGCGCTCGTTCACCCGGCCCGGTTCGCGCAGTGCCATTGCAAAGCAGGCGCAAAGCGGCCAACTGGCGGTGACGGCGCTGGGCCTGGCCGGTGATGAACAGGGTGACCTGCGGGTACACGGCGGCCCGGAAAAGGCGATCCATCACTACCCCCATGAGCATTACCTGGCTTGGGCCGCTGAGCTGGGCGAGCATCCGTTGCTGAAGCAGCCCGGCGCCTTCGGTGAGAACTTCAGCACTGTGGGTTGGACCGAGCGCGATGTTTGCCTTGGCGACCGCGTTCGAGCGGGCACGGCATTGCTGGAAGTGTCCCAGGGGCGTCTACCCTGCTGGAAACTCAGCGACCGTTTTGCCGTGGCCGATTTGGCGCTGCGTGTGCAACAGACAGGGCGAACCGGTTGGTATTACCGCGTATTGGAAGAGGGCACCGTCGCTGCAGGTGACAGCCTGCAACGGGTCGAGCGCAGTTTTGCCGATTGGCCGCTGACGCGGCTGTCCGCGGTGCTGTTCGATAAACGGGTGGAGAGCGAGCTGCTGCGTGAATGCCTGGGCCTGCCGTTGGTGCCATCGTGGCGACGCACGCTGGAGCGGCGCCTGGTGCAGGGCGTTGTCGAGGACTGGAGCCCCCGTCTGCAGGGACAAGACGTGGTTCAATAGTACTTCTGCCCCTGCTCGCTTGGCGCGCAACGGGCAGGAACGAAGGCTTGAACACCTAGCGCCTGTCCTTGTTCTGTCCCGCTTGGATTGAATCAAACCCTCGAAGGCCTCCAGGCAAGCCCCTGGCTGGTTTCGCTAGGCGATGCTGGCATCGCTGGACTATGCTCGACCACCACTAGGGAATATCAGCCAGCTGCGCCGTTATTTCTCTGTTTTTAACGCTCTGCCACTGAGTTTCTAAATACTCGACTCGGGGAAGGGCGGTAGCCTGCCTGAACAAGCGCGACTCCAGCGGTTTTTCAATACCCTGTAAACGCGACTATCGGTCAGGTCCAGTTCAATGGGGCGCGCAGCCGAGGTTTATAAAGAGGGTCGTCCATGGGCAGGACTCGCGATCGCTCGTCTTCTGTGTAGGGGTTAAGTGCTTCTAATGTTCATCGAGAATTTGAAGATTGCAAAAAACATGAGTTATCCTCTTAAATCATCTTGCCTGGAAGATATGCTTGATGCTGCAAAAATTACGATTCACACGCATTTAATACAAGGCGGCGGCAGCAGCTTATTCGAGTGTTTTTTTTGGCCGCCTAATCCAAGAGTCAACTATGAGCGCCTGTACGTCAGAACTGCCCCGATACGCAGCGATCGGGCAAAAGAAGCACGGTTACTTATCGAAACCAGAGTGATTCCAGAGTTTAATCAGTGGTTAACACATTTACTGAAACTGCCACATAACTCACCTATTCGTCAGCAACAGCAGCATTACAGCCATGGATTCGTGTAAGCACCTCAAAAACGGTTCGAATCGTACGCTTCGCTCACTCGGAGCGGCGTTCCGCGCGGCCTTAACCCAGTATGATACAAATGACAAACTCAAATAACGCAAAACTCATCAAGCAACATGGCTGGCTATGCCAGCATGTGAGCCCTATGCCGTGGCAGTCTGAGGAATTTCCGTTTAGTTATTCGATAGGCTTTTACGAAACATATAAGCAGCCCGAAATAATGGTGATTGGCTATCAAGGAAAAATCGCCTATGATTTTTTATTTAGCTGCTTGCAGATAATTCGGCGCGGAGAGACCCTCGAAGCCGGAAAGCGCATCGATAATGTATTGGCAAACGGATATCAGGTGGGATTCAAGGAAATCAGAAAAGAGTGTTATGAGGAGCATCTTGGTATGGCTGTAAGGTATTACGGTCATGCTGATTTTCCTGCCCTTGTGCTTTTCTGGCCAGACAAAGATAATAGACTGCCTTGGGAGCCAGGCTACGATGGAATCAAGCAGGAACAAGAGCTGCGTCTCGTGTAATAAATATTAAAGTTGCCCGTTGGGTTTGCTTATTGGGGCGGACCAAGGGCCGTCGCTTACCATCCGTCAGCTGCCTCAGGAGTAGTGCGTAGGTGAAGTCAAACATTCTCGTCCTGGCTATTGCTGTTTCGGTCCTTGCAGTGGTGGTGTATCTGGTAATTACCAGTACGGGTGGGGTATTTGATGCTGTGGCTGAAAAATATTCTCCCAAGGCGTACCGCTTTTACTCCATAAGTAAGAAGTTGGAAAGAGCATTAGAAACTGATGCCTATGCTGACAGCGTACGCCTTGCAACTGAATACTTGGCGTTAGCTGAGGATTTCAAGGATGATTGGAATTATGGGAATGCGTTACATGACGCCAATGCGGCATTGGGCATGGTCGCCATGAGGCAGGGCAAGCCCAGCGTTGCAGCAGAGTATTTACTAAAGGCCGGTAACAGTCCTGGCTCCCCGCAAATGGACTCATTTGGTCCTGATCTACAGTTAGCGGACTCACTCTTGGCTAGCGGCAACCGCACGGTTGTAATTGAGTACCTAAAACGCATAAGCCAGTTCTGGGCGCCAGAGGCACAGACTATTTCTTCTGTTATAGAGAAAATAGAGCATGGCGAAATGATTCGTCTTAATAGATTCAATATGTGCTGCCATGGCGACTAATAAGTCGATTTACGGGCGCCTGCGGCGCCGCCAGTTTTGAAATTTGATAGGCAAGGAGAAACTATGTCGATTAGCAAAATGGACGTAGCCATTATGCGTAGAATGAAAAAAGCTCGATTGCTGGTCAACATCCCTTCCGAGCGAGCAGATGATCTATGCGGGGATGGTGGCTTGCCTAAAGCTGGTGATACCGTGCTGCTTGACCAAGGTTTCACATTCCCAGACGGTAAAGCCGGTGGGCTTGTGCGTTGCGTCGAAAACGATGGCCGTATCCGGTATGAGGCTGAGGTATATGAAACCGAGATGGACGTTGAAACCTAACTATCAACCACTCGACTGGTACGGCCTGCTTCTGTATGTATTGCTGGAACGCCTCACGACTCAGTCGCGTGCGCCGGCTCACCTGGCCGACGCGGACAGGCTCGGCAACCGGGTAACGGGCTTGGCCACATCCAGCGCACTGCGCTTGTGCATGGCACGCGCCCGACTCGCTTTTCGATCCGCTTGGCGTCGAGACGTGGATGCAAGGAAAGCCGTTCGCTTCGCTCACTCGGGACCGCGATCCGCAGCGTCTTAACCAAAGGTGAGAGAAAACATGGAACGTAAACCGATACTACTTGGGCTGGCCGCAGCAGCGATTGCATTTCTGGTCGTTAAGCTTGTCAAGCTCACGCTGGGCAGCCACCTTGCAGACTTTATGCTGGATGCACTCTATAGTCTTCCATGGTTAGCTGGCGGCTTCGTCACTGGTTACGCGTCTAAATGTTCCCCGCTCAAAAATGGCGCGATTACTGGTGCGTTTTATGGTTTCGTTTTTTGTATGGTCGGAATAGCTCTAATTGCAGCTCAAACCTATGGGGTGCAAGAGAAGCTCTCACAGTTAGGCCTCGCTGTTGTGGTCACTGTAAGGTTCGCTTTTATGTTCACCTTGGCGTCCGCTTTTGGGTATTTACAAAAGCCACCGCGCGCACATCTCTAACAAGCGCTTCAAATCGTTCGCCTCGCTCACTTGGTGCGGGCTATAGTCCGTCCCGTTCCACAGGCTAGGCGTCATGTTAAAAATTGATTATGCAAAGGATGGTAATGTATAAACCTAGTAATTGGATTCCTGCTTTGGCAGTATTTCTTTCGGCGCTGTGCCTTACAGGCTACTTATGCATTGAGATGCTAAGTCTCAACGTGAGGCTGCTCGTGCTTCTATTCGGACTTGCATTGATTTTCTCATTCGCGGCGGTGTGCTTAGCTCGGCCAAAACGGTTGGGGCCACTACTCGCATCAATCTGTGCATGGGCTTTGTTGTGGCCAACTGCGGATTCAGTTCTGGCTTGGTCGGCATGGTGGCTCTATGGTTTTGGCCCGTAGGCGGTGCCTAACAAGCGTATATGGACTCTCCCCAAAAGTAGTGAGCAAAGCTTTTCCCAACCCTGTTGTCAGCGCGGTTGCGTGCGTATATCCGGCCTGTTGTGGACGCTACCGCCCGGGCCATTCTGTAGTTCGCGCATCGGGGGCCAAGCGCTCAACCGATCACGCCGATCATGAGTGTTATCGACCTTGTTCCGCTGCAGGACTTGCCTCTTCCGACAGTGCTGCTCACCACAACCACAAGAAAACCCTCACGCCTTCCTGATTATCCCCGCCGCCAGGCGGATTTTATGCTTTGCCAGTCGCCACTGAACCGCCGCTGATGGCACCACACCGCCCAGCAAATGCGTACGCGCTTCGATGCCCGCTTCCCACAGAATGCCGCGCAGTAGGTCGATGCGCTGGGTACGGCTTTTCTTCCAGGTTTCGCGCAGCCCATGCAGGTGCTGCATCTGTTGCGGGTGGTGGGTTTTCACCGGCACTCGATGAATAGCGGTGCAGCGCGCGGCTTCCAGCTTTGCGGTCGGTTTTGTTATGCCGCCGATACGGTGGACGGAGCGCGGATGTACCAGCTTCACCCGATGGCCCCGCATCTGGCCATCGCGCAGGCCTCCATGATCCACTCGACCGGCTCGGTCTGCTTCTGTATATATCGCCGGAACGCCCCACGACTCAGTCGCGTGCGCCGGCTCAGCTGGCCGACACGGATACGCTCGGCAACCTGGGGAACGGGCTTGGCCAAATTAGCTGCAATGCGCATATGCATGGCACGCTCCTGACTCGCTTTCCGATCCTCTGGTTATCGACACGTGAGGTGCAAGGAGAGTCCATTGCAGCATTCAAGCCGTTCGCTTCGCTTACTGGGACGCGCTAACGGCCATCCCTTAGCCAGCGTTGTAGCTGTAGGTGAGCACTATGCCCATTCCGTACATTATGGCTTTTCCTGCCCCTTCTAAGCAGTGAGAATGTAGGGTAGCCCCCGCTAAAACCGACCGCTGTCCCGCTGACGCAGGACCGTTGCGAGTGAGCCTGACGGTAAGCAGTAAAGCCATTAGAGATTTAGTGTGGACGAAAAGAAATCAGAAACCCTGCAGGTGAAAATTTTTAACTCCTTTATTTGCCATGCGCATGGCGAAGGCCGCACTGACTTTAAAGAAACTGGACGGTGTATGGGATTACTGCAGGGGCCGAGTGCAACCATCCAGCGGGCTCAAGAATGATGCCGAGCCAGCCCTATCTAAACTATCGTCCCGATATCGATGGTCTGAGAGCGATTGCCGTATTGTCGGTAGTCGGTTTCCACGCATTTCCCCACTGGGTAACCGGTGGATTTATTGGCGTTGATGTGTTTTTCGTCATTTCGGGTTACCTGATTTCTTCGATCATCTGGAAAGGCCTGGGCGAGGGCGATTTTCGCTTCGGTGATTTTTTTGCACGGCGGATCAGGCGTATTTTCCCGGCGTTGCTGCTCGTACTGGCGGCCAGTTATAGCTTCGGCTGGTTCGCCTTGTTGGCCGATGAATACCAGCAGCTGGGCAAGCATATGGCCGCCGGAGCGGGGTTTGTGTCGAACCTGGTGCTGTGGGGGGAGGCGGGTTATTTCGATACTGCCGCTGACACGAAGCCTTTGTTGCACTTGTGGAGTCTGGGGGTTGAAGAGCAGTTTTACCTGGTCTGGCCCCTGGTGTTATGGCTGACCTGGCGAAACAAACTCGCCGTTCTGTGGCTGACGATATTGCTGACGCTAGGGTCTTTTTACCTGGCGGTACAGAGCGTGCAGCGAGACGCCATCGCGGCGTTTTATTCGCCGCAAACGAGGTTGTGGGAGTTCTTGGTTGGCGCGCTGTTGGCGTGGTTCAGCATTAAGGGACGTGCACATCGTCTTTTTTACAGGGCGATGCCGGTCAACCCCTGTGCATGGTTGGGCACGGCCATGCTCGGTTATGGGTGCTTGTGCCTGACCAAGAACCAAAGCTTTCCAGGCGGCTGGGCGCTGATTCCGGTGTTGGGAGGGGCATTGCTTATTGCCGCGGGCCCTGACGCCTGGGTTAACCGAGTGCTGTTATCCAACCGGGTTGCGGTATGGTTCGGTCTGATCAGCTTTCCCTTGTATCTATGGCATTGGCCTTTGCTGTCCTTCGCACGCATTGTCGAGGGCGAGGTGCCGAGTCGTGGTATTCGCATAGCGGCAGTGATAACCGCGATTGGCCTTGCATGGCTCACTTATGTCCTGGTCGAGCGCCCTCTGCGGCTGCGCCGCAGCACTGCAAACCAGAGCGCGGCGCTGGTCCTGCTGCTGGTGTTGGTGGGAGCGGTGGGTTACGTCACCTATCAACGTGAGGGCTTGGCGTTTCGTTCTACTCCTCAACAGATGGCTTCCCAGGTCGAGGCGCTGCTAAAACCTCCACGGCACAGGGCGAGCGGATGGTTATGTGAAGACGAGGCGTTCCGCGAGGTCCGTTGTTTATATGAAGGGGATGATCCGACAGCCGTGGTGATCGGGGATAGTCATGCCACCACCATTTATAATGGATTGAATCCCTTTTACCGTGCGCAAGGAAAATCGATTGCCCTCTTGGGCAGCATTGGCGGCTGCCCTCCCTTGCTGAATGTCGTGAGCAAGGATAGGCCTGGCAGCGACAGTAGGCACTGCATTGAACGAACAACCTTGGCCCTGAAGACAATAATTGCCGAGGACTCCATTGAAGAAGTGATCCTGGCCAGTCGTGGTTCCTTGTACACGACCGCTCATGGATTTGGTGGCTTCCTCGGGGATGATCATCAGGGTTGGGTGCTTCACTTGGTAGACGAGGAAGCGGGTGCGCGTTCCAACCTGCAGGTATTTGAGATGGCGCTGGTGAATACCCTCGACGCGCTGTTGAAGGCCGGCAAGAGAGTCATATTTTTACATGATGTCCCTGAGCTCGGCTTTGATATCAAGAGCTGTCTGGCGGATCGCCCGCTCTCGCTCACCAATAGAAGCAGAAATCCCTGTGCGGTCAGTCGGGAAGTGGTTGTTGAACGGAATCTTGCGTTCAGATCGATGGCTGAGGGCGTGCTTGAGCAATTTCCATCCGTACACGCTATCGATTTGGCGATGCCCCTTTGCGATGCAACCTGGTGTTATGGTGCCAAGGACGGCGCACTGCTTTATTTCGATGATGATCACCTGAGTGTGGCGGGTTCGGTTTATGTCATAGAGCAACTGGGAGCGGAGTTTTTGCGCAAACAGTGAAGCGCTCGCGGGTGTGGACTAAAGCCAGCCCCTTGACCAAGCGTTTGGCTCTACCAGCCGTCTCGCCTTTTTTATAATTCAAGAAAAGGAAAAAACATGTCCAGGTCCGCCTTTAGCGCCAAAATCTTTGCCATCTACTTATTCGTCGTGGGTGCCGTGTTAGTCGTGGCGCCTAATTTCTTGCTGTCGATTTTCCGGATTCCGCCAACTACTGAGGTCTGGATTCATGTGGTTGGCGTTGTCGCATTTATGATTGGTGTCTATGCCTGGGTTGCAGCCAAGCACGAGAACAAACCTTTTCTGGAGGCGTCGGTGTATACGCGCTTCGTCGTTTTCGTGGCCTTCACTACTTTTGCCGTTATTGGCCTCGCCAGCCCCATGATCGTGCTCTTCGGTGTGGCCGATCTTCTCGGCGGCCTATGGACCTACTTCGCGCTGAAAGCCGATGCCCGGTCGGTCAGACCTGACCTGGCGGGCCAGCACTGAGGCCAGGTCTTTCCAGCGACGGAACGGGTTTCGCCAATAGGGGGTCTTTCCTTATGTCAATAATCAGGCTGCCGAGGACAGACTTATGAGCGCACATGCTAGATTCGCCACTATCGACAGCTATATCGAATCGGTGCCATGGGAGGCGGGGGAAGTGCTTAAAGAGATTCGGCGGATGGTAAAGGCCAAGGTGCCGGCGTCCGTTGAAACCATCAGTTATCAGATGCCGGCCTTCAGGCTCGATAAAGTATTTTTTTACTTTGCTGCTTTTAACAAACATATCGGGGTCTATCCGCCGGTAAAGGGCGACCAAGACCTTCAGATGGCGCTCGCTCCGTATCGTGGAGAGAAAGGCAACCTGAAGTTTCCTTTGAGCCAGCCAATGCCTTACGACCTTATCGGCCGTGTGGCAGTGGCCTTGTCGCGGGAATATTTAAACAATGAAACGCAAGCCGATTAAGTTCGCCTGATAGGGCGCTCGAGAACCAGGCGCACCTCGGTTTTACGTAATGTGAATGCTGGCGCGTTCTATGTGTCGGGATTGTGGTTTTGTGGCTGATAATCTGACCTGATAAGAATATGAGTGCACAACAGACCTATATCAAGTGGGTTCGTAAGATCACGGATATGCAGGGCGGAGCGCTTGGCATGCTGGTGATCGTGCTGACCGTTGCCGGTACGGGGATAGGTGGGTGGTACAGTTAGGCGTTTCTTCCGGTAAGGGGGCTATCCCAAGATCGTCTTGGCGATACCGGCATTGCGGGTCGGCGCGGCCGTCTTTTTTATAGCGAGCGGGGTGTTGTGGCAGATTCGAAAGCCTTAATGATCGCGCCGATCTGAAGGATCGTAGTTCTTCTGCAAACGCTGCGTTTGGCGCTTATTGGTCGCGGGTTAGTGCATCTGCGGTGCAGGTTTGCGCTCCCGGTCAGTGCTTGCAACTGGGCCTGGGGCTGCGCTTAGCCCTCTGCGACTGCAGCGGTCTTGCCTGTCCATTCTGGGTTGTGAGGGCCTCATCTGTAGCTGCTTGGCCCCGGGGCTTGGTCAGTTGGTCGGCAAAACCGCTCCACGGAGGTATTCCAGGGAGCTAACGGCGGGTGACGTGGTCGATTATTGCCAGCCCCTGCACGCGATCCTCACCCCACTCAGCGGGCGTGGGCAGACCGTGCGGGCTGCAACGCTCGGGATGACGTATTCAGCTGTCATCCTTTGTTCATAGCTGTTTTTTACTATCCTCGACAGGCGTCCGCAGTGCGGACCGATTATCACCAAGGAGACTGTCTTTATGGACGAATATCAGGAAGAACTGCTGGATCAACGCGCCGGTGAGCTGGAGCCGCCGGAGCCCGTCGATGATGCGACCGAGCTTTAGCCGGCTATTGAAAAGCTACCTGCGTTGCCCCTCTTGATGAAGTGAACGGGGCGTTAAAAACACCCTCGGCCGAACGAAGTGAGAACGTCTGTCAGACGGCCCGAAGGGCGAGCGCAGCGTTTCATGCTCATTTACAGCTCGTAAAGTCGAATGCGACCCCAGTCGCTTCCTCGGCTGTTTTTGTTGGGGGCCGCCTAGGTGGGCGCCTGGCCTTCTCGGCCGCCTCGCCTGCGTTTTTCAACGGCCTGTTAGCCAAGCGTGCGCTGGGCGCGGCGGAATTCCCCGGGGGTCTGGGCGTTCCAGCGCTTGAAGGCACGCTGGAAGGCTTCGGCCGAGGCGAAACCCAGCAAATAGGCGATTTCACCGAACGCCAGTTCGGTGTCGCGGATATAGGTCATGGCCAGGTCGCGGCGGGTGTCGTTGAGAATTCCCCGGAACTGCGCGCCTTCCTCGGCCAGTTTGCGGCGCAGGGTCCAGGTCGGTAGCTGCAGGCGCGCCGCCACTTCTTCCAGGTCCGGTTCCCGGCCATTGAGCAGCGGCCCCAGCAGCTGGGTGATGCGCTCGCGCAGGCTGCGGGTGCGGGTCAGCTGGTCCAGTTCGCGCTCGCACAATTCCAGCAGCTGAGCCCAGGTGCTGGGGCAGTGCTCGGGGTTGGGCAGGGCCAGGCTGGCGCTGTCCAGGCGCAACTGGTTGAACGCGGCGCCGAATTGCGGCGCGCTGCCGAGCAGCTCCAGATGCCGTTCGGCATAAGCCGGAGCGGGGAATTCGATATCCACTTTGACCGGCGACAACCGCTGTCCGGCCAGGCTGCCGAGTTGGCAGAGCCAGCCGGCCAGCACCGAATCAATCACAAAACGGTTATAGGCGTTGTAGGGGCTGATGGAATAGAAACGCAGCCAGGCGCCCTGAGGATCTTCGTGAAAGCTCGAGTGGCCCCGGTAGTTGGCGGCGTACAGGGGTTCGTAACGAATCAGGGCGCGGGCCGCTTCGCGCACGTTGGGCGCCTGGGCGGCCGTGACACCGGCCAGGCCCAGCTGGCTGAAGCGACTGAAACGCCCCATCAACAAGCCCAGTGCCGGCTCGCCGGTCAGCTGGATGGCGGCATGACCCAGGCGCATATAGCGTGGAATGGTCAGCCGCCCCCGGGGTTCGGCCAGGCGTTGGGGATCCAGGCCGTACTGCTCGAGCAAGGCATCGGGCACCTGGCCCTGGGCGCGGACGGCCTCGACCAGGCTGTGGATAAAACCCACCGAGAGATCGCCCAGCCGCACCCGCTGCGGCGTTTTCACGTGGGCTTGAGCCAGACGTTGAGCAGATGGCTGCCCGGTGCCTCGCTGCTTTGCGGTGCCCGGTGCGGGGTCAGCTCGATATAACGCGAGGCGCCGCCGACCGGCCAGCTCAGCTTGCCGCGCAAGAACAGCGGGGCACTGCTGCGGCCGTCCGGCAGGTGCAGGGTGCTTTGCGGATAGCCGGGCTGCCAGTCGCGGGTCACCCGCCAGGTGCGGCCGTCCAGGGTGAATTGCTGCGCCTCGCCGGGTTGCCAGGGCCAGGGCTCGCTGTAGAGCGGAGCCAGCAGGTTGCCGTCGGGGCCGAAGACCAGGGACAGGTTGCGCAGCGGCCCGTCGCCGCTGCGCAGGCGACCGTCCTCCAGCCGTGGCTCGGGCAGCAGCATCGAACCGGCCAGCAGGGTGATGCGGTACTCGCGGGCCAGGCCGGCGAACAGCGTCTGATAGTCCTCGGCCATCTGCTCGGCCTTCATCCGCAGCAGGGCCTCGTCCAGTCGGTCGGCGTCCAGGTTGAGCACCAGCACCTTGACCGCCAGCCAGGGATTGCCCAGCAGCAGCCAGTCGCGCACCTCCTGCCGGCTGCGCGCCTGGTAGAACTCGACTTTCTCGCCACGGCCGATCAGCCAGGTGCCGATATGCTCGGGCAGGGCCACCAGGGTGCCGGGGCGCAGCAAGCCGGCGGCCTGGGCGCGATCCAGGGCGGTGGCGAGCTTGAGGCGCAGGTGGGCCGGGCTCTGGTAGTCCGTGGCGAAGAGTTGCGGGCGGATCAGCAGCAAATTGCCGCTGGCATCGGCAGGCGCCGGGGTCGCGAGGACTTCGCTGCGCAGATCCGACAGGTAATGGGCGGAAGGACGCTGGCTGGCCCAGAGAATAAACGCCGTCAGGCCGCAAGCCAGCAGCACCAGCAGGGCGATCAGGGAAAGTGAGAGTTTGCGCATGGGCAGTCGGGCAGTGGGGTTTCGCCACAGGGTAGGGATGCCCGGCGCGCTTGCCAAGGGTCACTGCGCAATTGGATCAATAAGTTGTCAGTTTCGGACATTGAGCGCGCCCCGGCGGCACTCTATCGTGGCTGGCATAACCGACCGCAGCCCCTGTTGTTTTGCGCAATAGCCGAGGCCGTGGCATCCCGTGTGTACACCGCTCGATGTGGAGACGCTATGACCGCCCCTCATTACCCGCACCTGTTGGCCCCCCTGGATCTGGGCTTCACCACCTTGAAGAACCGCACCCTGATGGGCTCCATGCACACGGGCCTGGAAGAAAAACCCGGTGGTTTCGAGCGCATGGCGGCCTATTTTGCCGAGCGGGCCCGCGGCGGTGTCGGCCTGATGGTCACCGGCGGCATCGGCCCGAACGACGAGGGCGGGGTGTATTCCGGCGCGGCCAAGCTGACCACCCTGGAGGAGGCGGAGAAGCACAAGATCGTCACCCAGGCGGTGCACGAGGCGGACGGCAAGATCTGCATGCAGATCCTGCATGCCGGCCGCTATGCCTACAGCCCCAAGTCGGTGGCGCCCAGCGCCATCCAGGCGCCGATTAACCCGTTCAAGCCCCGCGAGCTGGACGAGGAGGGCATTGAGAAGCAGATCCAGGATTTCATTAACTGCTCCAGCCTGGCCCAGGTGGCCGGCTATGACGGCGTCGAGATCATGGGCTCCGAAGGCTACTTCATTAACCAGTTCCTGGCGGCCCACACCAACCAGCGCACCGACCGCTGGGGTGGCAGCTACGAAAACCGCATGCGCCTGCCGGTGGAAATCGTGCGCCGCGTGCGCGAGGCCGTGGGCCCGAACTTCATCATCATCTATCGCCTGTCCATGCTCGATCTGGTGGAAGGCGGCAGCGACTGGGACGAGATCGTGCTGCTGGCCAAGGCCATCGAGCAGGCCGGCGCGACCCTGATCAACACCGGCATCGGCTGGCACGAGGCGCGGATCCCGACCATTGCCACCAAGGTACCGCGCGCTGCCTTCACGAAGGTCACCGCCAAGCTGCGCGGCGAGGTGAAGATCCCGCTGATCACCACCAACCGCATCAACACCCCGGAAGTGGCTGAACAGGTGCTGGCCGAAGGTGACGCCGACATGGTGTCCATGGCCCGCCCGTTCCTCGCCGACCCGGAGTTCGTCAACAAGGCCGCGGCTGGCCGAGGCGACGAGATCAACACCTGCATCGGCTGCAACCAGGCCTGCCTGGACCATACCTTCGGCGGTAAGCTGACCAGCTGCCTGGTCAATCCCCGTGCCTGCCACGAGACCGAGCTCAACTACATCCCCACCAGCCAGGTGAAGAAGATCGCCGTGGTCGGCGCCGGCCCCGCGGGGCTGTCGGCCGCGACTGTCGCGGCCGAGCGCGGCCACCAGGTGACCCTGTTCGACTCGGCCGCCGAGATCGGCGGCCAGTTCAATATCGCCAAGCGCGTACCGGGCAAGGAGGAGTTCTCCGAAACCCTGCGCTACTTCAAGCGCAAGCTGGAGACCACCGGTGTGGATCTGCGCCTCAATACCCGGGTCAGCGCCGCGCAACTGGCCGGCGGCGGCTTCGACGAGGTCATCCTGGCCACTGGCATCGCGCCACGCACCCCGGCCATTCCGGGTATCGAGCACGCCATGGTGATCAGCTACCTGGACGCCATCCTGCAGCGCAAGCCGGTCGGCCAGCGCGTCGCGGTGATCGGCGCCGGTGGCATCGGCTTCGACGTGTCGGAGTTCATCGTGCACCAGGGCGTGGCCACCAGCCTGGACCGCCAGGCGTTCTGGAAGGAGTGGGGCATCGACACCGACCTGCAGGCCCGCGGCGGCGTGGCCGGGGTGCAGGCCGAACCCCATGCCCCGGCGCGCCAGGTATTCCTGCTGCAGCGCAAGAAATCCAAGGTCGGCGACGGCCTGGGCAAGACCACCGGCTGGATTCACCGCGCCGGGCTGAAGAACAAGCAGGTGCAGATGCTCAACAGCGTCGAGTACCTCAAGGTCGATGACGCCGGCCTGCATATCCGCATCGCCGAGGGCGAACCGCAGGTGTTGCCGGTGGACACCGTGATCGTTTGCGCCGGTCAGGATCCGCTGCGCGAGCTGCAGGCCGAGCTGGTCGCGGCTGGGCAGAACGTGCACCTGATCGGCGGTGCCGATGTGGCCGCCGAGCTGGATGCCAAACGCGCGATCGACCAGGGCTCGCGCCTGGCGGCCGGTCTTTGAAGGCCCCAGGGGCCACTCTCCATCTGCCGGAGGTCAAATAATGGACAATCCGCTGATCAGTCCCGCGGTCGCCGAAAGCCTGGCCCGCTGGCATGCCATGCTGGCGCAACGGGATTTGACGGCCCTGCCGGGCCTGCTGGATCCCCAGGCGGTATTTCGCTCGCCCATGGCGTTCAAGCCCTATGCCGGCGCGCCGGTGGTATCGTTGATCCTCAACACGGTGTTTCAGGTGTTCGAGGATTTCACCTACCACCGCGAACTGGCCAGCAGCGACGGCCTGAACCTGGTGCTGGAGTTCAGCGCCCGGATCGGCGATCGCCAGCTCAAGGGCATCGACATGATACGTTTCGATGAGCACGGCAAGATCCTCGAGTTCGAGGTGATGATCCGGCCCATGAGTGGCCTGCAGGCCCTGGGCGACGAAATGGGTCGACGCCTGGGGCCTTTGCTGGCCGCCAAAGCCGGTTCCTAGCCTACCGTCTTGCTGTGATTCGCGCTGCCGCGGGCGCATTTAAAGCGCAGCGGCAGAGCGGGTGCCAACCCCGTCACATTGTTGTCCTTCCTTTTTCCCCTAGACTTGTTTCAAACAAGGGTTCGCGCAGGATGTCGCAGACAATGCGTCACCGCCCGGAACATCACCCGCCGTCGCGGCGTGTCACCGTGCTGGCTTAGAGGGAAATCGATGAGCATGCAGATCAAGCCTCAGATGGTTGAGGCGGTGATGTTTTTCAGTGAGCGCGGCATCTGCAAGGAAATGCTGTTCCCTGAATTCGAGGCCTTGCTCGATGGCGTGGTGAATATGCCCGAGTTCGCCGATCAGCAGATGCGTGTGGTTTTTACCATGATCAATCCGCGCCTGCTGATACGGGCGGCGGTGTTTTTCTTGTTGGAGTTCGACGAAAAAGGCTCCCCCGACAGCGGTTGGAACCTGCCGCTGCGCCATTTGGCCGAGCGCGCGGGGCGTGGCCCGGACCTGGGTGCCGGGCCGATCCGGCTGGCCTGTCGCAGCCAATGCCCGGTGTCCTGGCACCAGATGCACCTGTGGGATCCCAGCCTGGCGCCGGGTAACAACGACTTGGCGCTGCTGCGCGACGCCGCCAAACGCAATGCCCTGGGTTTGTTGGTGGAAGACGACTCGGCCCAGAGCGTGGCCCCTGAACGCCTGCAAATGGCCTCCGAAGAAACCTGGCGGGCACCGGATCCGGCGCGGGAGGTGGCCGAACAGCTCACCGAGAAGCTCGATCAGGAGCATCGGCTCAAGACCGCACAACTGATCAAGCAGCAGCGCCTGCGGATTACCAGCCTCAGTCAGCAGGCCGAAGAGGAACTGGCCAAGTTCAAGCTGGCCCATGAGGAACAAAGCAAGCAGCTGATGAGCCAGATTCACGGCCTGCATCAGGCCGCGCGTCAGCAGGAAAGCCTGAATGCCGAACTCAAGGCGCAATTGACGGCCCAGGCCGAGGGCTTCCAGAAAACGCGCGAGGAAATGACCCTGCAACTGCGCGCCCTGGAGCGTCACGGGCGAACCGAAACGGATATCCTGCGGGCCCAGTTCGAGGGTGAAACCCAGGCCAAGGTGGCCGCCGCGGTGATGGAGTACAAGGAACAGATCGCCATCCGCGACATGGAACTGGCCTACCGCAACGATCAGGATGCGCAGCTGCAGAGCGAACTCGAACGCCTGCGGCGCGAGTGCGATGAGGCCGGTCGGCAAAGCGGCGACCAGATTCTCGAGCGCCTGGCCAAGCTCGGCATGGTCTTCGTGGTCTACCATCCCGGCGCCGGTCACCTGACCATTGCGCTGCAGGATATTGTCCGTTATCAGGAAAACCCCCTGGGCTACGCCGCGGCCAAATGCTTTACCTCCGAGGTCCAGTACCGCCAGTGGTTGACCCACTACCAGCAGCCCAGTTGCGAGACGCCGCTGCCCAGTGGCGAGCGCTGCGCCATGCCCATCGACCGCATCGACACCCCGAGCCGCTTCGTGGTCGGCGAGTCCAACTGCTGCGCCCGGCACAAGGCCAGTAACCGACTGCGCACTGTCGGTTAACCCGTGGCTCTAGCGGCGCCGCCCTGGCAGCCCACGGCGCCGCTCGAAGCCTTGCGCCTAGACTGGCTGGATCAGGCCGGCGTCGAAGTCGCGGTGTTGCGCCTGGACCTTATCGATCCGCTGATCTCGGGCAACAAGTGGTTCAAGCTCGCGCCCTATCTGGCCGCGGCCGCCGAGGGCGGCGCTGCGGGGTTGATCAGCCTGGGCGGTGCGCATTCCAATCATCTGCATGCCCTGGCTGCTGCCGGACAGCGCCTGGGTTTCGCCAGTGTCGGCCTGCTGCGCGGCACGCCCCAGGACACGCCCACGGTGGTCGATCTGCAGGCGTTCGGCATGCGGCTGCACTGGCTGGGTTACGGCGGCTACCGCGACCGTCACCGGGCGGATTTCTGGGACCTCTGGCGGGCGCGCTACCCCGACCTCCATCCGGTGCCCGAAGGCGCCGCGGACCTGCTCGGCGCACGGGGCTGCGCGGCGCTGGTGGAGCAGGCACGGGCGCAATTGCCCAGCCTGGGCTGGGACGACTACGACGCGTGGTGGCTGGCCGCCGGCACCGGCACCACCCTGGCCGGTCTGGTGCTGGCCGAGGCCGGAGCCCATCCGGTAACGGGTTCCCTGGCGCTGCCCGTCGATCATGGGACCCAGCGGCAGGTGCAGGCCATTCTGGGCGAGGCTGGCGTGCCGGACGAAGGCTACCGCCTGCTGGAAGCGTGCCGCGGCGGCTTTGCCCGTCTCGATGCCGAACTGGTCCGCTTTATCGACCAGACCCAAAGAAGCAGCGGCCTGCCCCTGGAACCGCTATACACGGCCAAGGCTCTACTGGCCTTGCGCGACGAGGTGCAGACCGGCCGGATTGCCCGCGGCAGCCGTCTGCTGTTCGTGCACACGGGAGGCCTGCAGGGGCTGCGTGCATTAAAGGTGCCTATGCGCCTTCTGGCCGAGCCTGCAGCGGGCTACACTGGGGTGTGATCCGCGGAGCTGTGAAGTGCCCATGAGCGAACCCTTGAATCCCGAGCAGTTGCGCAGCCTCTCGCCGCTCAACCTGCTGTCCGAGCAACAGTGGCGTGAATTGCGCAGTCAACTGGTGCCTCAGCCCCTGTTGGCCGGCCAGCTGCTGTTCCGCCAGGGAGACCAGGCGCGGCTGACCCACTACCTGTTGGCGGGCGAGTTGCTGCTGATCGGTGACGATGGTCGTCAGGAGCGCTTGATCGCCGGTAGCCAAGCCAGCTGCCACCCGCTGTCGCCCAATCTGCCGCGCCTGCACGAGGCCCGCGCCCTGACCGATGCCAGCCTGCTGTGCCTGGACAGCGCGACCCTGACCCGGCTGCTGACCTGGCGGCTGGTCTACCAGGACCTGCTGCTGGAGCTGGAGCAGGGCGGCGCCGATATCGAGTGGATCGAGCGGCTGCTGGAAAATCCGTTGTTTGCCAAGGTCCCACCCTCCAACGTGCGGGCCATGCTGGCGCGCTTGCAGCGCATCGAGCTGCCGGCCGGCAGCACGGTGTTGCGCGAGGGCGAGGCCGGGGATTGCTGTTTCTTTCTGGAAAGCGGGCGCGCCGAGGTCATCCGTGGAGAAGGCGGCAGTCGTCAGGTGCTAGCCGAGCTGGAGATCGGGGCCTGTTTCGGCGAGGAGGCCCTGCTGGCCGACAGTCCGCGCAACGCCACCGTGACCCTGATCGAAGCCGGTGCGGTATTGCGCCTGGATCGCCAGGATTTTTTCTCCCTGCTCAAGGCTCCGGTGGTCGACGAGGTGTCCCTGGGCGAAGCCGCGCGCTTGCTGGCCGGCGGCGCGCAATGGCTCGATGTGCGGTTGCTGGAGGAGTACGAGCGCGGCCATGCCATGCAGTCCCTGAGCATGCCGCTGCAGTTGCTGCGGCTCAAGACCCGACTGCTGGACAAGACCCGCACCTACCTGTGCTACTGCGACAGCGGCAAACGCAGCGCCAGCGCGGTATTCCTGCTGTCGCAGCTGGGTTTTAGCGCCTATGCCTTGCGCGGTGGCCTGGAGGCATTGTCCGCGGTGCTGCGCGACGGCCTGCTGTGCGAAAGCGGTTCGGGCTACCTGGCCCGCTCCGGCGGGCGCACCGAGCGCAGCCGATAGCGCTCCGCCGGGCGAGCAGGCGTCTAGAGCTGTCTGCTGAACTCCGCCGTGGGCAGTGCTTGCGGCCAGGTATCGGCCAGCAGGAACAGTCGCTCGGCTTCGCGCCAGATGCCGCAACCATCGTCTTCCAGTCGGACCAGCAACTGCGCCTGGGCCTGGGCGGTCAGCTGCGCGCGCCAGGCCTCGAAGCGCTGCACGGACCAGACCTGCTCGCCCTCGGCGCGGGCCGGGGCCAGCCAGGTCTGCCGCGGTATGGGCTGCCAGGCGCCGGGCGCGGCCTGGGCGACGAAAGCAGGCCAGTCTCCCTGGCGCAGCCAACGGCCACGGCGGTGCTGCGGGTGTGCATCCTGCGGTGCGGCACAGGGGCCAGGCCAGGGATAGAAGAGGTAGCCGCCCAGCCAGAGTTCGGCCTGTGGCGTATCCAGGCCCAGGGCCATCAGCGCCTCCCGGGCCTCGGGACGTGCCGATAGCGGCAATTGGTGCCGGCTCAGGTGAGCGAGTTTCAGGTCCAACCGGTCCTGGCTGCCGGGACCGAGCCACTGGGCCGGGTCCTGGCCGTCGCCCCGCTGCGGGCCCAGGTAAAGCTTTACCGCCAGCTCCAGGTGGTGCAGGCCCTCGGCGTCGCGCAACACCAGGTCCAATTCGCCCAGGGTGTGCCCGCCCACGCGGATCGGCAGATTGGCTGCCAGCAGCTCGATCCCCGGTGCCGCGCGCAGGGCGAACTGCCAGAGCCGCTCATAGTAGAGACCCAGGCGGCGGCTGGCGCCCTGCGCCAGCCAGTCGCTCAAGGCGCCGGGGTCCTGTTCCAGGGTCAGTAGCCAGTCGGCCAGCCGGCCTGGGGTACGGGCCCAGTCGCTGCCCTGCAGGGGATGGCGTTGCGGCCAGTGGGTGCGGGCGAGCAGGGGCGGCGACAACAAGACCCAGGCCAGGTCGCGTAGCTGGGGCTGGTGCAGCTGACGGGGCAGGTCGGTGAGGGTGCTGAAGGGCATCATGGGGCGAGCATAGCGTTCCTGGACGAAAAGGGGCGGGTTTGCCGTCGTCGTCGGCTTTCGCCCATAATCGTGATTCACGCCCGGCGCAGAGAGCCCCATGGAGCAATTTCGCAATATCGGCATCATCGGTCGTCTGGGCAGTCCCCATGTGCTCGACACCATTCGCCGCCTGAAAAAATTCCTGCTCGATCGCCACCTGCACGTGATCCTCGAGGACACCATCGCCGAGGTCCTGCCCGGTCACGGCCTGCAGACCTCGTCGCGCAAGATACTCGGCGAGATCTGCGACCTGGTGGTGGTGGTAGGCGGTGATGGCAGCATGCTCGGCGCGGCCCGTGCCCTGGCCCGGCACAAGGTCCCGGTGCTGGGCGTGAACCGCGGCAGCCTGGGCTTTCTCACCGATATCCTGCCCGACGAACTGGAGGCCCAGGTCGCCGAGGTGCTGGAAGGTCGCTTCGTGGTGGAAAACCGCTTTCTGCTGGAGGCCGAAGTACGCCGCCATGAGGAGGCCATCGGCCAGGGCGACGCGCTCAACGATGTGGTGCTGCACCCGGGCAAGTCGACGCGAATGATCGAGTTCGAGCTGTTTATCGACGGTCAGTTCGTCTGCAGCCAGAAGGCCGACGGCCTGATCGTCGCCACGCCCACCGGTTCGACCGCTTACGCCTTGTCCGCTGGCGGGCCGATCATGCACCCCAAACTCGATGCCATCGTAATCGTCCCCATGTACCCGCATACCCTGTCCAGCCGGCCCATAGTGGTCGACGGCAATAGCGAGCTGAGAATCGTGGTGTCCCAGGACATGCCGATCTACCCGCTGGTTTCCTGCGATGGGCAGAACCATTTCACCTGCGCGCCGGGCGACACCATCACCATCAAGAAGCGCCCGCAGAAGCTCTGTTTGATCCATCCCCTGGACCACAACTATTACGAGGTCTGCCGGACCAAGCTAGGTTGGGGCAGCCGTTTGGGTCGTGGAGGCGATTGAGATGCAGCTGGAGCCGGGGCGCGGTTACGACCTGATCGGCGACGTGCATGGCTGCGCCCACACCCTGGAGCACCTGCTCGACCGGCTCGGCTATCGCCGGCACGCCGGGGTGTGGCAGCACCCGCGACGTCTGGCGATTTTCCTCGGCGATATCATCGACCGCGGCCCGCGTATCCGCGAGGCTCTGCACCTGGTGCGCGACATGGTCGAAGCCGGGCAGGCCTTCTGCATCATGGGCAACCATGAATTCAATGCCCTGGGCTGGAGCACCCCGGCGTTGCCGGACAGCGGCCAGCAGTTTGTGCGCGCGCACACGCCACGGCATGCCCGCCTGCTGCGGGAAACCCTGGAGCAGTTCGAGCAGCACGCCCAGGAGTGGCAGGCGTTTCTCGGCTGGTTCTACCAACTGCCGCTGTTTATCGACGCCGAACGCTTTCGCGTGGTGCATGCCTGCTGGGACGCGCAGCTGATCCAGGCGCTGCGCCAGCGCTTCCCTGATGGGCGGGTCGACCAGGCCTTCGTCCAGGCCAGCGTCGAGCCCGGTGGTTTCGCCTGCCGGGTGTTCGAGCGGCTGTTGCGTGGTACCGACATGCCGCTGCCCCACGGCCTGTCCCTGACCAGCGACGAGGGCTTTACCCGGCGTTTCTTTCGCACCAAATTCTGGGAAGAGGCGCCGCAAACCTACGGCGATATCGTCTTCCAGCCCGATGCACTGCCCGAGGCGGCGGCGCAGACGCCCTTGAGCGAGGCGCAAAAGGCCCAGTTGCTGGTCTACGGTCCCCAGGAGCCCTTGTTGTTCGTCGGCCACTACTGGCGCCGCGGCAAGCCGGCGCCGATTCGCCCGAACCTGGCCTGCCTGGACTACAGCGCGGTGATGTACGGCAAGCTCGTTGCCTACCGGCTGGACCAGGAAACCCGCCTCGACCCGGCCAAGTTCGCCTGGGTCGAAGTCGAGCGTCCTGAGGCGCCGCGATGAAACCCATAGCCGCCCTGCGTTTGCCGGTGCAGCAGGATCTCGGCGCCTTCGTCGCCCTGTTGCAACGGCTGCAGGTGCCCCATCGGGTCAGCGAGGAGGCCGGCGAGCAGGTGCTCTGGGTTCACGACGAGGCGCTGGCCGAGCAGGTGCGCGGGCTCTATGGGCGCTTTCCCCAGGGCGATGCCGCAGGGACACCCGCGCGGGTCGAGCCGGCCGGCGCGCCGGGCCCTTTGCTCCAGCTCAAGCGCAGCCCCCTGAGCGCCGCGATCCTGGCGCTTACCCTGCTGGTGGCGGCCCTGACCCTGGGCGGTAAAAACCATGAGGTGATGCACTGGTTGAGCTTCCTGGACTACCGGGTCCAGGGTGGCTACATCTTTTTTACGCCCCTGGCCGAGAGCCTGACGGCGGGGCAGTGGTGGCGGTTGATCACGCCGATGCTGCTGCATTTCGGCCTGCTGCACCTGGCCATGAACAGCCTCTGGTACTGGGAACTGGGTCGGCGTATCGAGGCGCGCCAGGGCGGCCTGATGCTGCTGGCGCTGACCCTGCTGTTCGCCCTGGTGTCCAATGTCGCCCAGTTCGTCTGGGGTGGCCCGTCGCTGTTCGGCGGTCTGTCTGGAGTGCTCTATGGCCTGCTCGGCCATTGCTGGCTGTTCCAGCGCCTGGCGCCCAGCCCGGCCTACCGCCTGCCGCCGGGCGTGCTGGTGATGATGCTGGTGTGGCTGCTGGTCTGCCTGTCCGGGCTGATCACTGTGCTGGGTTTGGGCGCCATCGCCAATGCCGCCCATGTCGGCGGCTTGCTGGTCGGCTGCGCCACGGGCCTGCTGGGCGGTGCGCTGGCGCGCAGACGCCGGTAAACTGGGTTTTTTATCTGGGAGGCGTCCATGTCGTCCTTTGCCGAAATGATCGAAAACATCACCCCCGAGATCCATCAGCGCCTCAAGTTGGCGGTGGAGATCGGCAAATGGCCCGATGGCCGCAAGCTGACCCAGGAGCAGAAGGAGCTGAGCCTGCAGGCGATGATCGCCTGGGAGCTGCAGCACCTGCCCGAGCACGAGCGCACCGGCTATATGGGCACCCAGGCCTGCGGCTCCAAGTCCGAACCCATCCCCAACCTGCTGTTCGCCACCTCGGATACCCTGCACTGATGGCGTTCACGGCCGGACGGCGACGACGATGAGCGAGCTGGCCCGCGGCGCCTTGCGCAAGATGGCGGTGCGCCTGGGCGCGCCGGTGGAATACGCCTTTCGCCTGGACGATCAGGAGGTCCCGGTCAATCCGCTGATCGGCAAGACCCTGCGCCTCGAATACCTGGGGGCCATCCACTGCAGCCATTGCGGACGCAAGACCAAGACCAGCTTCAGCCAGGGCTATTGCTACCCCTGCATGAGCAAGCTGGCGCAGTGCGACCTGTGCGTCATGAGTCCCGAGCGGTGTCACTACGACGCCGGCACCTGCCGCGAGCCGGCCTGGGGCGAGCAGTTCTGCATGACCGACCATGTGGTCTACCTGGCCAATTCCTCGGGGGTCAAGGTCGGCATCACCCGGGCCACCCAGGTGCCCACCCGCTGGATGGACCAGGGCGCCACCCAGGCCCTGCCGATTCTGCGGGTGGCCACCCGGCAGCAGTCGGGCCTGGTCGAGGACCTGCTGCGCAGCCAGGTGGCCGACAAGACCAACTGGCGGGCCCTGCTCAAGGGCGATGCCGCGGCGGTGGACCTGCCCGCCATCCGCCAGCAGCTGTTCGCGGCTTGCGCCGAAGGCCTGTTGGCGCTGCAGCAACGCTTCGGCCTGCAGGCCATTCGGCCCCTGCAGGATGCCGAGGTGGTCGATATCCGTTACCCGATCCAGGCCTACCCGGCCAAAATCAGCAGCTTTAATCTGGACAAGCAACCGATCGCCGAAGGCACGCTGCTGGGCATCAAGGGCCAGTACCTGCTGTTCGATACCGGGGTGATCAATATCCGCAAGTACACGGCCTACCAGCTCGCCATCCATGCCTGAGCTCGAATGACGTCGGCCGTACCCGCGCCAGCCCCATCCGGGCTGGTAACCCCACGGCGTCACCCGCGCCGTGCTTTCTTCATACAGGGCCACCCGCCATGCGCACCGAACAACCGAAGATGATCCACCTCAAGGACTACCAGGCGCCGGACTACCTGATCGACGAGACCTACCTGACCTTCGAGCTGTTCGAGGACCATTGCCTGGTCCATGCGCAATTGGTCATGCGCCGCAACCCGGCCCGTGGCGCGGGCCTGCCGGTGCTGGTGCTGGACGGTCAGCAGCTTGAGCTGTTGTCCCTGAGCCTGAATGACCGGGTGCTGCCGGCCGGCGATTACCAGGTCAGCGACAGCCAGCTGAGCCTGACCCCGCCGGCCGAATGTTTTACCCTCGACAGCACGGTGCGCATCCACCCGGAAAGCAACACGGCCCTGGAGGGCCTGTACAAGTCCGGCGGGCTGTTCTGCACCCAGTGCGAGGCCGAGGGCTTTCGCAAGATCACCTACTACCTCGATCGCCCGGACGTGATGAGCAAGTTCACCACCACCCTGAGCGCGGCGCAGCGGGACTACCCCGTGCTGCTGTCCAACGGCAACCCCATCGCCAGCGGACCCGAGGAAGGTGGGCGGCACTGGGCGACCTGGGAAGACCCCTTTATGAAACCGGCCTACCTGTTCGCCCTGGTGGCCGGCGACCTGTGGGCCATCGAGGACAGCTTTCGCACCCAGAGCGGGCGCGAGGTGGCGCTGCGCATCTATGTCGAGCCGGAGAACGTCGACAAGTGCCAGCACGCCATGGACAGCCTGAAGAAGTCCATGGCCTGGGACGAAGCGGCCTATGGCCGCGAGTACGACCTGGACATCTTCATGATCGTCGCGGTCAACGACTTCAATATGGGTGCCATGGAAAACAAGGGCCTGAACATCTTCAACTCCAGCGCCGTGCTGGCCCGTGCCGAGACCGCCACCGATGCCGCGCACCAGCGCGTGGAGGCCATAGTCGCCCACGAATACTTCCACAACTGGTCGGGCAACCGCGTGACCTGCCGCGACTGGTTCCAGCTGTCGCTCAAGGAAGGCTTCACGGTATTCCGCGATTCGCAGTTCAGCGCCGACATGAACTCGGCCACGGTCAAGCGCATCGAGGACGTGGCCTACCTGCGTACCCATCAGTTCGCCGAAGACGCCGGGCCCATGGCCCATTCCGTGCGCCCGGAATCCTTTATCGAGATTTCCAACTTCTACACCCTGACCGTCTACGAGAAGGGCTCGGAAGTGGTGCGCATGATCCAGACCCTGCTCGGCGACGAAGGGTTTCGCCGCGGCAGCGACCTGTACTTCGAGCGCCACGACGGCCAGGCCGTGACCTGCGACGATTTCATCCGGGCCATGGAAGACGCCACTGGCGCCGACCTGAGCCAGTTCAAACGCTGGTACAGTCAGGCCGGCACGCCGCGCCTGGCGGTCAGCGGCCACTACGATGCCGCGGCCCGCAGCTACCGCCTGCGCGTTGCCCAGAGCTGCCCGGCCACGCCCGGACAGACCGAGAAACTGCCGTTCGTGATTCCCCTCGAGCTGGGCCTGCTCGATGCCGCGGGCCGGGACCTGCCCCTGCGCCTGGCCGGTGAGGCCGCGGCGTCGGGCACCACCCGGGTGCTGACCCTCACCGAGGCCGAACAGGACTTCACCTTCGTCGATATCGACGAGCCGCCGCTGCCCTCGCTGCTGCGCGGCTTTTCCGCGCCGGTCAAACTGAGCTTTCCCTACAGTCGCGACCAACTGATGTTCCTGATGCAGCACGACTCCGACGGTTTCAATCGCTGGGAAGCCGGGCAGCAGTTGGCCGTGCAGGCCCTGCAGGAGCTGATCGGTCAGTGGCAGCGCGGCGAGCCCCTGGTGCTGGACCCACGGCTGATCGCGGCCCTGGGTACGGTGCTGGCCAACGAGGCGCTGGATCAGGCCATGGTCGCCGAGATGCTCTCGCTGCCCGGTGAGGCCTACCTCACCGAGATCAGCGAGGTGGCCGATGTCGAGGCCATCCACGGCGCCCGCGAATTCGCCCGCCAGCAACTGGCCGATGCGCTGTTCGAGCCGTTGTGGCAGCGCTACCAGGCCAATCGCGAGCTGTCGCGCCAGAGCCCCTACCTGGCCCAGGCCGAACATTTCGCCCGGCGCAGCCTGCAGAACATCGCCTTGTCCTACCTGATGCTCAGCGGCAAACCCCAGGTGCTGGCGGCGACCCTGGAGCAGTACGAGCACTGCGATAACATGACTGAGCGCCTGACCGCGCTGGCGGTGCTGGTCAATTCGCCCTTCGAGACGGAGAAGGCCCAGGTGCTGGCCGCCTTCGCCGAGGCCTTCAAGGACAATCCGCTGGTCATGGACCAGTGGTTCAGCGTGCAGGCCGGCAGCAGCCTGCCGGGCGGACTGGAGCGGGTGCAACAGCTGATGCAGCATCCGGCCTTTACCCTGAAGAACCCGAACAAGGTGCGGGCCCTGATCGGCGCGTTCGCCGGGCAGAACCTGGTGAACTTCCACCGCGCCGACGGCGCCGGCTACCGCTTCCTGGCGGACCTGGTGATCGAACTCAATGCCCTCAACCCGCAGATCGCCGCGCGCCAGCTGGCGCCCTTGACCCGCTGGCGCAAATACGACGGCGCGCGTCAGGGGCTGATGAAAGCCGAGCTGCAGCGCATCCTGGCCTCGGGTGGGCTGTCCAGCGATGTCTTCGAGGTGGTCAGCAAAAGCCTGGCCTGAGTCGCCGGCTGCTGGTCCGACGCGCGCGGTGCGCAGCTACGGGTCGACAAAGCCGGTGAAAGCAGATAAAACCCCTCAAGCCTGCGGGGTTTTACTGCTGCTCGACCAAGGAGATCCGGAATGCAGTACGTGCACAGGCTGAAGCTGGCCGCCTTGATGGTGGCGTTGTCCAGCGGCGCACTGGCGGCTGTCTCGCCCCAGGAGGTCGCCACCCTGGGTGCCGCGCTGACGCCCCTGGGCGCCGAGCGGGCCGCGAACGCGGCTGGCAGCATTCCG
Source organism: Pseudomonadota bacterium (assembly GCA_040385585.1). Taxonomy (GTDB): domain Bacteria; phylum Pseudomonadota; class Gammaproteobacteria; order Pseudomonadales; family Pseudomonadaceae; genus Aquipseudomonas. The sequence continues at coordinate 81,397 of JAZKHB010000002.1, read as the reverse complement.
GCCTGGGCCGGTGGCCTGACCGAAGCGCCGACCGCCTACACCCAGGCCAGGCAGCATCACCCCGACCCCTTTGCCGACGACGTGCCCTTGTTCACCATCACCGCGGCCAATCTGGCGCAGTACAAGGCCCAGCTTACGCCGGGGCAGATCGCGCTGTTCGAGGCCTACCCCGACAGCTATCGGATGCCGGTCTACCCGACTCGCCGCTCGGGCTCCGCCCCGCAATGGGTTTACGACAACACCTTGAAGAATGCCGCCAGCGCGCGGCTCTCGGCCGACGGCCATGGTTTTGTCGACGCCTATGGCGGCATTCCCTTTCCGCTTCCGCACAGCGGCGTCGAGGCGCTGTGGAACCATATTGCCCGCTATCGCGGCACCTATGTCACGCGTCGCTCTTCAGAGGTGGCGGTGCAACGCAATGGCGACTTCAGTCTGGTCACCACCCAGCAAGAAGTGCTGTTCACCTACTACAAGCCCAAGGGTTCGTTCGCCACCCTGAACAACACCCTGTTCTACTACCTGGGGTTTATCAAAGGCCCGGCGCGGCTGGCCGGTGCCGCGGTGCTGGTGCAGGAAACCCTCGACCAGCTCCAGGAGCCCCGCCAGGCCTGGGGCTACAGCCCCGGGCAACGCCGGGTGCGCCGCGCGCCGAACCTGGCCTACGACACGCCGATCGTCGCAGCCGATAGCCTGCGTACCGCCGATGACACCGACCTGTTCAACGGCGCCCCGGACCGTTTCGACTGGCAGTTGCTCGGCAAGCGTGAAATCTACATTCCCTACAACAATTACAAGCTGTCGGCCGCCGGGGTGAAGTACCAGGACCTGCTGCAGGTTGGGCATTTGAACCCGGCGCTGACCCGTCACGAGCTGCACCGCGTCTGGGTGGTGGAGGGCCAGCTCAAGGCCGGTGCCCGGCACCTCTACTCCAAGCGCACCCTGTTTCTCGACGAAGACAGCTGGCAGGCGGCGGTGGTCGATCAGTACGACGCCCGCGGACAACTGTGGCGGGTATCGCTGGCCTACCTGAAGAATTATTACGAACTGCCGGCCGTCTGGTCGGCCCTGGACGTGTTCCACGACCTGCAGGCCCGCCGTTACCACGTCCAGCATCTGGACAGCGAAGAGGCGGGTACCGTGGACTTCAGTCAGCCCGTGCCGGAGGAGAGCGCCTTTACGCCGACGGCCTTGCGCCTGCGCAGCACGCGCTGAGCGATGGCGCGTGCGGTACAGGTGTAGCGCCTTGGCGGGGAGAATCCTGTATAAGCGATTGATCGCGGTCGGGGCTTAACAAAACATAACGACACATTGATTGTCAGGGCTTTTCAAAGCTGGATAGCATAGGCGGTCTGCTCAATGACAGATGACTACATAACAATAATGGGAGAAAGGTGTATGAGTGAGCCCGTCCTGCGGCGCACCCAATCGGCAAATGCTGCGCAAGCCTTGGGCATGCTGACCTCACGGCTGTCTTCGCCGTTGGCCAAAGCGCTTTCGCTGTGCGGTGTTCTGTCGTTGCTGTCCTTCGCTGCCCCGCTGCAGGCGGACAGCACCAGTGCTGACACCAACCTCTACTCCATCGAGTCGTCCAAGGTCGCACAGACCCTGCTGCTGGATGTCACCCGCGCCGGCAAACGCCTGGTGTCGGTCGGCGATCGTGGCCACATTCTGTTCTCCGACGATGACGGCGCCACTTGGCAACAGGCCAAGGTGCCGACTAAGCAACTGCTCACGGCGGTATTCTTTGTCGATGAGCAACACGGCTGGGCCGTGGGGCACGACGCGCAGATTCTGGCCAGCACCGACGGCGGTGCCAGTTGGACCCAGCAATACCAGGACCTGGAACGCGAAGAAGGCGCGCCGTTCCTGGATGTCTGGTTCAAGGACGCCAACAACGGCTTTGCCGTCGGCTCCTATAACGCGCTGTTCGAGACCACCGACGGTGGCAAGAGCTGGCTCGAAGTCAGCGAGCGCATCGACAACCCCGACGGTTATCACCTCAACGCCATCACCGCGGTCAAGGATGGCGGACTGTTCGTCGTCGGCGAATTGGGCCTGATGTTCCGCTCGGCCGATTGGGGGCAAACCTGGGAGCGCGTCGAGGGGCCTTATGAAGGGACTTTATTCGGCGCGCTGGGCACGGCTGAAACCAAAACGCTGGTGGTCTATGGCCTGCGTGGCAACCTGTTTCGTTCCGGCGATTTCGGCAACACCTGGCAAGCCATCGAGCTGAAGGCCGGCAATCGTCCGCTGGAATTCGGCCTGGTCAATAGCAGCCTGCTGCCGGACGGCACCCTGGTGGTGGTCGGACATGGCGGCAGCGTGCTGAAAAGCACCGACAGCGGCCGCAGTTTCACTGTCCTGAATCGTTCCGATCGCCTGTCTCTGGCCGGCGTGACCGCGGATGGCAAGGGCAATCTGGTTTTGGTGGGGCAGGGCGGTGTACATGCCGCTTCGCCGACCGGTGCCAATCTGGGCCAACAATAATAAGCCGGGGTAATGTTTGATGAGTAACCACCACCAGGACAAGGCGACTTTTCTCGAGCGCCTGATTTTCAACAACCGGCCAGCCGTGATCCTGATCTGCTTGCTGGTCAGCATCTTTCTGTTCTTCCAGGCTTCTCAGGTCCGTCCATCGACCAGCTTCGAGAAGATGATCCCGCTCAGTCATCCCTTCATTCAGAACATGATGAAGCACCGTAACGACCTGGCGAACCTGGGTAATACCGTGCGTATCTCGGTGGAAGCCAAAGAGGGCGATATCTTCACCAAGGAGTACATGGAAACCCTGCGTCAGGTGCATGACGAGGTGTTCTATATCCCCGGCGTGGACCGTTCCGGCCTCAAGTCGCTGTGGAGCCCCAGCGTGCGCTGGACCGAAGTGACCGAGGAGGGCTTCGCCGGCGGCGAAGTCATACCCCAGACCTATGACGGTTCCGCACAAAGCCTTGAAGCCTTGCGCAGCAACATCCTCAAGTCCGGACAGGTCGGGCGTCTGGTGGCCAACAACTTCAAGTCGACCATCGTCGACGTGCCGCTGCTGGAGGCCTATCCGGACCCGAACGACCAGGGCAAGTTGGTCAAGCTGAACTACCAGGAATTCTCCCACCAGCTGGAAGAAAAGATCCGCGAGAAATACCAGGCACAGAACCCTAACGTGCAAGTGCATGTCATCGGCTTCGCCAAGAAGGTCGGTGATCTGATCGACGGCCTGATGATGGTGGCGCTGTTCTTCGGTATCGCGCTGCTGATCACTTTCGTGTTGCTGTACTGGTTCACCTGGTGCTTGCGCAGCACCATCGCCGTGCTGTTCACCACGCTGATCGCGGTGGGCTGGCAGCTGGGCCTGATGCATACCGTAGGGTTCGGCCTGGACCCCTATTCGATGCTCGTGCCCTTCCTGATCTTCGCCATCGGCATCTCCCACGGTGTGCAGAAAATCAACGGTATCGCCCTGCAATCGAGCGAGGCCGAAAACGCCCTGACCGCCGCGCGGCGTACCTTCCGGCAGTTGTTCCTGCCGGGGATGATTGCGATCCTGGCCGATGCCGTGGGCTTTATCACCCTGCTGATCATTGATATCGGGGTGATCCACGAACTGGCCATCGGTGCGTCCATCGGTGTGGCCGTGATCGTGTTCACCAACCTGATCCTGCTGCCGGTGATGATTTCCTACCTGGGCATCAGCAAGAAGGCCGTGGCGCGCAGCAAGCGCGATGCCGTGACCGACCATCCGTTCTGGCGCCTGCTGTCCAATTTCGCCCATCCGGTGGTGGCGCCGATTTCGGTGGTCATCGCGCTGATGGCCGGCGTCGGTGGCTTCTGGTACCAGCAGCAGAACCTGCAGATCGGCGACCTGGATCAGGGCGCTCCTGAACTGCGTCCGGATTCGCGCTACAACCTGGACAACAACTTCGTCATTCAGAACTATTCCACCAGCTCCGACGTGCTGGTGGTGATGGTCAAGACCGCGCCGGAAGGCTGCTCGACCCATCGCACGCTGGCGGCCATGGACGAGTTGATGTGGAAGATGGAAAACACCCCCGGGGTGCAGTCGACGATTTCCATGGTCACCGTCTCCAAGCAGGTGATCAAGGGCATGAACGAGGGCAACCTGAAATGGGAAACCCTGTCGCGTAACCAGGATGTGTTGAACAACTCCATTGCCCGTGCCGATGGCCTGTACAACACCGACTGCTCCCTTGCGCCGGTGCTGGTGTTCCTCGAGGACCACAAGGCCGCCACGCTCAAGCGTGCCGTGACCGCGGCCCAGGGCTTCGCCGAGACGCACAACGGCGAGGGCCTGGAGTTCCTGCTGGCGGCTGGCAATGCCGGTATCGAGGCGGCCACCAACGAGGTGATCAGCAAGTCCGAATTGATCATCCTGGCGCTGGTGTACCTGTGCGTGGCGATCATGTGCATGATCACTTTCCGCTCCTTCGCCGCTACCCTGTGCATCGTGCTGCCGCTGATCCTGACGTCGATCCTGGGTAATGCCCTGATGGCGTTCCTCGGCATCGGCGTCAAGGTGGCCACCTTGCCGGTGATCGCGCTCGGGGTGGGGATCGGTGTCGACTACGGCATCTACATCTACAGCCGTCTGGAGAGTTTCCTGCGCGCCGGCATGACCTTGCAGGAAGCCTACTACCAGACCCTGAAGTCCACCGGCAAGGCTGTGCTCTTCACCGGCCTGTGCCTGGCCATCGGGGTGGCCACCTGGATGTTCTCGGCGATCAAGTTCCAGGCGGACATGGGGTTGATGCTTACCTTCATGTTTATCGTCAACATGTTCGGTGCGCTGTGGCTGCTGCCGGCACTGGCGCGTTTCCTGATCAAGCCCGAGAAGTTGGCAGGCAAGGCGGGCAATTCGGTGTTTGCCCACTAAGCCAATCGGCTTTACCCAGAACCGCGGCCCAGGCCGCGGTTTTTTTATGGGGGGTGTTGGTCCTGCATGACGCGCCGCAATAGTTATCGTCGGGATGCGGCTGAGTCAGCGTGCGGGGTTTCGTTTAGGTTCGTGGTGTCGCGCATCCTCTGGGTCCGCGCCTGCTCGGAAGCCCTGCTCCGGCACGGACAAGCCACAGTTGAAGTCCCACCGGTACGCCAGGCTTGGCTAAATAGCCCGTTCATCGTCGTTCCCGCGAAAGCGGGAATCCAGGGACGACGAGGTATTTGGATACCCGCCTGCGTGCTGCCTTCTTTCCGCGTTCTTAGGAATAACGGGGCAGAACGGGTCATGATGGCTGCATCGGGTGGCTGCGCGGCCGGATGCACCTGGGCGGCCCCACCTGGGCGGCCCCTCTCATCCGATGGGCTACGGGGAATGTCGCGGGGTATCCGTATCAGCGCGGGTACAGCGGCGGCAGCGGGCTGGGTTCCTGAGCGCTTTCCTGAGCGGCTTCGGTGACCGGCAGCGTCCGTATCGCCAGCCATAAATCCTTGCCCTGCCAGGACTGGCCGGTTTCGCTGTACAGCGCACCGTTCAGGCCATCGAGTGCCTCGGACAGGGGCGCGAAACGCGCGGCCATGTCCGCCAGTGTTTCCGGCTGCTGGCGTGCCCAGGCATCCAGTGCCTGGCGGGTGCCTTGCGAGTCGTTGGCCAGGCAGGCGCGCTTGAGGTCGTCGAGCAGGGTGCGGGGGCTGGGCCCGCTCTGGGTCGCGCGCAAGACCGCCGGTTGCTGCCGGGCGCGCCACCAGAGGGCAAAACCCAACAGGGTGGTGCACGCCAGGAGGGCACTGCTCAGCTGCCAGGGCCAAAGCGTCGCGGCCTCGGCCTGGGGCTGGGCAGCTGCGGTGCCCAGGGTCGGTGTTTCGATCAACGCCGGGTTATCGATCACCTCCAGCCGGCGCGTTGGCAGGCTGCTGCGCTCCAGGCGATCGGTCTGGGTATTCCACCAGACCACCTCCACCGCCGGCAGCTCCAGAGGGCCGCTGCGGTTGGGCACCAGGGCTTCGCGCTCCTCGCGGCTGCCGACCAGGCCGCGCTCGCCGCTCTGGTTCGCCAGTTGTGGTTTATCCGGGTAGCGACGCAGCCCCGGCACCTGGGTGGCGGGCAGGGACGGCAGCTGGGCGCTGGACAGCCCGTCGACCTTGAGCATCAGGCTGCGTGTCAGCGAATCGCCAACCTGCACCTTGTCCGGCTCGGGGTTCCAGGTCTCCGTCAGGCTCAGGGCGCTGGCCGGCAACCAGGGCGCGTCGGCCGGGTAGCTCGGTGGTTTGGCCTTGACCGTCAGCGGGATCTGCGGGGACTCGACCCGGGTCAACTGCCCCGGGCGCGGGCCGAAGGGTTGAAATTCGTCGGGCTGTCCACGCACCACAGGCGTGGCGCTGAACACCTGGGCGGGAATGCGCAGCTCGCCGCTCTGCTGCGGGAAGATCGCGTAGCGCAGCTCGATCACCCCGTGACGCACCCCGTTGATCAGCTTCTCGTAAGTGCGCGGCTCGCCCAGTTGTTCGATGCGCGCTTCGGGCATCTGCAACGGAGTCAGGCTGCTGTCGTCGTACAGCGACACCGAGTGGAAGATGCGCAGGGTCAGCACCGTCTGTGCCTGCACATAGACGCTTTCCTGGTCCAGGCTGGCGTCGATAAAGATCGGCGCCAGGGCCTCGGCGTTGGCCGAGGCCTCCTGCACCTGCAGGGTGATCGGCTGGCTGTCGACGTCGCCCAGGCGCAGGGGTGGAATCACCACGAAGCCGCTTTGCTTGGGGCGCAGGGTGACGATCCAGCGCGTGGTGGCCTGGGCGCGGCCATCCAGGGTAGTCAGGCGATTGACCTGGCGCGTGCCGAGCACCTCGAACAACGGCGCGAGGGGACTCAGGTCCGGCTTGCCGAACTGGGTACCGTCCTCGGATTCCAGGGTCAGCTCGACGGTCTCGCTGAGGCTCAGGCGCGGGCGATCGACGCTGGCGCTAAAGCCACTGGCACCGGCCGCAGTCGCCAGCAACCAGAGCAGCAGGGCGCTTACCAGAAGGGCGGGTAGACGGATCATTTATTCGCTTCCTGACGCTGTTGCTGGTCGTACCAGAATTTGCGCCGCAGCAGTTCGCCCGGGTCGTCCGGTATCTGCCGCAACCATTGTTCCAGGGCCTGGCGCCGCTCTCCGTCGGCCGCGGTTTCATCGCCCTCGGCCACGCCCTGGGTCGGCCCCGTACCGGGCGCTTCGCCAGCCGGTTTGCCTGGCGTTTCACCGGCTTCGGAGGGTGTCGGCTTGGCGGCTGTTTCGCCGGGCGCTTCGCTGGGTTCGCCGGGTTGGTCGGCTGTCGCCTGCGAGCTGTCGGGTGCCGGTTGCCCAGGCGGGCTTTCGCCTGGCTGGCCGTCCTGCGGGGCGTTCTGCTCGCCCTGCGCGTTCTGCTCGTTCTGTTGCGGCTGCGCGGCGTCCTGTTGCTCCTGGGCCTGCTGCTTTTCCTGCTGCTGGCGCAACAGTTCCTCGATCAGGGCCTTGTTGCGCAGGGCCGGCTGCAGATCCGGCTGGCGTTCCAGGGCCTGTTCATAGGCCTCCAGCGCCGCCTCCAGCTCGTTGGCCTTGGCCAGGGCATTGCCGCGGTTGTAGTGGCCGATGGCGCTTTGGTCCCGGGCGAAGCGTTCGGCGGCGCCGGCATAATCGCCGGCCTGATAGAGCGCCTGGCCCTGCCATTGGGGGTGCTCGAAGCGTTCGGCGGCCTCGGCCGGGCGCTGGGCCTGGAGCAGGCGCTGGCCCTGCTGATCGGGCCGCAGCCAGAGGTCGTCGAAGGTAAAAGCTTGGCTGGGCTGCGGCAGCATAAAAAACAGCGGCAAGCAGAACAACCAACCGCGGCGACCGGCGCAAGCCGCCAGCAGCAGCAAGGGCAGCAGCAGCCAATGGCCCTGGTCGGCCCAGGTCTGCAGGCGCGTGGGCTCGCCCTCTTCGCGCAGCCCCTGCGGGCGGTCCAGGAGGCCCAGACGGTCCAGGTCGTCGTCGTCCAGCCGGGCGGTCTGGTAGGCGCCGCCCAGCTCCGCGGCGAAACGCCGGAGCCCGGTACTGTCCAGGCGAGGCAACACAATGGCGCCCTGGGCGTCGGTCAGAAAACCGCCGCCTTCCTGGACGATCGGCGCGCCTTCGGCGGTGCCGACGCCGAGTAGGCGCAGGCGCTCGCTGCGCCGACCCAGGGCCTCGCGGATGCCCAGGCGTTCCTGCTCGTCAAGGCCACCGACGATCAGCAGGAGCTGGCCTTGGCCTTGAGCGCCCTGTTCCAGCAACGCCAGGGCCTTGGCCACGGCCAGATCGGCACGCCGGCCGGGCTCGGGCATGATCGAGGGTTGCAGGGCTTCCAGCAGATTGCGCGTGGTCGCCAGGTCGTCGGACAGCGGCACCAGGGTATGGGCGCTGCCGGCATAGACCACCACGGCGGTCTGGGCATCGCCCCGGGCCTGCAGCAGGTCCAGCAGCTTGCGCTTGGCCTGTTCCAGACGGCTGGGCAGCACGTCGCCGGCGAGCATCTCCGGGGTCAGTTCCAGCACCACCACCAGCGGATCGGCGGGTTTCAGGTTGGGTTGCTCGATCCGCTGCCAGCTGGGGCCTACCAGCGCCAGCAGGGCCAGCAGCCAGGCCAGACCCAGGACGATCCAGGGCAGGCGGCTGGTGCGGCCGTGGCCGCCGCTCAACAAGGCGCCGTGGAAGGCTGCCGGCAATAGCGTCTGCCAGCGTCCCGCGCGGCGTTGCCGGTGCCACAAGCGCCACAGCAGCCAAACCAGCAGAGGCACCAGCAACAGCCAGAAAGGCCGCAGCCAGTGCGGCCAGAGCGCGGCGATCATAAGCGCCTCCAGGGCCATGTCGGACGACGTAGCGCCCAATAATGCAAGGCCTGGGGCCAGAGCAGGCGGGCCACCATGAGTAGGCTCAAGAACAGGGCGGCGGCCAGCGGCCAGGGGTACAGGGCGCTGGCTGGGCGCGCCTGGGTCGGTTGCTGGGCCACCGGCTCCAGGCGGTCCAGGGTGGTTTCCACCGCCTTGAGTTCTTCGGCATCACGGGCGCGGAAATATTCGCCACCGGTCTGCTCGGCAATGCCTCGCAGGGTCGGCTCGTCCAGGTCCAGTCCGGGATTGAGGCCGAGCATGCCGAGCATGCCACCTTGTTCGGGGTCGGCACCGATGCCGATGGAGTAGATCCTGACCCCCGCCTCGGCGGCCAGGCGCGCCGCGGCCAGCGGTTCCAGGGTGCCGCCGTTGCTCGCGCCATCGGTCACCAGGACCAGGACGCGGCTGTCGGACGGACGCAGGCGCAGGCGCTTGACGCCCAGGCCGATGGCGTCGCCGATGGCGGTGTTCTTGCCGGCGATGCCGATCAGCGCCTCGTCCAGCCAGGTGCGGACGGTCTGGCGATCGAACGTCAGGGGCGCCTGCAGGTAGGCCTGACTGCCGAACAGGATCAGGCCGACCCGGTCACCCTGACGACCCTGGATAAATTCGCCGATCAGCTGCTTGACCAGCGTCAGGCGACTGACCGGCTGACCTTCCCACTGCATATCCGGGTAGTCCATGGAGCCCGAGACATCCACCGCCACCAGCAGGTCGCGGCCGCTGGCCGGCAACGGCAGTGGCTCGCCGACCCACTCAGGGCGCGCGGCGGCGCTCAGCAGCAGCAGCCAGAGCAGGACGAAGGGCAGCTGCTGACGCCAGGCCGGCAGGGCGATCCGGGCCCGGCGCCCGGCCAGCGCCTCGAGGTCGGCGAGGAAACTGACCTTGAGGGCCGCCTCGCCGCTGTCCGCCGCGGGCAGCAGGGCGCGCAGCAGCCAGGGCAGCGGGGCGAGCAGAAACAGCCAGGGCCAGGTGAATTCAAACATGCTTGCGAATCCAGATATCGACGGCCTGGTTGAGGCCGTCCACGGCCTTGTCGTCCAGACGGCATTCGCCGCGGTAGGCCCCCTCGACCAGGATCATCCAGCGGGTCAGGCCGGCGGCCGGGCAGCGGCTGTCGAGAAAGGCCAGCCAGGTGCGCCCGCTCAGGGTATGGCTGTGGCTGTCCGGGTAGTGGGCGCGGCACAGGCGCTTGAGCAGGGCGTTCAACTGTTGCAGCCAGAGCGCGGCCGGCGCGCCGTCGTAGGGTTTCTTCAACAGCACCAGCTCCTGCAAGGCGGCCTGGCGCAATGGATCCAGCGTCTGTTGCGCCGGGTTGCGGACGGTCTTTGCGGGCCAGCGGCGGCGCAAGCGCCACAGGCCCGCCAGCAGCAACAGGAGCAACGTGCCCAGTAGCCACCAGCCCGGCGCGGGTGGCCACCAGGCCACGGGCGGCGGGGCGATCAGCGGTTGCAGCTGGTCCAGGGGGTTCATGGGCGTTTCCCCGGGCGCTGGGCATTGAGGTGATCGCGCAGCTGCTCGACCATGCCGCTGCGCGTGTCGAGGGGCAGCAGGGGCACGCCGAGCTTCTGCGCCAGGCGTTGCCAGCGGGCGACCCGGGCTTCGCCCTGGGCCCGGTAGGCCTGACGCAGGTCGGTGTCATGGGTGTCCAGCTCCAGCTGGGCGCCGCGCTCGGTGAAGCGCAACAGGCCAGCGGCCGGCAGGGCATGGTCCAGGGGGTCGGACAGCGGCAGTAGCAGCAGGTCGGTATGCCGCGCCAGCAGGGTCAGCTGCTGCTCGCTGCTGTCCCCCAGGGCCCGCTCGTCGCACAGCACCACCACCAGGCTGCCGGGGCGCAGCACCTCGCGGGCCCGGCGCAGTGCCAGGCCGAAGGTGTCGCGGTCGGCACCGCTCTCGCCCTGCAAACCCTGGTTGGCGCGTACTAGGCGGTTGAGCAGCTGCAGCAGGCTTTGCTTGCTGCGTCGCGGTTTGATCTCGTGATGCTCCAGGTCGCCGAAGACCAGGCCGCCGATGCGGTCGTTGTGGCCCAGGGCGGCCCAGCCGATCAGGCTGGCGGCCTGGGCCGCGAGCACCGACTTGAACATCAGGCCGGAGCCGAAGAACAGCCGACGGCTTTGCTCCACCAGGAGGTAGATGGGCCGTTCGCGCTCCTCGTGGAACAGCTTGGTGTGCGGCTCCTGGGTGCGCGCGGTGACGCGCCAATCGATGGTGCGCACATCGTCGCCGGCCTGATAGACCCGCACCTGGTCGAAATCCACACCGCGTCCGCGCAGCTTGGAGTGGTGCAGGCCGATCAGCGGGCTGCGTCGGCTGGGGGTGGAGAACAGCTGCACCTCGCGCACGCGGTGACGCATCTCGATCAGTTCGGCGAGGCTGACGCGGATTCCGGGTTCGGCAACGGGGTTATGCATGGCTATCGAGGTCTGTGCCGGGGATCGGGTTGCGGGAGAGGGATGAGACAACGGTCGCGGGCGATCGGTTGCGCCCTCCCTCGGGTCGACGAGGCGGTTGGCATCAGGCCACGGCCACCACATCGAGGATGCGCTGGATCACCCGGTCCTGGTCGATACCGGCGGCCTCGGCCTCGAACGACAGGATGATCCGGTGGCGCAGCACGTCGAACAGCACCGCCTGGATATCCTCGGGGCTGACGAAGTCGCGGCCGGCCAGCCAGGCATGGGCCCGCGCGCAGCGGTCCAGGGCAATGGAGCCGCGCGGGCTGGCGCCGTAAGCGATCCAGTCGGTCATTTCCGGATCGAACTTGGCCGGGGTACGCGTGGCCATGACCAGCTGGACCAGGTATTCCTCCACCGCATCGGCCATGTACAGGCCGAGGATTTCCTTGCGCGCGGCGAAGATCGCCTGCTGGCTGACCCGGTGCTCAGGCTTGGATTCGCCGTTGAGTGCCTCGCCGCGGGCCTGGGCGAGGATCTTGCGCTCCACGCTGGCGTCCGGAAAGCCGATCTTCACGTGCAGCAGAAACCGGTCGAGCTGGGCTTCGGGCAAGGGGTAGGTGCCTTCCTGCTCGATGGGGTTCTGCGTGGCCATCACCAGAAACAGCGGCGACAACTGGTAGGTGCTGCGCCCGATACTGACCTGGCGTTCGGCCATGGCTTCCAGCAGCGCCGACTGCACCTTGGCCGGGGCGCGGTTGATTTCGTCGGCCAGCACCAGGTTGTGGAAGATCGGCCCCTGTTGAAAGACGAAACTCCCGGTTTCCGGGCGGTAGATTTCAGTGCCGGTGATATCGGCCGGCAGCAGGTCGGGGGTGAACTGGATACGGTGGAATTGCGCCTCGATGCCCTCGGCCAGTTCCTTGATCGCCTTGGTCTTGGCCAGCCCGGGCGCGCCCTCCACCAGCATATGGCCGTCAGCGAGCAGGGCGATCAACAGGCGCTCGATCAGCTTTTCCTGACCGAGGATCTGGGTGGAGAGGAACTGCCGCAGCTCGAGCAAGGCGGCCCGATGGTTCGAACCTTCCGAGGAGATTGTCATGGTGTTGCACCCTTGGTCTGCGCGATCGCGCTGTTGTCGAACCGCCTGTGCGGTCATTTGGCCGTCCGGCTCCGGCCTGCCGAGGGAGCCGCGAAAATCCGACCCATGTTCGCACAGGTCGGTCCGCTAGCGTAGCGTTGCCCGCCGGGCTCTTGGCGAAGTGCGACCTGCCCCGCGAACCGATAACAGGGGCGATACGCCGGCACTTGACAGATCGGTGGGGTGACACGACGGGCGGGCGCTGGATAATGAACCGGTCAGCGTCCACCGGGGCGGCGACGAACGCTCGAAACAGTCAGGAGGCTCGGGTATGCGGAAGTGGACATTGCTGTTGTTGCTGCTGACCAGCGCGGTTTGTCATGGGCAGGAGGTGACCCAGGACAGCCTGCAGGGCAAGTGGGTGATCACCTCCACCAATGGCGTGGACGATGGCGCGCGCGAGGACGGCTGGACCTTCGCCGGCAACCAATGGATCGTCTGGTCGGGCAAGCGCAACATGAGCCCCGACCCCTTCACCGTGCAACAGGATGTGGTGGACCTGGGCTATTCCAAGCTCCATGTGCTGGAAAAGACCGCGACCACCATGAAGGTGAAAGTTGGCAGTAGCTCCATCGAGTACAGCCTGGAATTGCTCGACTGAGGCGTCATCAGCGTCCCGCAACCACGCGGGGCTCATTTGGAGCGAAGGGAACATGAAGATGAATATGAAACGCTTGGCCTGTGCCCTGCTGGCAGGGGGTTCGCTATCAGCCCAGGCCGCCCCTGCCGACCTGGTCGGCGAGTGGCTGTGCGTGGATGAAGTGTTCGAGCAGCGGCTCAGTTTGCGTGCCGACGGCTCCTACACCAATACCCCCATGATGATGGGGCAGGTGGTGCTCGAACAGCAGGGCAACTGGACGTTCGAGGATGAGACGCTGGTCCTGCAGCAAACCCTGGAAATCAAGCGCGGTGCCTCCGAGGCGCACCAGCACAGGCTGGAGCAGCGCGTATCGGCGCGTACACCGCAGGCGTTTACCCGTACCCATGAAAACGCCTCCGGCAGCGCGCAGGTCAGTGCTTGCACGCGTAGCTGAGCAACGGGGTTCGCCCCGCCGATGGCGCGCGCCGGAGAGTGGCTGGTTCAGCCTTGGCGCCACTGCGCGAGCACGCGCAGATGCTGCTGTTGCGCCGATCCCTGCAGGACCGGCGCCAGGCGCAGCGTTTCGCCGGGCAGGCACTGGGCGAGGCGCGCCACCGCCTGCGGAGTGAGGGCGCCGAGGCGCGGATAGCCGCCGATGGTCTGCCGGTCGTTGAGCAGCACGATCGGTTGACCATCGGCGGGAACCTGCACGGCCCCCAGGGGAATGCCTTCGGAAATCATCGCCGAACGCCTGCACTGCAGGCGCGGACCCGTCAGGCGCATGCCCATGCGGTCGGCACGGGTGTCGAGGGTCCAGGGGTTGTTGAACGCCTCGAACAGGCTCGCCCCGCTGAAATCGCCGATCTGTGCCCCCAGGGTCAGTTCCAGGTGCGGCTGGGGCGCGAAGTGCGGAATCAACCGCTGCGGCACGTCCCGCGGTGTGGGCGACGGGCCATGCCAGGTCAGCCGGTCGCCGCTCGCCAGGGGGCTGCCGTCGCCGCGTAGGCCGCCCAGTCCCTCGCGGGCCACGCTGGCGCAGCTGCCGAGCACGCCCGGTGCGGCGAAGCCGCCGGGTGCCGCCAGGTAGGCGCGCGCGCCGCGCAGGGGTTGGGCAAAGGCCAGGCGCTGCCCCGTACGGACCCTGAAACTGCGCCAGGGCGCCAGCGGTTCGTCGTCCAGGGTCGCGCCCAGGTCGGCGCCGGTCAGCGCCAGGCAGCCGTGTTCTTGGCAGATCAGGCTGAAGTTGCCCAGGGTGATCTCTACCACGGCGGCGCCCAGGGTATTACCCAATAACCAGTTGGCCCAGTTCGACGAGACCCAGTCCAGTGCGCCGCCCTGGGTCACACCCAGGTGGCGCACGCCGAAACGGCCGGCATCCTGCAACTGGATTAAGGGCGTGCTGCGCTCGACCAGCATCCCGTGCGGGGACGAGGCGTTCATGAGGTGGTCTCCAGGGGGCTGTCATCGCCGCCCAGTCGGATGAATTCGGCCTGTTCGATGGGCTCGAAGCGCACCCGGTCGCCCAGTTGCAGCAGGCTGTAGCCCTCGGCGTCGCGATCGAAGAGTTTTACCGGCGTGCGCCCGATCAGGTTCCAGCCGCCGGGCGACGCGGTCGGGTAGATGGCCGTCTGGCGATCGGCGATGCCGACGCTGCCGGCTGCCGTGCGCCGGCGCGGCGTGGCCAGCCGGGGGGTCGCCAGTGCCTCGTCGACCAGGCCCATAAAGGCAAAGCCGGGGGCGAAGCCCAGGGCGAATACCGGATAGTCGCGGCTGCTGTGGCTGCGAATCACTTGGACCTCGCTCAGGCCGCTGAGTCGCGCGATCAACGCCAGCTCGGGGCCGACGCTGCGGTCGTACCAGGTCGGCACGCGGTGGCAACGCCCACCGCTGGCCGGCTCCGGCCGCAGCCCGTCGAAGGCCTGGTCGATCAACGCGCCGGCCTGTGCCGGATCGAGACGTTGCAAGTCGTACTGCAGCAACAGGGTGGTGTAGGAGGGCACCAGGTCGATCAAGGCGTCGCCGAAGCGTTCACGCAGGCGCCGCGCGGCGGCCAGTAGCCAGGGCATATTGCCTTCGTCGATAGTCTCGAACAGGCGCAGGATCAGGCTGTCGATGCCGGCGACTTCGATCCGTGGAACCGGCGTGCTCAGTGTCATGACGACCTCTGGGCCGTGAAGGCGTCGCGGATATGACGTACTGCGGCAACCGAGCCGAGGTTGTCGCCGTGCA
>JAZKHB010000002.1:32719-66232 GCA_040385585.1 Pseudomonadota bacterium | reverse complement strand
AGTGTCTGGGCGTGCAGGCGCAGGGCGCTGCCGTCGGAGGCGATCAGGTCGTCGCCCCGGGCCAGGGTCAGCGCCTGGCCCACTATCGTTTCGCTGTCGTGGTGCACCGCGCCAGGCAGGCTGCGGGCAAGCAGAAAGCCGTCGGGATCGTAGGCGCGGTCGGCAAAAGCCTCGAACCACAGGGTGATACCGACTTCATCGCCCATGGCCTGGGCCTGGCGGTTGTCGCGGGTGGTCATCAGCATCAGCGGCAGCGAACAGCCGTAAGCCGCCACGGCGCGCATCACCGCCCGCAGGATGTCCGGCGTGCGCATCATGTCCTGATACAACGCACCATGGGGTTTGACGTAGCTGACGGCCGTGCCATGCCGGTTGCAGATGCCGGCCAGTGCGCCGATCTGGTAAAGCAGCATGTCCTCGACTTCCTGCGCGGTACAGGCCATCGAGCGACGGCCGAACCCGACCAGGTCGGGGTATCCCGGGTGGGCGCCGATGCGCACGCGGTGAGCCACGGCCAGGGCCACGGTCTTGCTCATGGTGCTGGGATCGGAGGCGTGAAAACCGCAGGCGATATTGGCGCAGTCGATATAGGGCATGACGTCGGCATCCAGCCCCATGCTCCAGGGGCCGAAGCTTTCACCTATGTCGCAGTTCAACAGCAGCGGGCTCACGGCTGTTTTCCCTGTGGCGTATGGCACACCGGTGCGCGGGCCTCGGTGCGCGGCAGCCGAGGGTGCGTGGCGGCCTGGGTGCATCGGTCATGACCGATGGGCTGTTTCGAGGACATGGTCTCTCCGCATGTTCTGGTGAGTGTCGTGTCTGCCAGGGCGTGGCGATTAAATGCCTGGAGCCTGGACGTGCCGCCTTTATGGCGGGTTGCCCCGATGGCGTCCAACTAATAAATACAGGCGCTGGGGATAGGAAAAGTCGATGACCATCGTGCCACGGTCATAGGTCGCGGATCACCCGGATCAGCGCTTGGTCCCGGCGTGGGTATCGGGTTTTCCGATGGGCCGCCCCGAGGTTTTCCCGTTGGACAGCCCGAGGCCCCAAGGCGAGAGTCGACCCGCTCCACACTCCACTTGCGCAGCAACTCCTTGTGCTCGGCCTGTCGCGGCTTCGCCGCCAGGCCGTTCTTTTTTCAGGGGCTGTGAGGGTCTGTTGCCTGGTACCCGTCTTCTTCCGGAGGTGACCATGAAACCCGTCCTGCATCTATCTTTTTTCCTGTTAAGCCTGAATGCCCTGGCAACGGCGCGCGCCAGCGAGCTGTGGCAGATGTCGGCCGAACAGCCCGCCAGCAACTTTATCACCCGGGTCGCGCGCGATTTTGCGCGCAATGTCAGAACCGCCACCCAGGGGCAATTGCTGATCCACGTCGTGCCTGACTCCTCGCTGTATAGCCGCCAGCAGGTCAAGGCCGCGGTGCAGCGGGGCGACATCCAGGTGGGGGATATGTTCATGTCCGCCCTGGGTAAGGAAGACGTGCTGTTCGAGTTGGACAGCTTGCCGTTTCTAGCCACTGACTACGAACAGGCCAAGATCCTGTGGCGCGTCAGCCGGCCGCTGATCGAGCAGCGCCTGCTCAAGGACGGTGTCAGGTTGCTCTATGCCGTGCCGTGGCCGCCGCAAAGCCTGTACACCAACCAGCCGATCACGCGCATGGCGGATTTCCAGGGCATGAAGCTGCGCAGCTACAACCCGATGATTTCTCGCATGATCGAGTTGATGGGCGGCGAACCGACCCTGATCACCACGGCGCAGGTGCCGGCCGCGTTCAAGGCCGGACAGGTCGAAGGTCTGCTTACGTCTTCGACGACCGGGGTGGATCTGCGGGTCTGGAGCTTCGCCGAGCACTTACTCGACATCCGCGCGTTTATCCCGAAAAACATCGTGATGGTCAATGAAGCGGCCTTTCAGCGGCTCGCGCCCGAGGTTCAGGACGCGCTGTTGGGCGCCGCCCGAAGTGCCGAAATACAGGGCTGGGAGCTCTCCTGGGCATTGACCGGCTACCAACTCAGAACCCTCAAGCGGCTGGGCGTGACCGTGGTGGACCCGCTGCCCGAGGGGCTCGATTCGGGCTTCGATCGTATCGGCGAGACCCTGGCGAACGAATGGCTAGAGAAAGCCGGCCCAGCGGCCAGGGAAGTGCTCGATGCCTACCATGGGGCATCGCCGGGCCGCTGACGGGCATCCTCGAGCGGAAACGGCTCAGTGCGCGATTCCGGTGTGTGCCAGTCCCTCGGTGCTGGCGCAAGCACAGCGAACAGCCCGCCATGCCGAACGGCCGCCCAGGGTGCCGTCGTTCCTGCAGAGGACACACCAGGAGAGGGTTGGGTCAATCGAGATGGAATTGCCGTGCGCTGCGATTGAGCTGCTCGACCTGAACCGACAGGCGTTGGGTATGGGTATCCAGGGTGCCGCGCAGGGTCTTGGTTTCGCCCGTGTGGCGGTGAATGTCGTCCATCTTGCCGGCGATGTCTTCGGTGGTGCTGGAGACTTCTTCGATGGCCACTACCACCTGATGCATTTCGCCGGTCAGCCGCTCCATGGAATGGGTAATGGCATCGATGGTGTTCGCCACCTGGCCTGCCTGTGCTTCCCCTTCGGCGGACAGTGACAGGCCGCTGATCATCAAGTCGTCCATGCGCTGGGTCTGTTGTTTAAAGTCGCCGACGATGCGTGCGATATCGGTCGTGGCACTGACGGTCTTCAGGGCCAGGGAGCGCACCTCGTCCGCCACCACCGAGAAGCCGCGTCCAGCCTCGCCTGCCCGTGCGGCTTCGATGGCGGCGTTCAGGGCCAGCAGGTTGGTCTGCGCCGCCAGGCTGTTGATCACATCGATAATGCCGGCCACCTGGATGCTGGACTGGGTAAACAGGGCGACCTGGCCATGGGTGGTCTGGATCAGTTGCGACAAACGACGCATGCTCTCGGTGCTGGCAACGATGATGGTGGCGCCCTTGCGGGCCGATTCGTAGGCGCTGAGGGTCGCGGTGCCGACATCGGAGCTGCGTTGCGCCATCTCGTTGATGGTGGCCGAGATCTGCCTGGAAGCCGAAGCGCTTTGCTCGGTCTGCAGTTCCACCTGGCCGCTGTTTTCATCCAGACGTTCCATCGCCTCGCGCAGGTGCCCATGCAGTTGCTCCAGCTGCCGGCTGGCGTCGATGACTTGCCGAACGATGGCGCCGATGCCCTGGATCATGCGGTTGGCCGCCTCGCCCACCTGATTGAATTCGTCTTTGGGGTTGCGGCCGATAACCAGCGAATCGGTCAAGTGCCCCGCCGCGACCCGGGAGAGCAGGTGGATGACCCGGTTCAATTGCTTGATCAATTGGCGGGAGGCCGCGCCGATGCTGAGCAGCAGGAACAGGGCGATGGCGCTAAAGGCCAGACCCAGGATCCAGTTCGACGAGCGCCGCGCCTGGTCGGCCTGGCGGGCGGTGGCGGCGAGAATGCCCTCCTGCAACAGCACGCGCTGCGCGTCGATCTGTTGGGCAATTTGCCGGCCTTGCTGCGCGAGCCCGGTATCGCCCTCGCGGATCTGCTGGATCAGTGCATCGGCCTGGGCGAAGGCCAGGCTGAAATCCGTTACGGCCTGGCCGATGGTGTTGCCTTCCCAGTCCAGTTCCGCGATCTGCCTGTCGAGGTCGACGAGGGCCGTTCGGGCTTTGTCCGCATAAGCCGTATCGAAGCTGTAGAGGTAGTCGCGCTGGTTGCTCAGGGCCGCCGCGATATAGGGCTGGATCAGCGCAATGGTAATGGGTTCCAGTGCCTTAGCGGCAGTCGCCAGTTGCTGGCGCTGACCGCTGAAAGGCGTCAGACCAAACCGCTGGTACTGGGTGAGCCAGTCCCGGCGCAGCATTATATCGTCCTGGATCAGCTGCTGCAGCCGTTGAGCGCTTTGCGCCACGGCGGCGTCCCGCAGCGGCTGGGCCTGCAGGACCAGTTGCCCGGCACCCTGATCGAGGATCTCCAGTTGCGCCAGCAGGGTGTCGGTCGCTTCGCCATCGAGTTCTTGAGGACGGGTTTCGAGGCGTAGCCAGCGGTTCAACAGGGCGATGGTGGCACTTTCATAGGCCGTGGCGTTCTGCCTGGCGTCGAGTGCCTCGCTCAATTGCTGGCTGGCCCAGAGCGCCGACAGTGCCATCAGGGCCAGGCCCGACAAGGTCAGACCGATCAGCAACCGGAATTTCTGTTTCCAGGAAAGGAATAGCGACATGGGAACTCCTTGCGATGAGCAACTGCGCTGCGCGGCAGGCCGATCCTTGAAGTGTCCGCAGGGGTTGCGCCAATAAGAAAACAGCCGGCGGATGGGGCTCCGCCGGCCGGGGTGAGGGCTACCGGCGCCTTACCAGAGGGGCAGCGTGTAGCCGACGATCAGGCGGTTTTCATTGAGGTCGCTGCCAATGTTCGAGCGCACCGTTGCGTTGCGCCATTTGATGCCGAGGTTCTTCAGCGGACCTCGCTGGATCACATAGCCCAGGTCCATGTTGCGCTCCCACTCCTTGCCATCGTTGCGGCCGGCGCGCAGCACGTTGTCGCCGGAGATATAGCGGGTCATAAAGGTCAGGCCGGGCACGCCGAGCTCGGCGAAGTTGTAGTCGTAGCGCACCTGCCAGGAGCGCTCCTGAGTATTGGCGAAGTCGCCGATCTGTACGAAGTTGACCAGGAACGGATCGCTGCCGTTGATATAGGGGTAGGGATCGTCGCCGCTCATGCGCTGGTAGCCGGCGCCGAGGGCATGACCGCCGTTGCTGTAGGTGAGCATGGCGCCCAGGGCCCGGTTGTCGAGGTCGCGGAAATTGCCATCCTCGCGTGCGCTGGCGTAGCGCAGGTCGGTTTTCAGCGTTTGCTTGTCGCCCAGGGGCAGGACATGTACCAGTCCGGCGAAGTATTGCCGGTAGATGTCTTCCAGTTCGCCGTAATGCAGGCTGGCGGTCAGTTCGCTGCTGAGCTTGTAGTCGCCACCGGCGAAGAGGAAGGCGTCGCTCTGCCCGCCGATACGTCGGGTACTCATGTCCTCGTAGTCGCTGGAGTTGTTGTATTGAATGCTGTCGATCTTGCCGCCCTGCAGGGTCAGCTTGTCGATCTCCTGCACGTTCAGCAGGGCGCCGCGAAACAGCTGCGGCAGTAGGCGCGAGTCGTTGGAGGACACCAGCGGGCTGCGAAAGGCCAGGGTGCCGATCTTCGCGGTGCTGTTGGAGACCTTGACCTTGGCGGTGAGACCGAGCTTGCCGTAATGATCCTGGGAGCCTCCCGAGCTGCGATCGGCCGGCAGCAGGCCGGTGCCGGCGGTGCCGTCGCCGGAGTCGAGCTTGACCCCGAGCAGGCCCATGGCGTCGAGGCCGAAGCCGACCGTGCCTTCGGTATAGCCCGATTCCATGCGCAGCAGAAAGCCCTGTGCCCATTCCTCGGCCTTGTCGCGGCTATTGCTGTCGCGAAAGTCGCGGTTGAAGTAGAAGTTGCGCAGTTCGAGGTTGGCCTTGCTGTCTGCGAGAAAGTCGGCGCTGGCCTGTTGGGCCAGGCTCAGGCTGCCGCCCGCGAATAGCAGGGCGGCCAGGCGGTGGTGCGAGGTCATGGTGAAGTCTCCAGGGTGATGCGCCCTGCGCTCATCGGATGGGCGGGGCGCGATTGTTGTGCGTGGCTTGTTATGAGCACTCCGGGAAGGCAGGGCCTGCTTGAGAGGCCGTTCAATCTTGGGAAGGGGGTTGGCGTGCGTCCAACGGGAAAAAACGCGGAGGGCCTATCGGAATTTCTGATGGGGAAGAAGGCGCTTTGGCGCCACCGCTGGCATGCCATCTGCTTGCAGCCCAGCGTGTCGGGGCCGGTTGCAATATCGGTACGAGGTGTTCAGCGGATAAGGGCGTCATTCCATTTATGAATCTGAGATTTCTCGAAACCTTCGTCTGGGTGGCTCGGCTGAAGAGCTTTCGCCTGACGGCGGAAAAGCTCTTCAGCACCCAGGCTTCGATCTCCGGGCGCATTGCCGCCTTGGAAGAGGAGCTGGGTACGCGGCTTTTTCTGCGCGACTCGAAAGGCGTGTCGTTGACCCCCGAAGGCCAGAAGGTGCTCGAGTACGCCGAGCGCATGCTCGATACCATGCAGGCGATGAAGCATTCGATCAGCGATGCCGGCAGCATCCAGGGCCGCATCCGGGTGGGTGCCATGGATACCGTGATTCACACCTGGCTGAGTCTGTTCGTAACAAAGCTTATGGAACGCTACCCAGCGGTGGAGATCGAGCTCACAGCCGACACGGCGCGCAACCTGTGCGATCAGCTGGAAAAGGGTTACCTGGACATTATTTTCCAGACCGATGTGGTGCGGGGCGACAGCGTGCGCAACCTGGATCTGGCGCGTTTCCCCGTGCAATGGATAGTCCTGACGGGCTCGATCTACCAACGCGATTACGCCTCCATGGAAGAGCTGGCGCGCGAACGCATCATCACCTTCTCCAAGAATTCCCGGCCGCACCAGGACATCCTCAACCTGCTGCACGTCGGCAATGTGTGTGCGCCGCGGATCAATTGCGTCAACTCGGTCGCGGCCATGACCCGTCTGATTCGCGAGGGTTTCGGCATCGGCGCGCTACCGGCCGCCCTGGTCAGCGAAGAGCTCCAGCAGGGGGTGTTGAGCACGCTGCAGGCGGTGCCACAACCGCCGCCGCTGAAGGTTGTCGCCACCTGGCGTACCGGCGTGGGTCTGGAGTTGAGCGAAGACATCGTCACCCTGGCCAGCGACGTGCTGCTGCAATACAGCCGGCAGATGGGCGAGTCCATGGTGCTGCTGGCGACCCCGGACATGGAGCAACAGGCGGGTTGAACCCGGACGAGGGCGCCGGGGCCGACCTTGCCTCGGCCATGCCCTGAGCACCCGATTTGCTTTGCGCCTTAGGGCGCCGGTTGCTGGTTTTCTGCGTCTTCGTGGTGCATTCGTCCCGGTATCCGCTCCGTTAGCGCCCATCACTATTTCCGATCATGCACCCCCGTTTTTTCCTGTTGGACAGCCTCTATAGCGGCGTCGAGACTCGGGTTGTATTCAGCACGCCGGTGCAGACCTTGCGCCCACAACAATAATCTGGAGAAACCATGAATAAGTCTTCGTTTCGCTTCGCCATAACCGCCGTGACCTGTGTCTTGGGTATCAGCGTATTTTCGGCACAGGCTGCAGACCGCTGGAACATGACGGTCGAGAATCCGGACGGTAATCACATCACTCAAGTGGCCAAGGACTTTGCCCAGGCTGTCGAAACCGCCACCCAGGGCGAACTGCAGATTCGCGTGCACAGCAACTCGGTGCTGTTCAAGCGTCCGGAAGTCAAACGCGCCGTGCAGACCGGTCAGGTCCAGGTCGGCGACGTGCTGATGTCGGTATTGGGTAATGAGGACCCGATCTACGAAGTCGACAGCGTGCCGTTTCTGGTGCGCAGTTTCGCCGATGCCCGCAAGCTCTGGGAGGCCAGCAAGCCGGCTGTGGAAGAACGCCTGGAGAAGCACGGCATCAAGCTGCTGTACGTGACGCCATGGCCGCCGCAGAGCATCTTTACCCAGAAACCCATTGCCAGCATGGCGGACTTCAAGGGCATGAAGTTTCGGGCCTATAACCCCGCGACCTCGCGCATGACCGAGCTGATGGGGGCGGTACCTACCCTGATCAACGCCGGTGAAGTGCCGCAGGCCTTCAGCACCGGCATGATCACCGGCATGCTGACCTCGCCGGCCACCGGCGTTGACACCCAGGCCTGGGACTTTTCCAAGTACTACTACGACGTCAGGGCTTTTATTCCGAAGAACTTCGTGATCGTCAACGCCCGGGCTTTCGCCAAGCTGCCTGAAGCCTCGCAAAAGGCCGTGCTGGATGCGGCGGCCCAGGCCGAGCAGCAGGGCTGGGCACTGGCCGAGGCGAAGACCGGTGAACTGGTAAAAACCCTGGCCGAAAAAGGCATGCAGATTTCCGCCAGTGCGCCCGGCGATGTCGACACCGGGTTCAGCGGTATCGGTCAGACCATGGTGGACGAGTGGCTGAGCAAGGCCGGGGCCGACGGCCAGACCATTATCGACGCCTTTCGCAAGTAAGTTGGCTCAGCGGCCCGGAGCAAGCCGGGCCGGCGCTCACACAGTGGAGGAGACGGTCATGAGTCCATTGAAAAAGCTGTATGCATTGTCCGGTGCGCTGTCCGGATTGTTCCTTGTCTTGATCGGCCTGTTGATCCTGGCCCAGATGGTGGCCCGGTTGTTCGGCACCCTGGTGCCTTCGTCGGATGAACTGGCGGCCTATTCCATGGCGGCTTCCGGATTCCTGGGCTTGCCCTATGCCTTGCAGCGCGGCGCGCATATCCGCGTGTCCCTGCTCTACAAGTTGTTTTCCGCCCGTGGCAACCATGTGATGGAGATATTGAGCACGCTGGTGGGGCTGGTCATTGCCCTCTACCTGGCCTGGTATTGCGCGCTGTTTACCCTGGAAAGCTACGAATTCAAGGAAGTGTCCTCCGGCATGCTGCCGATCCCGATGTGGTTGCCCCAGCTGGCGATGTCGCTGGGCACCGTGATCCTGGTGGTGGCCCTGCTGGATCGGCTGGTATCGGTGGCTCGCGGGCAGCGCTTCGAGGCTGAAAATACCGATGCCGTGATGAGCGAGTGACGTTAGTCGGGTATTTCTTTTTCCGGGTGGCCGTGGCCGCCCCAGACAGTCAGCGAGTTCTCCGTGGAATATTTAATTATTGCAGTGACGCTGTTGGTGGCGTTTTTCGTCCTGCTCGGCGGCGGTGTGTGGGTGGCGCTGTCGCTGCTCGGGGTCGGCATCATCGGTATGGAGCTGTTCGGCGGCGCGCCGGCTGGCTCCATTCTCGCCTCGACCAGTTGGACGGCCAGTGCCAGCTGGACCTTGACGGCGCTGCCGTTGTTTATCTGGATGGGCGAGATCCTCTATCGCACCAAGCTCTCCGAAGACATGTTCAAAGGGCTCGCGCCTTGGGTGCGGTTGCTGCCAGGACAGTTGCTCCACGTCAACGTGCTGGGTTGCGGCATCTTCGCCGCGGTCAGCGGCTCTTCGGCGGCCACCGCGGCGACTATCGGCCGTATTTCCCTGCCGGAGTTGAAGTCGCGCGGTTATCCGGACGCCATTGCTATGGGGTCGCTGGCCGGGGCTGGCACGCTGGGCCTGCTGATTCCACCCTCGATCATGATGATCGTCTACGGGGTGGCGGCGCAGGTGTCGATTTCGCGCTTGTTTATCGCCGGTATCGTACCGGGGTTGATGTTGTTGCTGATTTTCTCCGGCTATCTGGTGGTCTGGTCGCTGCTGAATGGTGAAAAACTGCCTCCCAAGGACGAGCGCCTGCCGCTGCGGGAAAAGTTCGCGCGTGCCAAGCTGCTGATTCCGGTGGTGCTGCTGATCGTGGCGGTGATCGGCTCGATCTACTCGGGCCTGGCAACCGCCACCGAAGCTGCTGCGGTGGGGGTCACGGGTGCTCTGCTGATCGCCCTGGTATCCGGTTCTCTGAGCCGCGAAACCTTTACCGCCAGCCTGATGGGCGCGGTCTGCACTTCATGCATGATTTTCTTCATTCTACTGGGTGCGGCCTACCTGACCTCGGCCATGAGCTTTACCGGGTTGCCTTCGGTACTGGCCGACTGGATCATCGCCAAGCAGCTATCGCCCTACGTGCTGCTGTTGGCGCTGACCCTGTTCTTTATTGTGCTGGGCTGCTTCCTCGACGGCATTTCGATCATTTTGCTGACTACCGCAGTGGTGATGCCTGCAATCCAGGCGGCAGGCATCGATCTGCTGTGGTTCGGCATCTTCATCATCCTAGTGGTGGAGATGGCACAGATCACGCCGCCGGTGGGTTTCAATCTGTTCGTCATCCAGAGCCTGACCGGCAAGGACCTGTGGACGGTGGCCAAGGCCAGCTTTCCGTTTTTTCTGCTGATCGTATTGGCGGCCATCCTGATTACGGTGTTTCCGGAAATCGTGCTGGGGTTGCCGCAGGCAATGCTCAATAACTAGTGTTTCGGCGCCTGCCGGCGCATGCGCGGTAGGCTTCGCCAACCTGTGCGTTTTTTCGCAAGGTGCCGTCTGTGCTTGATAAAACGAGGGGGCCGAGCAGGGCCCCCTCTTCATGTCTCCCATTCTTTGCCGGACCGGGGCGGGATCGAAACAATATGTCGCAGCCTGGCAAGTGTTCGACGGTCCTGACTGGGTAAGCTTTCCCGAGAAGTGTGACCGGTGGGTCGCAAGGCGCGCCTCACTTTAGCCCCGGCGTTTCGGTGCAGGGCGCACGGTCTGAACTAATGTTGATCTACAGCGTTGCGGTGTCGGTCGCGACCCGTGGTGCCCTCAGTCGAATCACCAGCCAAACGGAGCTAACTCATGGCGTTCTTTACGGCGGCCAGCAAAGCCGACTTCCAGCAGCAACTGCAAGCGGCCCTGGCGCAGCACGTTAGCGAACATGCATTGCCACAAATAAGTCTGTTCGCCGAGAAGTTCTTCGGCATCATCGCCCTGGAAGAGCTGACCCAACGTCGCTTGTCCGACCTGGTGGGCTGCACCCTGTCGTCCTGGCGCCTGCTCGAGCGTCTGGACCGCAATAAGCCCGAAGTGCGGGTGTTCAACCCCGACTACGAAAAGCACGGCTGGCAATCGACCCACACCGCGGTGGAAGTCCTGCATCCCGACCTGTCGTTCCTGGTCGACTCGGTGCGCATGGAGCTGAATCGCCGTGGTTACAGCATTCATACGCTGCAGAACAGTGTGTTGAATGTTCGACGCAACGCCGCCGGCGAGCTGCTGGAGATCCTGCCCAAGGGCAGCACCCAGCCCGATGCCCAGCTCGAGGCGCTGATGTTTCTGGAGATCGACCGCTGCGCCAATCCCGGCGAACTCAAGGCCCTGGAAAAGAGCCTGCTCGAGGTGCTGGGCGAAGTGCGCCTGGCCGTCAGTGACTTCCAGCCCATGAAGGCCAAGGCCCAGGAACTGCTAACCTGGCTGGACAAGGCCAAGCTCAAGGTCGACGCGGCGGAGCTGGCCGAGATCAAGGTCTTCCTGGCCTGGCTGCTGGACAATAATTTCACCTTCCTCGGTTACGAGGAGTTCACCGTCAGCGCCGAGGCCGATGGCAGCGGCAGCATCGTCTATGACGAGCAGTCGCTGCTCGGTCTGTCGAAACAGCTGCGCATCGGCCTGTCCCGCGAAGAGCTGCATATCGAGCCGCAGTCGGTGGCCTTCCTGCGCGAGCCGCTATTGCTGTCCTTCGCCAAAGCGGCCTTGCCGAGCCGCGTGCACCGACCGGCCTACCCGGATTTCGTGTCCATTCGCGCCCTGGGCGACAAGGGTCAGGTGCTCAAGGAATGCCGCTTCATGGGCCTGTACACCTCGGCGGTGTACGCCGAGAGCGTGCAACACATTCCCTATATCCGCCGCAAGGTCGCGGAAATCTGCCAGCGTTCGGGCTTCGACCGCACGGCGCACCTGGGCAAGGAATTGACCCAGGTGCTGGAGGTGTTGCCGCGTGACGACCTGTTCCAGACCCCGGTGGACGAACTGTTCAACACCGTGATCAGCATCGTGCAGATCCAGGAGCGCAACAAGCTGCGCCTGTTCCTGCGCCAGGACCCCTACGGGCGTTTCTGCTACTGCCTGGTCTATGTGCCGCGGGACGTTTATTCCACCGAGACCCGGTTGAAGATCCAGCAGGTGCTGATGGAGCGTCTGCAGGCCAGCGATTGCGAGTTCTGGACCTATTTCTCCGAATCCGTATTGGCGCGGGTGCAGTTCATTCTGCGGGTCGACCCGAAGAACAAGGTCCAGATCGATCCGGCGCGCCTGGAGAAGGAAGTGGTTCAGGCCTGCCGTTCCTGGAAAGACGACTACGCCGGTCTGGTGGTCGAAAGCCTCGGCGAGGCCCAGGGTACCAATGTGCTGAGCGACTTTCCCGCGGGTTTTCCTGCCGGTTACAGCGAGCGCTTCGCCCCGCATTCGGCGGTGGTGGACCTGCAACACCTGCTAAGCCTGTCGGATCAGCGCCAGTTGGTGATGAGCTTTTACCAACCCCTGACGGCCGGCGAGCAGCAGCTGCACTGCAAGCTGTATCACGCCGACACGCCCCTGGCGCTGTCCGACGTGCTGCCGATCCTGGAGAACCTGGGCCTGCGGGTGCTCGGCGAGTTCCCTTATCGCCTGCGCCGGCGTGATGGCCGTGAGTTCTGGATTCATGACTTCGCGTTCACCCCCCATGTGGTCCGTCAGGGCGAGGTCCTGGACATCGACCTGCAACAGCTCAACGACACCCTGCAGGATGCCTTCGTGCAGATTGTCGGCGGGGCGGCGGAGAACGATGCCTTTAACCGCCTGGTGCTGACCGCGGCCATGCCCTGGCGCGATGTGGCGCTGCTGCGCGCCTATGCCCGCTACCTCAAGCAGATCCGCCTGGGTTTTGACCTGAGCTATATCGCCAGCACTTTGCTTAACCACGTGGACATCGCCCGGGAGCTGGTGCGGCTGTTCAAGACCCGTTTCTACCTGGCGCGCAAGCTGACGGCCGAGGACCTGGCGGACAAGCAATTGCGCCTGGAACAGGCCATTGTCACCGCCCTGGATAACGTGGCGGTACTTAACGAGGACCGGATCCTGCGTCGCTACCTGGACCTGATCAAGGCCACGCTGCGCACCAACTACTACCAGGCCGACGCCAACGGCCAGAACAAGAGCTATTTCAGCTTCAAGTTCAACCCCCGGATGATTCCCGAGTTGCCCAAGCCGGTGCCGATGTTCGAGATCTTCGTCTATTCGCCGCGGGTCGAAGGCGTGCACTTGCGCGGCGGCAAAGTCGCTCGTGGCGGGTTGCGCTGGTCGGACCGCGAAGAGGACTTCCGCACCGAAGTACTGGGCCTGGTCAAGGCGCAGCAGGTGAAGAACGCGGTTATCGTACCCGTGGGCGCCAAGGGCGGTTTCGTGCCCCGGCGCCTGCCGGTCAGCGGCAGCCGTGACGAGATCCAGGCCGAGGCGATCGCCTGCTACCGCATCTTCATCTCGGGGCTGCTGGACATCACCGACAACCTGAAAGAAGGCGAAGTGGTGCCGCCAGCCAACGTGGTGCGCCACGACGCGGACGATCCCTACCTGGTGGTGGCGGCGGACAAGGGCACCGCGACCTTTTCCGATATCGCCAACGGCATCGCCAACGATTATGGCTTCTGGCTGGGCGACGGCTTCGCCTCCGGCGGTTCGGCCGGCTACGATCACAAGAAAATGGGCATCACCGCCAAGGGCGGCTGGGTCTCGGTGCAGCGGCATTTCCGCGAGCGCGGCATCGATGTCCAGAAAGACCCGATCACGGTCATCGGCATCGGCGACATGGCCGGCGACGTGTTCGGCAACGGCCTGCTGTTGTCCGAGACGCTGCAGATGGTCGCGGCCTTCAACCACCAGCATATTTTTATCGATCCCAATCCGGATGCGGCCAAGAGCTTCGTCGAGCGCCAGCGCCTGTTCGATCTACCACGCTCGTCCTGGGCGGACTACGAGCTCAAGTTGATTTCCGCCGGTGGCGGGATCTTCCAGCGCAGTGCCAAGAGCATCGCCATCAGCCCGGAGATGAAAGCGCGTTTCGATATCCAGGCCGACAAGCTGACCCCCACCGAGCTGTTGCATGCGCTGCTCAAGGCCCCGGTCGACCTGCTGTGGAACGGCGGTATCGGCACCTATGTGAAATCAAGCCTGGAAAGCCATGCCGACGTCGGCGACAAAGCCAACGACGCCCTGCGCGTCGACGGTCGCGAGCTGCGCGCCAAGGTGGTGGGCGAGGGCGGAAACCTGGGCATGACCCAGTTGGGTCGGGTCGAATACGGCCTCAATGGCGGCGCCAGCAACACCGACTTCATCGATAACGCCGGTGGCGTGGACTGCTCCGACCATGAGGTCAATATCAAGATCCTGGTCAACGAGATCGTCGCCGCTGGCGACATGACCGGCAAGCAGCGCAACAGCCTGCTGGCCGAGATGACCGACGAGATCGGCAGCCTGGTGCTGGGCAACAACTACAAGCAAACCCAGGCGCTGTCCCTGGCGCAACGCCGGGCCCGTGAGCGGATCGGCGAGTACAAGCGCCTGATCGGGGCGCTGGAAGCGGCCGGCAAGCTGGACCGTGCCATGGAGTTCCTGCCGTCGGACGAACAGTTGGCCGAACGTATCGCCAGCGGTCACGGCCTGACCCGGCCGGAACTCTCGGTGCTGATCTCCTACAGCAAGATCGACCTCAAGGAGTCGCTGCTCAAGTCGCAGATGCCGGACGACGAGTACCTGGCCCGCGAGATGCAGACCGCGTTTCCCCCACAGCTGACCCGGATGTTCCCGGAAGCCATGACGCGTCATCGCCTCAAGCGCGAGATCGTCAGCACCCAGATCGCCAACGACCTGGTCAACCACATGGGCATCACCTTCGTGCAGCGCCTGAAGGAGTCCACCGGGACCAGCTCGGCCACCGTGGCCGGGGCCTATGTGATAGTGCGCGACGTGTTCCGCCTGCCTCAGTGGTGGCAGCAGATCGAGGCCATGGATTACCAAGTGCCGGCCGAACTGCAGCTGCAGCTGATGGACGAGCTGATGCGCCTGGGCCGGCGGGCGACCCGCTGGTTCCTGCGCAGTCGGCGCAATGGCCAGGACGCGGCGCGGGATGTCGGTCACTTCGCGCCGCGCATCGAGGCCCTGGCTGGCCGCCTGGACGAGCTGCTCGAAGGCCCGGCGCGTGAGCAGTGGCTGACACGTTTCCAGGCCTATGTCGAAGCCGGCACTCCCGAGCCGTTGGCACGGGTGGTGGCGGGCACCAGCCATCTGTATACCCTGCTGCCGATCATCGAGGCTGCGGACGTCACCGGCCAGGAGCCGGCGCACGTGGCGGCGGCTTACTTCGCGGTGGGCGGTGCCCTGGAGCTGTCTTGGTACCTGCAGCAGATCACCAACCTGCCGGTGGAAAACAACTGGCAGGCCCTGGCGCGGGAAGCCTTCCGCGACGATCTGGACTGGCAGCAGCGGGCGATCACCGTATCGGTACTGCAGATGGTCGACGGGCCGGCGGATATCGAGGCGCGGGTCGTGCTGTGGCTGGAGCAGCATCGCCCGCTGGTCGAGCGCTGGCGCGTCATGCTGGCCGACCTGCGCGCGGCCAGCGGTACCGACTACGCCATGTACGCGGTGGCCAACCGTGAGCTGCTGGACCTGGCGCAAAGCGGCCAGCATGGCGTGTGCATCCCCTGAGTAATGCCTGAGTGCTGAGCGAGCCCCACCTGGTGTGGGGCTTTTTTATGTCCGCGCAACGCTGCTCGAACGGGGTTTCTGCGGCTTTGGCTGGCCCGGCCCATGGCATGACGTTAGAATCCGCTCCCCAAGCCAGGCTGGGATGTCATGACGTGTGGCGGGCCGCTGCCTCGCGGCCGGATCAGGGTTGCCTGCTTCGGATTATGCGCAGGCGAGTACCGAGGCATTCATGTATTCCCCGTGCGCTGGCACCCCTGTCCATTCATTGCAGGTCGATCATGACAGTGCAGATTGTTTTACTCACGGTGCTCTGCGTGTTCGGGATCTCCCTGGGCCAGCTGCTGTTCAAGCAGGCCGCTATCGGCCTGACCCAGGTGGCTGGTTGGCAGGGCTGGTTATTCAACGGCTGGTTGATTTCGGCCCTGATGCTCTATGGCGTGACCACGCTGCTGTGGGTATGGATCCTGCGCCATGCTTCCTTGCACCTGGCCTATCCTTTTATGGGCCTGGCCTTTCTGATCGTGCCTGTCCTGGCTCATTTCTTCCTCGGTGAACCCCTGCATTTCAAAACGTTGCTCGGCGGCGCCTTGATTCTGCTCGGCGTTTCGTTAGCGGCCAGTGCTGCCTGAAGGGTTTTCATGAAAATTGCCGTTGCCATACCCTGTTATAAGGTGCGCCAGCACGTTCTCGAGGTCATCAAGCTGATACCAGACAGCGTTTGCCGCATCTATGCGGTAGACGATGCTTGCCCCGATGAAAGCGGTGCCTGGATCGAGGCCCAATGCCAGGACCCTCGCGTCAGGGTCTTGTACAACCCGCAGAATCTGGGCGTGGGCGGTGCGGTGATCACCGCCTACAGGCAGGCGATTGCCGATGACATGGACGTGGTGGTCAAGATCGATGGCGACGGCCAGATGGACCCGCGCTTGCTGCCTAAATTCGTCCGGCCGATCAAGCAGGGGCATGCGGACTACACCAAGGGCAATAGGTTTTTTCGCCTGGAGTCGCTGCGGGACATGCCGAAGATACGGTTGTTCGGCAATGCCATGCTGTCTTTCCTGTCCAAGCTCAGTTGCGGTTACTGGGGGATCATGGATCCGACCAATGGCTATACCGCCGTGCATGTAGCGCTGTTGCGCGAACTGCCGCTGGACAAGATCGAGCAACGTTATTTCTTCGAAACCGACATGCTGTTCCGGCTCAATACCCTGCGCGCCGTGGTGACCGATATTCCCATGGATGCCCTGTACGCCGATGAAGAGTCGAGCCTGCAAGTCGGCAAGGTGCTGCCGGAGTTTATGGGTAAGCACTTGTCGCGGCTGGTTCGCCGTTACGGCTACAACTACTGGTTGCGCGATTTCAACGTGGGGTCCCTGTACAGCCTGCTGGGTCTGGTCTTTCTGCTGAGCGGCCTGCTGTTCGGCATCAGCCATTGGATAGACAGCGATATCAGTGGCGAGCCGGCAACCAGTGGCACCGTGATGCTGGCGGCGTTGCCGATTCTGGTGGGTGTGCAATTGCTGGTCGCCTTCCTGCACTACGACATCACCAGCGCGCCGGTTGAGCCCCTGCATCCTCTATTGAAAGGTGAGACCGAGGATGTCTGAACGACTTTCGACCCTTCACCGGACCTTGCTCGGCGTGGTGCTGGGCGTGTTGCTGCCGCTGATCCTGCACCTGTTCCTGGCGCTCCAGTCCGGCCAGATGGATATCCGCACCCTGGATCTGGAGCTGACCTACCTGCCACTGGCCGAGCGATTCCTAGAGGCTCCAGCCGCCTTGTTCGCCAGCCCGGACGTGGTGGTGGTCGCGCCCGGCTCCTTCATTTATATGGCGCTGGTGGGCGCGGACGCGGAACGGGTCGTGCAATTCAACCTGTTTCTGTCCTGCCTGGTGCTGTTGCTGTTCTTCGACAGCGCCCGGCGCCTGGCAGGCACCGCGGCTGCCGTGGCGGCAGCCTGGTTGTATGCCGGTTCTCCGCTGTTGCCTGAGGTGATGCTGCCGCCCTTGAGCGAGCCGCCCTTTCTGTTTCTGATCACGCTATGGTTGTGGTCGTGCGTCAGGATCGGCGAGCGCCCCGGCCTATGGTGGCCGGTGTCGCTCGCGGGGCTTTCACTGCTGTTGGCGACCCTGACCCGGGCCACTTATGTGTACTGGATGGGCGCCGCGCTGCTAGTCTGCGCCGTGCTGATCTGGCGCTGCCGGGGGGCTAATCGACAGATTGCCCAGAAACTCTTGATCGTGCACATGATCGCGGCTGTCGGTACAGGCGCCTATATCGCGCACAACCAGGCCCGCTTCGACCTGCCCATGGTGGCGACCGGCAGCGGCGCGGCGCTGTATTTCGGCAGCAATCCCATAGTCGCCGGCTACGAGCCGCCCTATTACGGGATGCTGCATGACCATTGGATGGTGGTCGATGAAGAAAGTCATCTGACGCCAGCGTCCAATAAGCGCCTGACCCAGGTGGCCAAGGCCATGCTGTTGGACATGCCGGCACCGGCCTTGGCGCAGCTGTATACGCAGAAACTTGGGGCGCTGCTGTTTTTCAGCCAGGCCACTCTGGAGCGCAAGGTGCTCAACGAGCGCGCCTACCGGGTGCTGCTGCTGGTATTGGCCTGCGTCGGCTTCTGGGCGGGGCGGCGTTCGCTGGTGGTCTGGCTGATCGCCGGGGCCTTGCTCTACCAGTTGGCCGTGCATGTGCCGGCGCTCTATAGCGCCAGGTACAGTATCGGGGCGCTGGAGCTGCCGCTGACCCTGCTGGCTGCGTTGGGGGTCGGTGCCTTGTGGGGCAATCGACGCCGTATGCGTGCCTTCGTCATTTTGGCGTTGGTGGTCACCTGCGGTATCGCGGCGGGAACCCTGCATCAGCGCTACAGCCGACCGCTGATGCCGGACATGGACAATGCGCCGCACAACAAGGCGGTAGAGGCCGATCCTGGCGATCTGTCCAGCAGCGGCTTCGAAGGCGAACCACTCACCGGTGTCGGGCGTTTCAGCGCATCCACAGGGCATATCGAGTGGCGCAATCTGAGGGTGCGAATGCAGGGCGGCAGCCCGGTGTTGCGCTTGGAGGTCGATAACCTGGACTCCGCCTGCCGCTATATACGCTACGCGTACCGGGAGCCGGGAGGGCAGGTGTTCTCCACCAAGTTCTATCTCAATCACCTACAAGGCAAGCAGGTGCTTACCCTCGGCAGCCTGAAGCTGAACCACCTCGAGCCTGCAGGCGGTACCCTGAGTCTGGCGTTCGCTTGCCCACAAGGGTCGCAGTTGAGCCTTCGGGGCTTGAGCGTGTATTTCGCGAATATGGGACGTACCTATCGCTTGAAGGCGAAGATCGATTAGGCGGGCGAGCGCGGTCTGAGCTGCACCTGCGCTTGGGCTAGCGCAGGCTGCTCAGGTACAGCAGAACGTCCGGCGCGCCAGCCAGGCGCAACCCCTCGCCCAAGGCCATCGCTTCGGGGTTGTCCTTGGGCAGTAGCAGAAACTCCGGGGAGCCGGGCGTGCGCAGCAGGGACAGGCGCGCGTAAGGCAGGCCGTTATCCAGCAGCAGCCCCATAAAGAGCGGATCGCTCCAGGCGTGCACCGGCATTGCCAGCACATGGTAGTTCGCCTTGAAGGCCTCCAACCCCTCGGGGCTGAGGCGGTAGCTGGTCAGTTGCGCGGGCAGGGTCACTTCCAGCTCACGTCGGCGGGCATAGACGATGGCGCCGGCCAATTCTTCGTTGTGTTGCTCACCGGCCCAGTACAGGCGACTGCCATTCCAACTGGCCTGCAGCAACTTGATCGGCTCCCCGGCGAGAAAACGCGGCAGGGGCTGGCTGATGGTTCGGACAAAATCCTTGTAGCTGATGATGCGCACCGCGCGACAGCGCGCGGCAGTGGCGTAATCCTCGAGATGGGCATGCAGCGGCTCGTTGGCGTAATCGCCGCCGAGGCCGTCGATCAGGCGCAGGTCGAAGGAGGCGAAGGTGCGCTCGTGCTGTTCCACCAGCCTGACCAGCATTCCATGGGCCTGGGCCTTGTCCTCCTGAACCGGCCCCGACAAGGCGCCGCGCCGCAGCTCCACCAGGCGTTGCAGGGGGACCCCGGCCTGCCACCAGATGCTGTCGCGCAGCGGCGGCAGTGGGTTGAATGGCAGGCGCAGGGCGCTGGCCCGCTCCAGGATTTGGCGCGGGGCACGGCCCGTCAAACCCAGGCGCTGGGCGAGGGCGGCGAGGCGGGAAGTCAGCGTGGTGGTGGGTTCAGGCACACTCATGGCCGGATCGGAATTCCAGGTTCACCCACGCCAGTGTGGCAGACCTGCCGTTGGGCTGCACAACCTTTGCTTTTACCGCATCGATGACGGGATGCTGCGTTTAGATATGGCATTATCGGCTTATTCATTTATGAGGGTGCTTCCATGCCCAGCCTGGTGCTGGATATTGCATTGTCGGCCGAGCGTCTACTCGCCCTCTATCAGGGGCGCGCCAATCGCATCAGGGTGACCAGTCGCGATGGGCGCAGCGTCAGCTTACCGGCCCACCATATACGGCCTTTTCTGACTCGGGAAGGAGTCTACGGCTCCTTTGTGTTGGAGTTCAATGCCGCCGGCGAACTGCTGAGTCTGAGCCGGTTGGCCTGAAATGCCTGGCTCGTCTCGCACCCCGGTACCCTGGCGGCTATAATCGCGGCCCTTCGATCCAATCCTTACGAGCTAAGCCTGCCCATGTACAACCTGGCCCGCGCGCTGCTGTTCAAACTGTCTCCGGAAACTTCTCACGAGCTGAGCATCGACTTGATCGGTGCCGGTGGCCGGCTTGGGCTTAACGGCCTGCTGAGCAAGGCACCCTTGAGCCTGCCCACCCAGGTCATGGGATTGACGTTTCCCAATCCGGTTGGTTTGGCCGCGGGTCTGGACAAGAACGGCGACGCCATCGACGGTTTTGCGCAACTGGGCTTTGGTTTTATCGAGATCGGCACGGTCACTCCGCGGCCACAACCGGGCAATCCCAAGCCGCGGCTGTTCCGCTTGCCCGAAGCCGAAGCGATCATCAACCGCATGGGCTTCAATAACCAAGGTGTCGAGCACCTGCTGCGTCGGGTCGAGGTGGCTCGCTTCAAGGGTCTGCTGGGCATCAATATCGGCAAGAATTTCGATACCCCGGTCGAGCGCGCGGTGGACGATTACCTGTTGTGCCTGGATAAAGTCTATGCCCATGCCAGCTATGTCACGGTCAATGTCAGCTCCCCGAATACCCCTGGTCTGCGCAGCCTGCAGTTCGGTGACTCGCTCAAGCAATTACTCGAAGCCCTGCGTCGGCGTCAGGAGGATCTGACCCGGCAGCACGGCAAGCGCGTACCCTTGGCGATCAAGATCGCTCCGGACATGACCGACGAAGAAACCGTCGAAGTCGCGCGGGCTCTGCTGGAAGCCGGCATGGACGGGGTGATCGCCACCAATACCACCCTGGGTCGCGAAGGGGTCGAAGGCCTGCCGTACGCCAATGAAACGGGTGGCTTGTCCGGTGCGCCGGTGCGCGACAAAAGCACCCACACCGTCAAGGTGCTGGCGGCCGAGCTGGGCGGGCGTTTGCCGATCATTGCCGTTGGCGGCATCACCGAAGGCCTGCATGCGGCGGAGAAGATCGCCGCGGGCGCCAGTCTGGTGCAGCTCTATTCGGGATTTATCTACAAGGGGCCGTCGCTGATCCGCGAAGCGGTGGAGGCCATTGCGGTTCTGCCGCGCTAATCAAGGACGGCTCACACACGAAATTGCGCCTGTGTCGCAGCACAGTTGCAGTTTTTGTACGGCATTAAAAAGGGCTCCCTTGGGAGCCCTTGGGCTTGCGCCCGCCGCCCGGATGGGGCGTGCATGAAATTCAAATCGGGGTCATTCTGCAAAAAATAAGTCGGGGTGATCCTGATCAGCCGACAGCGTGGAGTTCGTTAAGTCGATGAATACCGGCGGTGCCGGTCATGCCGTCCCAGTTGTCGCCGCGACCTTCGCGCCAGCCATTGATCCAGGCCTGTCGAACGGATGGGAGGGTGAAGGGACAGAGGTCCCGAGATTTGCCATGGATGCCATATTGATACCCGCGTAAAAACGCTCGTTCCAAAGGATCACGCTTAAGTCTTCTCATAGGGTGTTGCCCTCACTTGTTGACTGTTATGTCCTGTCCAACGGTGTAGCGAACCTCTTAGCGAGGTCTGGTATCGGGTAGAAGCGCTTCTACCGGTTAAGCCCGTTGCCGGCGTGACGGGCTTGGTGTCTCGACCGTTGCGGCCAAGACCTGAGTGGTGTTCTAACCAATGCCCGACGTCGAGGGAACAACCCTTTTGTCATAAGGACGTAACTTTTTTAAGAGTGAAAACTATAAGGCACGGCAAAAAATTCCGTTTTCGAGGCTGTAAGCCTCTGGCTGTGGGCGTCGAGGCTTTGCTATAGCTCTGAAGCTGTTGCGAACGAATCGCGATAGCAAGGTTTTTTTATTCCGATAAAGGGTCGCGTTACGCGCTCTTGTCACATACTTTGGCTGTGCTGCTCAGGTGGTATGGCGCACATTGGCTCAAGGCACTGGATATTCACATGGCGGACCGTTACGAACTCTTTCTCACCTGCCCCAAGGGGTTGGAAGGGCTGCTGGCCGAAGAGGCAACCGGATTGGGATTGGAGGAGACCCGGGAACACACCTCGGCGATCCGCGGCTTCGCCGAACTGGAAACGGCCTACCGCCTGTGCCTCTGGTCTCGCCTGGCCAACCGCGTGCTGCTGGTGCTCAAGCGCTTCCCCATGGACAACGCCGACGAGCTGTATCAGGGCGTGCTCGATATCGACTGGCACGCCCACCTGGAGCCCACCGGCAGCCTGGCCGTGGAGTTCAGCGGCAATGGTTCGGGCATTGACAACACCCATTTCGGCGCCTTGAAGGTCAAGGACGCCATAGTCGACAAGCTGCGCAACGCCGCTGGCGAGCGTCCGTCCATCGACAAGCTCAACCCGGACCTGCGCATCCACCTGCGCCTGGATCGCGGCGAAGCCATTTTGTCTCTCGACCTCTCGGGCCACAGCCTGCACCAGCGCGGCTATCGCCTGCAGCAGGGTGCGGCGCCACTCAAGGAAAACCTCGCGGCGGCCATCCTGATCCGCGCCGGCTGGCCGCGCATCGCCGCCGCCGGCGGCGCCCTGGCCGACCCCATGTGCGGGGTCGGCACCTTTCTGGTGGAGGCGGCCTTGATGGCCGCGGACATTGCACCGAACCTCAATCGCCCTTACTGGGGATTTTCAGCCTGGCTGGGTCATGTGCCGGCCTTGTGGAAGAGGGTTCATGACGAGGGCGAGGCCCGCGCCGAGGTCGGCCTGGCCAGGCCGCCGTTATGGATCCGCGGCTACGAGGCCGATCCGCGGCTGATTCAGCCGGCCCGCAACAATATCGAACGCGCCGGCCTGTCGGACTGGATCAAGGTCTACCAGGGCGAGGTGGCCACCTTCGAGCCGCGCCCGGACCAGAACCAGACCGGCCTGGTCATCTGCAACCCGCCTTACGGTGAACGCCTGGGTGACGAAGCCAGCCTGCTGTACCTCTACCAGAACCTCGGCGAGCGCCTGCGTCAGGCCTGCATGAACTGGGAGGCGGCGGTGTTCACCGGGGCGCCGGACCTGGGCAAGCGCATGGGCATTCGCAGCCACAAACAGTACGCTTTCTGGAACGGCGCACTGCCGTGCAAATTGCTGCTGTTCAAGCTGCTGCCGGACCAGTTCGTCACCGGTGAGCGGCGCACCCCCGAACAGCGCCAGGTCGAGCGTGAGCGGATAACCGGCGACGAGCCGGTGGTCAGTCGGGTCGCCAGCCACGAAGCGGGCGCGCGCAATCGGACCGAGCGAACCAGCGAACAGCCGGCGGCACCGGTGGAGCAGGCGCGACTGAGCGAAGGTGGGCAGATGTTCGCCAACCGCTTGCAGAAGAACCTCAAGTCGCTGGGCAAGTGGGCCCGCGGCGAGGGCATCGCCTGCTACCGCGTATACGATGCCGATATGCCCGAGTACGCTTTGGCGATCGACCTGTACCACGATTGGGTGCATGTGCAGGAATACGCCGCCCCCCGCA
Organism: Pseudomonadota bacterium; assembly: GCA_040385585.1. Taxonomy (GTDB): domain Bacteria; phylum Pseudomonadota; class Gammaproteobacteria; order Pseudomonadales; family Pseudomonadaceae; genus Aquipseudomonas. The sequence continues at coordinate 42,890 of JAZKHB010000002.1, read as the reverse complement.
CCATCGATCCGGAGAAGGCCCAGGCACGGCTGTTCGACGCCCTGGCGGCGATTCCCCAGGCGCTGAGCGTCGACAAGTCCAAGGTGATCATCAAGCGCCGCGAGCGCCAGAGCGGCAGCAAGCAGTACGAACGGCAGGCGGCCCAGGGCCAGTTCACCACCGTGGAAGAGCATGGGGTCAAGCTACTGGTCAACCTGACCGATTACCTGGACACCGGCCTGTTCCTCGATCACCGGCCGCTGCGCCTGCGCCTGCAGCGCGAGGCGGCGGGCAAGCGCTTTCTCAACCTCTACGCCTACACCGCCACGGCCACCGTGCATGCGGCCAAGGGTGGGGCACGCACCAGCACCAGCGTCGACTTGTCGAAGACCTACCTGGATTGGGCGCGGCGCAACCTGTCGCTCAACGGCTTCTCCGACAAGCACCGTCTGGAGCAGGGGGATGTCATGGCCTGGCTGGCCGCCGATCGCGAGGAATACGACCTGATCTTTATCGACCCGCCGACTTTCTCCAACTCCAAGCGCATGGAGGGGGTGTTCGATGTGCAGCGCGACCACGTCCAGCTGCTGGACCTGGCCATGGCGCGCCTGGCGTCGGGTGGGGTGCTGTATTTCTCCAACAACTTCCGCAAGTTCGAACTCGACCCAGGCCTGGCCGCGCGCTACGCAGTGGAGGAGATCAGCGCCAGCACCCTGGATCCGGACTTCGCCCGTAACCCTAAGATTCACCGCGCCTGGCGCCTGACGGCGCGCTAGCCTGTAGCGGGCACAAAAAAAACGGGCAACCCTGAGGTTGCCCGTTTTTTTCGCGCCGCTGCAGGGACTAGCGTTGCGCGGTGTTGCTGCTGGTCTTGGGCTGGCGGAACAGGTCGACCAGAACTTGATCGAGTACCACCGAGGCGCCCCAGGGGCGTGGGTCGTTGAGTATGGCGACCACGGCCCAGGTGTTGCCATTGCTGTCGCGGCTGAAGCCGGCGATGGCGCGCACGGTGTTCAGAGTCCCGGTCTTGATATGGGCTTCGCCTTCCAATGGGGTGCGCTTGAGGCGCTTGCGCATGGTGCCATCCATGGCCACCAGCGGCATGGAGCTGATGAATTCGGCGGCGTAGGGGCTGTTCCAGGCCGCCTGTAGCAGCATGGCCATCTCCCGAGCGCTGACCCGCTCGGCGCGCGACAGCCCGGAGCCATTTTCCATCACCAGGTGCGGGGCGATAATGCCCTTGCGCGCCAGCCAGGCGCGAATCACCCGTTGGGCGGCCTGGCCGTCGTCGGCGTCAACCTTGTCGCGAAACTGCGCGCCGATGCTGAGAAACAGCTGCTGGGCCATGGTGTTATTGCTGTACTTGTTGATATCGCGGATCACCTCCACCAGGTCCGGCGAGTACGCCCGCGCCAGCAGACGGGCATCCTTGGGCACGTCGGCGGTGCGATCCTTGCCCAGGATGCTGCCGCCCAGCTCCTGCCAGATGGCGCGCACGGCGCCCGCGGCATAGCCGGCATGGTCGAGCAGCGAGAGGTAGGTCTGGGAGCTGCAACCCTCGGCCAGCTTTCCGCTCACCACCATCTGGGTGGTGCCATCCGCCTGGGTGACCGGGTTGTAGCGCACGTCCGGCCAGCTCGGGCATTTAGTGGCCTTGAGCGCCTTGACCTGGTTGTCGATCCGGATGCTGGCAATCGGCGGCTCGGCCGCGATCGTGACTTGGCCGCCCTCGTTGCGCGCAATAAAACGTATGGCCTTGAGGTTGACCAGAAGGGAGTCGGGCTTGACCAGAAAGGGCTTGTTGGAGTCGCCGCCATCGTCGTTGAAGGCCGGCAGGTTAGGCTGCACGAAATGGCTGCGGTCCAGCACCAGGTCGCCGGTGATCTTGTGGACGCCGTTGGCCCGTAGGTCGCGCATCAACAGCCAGAGCTTTTCCATGTTGAGCTTGGGGTCGCCGCCGCCCTTGAGATACAGGTTGCCGTGCAGGGTGCCGTTTTTCAGCGGGCCGTCGCTGTAGAACTCGGTCTTCCACTGATGGGTAGGGCCCAGCAGTTCGAGGGCCGCATAGGTGGTGACCAGCTTCATGGTCGAGGCCGGATTGACCGAAACGTCGGCATTGGCAAAGGTTGCGGTGCCGGGGCCGTTGAGCGGCAGCAGCACCAGGGACATGGCCTTGTCGTTGAGCTTGTTGGCTTTCAGGGCCTGCTGCACCTTGGGCGGTAGCTGGCTGTTGACCGGCGCGGCGGCCAAGGGGAAGGCGAGGGGGAGGATGAGACCGGCGAGCAGCAGCGAACGAATCATGGGGGGCATCAGAAACCCTTCTGGCGAAGGCGAAAAAACCGAACCTGTGAACATGGTCACATGCAGTGCGGGCGGGATGCGATGCATTATGCCTCAAGCCGCCCCGGCTTGTGCCGCTGTGCGACCAGCGTGCCGGGCTTTTTCGTGCGGCTGTTGTCCAGCTTGCAGGCAGACAGTCGGGCAGCCCGAAGGTGAATCTGATAAAGTGCCGCGCGTTATCACCTATAGAGTATGAGGATTTTTTAATGGCTACGAACCGTTCCCGCCGCCTGCGTAAGAAACTCTGTGTCGACGAGTTCCAGGAAGTCGGTTTCGAGCTGACCCTGACCTACCCGGACGACGCTGCCGACGACGTCATCGAAGCGTTCCTCGATCAGTTCGAGGAGCAGGCCATCATCGCCAATGGCCTGGGCTATATCGGTGGTGACGACTACGGTTTCGTCTGCCTGGACAAGCGTGGCTCGGTCAGCGCCGAACAGCGCGACCAGGTCGAAGCCTGGCTCAAGGGCCGCAAGGAACTGAGCGCGTTCACCGTCAGCCCGCTGATGGACGTCTGGTACCCGGAAAAGCCGATCAATCCGGTCGCCTGATCCCGTTGCACCGGATCGGTCTCCTGGCCGATTCCCCCGTCAGGTCGACGCAGCAGCCTGCTGCGCCCTCGACTTGACGGAACGCGTGGTTCCCACGCCTCGGTGCACCCTCTTTAATTCTTAGTTCTTGCGCATCAAGGCGCGGCATTCGCCTGGGCGGACCTATCCGTCAGGCCGGCCCTGGCCAGCAGCGCGTCCAGATCCAGCGCATCGAGTTGCTCGGCAGCCAGAAAGCGCAAGGCGTAGCGCCGCGGCAGGCCGGCCTGGATAAACAGCGCGAAAAGCGGTGGATCGATATGGGCGTTGCGGCACATGTCGGCCATGATTCCCAGCGCTTCGGACAGGGTCTTGCCCTTCTTGTAGGGGCGGTCCACGGCGGTCAGCGCCTCGAAGATATCGGCGATGGCCATCATTCGCGCCGGCAGGCTCATCTGCTCGCGGGTCAAGCCCTTGGGGTAGCCACTGCCGTCCATCTTCTCGTGATGGCCGCCGGCGATCTCCGCGACGGCCTTGAGGTGCGGCGGGAACGGCAGCCGGCTGAGCATGCGGATGGTCTGCACCATATGGTCGTTGATCATAAAGCGCTCCTCGGACGTCAGGGTGCCGCGGGCCACGGAGAGGTTGTACAGCTCGCCGCGGTTGAAGCGGTACTGCGGCTCGTTGAGCTTGAAGCCCCAGGGATTGTCTGCCGGCATGCGTTCGCTGTCGCGGCGCTCGATCAGGTGCGCCACGCGGTCGGCCAGCAGCGGCTCCTCCACCGGCAGTGGCGGCGCCGGAGTGCGGGCCTGGCGCTGGGTTTCTTCCCAGGACAGGCCGAGGCGGTCGTCCAGGGTACGGGTCCAGCGCCGCGTGGCGATGGCCTGCAAGCGTTGCAAGTCGGCGGTGGCCATGGTCTCGCCACCCAGGTTGCAGTGCGCGACGAAGGTGAACTCCTCGTCCAGGGTCTGCAGTTGGCCGTCGCGCCGGGCGGCCAGCTCGGTGGCCGAGCCGCCTTCGGCCCGACCCTGCCAGTAGGCGATCCAGGCATCGCGCTTGAGCACCTCGAAGCGAGTGCGTACCTCGTGGATGCGGTCGCACAGGGTTTCCAGTTTGGTGGCCTTGTCGACCACGTATTCCGGCGTGGTGATCTTGCCGCAATCGTGCAGCCAGGCGGCGGTGTGCAAGGCTTCCCAGTCCTCGTCGCTGGGCCGGTAGTCGCTAAATTCCGGGGTGTCGCTGTCCGCGGCGGCCCGGGCGAGCATCAGGGTCAGCTCCGGCACGCGTTGGCAGTGGCCGCCGGTATAGGGGCTCTTGGCATCGATGGCGCCGGCGATCAGCTGGATAAAGGCATCCAGCAGCTTCTTCTGTTTTTCCAGCAGCCCCTGGCTGTCGATGCACAACGCCGCCACCCCGGACACCGCCTCGACCAACGCGATGCGTTCCGGGCGCTGCATGGCCGAGGCCTCGCCGGTGTCGCGGTCCAGTAGCATCAGCACGCCGAGCGTCTCGCCCCGGCGATTGTGCAGCCCGACCACGACCAGGTTCACCCTTGGGCTGTCGAGCGTGTGCAGCAGGCTGCGGAAATCGCCGGCCTGGTCGAAACCCAGGGCGGTGACCGTGCTGGTGCCGCCATTGGCCGGCTGCCGCAGCCAGGCCGGCATGCGGCTGTCGTGGCGTTCGTAACTGGGAATGCGGTGGGCTTCCAGGCTGTGCTGGGTACCGCCGAGAAACAGACCCTGAGGCTGCAGGCTCCCGCTGTCGGCATCCAGCAGGTAGAGCAGTCCACCGTGGGCTTCGCTGATGCCCAGGGTTTCCTGCAAGACCCGCTTGAGCAGGGCATCGAAACGTGATTCGGCGGACAGGCTGACGGTGATCTCCAGGAAGCTGCCCAGGGTCTCCTTCATACGCGCCATGGCCACGGCCAACTGGTCCACCTCCAGCACCGGAGAACGACCGTTGGCCGGATGGTTGAACTGGAACCTGCCGATGGCTTCGGCCTCGTTTACCAGGGCGCGCAACGGCTTGACGATCAGCCGCGAGGCCAGCCAGCCCAGGGGCAAGGACAGCAACAGCAGGGTCAGGGTGACCAGCGCACCCTGCCAGCGCAGGCGGTAGGCATCGGCCAGCAGTTCGTCTTCGGGTACCAGCAGCGCCAGGTTCAGGCCCTGAGGGCCGCCCTCGGGCAGGTGGGTGAGGGCGACTACCCAGCGCCTGGTGTTGTCCAGGGTCAGGCTGCCGGCTTGCTGACCCGGTTGGGCCTGGTCCAGCCAGGCTGCCAGGGGCGCGCTCAGGTCCCGGGCCTTGGCCAGCTGCAGGCTGTCGCCATGGACCACCAGCCCGGTGCTGTCGGGGTAGGCCACGGCATTGCCGGACGGCTCGAACAACAGCACCTCGGTGGAGGGGGTGACCTTGTGCCCGGCCAGGGTGGCCGACAGGTCCGCCAGGGTCAGGTCGGCGGCCAGCACCGCGCTCGAGCCAGCGCGGTGGGCCAGGGTGGTACCCACCTCGCGGCTGGAGAAGAAGACGTAAGGTGCCGTGGTGATGGCCCCGTCCCCGGCCTCGTCGCGGGCATTCAGGTACCAGGCGCGCCCACGCGGGTCGAAGGACTCCTCTAGCTGGGGGCGACGCTCGAGCAGGCCCAGTGCGGCATCGAAGAACAGATGCTGGGTAGCGAAGGCATTACCGCTGCGCTCGATCGACCATACCTGATACGCCGCCTGCGCTGGCGCCGCGAAGGCGGCCTTCAGGGCGTCGCTGCGCAGGGGGCGGACCATAAAGAAATCGCCGTTCTCATAACCCAGGTAGAGCGAGGCCAGCTTGGGGTTGTCGCGCAGCGCCTGGACGAAGGGCTCGAGCAGGCGCAGGCGCGCTTCCAGTGACCGGGTCTGCACGGCCTCGTGGAGCACCAGCAGGCTGAGCACTTGGCGAATCGGCTTGTAGGTGCTCTGCAGGTCGCGCTGCACATCCTGCTGGATCCGACTGAACAGCGCTTCGCTGCTGGACAGGATGATCGCACTGGTCTGGCGGTAGTTGAACAGGCCCAGCAGCACGCCGGTGAACAGCAGGAGCAGGGTGAACAGGGCACTGATATGCATGTGCAGGGGAAAGCGGCGTTCCCGCAGCCGGGTTCTGGGCATCGCGCATCACTCCATGGCTCGGTCGGCAGGCTCGGAGAGCATAGTCAGGGCGACTCTAAAGCGCGAAGAAATAGGAGGCCTTGTGCCATGAATTTTCGAGCCGACCGGCTATTCAGGGATTAGACGTCGCGTCGCCCCGACCCACCCGCTTGAACGGGCGCCGGAGGTCGGCCCAGGCGCCGCTCCAGGCTGTGCGCCAGCCAGGTGACGAGCAGCGCCAACGCCACGCCGATCAGAACATTGAGTAGGCGGCCCTGCACCAGCGCCCAGTCCGGTGACAGGCTTTCGGCCAGCAGCACGAAGCACAGGGTGGTGTGCACCATATACAGGCCGTAGCGATTGGCCTGCAGGGCGCGGCTGAGAACGATCAGCGGCAACAGGGCCGCAACCATCAGGCCCGGACTCTGCAGACCGTAGCCCAGCAGGATCAGCAAGCCTGCCAGGCTCAGGCTGCCGATACCTGCCTGCAGGGCGCGTTTCAGACTGGCCTGGAAGGCCAGCTGCAGGGTGGCGATCGCCGTCAGGGTCAGCCAGTAGCCGCGTGGCAGGTTGGCCAGGCTGACCAGCAGCCCGGCCAGGCCGATGGCCAGGCTGTAGGCCAGCGCGCGCAGGCGCCACTGCAGGCGCGGCAGGCGCCTGGCATGGCGGCGCAATACCTTGAACAGCCCGACCAGGTGCGGCATATGCGGCCAGGTACGCAGGCCGTGCACGCCGCGCAAGCCGAAGGCGAGCAGGGCGACCAGCAATCCCCCCAGGACGAACAGGGCCGCCACGGCCGCGGCGTTGCTCAGGTTGCCGACCCCCGGTTGGCCCTGGCCCAGGCACAGACATACCGCCAGACCCAGACCGAATTTGCCGGCCTCGGCGCCGAAGCGCTGCAGCCAGGCCAGCAGCAAACCGCAGGCGGCGAACAGCAGCAGGCTGAGCAGCGGGTCGTTGGCGGCGCCGAAGCCCAGGCCTGCGCTGCAGGCGCCCAGGCCCGTGAGCAGTAACAGACGCAGCATGCCGAAACGATGCAGGGGATTGGCTTGCGCGGCCTGAAAGGCCCCGGCGGCTGCCCAGAGAAAGCCCGGATGGCCACTGATCAGCCCCAGGAGCAAGGGCAAGGCGCAGCCGACGCCGGCGATCAGGGCCGGGCCCACGGCAACGGGTCCGGCATGCCCGGTGAAGGGTCGAGACAGTTTCACCGGGTCATACCGGGCTGGAACGGCCGGTCATCTCCCGGGCCATTTCGGTGGCATAGCTGTCGGTCATGCCGGCGATAAAATCGATCATCCGCAAAAAGGCGCGGTACAGCGGCCAGTGCGGGTCCGGGGCGTTGCTGCCCAGCAGGTCGAGGATGCGCCGGTTCTTGAACGACGGGGTGCGTCCGCCGTGCTGTTCCAGGGCCGCGCCGCAGAAGGCGTTGAGCAGAATTTCCAGGGTGGTGTAGGCGCCAATCTCGTGCAGGGTCTTGCGTTTGTCCTGGAAAATTTTCTCCCGTGCCATGGCCTTGGCTTCCAGCACGCAGCGTTTGGCCGGGCCGTGCATATGCTCGACCAAGTCGCCCTCGAGGGTGCCGTCCAGCAGGCCGGCCTGCTGCTCGACGAAGGCCTGGGCGGCGGCGTTGGTCAGGTGTTCGATGGCCTTGCCGCGCAGGATCGCCAGCTTGCGCCGGCGCGAGTCCTTGGGGCCGAGCTGGCGGTAGGTGTCCGGCAGGTCGTCGCCCACCAGGTTGAGTAGCAGGGACTCGACCTCGGCATATTCCAGCAGCTCCATCTCCAGGCCGTCCTCCAGGTCGATCAGGCCGTAGCAGATGTCGTCCGCCGCTTCCATCAGGTAGACCAGCGGGTGGCGGGCCCAGCGTTGCTCTTCCAGCTGCGGCAGGCCGAGCTTGTGGGCGATCTGCTCGAGCAGCGGCAGCTCGCTCTGGTAGCAGCCGAACTTGTGTTTCTTGTAGCCCAGGGCGTCGGCATGACGCGCGGTCCAGGGATACTTGAGGTAGGTGCCGAGGGTCGCATAGGTCAGTCGGGTGCCGCCGTCGAACTGGTGGTATTCCAGCTGGGTAAGCACGCGAAAGCCCTGGGCATTGCCTTCGAAATTCAGAAAGTCACCGCGCTCGGCCTCGCTCATCGCGTCCAGCCAGCCACGCCCGGCAGCCTGCTGGAACCAGTGGCGGATGGCATCCTCGCCGGAGTGGCCAAAGGGCGGGTTGCCGATGTCGTGGGCCAGGCAGGCCGACTGCACGATCATTCCCAGGTCGGACGGCGCGCACCAGTCGGGCAGGTCGTCGCGCAGTACTTCGCCGACGCGCATGCCCAGGGAGCGGCCCACGCAACTGACCTCCAGGGAATGGGTCAGGCGGGTGTGGATATGGTCGTTGCTGGACACCGGGTGCACCTGGGTCTTGCGCCCCAGGCGGCGAAAGGCACCCGAAAAGATGATCCGGTCATGGTCCTTGTGAAAGGGGCTGCGGCCCAGCTCGTCGGCGCTGTGCACCGATTTTCCGAGCCGCTCGCGGGTAAGCAGGGTGTGCCAATCCAAGACCTGTCCTCGCCGTTCAAGGGTCGCCATGCACGTGGCGATAAGCGAACTAGCTTCAGGGTTCCCGACGATGGCCGCAAGCGTCCCGTGTTTATTTTCCGCCATGGCCGGCCCGCCCTGTCACTCCCGGGACGCCTGGCATCAGCTCAAACGGTAGGGTGTCCGGGCCTGCTCGTGGGCCAGCAGCCAGCGCTTGCGCTCCAGCCCGCCGCCGTAGCCGGTCAGGCTGCCGTTGGCGCCGATCACCCGATGGCAGGGCACCACGATCGACAAGGGGTTGCGCCCGTTGGCCAGGCCCACGGCACGGGATGCCCCGGGCGCGCCGATATGCAGGGCCAGCTGGCCGTAACTCCAGGTCTGGCCGAAGGGGATCTCCTTCAGCGCGGCCCAGACCCGTTGCTGGAAGGCCGTGCCGCCGGCGGCCAGGGGCAGGTCGAAGGCCTGCAGCTCCCCGGCGAAATAGGCCGCCAGTTGCGTGGCGGCCTGGTCGAACAGGCAATCGTCGCGCTGCCAGTCCCGGCTATCCGGGGTGTCGAGTTGCGGGGCATGCCGATGGGGCGGCATGTAGAGTGCGTTCAGTGCGGTGCCGTCGCCGAGCAACAGCAGTTCGCCGAACGGGCTGGGCCGCAGCGAATAGTAGGTCATGGTCATCCTCCTCCTGTGGTCAGGCTGTTCCAGAGATGCAACGCGGCATAGGCGCGCCAGGGTCGCCAGGCTTCGGCCAGGCTCAGCAATTGCGAGGCGCGGGTGATATTCAGCGCGCGCAGCAGGGCCAGGTCGGCATGGGGAAAGGCGTCCGGTGCGGACAGCGCGCGCATGGCGATGTATTGCGCGGTCCAGGGACCGATACCGGGTAGCGCTTGCAGGTCGCGCATCACCTGGTCCGGGTCGGCGTCGCTGTCGAGGCGTATACGCTGTTCGGCGATGGCCAGGGCCAGTCCGCTCAGGGTCTCGGCGCGCTTGCCGGTCAGGCCCAGGTCGATCAGTGCTTGCAACGGCGCCGCGGCGATCTCGGCCGCGGTCGGGCAGAGCCGATCCAGGCCGGCAAAGGGGGTGTCCACCGGGCTGCCGAAGCGCTCGACAAAGCGGCCGAACAGGGTGGTCGCGGCCTTCACGCTGATCTGCTGGCCGAGCACCGCGCGCAATGCCAGTTCGAAGCCGTCCAGCGCGCCCGGTACACGCAGGCCGCTGGCCCGTGCCACGTGCGGGGCCAGTTGGGTGTCGCGCGACAGGCTGGCTTCGATCACCGCCGGATTGGCGTCCAGGTCGAACAGGCGGCGCAGCGCCGGCAGCAGTTTGCTCAGGCCCGGCAACAGCGACGGGGCTATCTCGACCGCGAGCTGGTGCTTGCCGGGCACGGGTTGGGCGCTGATCCAGCCCGTCAGCGTGCCCAGGCGCAAGGTGCGGCGATACAGGGCGCCGGCGCGGTGTTCGATCCGTGCACTGCCGCGGGCGGCGAGAAAGCCGATGAGGTTGTCCCAGGCCAGGGGCGGGCGGTAGGCCAGTCGCAGGGTAATGGCCGCCTCCTCGACGCCTGGCGCACGGCTGGCGCGCAGGGCCGCGGGATTGAGGCGGTACTGGGTGCGAAAACAGTGGTTGAAGCGGCGCAGGCTGCCGAAGCCGGCATTGTGGGCCTCGGCTATCCGCAGGAGTATGGTGGGA
>JAZKHB010000002.1:0-32709 GCA_040385585.1 Pseudomonadota bacterium | reverse complement strand
GGCTGCCGAAGCCGCTGGCGAAGGCGATGTCGGTCATGTTCAGTCGGGTGTCGGTCAGCAGCTGCTTGGCCAGCAGCAGGCGATAGGTCTGGGCCAGGGCAATGGGCGGCACGCCGTACTCGCGCTCGACGGCGCGGCGCAGCTGGCGGGTACTCAGGCCCAGTTTCGCGGCCAGGGTGTCCAGGCTGGAGTCGGTCAGGGCGCCCTGGGCGATCAGCGCGGCGGCCTGGCGAGCGACCCGTTGCACGCTGTCGACTAGCGCCGCGCCGGGGGCCAGCTCGGGACGGCACTTCAGGCAGGGTCGGTAGCCGGCCTGTTCGGCGGCCGCGGCATGGGTGTAGAAGGTGCAGCGGTCGGCCCGCGGCAGGCGCACGCTGCAGATGGGCCGGCAGTAGATGCGCGTGGTGGATACGGCGACGAAAAACACCCCGTCGAAGCGTGCATCACGGGCTTGCAGTGCGGCATAGCAGTGGGAGGGGGCCAGGTTCATGGCGCTACTCTAAGGCCTTTGCGCGCCGCCGGCTCGCCGTTTTCGGCCATGCCCCCTTACAGCTGATTACGGGCTTTTGCGTTCTTCCTCCATCTGCTCGCCGCCCTGCCTGCGCTGCTGTTCCAGGCTCGACTCCTGGGTCTGGTCGGGCGTTTCGTTCGGCGTCTGCACGGCGTCCTGCTGGGGATTGCGCACGGGCATGTCCGGCGCATTGGGTGCCCGTGGGGCCAGGGGGGCGGTGTCGGCACGCGGGGCCTGGTCGGGGGTGGCGGCGTCCTGGGCATGGACCGCGCCGGTGGCAGACAAGACCAGCAGCGCGCTTAGGCAGAGGGTTTTCATAGGCGTATCCCGTGGTCGGTGCGTGCGCGTTCAGCGCTCGAAGGCCGGAGGGGCGACTTGCAGGTCGATCTCTTCCAGCGGTTCACTGTCGTCGCGCGGCAGGGGATTACCGGGCAGTTCGCCGAGCAATTGCCACTGTTGGTCCAGCTCGGTGCCGATAGCCCCCAGGTGCTCGATCATGCGTTGGCCGGCGGCCTTGGTCGCGCGGTCTTCGCTGCGCATCATTTCGAACGACATGGTGGCCATGGCTGCGGTGAGGTGTGTCAGGCTGCGGGTGCTGACACTCAACAACTGGGTCAATTTGGCGATTTGCTCGCTGTGTGCGTCCATTCATTACTCCTTCGATTGACGCGCTGCGGACCAAGATTGCCGGCGAGGGCTACCGGGTGATGAGGTTGCCATAAATCAGTCAACCCATAAGAAAGCGCTACGACTGCCCAGCAGCAGACAATTCACTCATCAGCCTAGTTCAGGCGCGCGAACCCGCCGAAGCCTTGTTTCGCACCGCGCATGGCAGCTTCCCTTCGCTGGCCAGGTGGGCCTGAGCTAGCGCCGCGTGCCGCGCAATTCGCTGACCAGCCCCTGGAGGGTCAGCGGGTCGGCGGCCTGCGGGGCCAGGGGCGGGCCCGCCACCAGGGTGATGCGCGACCAGAAGCGGCGGAACAGCCCCTTGTTAGGGTCGCGGCTGAAAAAGCTGCCCCACAGGCCCTGCAACGCCATGGGAATCACCGGTACCGGGTTTTCCTCGAGGATGCGCGCGATGCCGTTCTTGAATTCGTTGATCTCGCCGTCGCCGGTCAGCTTGCCTTCGGGGAAGATGCAGACCAGCTCGCCGTCCCGCAGGTACTCGCCGATCTTCTTGAACGCCTGTTCGTAGATCGCCAGGTCCTCGCTGCGGCCGGCGATGGGTACCGCGCCGGCGGTGCGGAAGATGAAATTGAGCACCGGCAGGCGGTAAATCTTGTAGTACATGACGAAGCGGATCGGCCGGCGCACGGCCCCGGCGATCAGCAGCGCATCGACGAAGGACACATGGTTGCAGACCAGCACGGCGGCGCCTTCGTCCGGAATCTGCGCCAGCTCGCGGTGCTCGACGCGGTACATCGAATGCCCCAGCAGCCAGACCAGAAAGCGCATGCCGAACTCGGGCACGATCCTGAAGATATAGGCGTTGACCCCGATGTTGAGCAGCGACACCACCAGGAACAGCTGGGGGATCGACAGCTTGGCCAGGCTCAGCAGGACCATGGAGAGCAGGGCAGAGGCGACCATGAACAGGGCGTTGAGGATATTGTTGGCGGCGATCACACGGGCTCGTTCGTGCTCCTGGGTGCGCGACTGGATCAGGGCGTACAGCGGTACGATATAGAAACCGCCGAACAGGCCGATGCCGAGGATGTCGACCAGCACCCACCAGGCCTGGCCCTGGCCGAGCAGGCTCAACCAGTCATGGGGCCCCGGGACGATTCCGCCGGAGTGCCACCACAGCAGCAGGCCGAACAGGGTCAGGCCCATGGAGCCGAACGGCACGAGGCCGATCTCCACCTTGTGCCCGGACAGGCGCTCGCAGAGGATCGAACCCAGGGCGATGCCCACGGAAAAGACCGTGAGGATCAGGGTCACCACGGTTTCGTCGCCGTGCAGCCATTGCTGGGCGTAGGCCGGAATCTGCGTCAGGTACACCGCGCCGATAAACCAGAACCAGGAGTTGCCCACCATCGAGCGCGACACCGCCGGACGCTGGCCCAGGCCCAGGCGCAGGGTCAGCCAGGTCTGGCGAAAGATGTTCCAGTCCAGCACCAGGCTCGGCAAGGCGGCCGCGGCGCGCGGGATGCCGCGGCTGAAGCCGTAGCCGACCAGCGCCACCAGCACAATCGAGGTGGCGACCAGGGGCACATAGCCGCTGGTGGACATCATGATGCCTGCGCCTATGGTGCCCGCCAGAATGGCGAGAAAGGTACCCATCTCCACCAAGGCGTTGCCGCCGACCAGCTCGTGTTCCTCGAGGTGCTGGGGCAGGAGCGAATACTTGACCGGGCCAAACAGCGCCGACTGGGTGCCCATGGCGAACAGGGCGATAAACAGCAGCGGCAGGTTGCTCAGCATGAACCCGACGGCGGCAATGACCATGACCGGGATCTCGACCAGCTTGAGCGCGCGGATCAGCGCGTCCTTGGCGAATTTTTCGCCGAATTGCCCACCCAGGGCCGAGAACAGGAAGAACGGCAGGATAAACAGCATCGCGCAAAGATTCACCAGTACGTCCCGGTCCCCCGACAGGCTGAGCTTGTACAGAATGGCGAGGATCAACGCCTGCTTGAACAGGTTGTCGTTGAAGGCACCGAGGGACTGGGTGAGGAAGAACGGCAGGAAGCGTTTCTTGCCGAGCAAGGTGAATTGCGAATGTGGGGTCATCTTCCTGACTACCTGGGGGCCATGGGCGCTTGGGACAGGCTGGCAGTGCTCTCTGGTCGCCCAACCGAGCTGCAGCGTTCGGGTGCCAGTATTGGAGATAGGCGCAAGCCCGTCCAGAGCCAGCAGGCCGTGGGTTGGCGCCGCGTGCAGTTCCGGGTCCGGGCGTTGTGGTGTATAAAAGCCCCCTGAAAAACCGGGCAGCGCAGGCAAACTACTACCCGGACCCGCAACCACCCCGAAGAGAGAGAGCCAGCATGGGCGCGCAGTGGAAGGTGAAACACAAAGAGTCGGCGTCCAACACCAAGGGGCGGGTGTTCGGCAAACTGTCCAAGGAAATCATGCTGGCGGCGCGCAATGGCGCCGATCCAGATATGAACCCGCGGCTGCGCCTGCTGGTCGAGCAAGCCAAGAAAGCGTCCATGCCCCGGGAGAACTGGGAGCGGGCGATCAAGAAGGGCGCGGGCCTGCTGGACGGCGTGGTGAACTTCGAGCGGCTCACCTACGAAGGCTTCGCCCCGCACCGGGTACCCGTGATCGTCGAGTGCCTGACCGACAATATCAACCGCACCGTTTCCGAGATCCGCGTGCTGTTTCGCAAGGGCCAGCTCGGCGCCTCGGGTTCGGTGTCCTGGGACTTCGACTACCTGGGCATGATCGAGGCCGCGCCGGATAACGCCGATAGCGATGCGGAGCTGGCAGCCATCGAGGCCGGGGCTCAGGATTTCGAACCGGCGGAAAACGGCGCCACCCTGTTTCTCACCGACGCCACCGATATGGATGCGGTCTGCCGCGCCCTGCCGGCCATGGGTTTTACCGTGCAGTCGGCGCAGCTGGGCTACCGCCCGAAAAATACCGTCACATTAAGCGACGCCGAGCAGGAAGAAGTGGACGCCTTTCTCGAGGCCATCGACGGCCACGACGACGTGCAGAACGTCTATGTGGGTCTGGCCGGCTAACGGACTCCAACCGTCGTCATGCCTGCACTGCGTTTTTTATCTTCCTGACCCTGGCCCTGGCCTGGCGCTTGGAAGAGCCGTAGTACCCGCGCACGCGGGGACCCAGAGCCCTCGTCGCACCTGGATTCCCGCCTTCGCGGGAACGACGTTGACCTTGCCGGGCGGCGCGGGTTGAGCGAAGCGATACCCATCAGCGCGCCCTCGCTCAATAGCCGGTCATCTCCAGGTAACCCATGCCCGGGTGGCTGCCGCTCAGGCGGATCGGGCCCTCCCAGTAGGGAAAGCGGGTGGCCATCCAGGCATCCTCGCGCAGCGGCTCGCTGGTCAGTGCCAGGCCCTTGCCGGGAACGCTGAGGGCCCAGCGGATTGGCAGGCGGCGTCCGGCGACACGGCTGTAAGCCAGGGGTTCGAGCTGGAAGTCCTCGCTGCCCAGGGGCTGGCCGACACCCGCGGCGTCGACCCAGGTGCCGGCGCGGTAGTGCCGGCCATCGGCGTGGCGCAGCTGGAACAGCATGAGTTTTGCGCCGCCGGCCAGGTGCAGGGAGAACCAGTCCCAGCCCTGCTGATCGGCCGCCAGGGGCTGGCTGCTCCATTCCCGGTCCAGCCAGGCCTGGCCCTTGACCCGGTAGGTCTTGCCGTCCAGTTCGACGCTGCCCTGGGCCTGCAGAAAGGGGTGGCTGTAGTAGTAGGACGCCTGGCCCTGGCCGGACTTCTGGCTGAAGCCCCGATCACCCTGCAACACCAGGGGTTTGTCGCTGCTCAGCTGCAGGCGGTAGGCGAAATCCGCGCCGCGGGCGCGCAGCTGCAGGTCGGTGGTCTCAGGGGCGGCGATGGCGTCGCCGGCACTGCGGTTGGCCAGGGTGCCTGCCAGCTGCCAGTCGTCGATCCAGGCCTTGAAAGGGGCTGCGCTGACGCCCGCCTGGCCGATGCCGCCGCGGGCCAGGGTCTCGCCGTGGCGATGGCCGTCCGGTCCGGTCAGGCCAGCGTGGCCCATCCACACCGTGGCATTGTCCCAGCCCGCCGCGTCGCTGTCCGGTGCCAGGGCCGAGCGGAACAGGGTCCACTGCAGGCCCCAGGAGCGGCCCTGTTCGTCCTCCAGGTTGGCGGTCACGTACCACCACTCGATGCGGTGGTCCGGGTGCGGGCCGTGGTCCCGGGGAAAGCGCAGGGCGTGGCCCGGGGTGACCGCGGCGAAGCCTTGCGCCGCGCCGCCCAGCCCGGCAAAGCCCTGGGGCGCGGCCGGCCCCTGTTCGCAGCCGACGAGCAGCGCGCTCAGCAGCAACAGGCGGGCGAGGCGTTCAACTCACATGGGCAAAGGTCCTCAGCAGGTCGGCCGGCTGGGCGCGGGAGAGTTTCCACAACGGCCAGGCCGCGGCCAGCAGGGTGGCGAGCAGCGCCAGGGCCGCGGCCTGGGCCAGCAGTTCGGGAAACACATGCAGCGGCAAACGCCAGCCGAAGGCCTGCACATTGATCACCGCCACCAGGCACCAGGCCAACAGCAGCCCCAGGGGGATGGCCAGCAGCAGGGTGATCAGCGCCAGCAGCAAGGTCTGGCCCAGGCTCAGCAAGGCCAGCTGGCGCCGGCCGATGCCCAGGGCCCAGAGCGGCGCCAACTGGCCCAGGCGACTCTGGCTCAGGCTCAGCAGGCTGATAAAGAGGGCCACGCCGGCCACGCCCAGGGTCAGGCTGTTGAGCGCGGCGGTGGCGGCGAAGGTGCGTTCGAACACCCGGGTCGACCAGGCCTTGAGCGCGTCCTGGTCGATCATCTGGTTGTCGTTCAGGGCAAAGCGTTTTTGCAGCGCCTGCTGGGTGGTCGCCACGGCCTCGGCGGGCATATTCAGGCTGTAGCTGGCCGGACTCAGCCCTGGCCAGCGTTGCTGCAGTGCCCGGCCCTCGACCAGCAGATGGCCCTTGGGGTTGCCGTAATCGGCATAGCGCCCCAGTACCTCCAGGCTCCAGTCGCCCTGGGGCGTGGGCAGGCTCAGTCGGTCGCCCAGGCTCAGCTCCAGGTGCCGCGCCAGTTGCTCGCTGAGCACCAGCCCCTCGCCGGCCATCAGCCGTGTCCAGGCGTCGGGGGCCGCCTCGAGCAGCGGCCAGTGCTGGCGGTAGCTGGGGTGATCGAGCACGCCGGTCAGGGTCGCCGGCCAGCCGCGCACCGGCAGTTCCACCTGCCAGCTGGGCAGCACGGCCTCGACCTGGGGTTGTTCGGCCAGCCAGCCTTCCAAGGCTCGGGCCTGCCCGGCATCCGCGGGCTTGAGGTAGAGCTGCGCCGCCAGGCGCTGGTCGAGCCAGCCAGTGAAGGTCAGGCGAAAGCCCTCGGTCATGCTGCCCACGCCGATATTCGCCGCCAGGGCCAGCAGCAGCGCCATCAACGCCAGGGCCAGGCGCGGCAGCTGCTGGCGGCTGTCGGCCACAAACCACTGGGCCAGGGGCGTGCGGCACCCGGGCAGCAGGGCTTCCAGCAGGCCGCTGAGGCAGACCGGCAACAGCAGGGCGGCGGCCAGCAGAAAGCCGGCGAGCATCACGAAACCCGCCACCAGTCCACGTCCGAACAGCAGCGCGCCCAGAGCCAGCAGCAACAGCGCCGCGGCCAGCCAGGCTTGGCGGCGCAGCCAGAGCGCCTGGGCCTGGTGCCAGGCCTCCGCCTGGGCCAAGGCCAACAGCGGCAGCCGCGCGGCGCGCAGCAGGCTGCCGGCTCCGGCGAGCAGGGCGCCCAGCAGGCTGATGGCCAGACCGCTGAGCCACCAGGCGGGGCTGAGGTTGAGCTGCCCGGCCACTTCGGCGCCGTACAGGCCGCGCAGGCTGGCCGCCACATCCGGCAGCAGCAGGCTGGCCAGGCCATAGCCGCTGACCACCCCCAGCACGCCGCCGAGCAGGGCCAGGCCGCAGAGTTCCAGGCACAGGGCCAGCAACAGGGTACGGGCGCTCACCCCGCAGGCGCGCAGGGTGCGCAGCAGGCCGCGGCGTTGTTCCAGGGCCAGGCCGATGGCGGCGTTGACGATAAACAGGCCGACCACAAAGGCCAGCAAGCCCAAGGCCGTGAGGTTGAGGTGAAAGCTGTCCGTAAGCCGGGCCAGGTCCGCTTCCTCCTCGCCATGGCCGATGCGCAGCCGGGCCGCCAGGGGCGGCGGCAATTCACGCGCCGCGCTGCCGTCCAGCAGCAGCTGCGAGAGCTGGCCGGGCGCGCCGAGCAGGCGCTGCGCCGCGCCGATATCCACCAGCAGCACGCCCGGCGCCAGTTGCGGCTGCAGCTCCAGCGGCGGCAGGGCTTGACCGTCTTCGGTTAGAGGTCGGGCGCCTTCTTCCAGGCCCAGGCTCTGCAAGGTGTCGGTGGCGATCCAGGTGCGTCCGGGCTGGCCGAGAAAGGCTTCCAGGTCCAGCTCGCCGGCGGCCTGGCCGGCCAGGGCGCTGCCGACCGGCAGGGTCAGGGGTTCGATGCCGATCAGTTGCAGGCGTTGCCCCTCGTGCCCCCGCAGGCGCAAGGGGCCCTGCAACAGGGGCGAGACCGGCCAGCCGGCCAGGCGCAGGTCGATAAACAGCTGCTGCTCGAAGCGCCCGCCATCGCGGGCGCCGATGCGCGCCAGGCCATCGCCGGTGATCAGTTGGCTGGCCCGGGCATAGCTGTCCCGCGCCTGGCTATTGAGCGCCTGCACCCCGGTCCACAGGGCGGTGGCCAGCCACAGGCCGGTGACCAGGCTGAAGAACTGCAGCGGATGCCGGCGCCAGTGGCTGAACAGGCCGTGCAGGGTCCAGTGGAACACCGCCATGGCTCAGGCCTCGTCCTGGATGCGCCCGCGGCGCAGGGTCACCCGCCGCTGCAGGCGCGCGGCCACGCGCTGGCTGTGGGTGACCATCAGCAGGGTGGTGGCGTTTTCCGCCAGCAGCTCGAGCAGCAGGTCCAGTACCTCGTCGCTGCTGCCCTCGTCCAGGCTACCGGTGGGCTCGTCGGCCAGCACCAGGGCCGGGCGCGAGGCCAGGGCCCGGCCCAGGGCGACGCGCTGCTGCTGGCCGCCGGACAGTTGTTCCGGGTAGCGCTGCAGCAGCGCGGTCAGCCCCAGGCGTTCGGCCAACTCGGTCTGCCAGGCGGGGTCGTGGCGCCCGGCCAGGCGCGCCTGGAAGGCCAGGTTGTCGGCTACCCGCAGGCTGGAAATCAGGTTGAACTGCTGGAAGATCAGGCCGATGCCGCTGCGCCGCCAGTCCGCCAGCTGGCGTTCGTCGAGCCCGGCCAGGTCCTGGCCGGCCACCCGGATACTGCCGCTGTCGGCCCGGTCGAGACCCGCCACCAGGTGCAGCAGGGTGCTCTTGCCGCTGCCCGACTCGCCCATCAGCGCCAGGCTGGCGCCGTGGGCCAGTTCCAGGTCGATGCCCTGCAGTACTGGTAGGGGACCCTGTGGCGTGGGGTAGTGCTTGTGCAATTGCTCGATCTTCAACATGGGGCGGGCCTGAACGAAACGCAGTGAGTGCTACCGAAGGGCGATCAAAGCACGTTTGCGCGGTACGCGCTAAAGGGCGCGGCCGAATGCGCCCGCTGGGCGGCTATTCTCCCTCCGGGCCTGCGCTGTCGCCGCGTGTCAGCGGCTATGCTGCCCGGGCGGTATCGGCCGCACCTCCTAACAGGACAGCATCCCCATGAAAGCATTCTGGAACGGCGCCCTGATCGCCGAATCAACAGAAACCCGGTTGGTGGAAAACAACCATTACTTCCCCCTGGCCTCGGTCGCGGCCCAGTACCTGCAGCCCAGCAGCACCACCAGCCGATGCCCGTGGAAGGGCACGGCCCAGTATTACAACCTGCTGGTGGACGGACGGGTCAATACCGATGCGGTCTGGTATTACCCCGAACCCAAGGACGCCGCCAAGCAGATCCTCGGGCATGTGGCGTTCTGGAAGGGCGTGGAAATACGGCCCTGAATCCGTTTGGGACGGCAAGCTGCCACAGGCCTAGGCGCAGGTATGACCATGGCGACTGTGCGGATCTCTGGACACCGCAGCCTGTCGTAGCTCGGGTCACGGCCTTTGCTTAAGTACTTCCATTTGACATAAATGCCGCTCGATGAAATATTACGGATAATTAAATAAAAATATAATTTCTGTAATTTTGCCTGCCCGTGCCGGGACCAGGCCATGGGAGCGGGCATGAAGCTCACGGCCAAGACGCTGATCCTCGACCTGCTGCTGGCCAGTAACGGCCGACCGCTGTTGGCCCGGGATGCGGTGGTCGCCGCGGCGCTGTTCGGCATCAGCGAAAATACCGTGCGCGTGGCCCTGGCGCGTCTGTCCGCCGATTCCCTGCTGGAAGGGGCGGGGCGCGGCAGCTACCAGTTGGGACCCATGGCCCTGGAGCTGGCCGGCGATGTGGCGACCTGGCGCACGGCGGAGCAGCGCATCCGCCCCTGGCAAGGCGACTACCTGGCGGTGGTTAGCGCGGCGCTGGGCCGCACCGACCGCACGGCCTTGCGCCGTCGCGAGCGCGCCTTGCAGCTGCTGGGGTTTCGCGAGCTGGAAAAAGGCCTGTATGTCCGCCCCAATAATATCGAGACCAGCGTCGAGGCCGTGCGCCAACGCCTCTATACCCTGGGGCTGGAAACCCAGGCGCGGCTGTTCGTGGCTTCGGACTTCGATGCGGCCGGCGATGGCCAGATCCGCGCGCTCTGGGATGGTCAGGCGCTGAACGCGAGCTATCGCCAGCTCAGTCAGCAACTGGAGGCCTGGTTGCAGCGCGCGCTGACGCTCGAGCCCGAGGTGGCCGCCCGGGAATCCTTTCTGCTCGGCGGCCGGGCGATTCGCCAGGTGGTGCGCGACCCCTTGTTGCCCGAGCCCATGGTCGACACCGCCGCGCGGCATGCCTTCGTCGAGTGCGTGCGGCGTTTCGACCAGGCGGGCCAGTCGATCTGGAACCGCGTGCAGCAAGTCCCCGTACGGGGTCATGAGACGACCCCCGAGCATCCACTCCATTGAACCTGCCAGGAATGACTGCCGTGCCTGCCCAAGCCAGAAGACCCCGAATCGGCGAACTCTTCAGCCGTGAAGAAATCCGCCAGTTGACCCATCGCTCCGATGCCATGGGGGCCTGGGCGATCGGTTCGACTTGGGCGGTGATCGGCCTGAGCTTCGCCGCCCTGACCTATGCCAACAGTCATTTTCCGTTCTGGGCCCTGGTCCCGACCTTTCTCCTGGTGCTGCTGATCATCGCCGGGCGCCAGCTGGCGCTGGCCATCCTGCAGCATGACGGCGCCCACGGCACCCTGTTCAAAAGCGCCTGGGGCAACGATGTGCTGACCGACTGGCTGTGCGCGCGACCGATCTGGAACGAGCTGCACAAATACCGGCCCTATCACCTGATGCACCATGCCAAGACCTCGTCCGAGCAGGACCCGGACCTGTCGCTCACGGCCCATTTTCCCACCACCCGCCGTTCCCTGGCCCGCAAGCTGCTGCGCGATCTGTCGGGCGCCTCGGGCCTGAAGTTTCTCCTCGGCCGCCTGCTGATGGACGCCGAGGTGCTCAAGTGGACGGTGGCCAACGATGTCCAGCGCCTGCCGGCGGCCGGGCGTCGCTGGCCCGATCACCTGCGGGCCTTCCTGAAAAACAGCGCGGGCATGTTTATCGCCAACGCCGTGCTGTTCGGCCTGCTCTGGGCGAGCGGCCAGGCCTGGCTCTATGGGGTCTGGGTGCTGGCCTATGTCACGCCGTTTCCCTTGCTGGTGCGCATCCGTTCCATGGCCGAACATGCCTGTACCGAGACCAGCCCCGACACCCTGCGCAATACCCGCACCACCGCGGCCGGCTTCCTGGCCCGGGCCACGGTGGCGCCCTTGCGGGTGAACTTCCATATCGAGCATCACCTGATGGCGTCGGTGCCGTACTTCCGCTTGCCCCAGCTGCACCGGATGTTGCGCGAACGCAACCTGACCAGCCCGCCACCGAGCTACCTCGAGGTGCTGAGGATTGTCAGCGGCCGGTCTTTGCAGCCGTAACCCAGGTCGCGGGCTGAATAAGCCTTGGCGCAATCCGGGGCAGCGGCTACCGCCGGAACCGAGGATTGCCAGCCAGCTGGCTCCTACGGGGCACTGGTTCGCCGAGGCGCTTTTCGTAAAGACCGTCTTGCGCCTAGGTGAAACTCGCGTACCGAAGCCTTGATGCAAGCGATGTGCATGGACCGCACCTACATAAAACTCCAGGTTCGCTCCTACGCCTTAGAGCGTACGAAGGAACGCCACCAAATCGGCTTTTTCCTGTTGCTGCAGTTTGCGCGCCAGCACCAGGTTGAAGAATTCCACTGTGTCCTCCAGGGTCAGCAGGCGGTCGTCGTGCAAGTAGGGCGGCGAGTCCTTGATGCCGCGCAGGGGGAAGGTCTTGATCGGGCCATCGGCGCTGGTCATGACGTTGTTGATCAACCTGGGCTGGTAAAAGCGCTCCACCTTCAGGTCATGCATGCTGTTATCGGTGAAGTAGGGCGGCGCATGGCAACTGGCGCAGGCGGCCTTGCCGTAAAAGAGTTGCTCGCCGCGCAACTCCTGGGCGCTGGCCTTGGCGGGGTCGAGCTTGCCTTCCACCCCCAGTTTGGGCGCGGGTGGGAAGTCGAGCAGTGCCTGGAACTCGGCCATAAAGTGCACCTGGCTGCCGCGCTCGAGCACGTTCACCCCCTTCTTGGTGGCGATCACCGGGTCGCCGTCGAAATAGGCCGTCCGCTGCTCGAACTCGGTGAAATCTTCCACGCTCTTGAGGGCCCGTTTGGAACCGAACAGCCGCTGGATATTTACCCCACGCAAGGACGGGGGGTCCATGCGGTGGCGGAAGGGGTGCGGACGAACATCGCCGGCCAGCTGGATGGCGGCATTGGTATGACCATTGCTGTGACAATCCAGGCAGGCCACCCCATGACTCGGCTGTTCGCTGCGCCGGTCATCGGTGGCATTGAATTGCTGCTGGGGAAAGGGCGTCAGCAGCAGGCGCAGGCCCTCGAGCTGTTTGGGGTTGAGAATGCCGTTGAAGCGCTCGAAGAAGTTGACGAGGGTTAGCAGTTCGCCCTTGGACACGTCGCCCAGGTCGGGCCGGGTGGTCAGGAAAAGGGGGGGTGGAAACTCCGGCAGGAAGTGCTCCGGCAAGTCGAAGTCCAGGTCGAAGCGGCTCAGGTCGCGGCCCTCCTGACGCTTGATCTCATCGATCCCGAACTGCGGAACGACTATGCCGCCCGCGGCATGGTTGGGGTGGGGCAGGGGCAGAAAACCCTGGGGAAACAGCCCGCGCCTGCGGATATCCTCCGGGCTCAGGTTCGCGAGTTCTTCCCAGCTGGTGCCGTGCGCCAGCCTGACCCGCACACCCTGCTGAATGGGCTTGCCGGCAGTCATGCGACTGTCCTTGGCGGGGTTGTTGCTCAAATCGTAACGTGCCCTGAGCAAGGCCTGGTGTTGCCGCTCTATCCTGGGTTTTTCCCGGCGCATGCGCTTGATGATCGATGTGAAATCTTCTGTGATGACCACGGGGCTGTAGCTTGAGGCGTTATTGGCTTCTTCGGCGACGACAGGCTGCGCGTTCAGCATGGTCACCGCGATGGCCAGGCATAAAAACTGGCGCAACTTCCCTGTTGGTATATTCATCGGCTCTCTCCCTGAGGTGCCTGCGGTCATGGAAGGGAATGCACGTCTCCCTTCGCTTATTCATTCCTAGTTCAGCTGTGGGGGAATAGTCAATAGGGATAGGGCGAGCTGCCGGGTGGTCTTCGCTGGGGCGGCCTTCAGTTCGAGGTCGTTCGCTGGCCTTGCCGGTGCTTGAGGTACTGCCCGGGTGTCAGGCCTTTCCAGCGCTTGAAGGCATGCAGAAAGTTCGAGACTTCGCTGTAGCCCAGGCGCTCGGCAATCTCCTCCAGGGTCAGGCCGCCAGTGGCCAGCAGTTCTTCGGCCAGGGTTTGCCGGACCTCGTCCTGCAACAGGCGAAAGCGTGTGCCCTCATCGTTCAGGCGGCGGCGCAGGGTGCGGCTGCTGATGCCCAGCTCGCCGGCCAGGCGTTCCATGTCCGCAAGGCGGCCCGGGGTGGCGAGCAGCCGGTCGCGCACCTGGCCGGGCAGGCCGCTGCGCACCCGATGCCTGGCCAATAGCGCCTGGCACTGGGCTTCGCACAGCTGTGCGGTCTGCGGGTTGGCCCGTGGCAGCGGCAGGTCGAGAAAGCACCGGTGAAAGCTGATACGGTCTTCGCCGCAGTCGAATTCGGTGTGCAGGCCGAACTGTTCGCTGAACAGGTTCGGTCCGTCCGGCGCGGCCATGCGCAGCCGTATCCGGCAGTTGGGCAGGGGTGCGCCGAGCAGCTCCCGTTGCAGCGCCAGTACCGCTATGGCATCGCGCTGCAGCAGAAAATCCCTCAACGGGGCGGGCAGGTCGGATGCCTCCAGGTGCAGGTGGGCCCAGGTGGCATCTTCGCTCAGGTGCATACGGGTAAAGGCGAAGGTCAGGTCCAGGTAACGCAGGCCCAGTTCGGCGGCCTGGCGAATGCTCTGGCTGCTGAGCAGGGCATAACCCCAGATGCCGTAGGCGGTCAGCGGGTAGCGCAGGCCGGCCTGCTGGCCGAGGTTGGGGACGTGGGGCAGGGCGTCGAGCAGGTTGGTGATCAGCCGCAGCTCCTGGGTCGCATCGATCTCGCCCTGGGCCTGCGCCAGTTGCAGGGGGCAGAGACCGGTGCCCTGCAGGCCGGCATCCACCGACAGGCCATGATCAATACCCAGTTGCATCAACAATTGCACGCTGGTGATGCTGCGCCGCGCGGGCCAGGCGGGTGTCGGGGTCATGAACTGTCCGAAAATCACAATGGATTGGCCGACTATGCCATAACCCGATCGGGGCTGGCGACGTAGCATGGGCCCATCGCAGTGTTGCGAGTGGAGAGAGCAGGCATGCAGGAGAACAACACAGGTACGCAGGCGCCGCTGCGTCTCTTGATCATCGGCGCAGGCTTCGGCGGCCTGGGCATGGCCATTCGGCTGCGGCAGACCGGCATCGAGGATTTTCTGATTCTGGAAAAGGCCGACGAAGTGGGCGGTACCTGGCGCGACAACGGCTACCCCGGAGCGGCCTGCGATGTACCCTCGCACCTCTACTGCTTTTCCTTTGAACCCAAGGCCGACTGGTCGCGCAAATACGCGCCCCGGGCGGAGATCTTTGCCTACCTCAAACACTGCGCGGATAAATACCAGCTGCGCCCGCGCATCCGCTTCGGCTGCGAGGTGGCCGATGCCGCGTTCGATGCCCAGGCCGGACTGTGGCGGGTGCGTTGCGTGGATGGCCGCATCTTCCGCGCCCAGGCCCTGATCAGCGCCTGCGGGCAGCTCAATCGCCCGGCCTACCCGCAGCTGCCGGGCCTCGAGCGGTTCGAGGGCGAGGCCTTCCACTCGGCGCGCTGGAACCACGACTACGACCTGCGCGGCAAGCGGGTGGCGGTGATCGGCACCGGAGCCAGCGCCATCCAGTTCATACCCCAGATCGTGCCCCAGGTAGCCAGCCTGCACCTGTTCCAGCGCTCGGCCGCCTATGTAATCGCCAAGCCCGACCGCCCCTATCGCGCCTGGGAGCAGGCCCTGCTCGGCCGCTGGCCCCGGCTGCTGAGGCTTGACCGTGGCCTGCAGTACCTGATGCACGAGGTGCGCGCCCTGGCCCTGATCGCCTTTCCGGCGCTGATGAAGCCTTATCTCAAGGGCTTCCACCGGCATCTGGCGCGCGCTATCGCCGATCCCGTGCTGCGGGGCCTACTGACCCCCGATTACCCCCTGGGCTGCAAGCGCATCCTGATCAGTAACGACTACTACCCGGCACTGGCCCAGGCCAAGGTACAGGTGATTGGCCAGGCCATTACCGAGGTCACGGCCCGCGGCCTGGTGACTGTCGATGGCCGCGAGCATGGGGTGGACGCGATCATCTACGGCAGCGGGTTCGCCGCCACCGACTTTCTCGCGCCCATGCGTATCAGCGGGCTGGACGGGCGCGAGCTGAACCAGGCCTGGCAGGCGGGTGCTGAAGCCTACAAGGGCATCAGCGTCAGCGGTTTCCCCAATCTGTTTATCCTGTACGGGCCCAACACCAACCTGGGGCATAACTCCATCGTCTATATGCTCGAGAGCCAGTTCCCCTACGTGCTGGATGGCGTGCGGCTGCTCGCCGCTCGTGGCCTGCGCTACCTGGACGTCAAGCCGCCGGTGATGCGGCAATACAACCAGCGGCTCCAGGCCCGGGTGCAGGGCACGGTGTGGGATCAGGGCTGCACCAGCTGGTACAAGACCGCCAGTGGCAAGAACACCAATAACTGGCCCGGCTTCACCTTTACCTACCGTCGACAGACCCGTGTCCTGGAGCCGAGCGACTATGACTGTGTCCAGTGAAATGCCCCTGCGCGCCAGCCAGCGTTTTCTCACCGCTGCGATTCGCCTGACGCTTGCCTTGCTGTTTCGCGGCCTGGTCCGCCCCTGGATGCCGATCACCGGGCAGCGCGCGGTGCTGCGGCTGCTGGCCGCCAGCATGCAGACGCCCCAGGGCGTGACGCGTAGCCACGCCACCCTCGCCGGCAGGGACTGCGAATGGCATCGGCCGTCCGAAGACAGCGGGCGGGTGCTGCTGTACCTGCACGGTGGCGCCTACCTGATCGGCTCGCCGGCGACCCACCGCGGCCTTGCGGCCCAGCTGGCTCGGCGCTGCGCACTGGCGGTCTGTGTGCTGGACTACCGGCGCGCGCCGGAGTGCCCCTATCCGGCGGCCCTCGACGACGTCGTGGCGGCCTATCAAGCGCTTATTGCGCAAGGCTACCCGGCCAGCCGGATCCTGATCGGTGGCGATTCCGCGGGCGGTCATCTGTGCCTGATCGGCGCCCTGCGCCTGCAGGCCCTGGGGCTGCCACGGCCTGCTGCCTTGCTCTGTTTCTCGCCGCTGACCGACGCCAGCGCCAGCGCCTTGCACCGGCCGGCCGCCGGTGATCCGGTGTTGCATCCCAGCTGGGTCCGCCAGGGCCTGAGTGCCTTCTGCCCGGCGCATATGGATCGTCAGGATCCACGGCTCTCGCCGCTGAATGACGATTTGCGGGCATTGCCGCCGCTGCTGATCCAGGTCGGTGAAGACGAGATTCTGCGCGATGACAGCCTGCGTCTGGCCGAGCGGGCCCAAACAGCAGGCGTCGAGGTGCGACTGGAGCGCTACCCGGGGCTCTGGCACGTGTTCCAGAGCCAGGCCGGACTACTCGATGCGGCGGATCTGGCCCTGGCCCGGGTCGCCGGCTTTCTCAGTGACAAGGGGCTTTGAATGGACACTATCCTGATCACCGGCGCGGCCTCGGGTATCGGCGCGGCGACCGCGCGATTGTTCCATGCCCAGGGCTGGACCCTGGGTTTGCTCGATATCGATCCCCAGGCCCTGGCCAGCCTGGCGGATGAGCTGGGCGGCGCGTGGCACACCGCGCTGGATGTGACCGACGCGCCGGCCGTGCAGCAAGCACTGGCGGCGTTCTGCGGATTGCACAATGGCCAGCTGCGCCTGCTGTTCAACTGCGCCGGCGTCCTGCGTTGCGGACATTTCGAGGCGATCGCGTTGAGCGAGCACGCGCGGATCCTGCAGATCAATGTACTCGGCCTGATGACCCTGACCCATGGGGCCTTTCCCTACCTCAAGGCCACGCCCCGGGCCCAGGTGATCAATATGGGTTCGGCCTCAGGGGTGTACGGCGTGCCCCACCTGGCCAGCTATTCGGCCTCCAAGTTCGCCGTGCGCGGCCTGACCGAGGCCCTGGACCTGGAGTGGGCCCGCCATGGAATCCGCGTCGGCGACCTGATGCCGCCGTTCGTGAGCACGCCGATGCTCAACGATCAGCAGTTCGTCGCGCCGGTGGTGCGGCGTCTAGGGGTCAGGCTCGAGGCCGAGGATATCGCCTTGGCCGTCTGGCAACAGGCCCAGGGCGCGGCGGTGCACCGGCCCGTGGGCTGGCAGTTCCGCCTGATGTACGGCGCCGCGCAGCTCGCGCCCGGCTGGATCAATCGGTTGACCATGAAGTGGCTCAGCCGCGACTGACCCGTGGCCCAAGCGCACCATCGGTCGAGACCGCAGAGCTGCTCGTGGTTTAACCCCTGCACAGCGAAGGCGAATACGGCTACTCTGCAAGTGACGGCCCCGAACCCTTCGCCCTGAGGGGTTCGCCGTTGGACAGGCCAGCTCATGGGGTCTGTCAGTGACTTGAGTCGAGCCGCCAACAGGCTCGATGTCTCGGGCGGCATGTTTCATGTGTCGCGACGCCACCGCGGTTAGGTCGGCAGCTATGGGAATGCGGATTATCCAGCCATCGCCTGAGAGGAGTACTTTTATGAGCACAGCCTTTAACGATGATGTCAGCAGTAACGTTCTGCGCCGCATGAAAGAGGGCGGTTTCGACTTCGCGCGGTTCCACCCCATCGAGTTCTACGCCACTTTCCCGGATGAGGACCGGGCCCGTGAGGCCGCCGGCAGTTTTCGCGGCGAGTCGTTGAATGCCCAGGTGTCGGTCGACGACGAGGGCACCTGGCACCTGCAGGTCAGCAAGGTGATGCACGCCACCTACGACGGAATCGGCCACTTCGAGCACGACCTGGAGTCGCTGGTATCGCCCCTGGGTGGCGTGCTCGATGGCTGGGGTGTCAGCCATCAGGTCAAGCGCCCGGCTGCATAAGGCCGAGCTCCGTCCCCGGCGCCCATCGGCGTTGGAGACGGATGCTGCACCGATCAACCCTTGGCTTCACTTCCCGAAAACGCGCGCGTGCCTTCCCCGCGAGGGTGCTGCGCACCTGCTTCTCTGTTATCCACTCGGCCGAGCCCACTAAAAGCGCGCAAATGGCGCAGGCGCGATACTGCAGGGCGGCGAATGCGTCTCCCTGGTGCGTCGCTCCCTAGTCACCAGAGCAAGCTATTGAAATGAAAGGATAAATTCTATGGCTCGGGCCTTGCAAAGGATTCCGTATCTTCAGCTGCAGGGCCCATGGGATGACTCGCACCTTTTTCGATGAGATGCATGGCGCCAACGGCGTCTGCCGTCCGCACTACCGCGAATTTGCCCGCTGGCTGGCCGACACCCCGGCCGAGCTGCTGGCTCAGCGGCGCCGCGAAGCCGATCTGCTGTTTCACCGCGCGGGCATCACCTTCACCCTGTATGGCGACGATCAGGGCACCGAGCGACTGATTCCCTTCGACATCATTCCGCGCAGCATCCCGTCCAGCGAATGGCGCATCGTCGAGCAGGGCTGCATCCAGCGGGTCAAGGCCCTGAACCTGTTTCTGGCCGATCTGTACCACGACCAGCGCATCATCAAGGCCGGCATCATCCCGGCCGAGCAGGTGCTGGCCAACGATCAGTACCAGCTGGCCATGCAGGGTCTGGATCTGCACCGCGGCCTGTATTCGCATATCTCCGGCATCGACCTGGTGCGCGACGGGGACGGCAGCTACTACGTGCTGGAAGACAACCTGCGCACCCCCAGCGGCGTCAGCTATATGCTCGAAGACCGCAAGATGATGATGCGGCTGTTTCCCGAGTTGTTCGCCGCCCAGCGTATCGCGCCGATCGACCACTACCCCAACCTGCTGCTCGATACCCTGAAAAGCGCCAGTCCGCTGGAAAACCCCAGCGTGGTGGTGCTCACCCCGGGGCGCTTCAATAGTGCCTATTTCGAACACGCCTTCCTGGCCCGGGAGATGGGCGTCGAACTGGTGGAGGGGGCCGACCTCTTCGTGCGTGACGACCATGTCTTCATGCGCACCACGGCCGGCGCGCGGCCGGTGGAAGTGATCTACCGGCGCCTGGACGATGCCTTTCTCGACCCGCTGGCGTTCCAGCCCGACTCCATGCTCGGCGTGCCCGGGCTGCTCTCGGCCTACCGCTGCGGCAACGTGGTGCTGGCCAATGCCATCGGCACCGGAGTGGCGGACGACAAGTCGGTCTATCCCTTCGTCACCGACATGATCCGCTTCTACCTGGACGAGGAGCCCATCCTGAAGAACGTGCCGACCTGGCAGTGCCGCAACCCGGCGGAACTGTCCCATGTGCTGGCCCATCTGCCGGAACTGGTGGTCAAGGAAACCCAGGGCTCGGGCGGCTACGGCATGCTGGTGGGCCCGGCGGCGAGCAAGGCGGAGATCGAGGCCTTCCGGGCCCGGCTCAAGGCCAATCCCGCGGCCTATATCGCGCAACCGACCCTGTGTCTGTCGACCTGCCCGACCTTTGTCGACAACGGCATCGCTCCGCGGCATATCGACCTGCGGCCCTTCGTGCTGTCCGGGCGCGAAGTGCGTCTGGTACCGGGCGGCCTGACCCGCGTGGCCCTGCGCGACGGCTCCCTGGTGGTCAACTCCTCCCAGGGCGGCGGTACCAAGGACACCTGGGTCGTGGAGGACGGCATATGCTGAGTCGAACCGCCTCCGATCTGTACTGGATGTCGCGCTCGCTGGAGCGCGCCGAAAACCTCGCACGCATGCTCGACGTCAGCTACTCGTTGTCGCTGATGCCCCAGGACGGACGCGGCGACGGACTGGAAGAACTGGCCATGCCGCTGCTGATCACCGGCACTCTGGATGCCTACCTGAGTCGCCACGGCGAACTGCACGCCGAGCGCCTGCTGCATTTCTTCGCCCTGGATGCCGAAAACCCGGCCAGCATCTACAGCTGCCTGAGCGCAGCGCGGACCAACGCCCATGCCGTGCGCGGACGTATCACCGCGGACATGTGGGAGAACATCAACGCCAGCTGGCTGGAAATTCGCGAGATCGCTCAGCAGGGCCTGGGCCTGTACGGCATCAGTCGCTTCTGCGAATGGGTCAAGGAGCGCTCGTACCTGTTTCGCGGCGCCACCTTCGGTACCATCATGCGCAGCGATGCCTACCGATTTATCCGCCTGGGCACCTATATAGAACGCGCCGACAACAGCCTGCGCCTGCTCGATGCACGCTACGAGATGCTGGGCGAGGAGGTGGAGGAGATCGACGACCGCTCGGCCCGTGGCTACTACCAGTGGAGCGCGCTGCTGCGCGCGCTGTCCTCCTTCGAAGCCTTTGCCGAGATCTACCGCGGCTCGCCGAACACCCGCAAGGTCTCCGAGCTGCTGCTGTTGCGCGGCGATGTACCGCGTTCCCTGGCGGCCTGCCTGGAAGAATTGAATGCGATGCTGGCCAGCCTGCCCGGGGACAACGGCCTGCCGGCGCAACGCATGGCCGCCGAGCTGGATGCGCGCTTGCGCTACACCCATATCGACGAAGTGCTGGAGGAAGGCTTGCACGCCTGGCTCAGCGACTTTATCCGCCTGATCCGCCGATTGGCCGATGCCATTCACTGCTCCTACCTGGAGGTCGTATGAGACTCTCGATCAGCCACGACACCACCTACCGCTATGAGAATCAGGTGTACTCGAGCATCCAGTACCTGCGCCTGACGCCCCAGCAGAGCGAACGCCAGCAGGTGCTGAGCTGGCAGCTGAACCTGCCGCGGCCGGTACGGGCGCAATGCGATCCCTACGGCAATATCCTGCATGTGCTGACCCTGGACGAACCCCACTCCGGCATCGTGATCGGGGCCAGGGGCGAAGTGGAGATCGATGAGCTGAGCGAGGTCGAGCACGAGGCAGGCTCGCCCTTGCCCTTTCTGCGCTCGACCCGACTGACCCAGGCCGACGAGCACTTGCGTGCTTTCGCGCAACAACACTGTGCCAATCGGCAGGATCGCAGTGCGCTGATCGGGCTGATGGAGGCCCTTCATCAGCAGATTGCCTATACGCCGGGCTCCACCGCGGTGGACACCACGGCCGCCCAGGCGTTTGCCGGGCGGATCGGTGTCTGCCAGGATCATACTCATGCCTTTCTGGCCTGTGCTCGCAGCCTGGGCATACCGGCGCGTTATGTGTCGGGTTACCTCTACACCGAAGACTGTGATCACCTGGCTAGCCATGCCTGGGCCGAGGCCTGGCTGAATGACGCCTGGTACAGCTTCGATGTGACCAATCGGCTGGCGCGCCCCGAGCGGCACCTGAAGTTGGCGGTCGGCCTGGATTACCTCGACGCCTGTCCGGTTCGCGGCGTACGCCGTGGTGGCGGCAGCGAGGAGATGCAGGTTCAGGTCTTTGTCGCGCCGTTGCGCCAGGCGCAGCAGTAGGCGGTTTACCTGCGGTGCAAGTAGGGCGTACTCGCCGTAGGCAGTACGCCACAGGGCGACCCATGAGGAATGCAGGCGCGGCCAGATACGGTGGGCTGTCGCAGGACAGCGTGCCGAGACCACCAGTTGATGAGCTTTCGCAAACCACGCGCTGAGCGTAGCGACGCCCGGCCCACCCTATATCCTCACTGCACAGGAGCCTTGGGCTTACTTTAGCAAACCATCGCTGGCGATCTGCTGAATATGCTCGTTGAGCGTGCTGCCCAGGCTGCGGTAGGCAAGCCCCAGCTCGCGCTGGCTACGGCTGTTGTCGAAGGCCAGCGAATAGCCGACGTTGCGGGCAACGTAGCTGCGCCGCAGGCCGATCAGCGGGGCAATCAGCCAGAGCAGGCTTTTCGGCGCTTCTGCGCTGGGCAATCGGTCTTTGATGCCCACCGCGGCGACGTCCATCAGGGCCGCCATCTCGAGCAGGCGGGCGCTTTCGGCGACCACAATGTAACGGCCGCTGGCGCTGTCCAGCAGGGCTGCGCTGACATGCGCCTGTGCCGCATCGCGTACATCCACCAGGCCCATCCAGAGCCGCGGTACCCCTCGACGGAACGAGCCATTGAGAAACTGGGTGAGCATGCCGACGCTGGTGGCGTCGGCGCGCGAGGACAGCGACGGGCCAAAAATGGCACCGGGGTGAATGCTCACCATATCCCAGCGCGTCTGCGCGCGTTGCATCTCCCAGGCAGCACGCTCGGCCATGGTCTTGGAATAGGCATAGGGGTTATACATGAGCTCGGTATTAGGGTTGACGTCGCTTTCCTCGACCCTCTGCGCGGGCCGCGCGGCGAGGTCCTGGGCATCGCTGAACAGCGCCAGCACGCTGCTGGTGAGCACCACCCGCCGCACCGACTGGCAACGATTGACCGTATTCAGGACATTGCGGGTGCCCTGCACAGCGGGGCGCAGCAATTGTGCTTCGGGATCCGGGCAGTCCTCCAGAAAGTACGGCGAGGCGCAATGAATCACCGCATCGCAGCCCTGCATGGCCTGATCAAAACTGCCCTCAACCAGCAAGTCGGCTTCAAACAAGCTCAGCGTGCCGGGCAGGGTGCTCGCCAACTGCTGCAGATGAGCGATTTTCTCTTGCTCACCCAGGCTGCGCACGCTGCCGTGCACCTGATGACCCTGGCGCAGCAAGTGTTCGACGACCCATGACGCCAGGTACCCGGCCGCACCGGTGACGAGAATGCGTTGTTGGCTGCTGTGCATGGGACTTACCTCGGGATGTATTCAGCACGCCGGTCGGCACGCCGCAATCTAATGAAAGGCCTTAAACCTCGGGATCAGCGAAGCTCGAAACCCTCTGGTGTTATGGGCGCAGCAAGGGTTTGTGTAACCGCTGAATCGCGGGTGACATCCGGTTGAGCAAGACCTGGACGGGGTCTTCCCTGCGCAGCGCCATGTTGAACTTGATAAAGGGCACGTCCAGGTAGTCATGCACCTGTATTTGCGCCAATGCCCTGCGCACGGCCGGCAGGTGGTGCCAGGGGATCAAGGGGAACAAGTGATGTTCGGCATGCAAGGTGAAGTGGTAGCCCAGCACCGCGGACAGCCAGGTTGGCATATAGGTCGAACGGCTGACCCGCTGCTGTTCATACAGGGCCAGGGGTTCTGGGTGTTGCGTTGAGTCCAGTGAATACAGGCCGGAATGGTGGATCAGGTTGATCATTTCGTACCAGAGCAACCAGGTCAGCAGGATGGGACCGAAGTAGGTAAGGTAGGTTGACCAGCCCAAGACGCTCACTGCCAGCGCATGGGGCGCTCCTGCAACCAGGCTCGAGAAAAGAACCTTGGCCGCCCGTTTGTACTGACCTTGGCGGGTCAGGCGGAATGAGCACAGCCACAGGCTATTGATGATAAAGGTGAGGGCGGGCACAGGCAGGCGCAGCACCCAGATCAGCCGGAGCAGGGCCACATACAGGCGCGAGTACTGCTTCTTTTGTTCGAAGCTGATCAGGCCCACGGCGGAAGGATCCTTGTCGCGAATGCCGACCCAGCGGTGATGCTTGTAGTGGTTCTCGCGCCAGCCCTCCAGCGGGACGAGACCGGGCATGCTGGTCAAAAGGCCGAACAGGGTGTTGAGCCAGCGGGTACGGAACAAGCTGTAGTGCCCGCAATCATGCATCAGGACAAACAGGCGAAAGACCGATGAGCCCAGCACTATCTGCAAGGCAATGAAGCCGATTGACCAGGGCTGCAGCAAACTGAGCCAGAACAGACCGGCCAAAAACAGGCTGGCCTCGCCAACCACCATGGCCAGCCCCGTTCCATTGTGGGCTTTGAACAGGCCATCCTTGGCCAGCTGCTGGCGCAGCTCACGGTATTGTTGGGGAGTCATATGCGTACCTTGTCCATGGTCTCAGTGAAGTGCCATCTCGAAGCCCGGTCTAAGGGTGCTCACGGACCGGCCATGCCAGGAGGAGCGCGCATTGCTGAAGGCGAGCAATTCCATGGCCATGCGTTGCAGGCGAAAGCGCTTCAGGCCGGCTTCCAGCGGGCTGCCAATGGGCACCATCAGGCTCATGAAGTGCCAGGGCTGATCGCGTAATTCGTTGTAAATGCCACACAGCAAGGCGTCCAACAGTGCGGGCTGATCGTTGCTGACTTCCAGATGGGTCAGGTAGACAAAGTGGAAGCAGTCACCCGGCGCGGGTAATTTGGCAAAGCCCCTTAAGCGGGCTTCGGCGTTGTAAGCCAGGCGCAGCCATTGCATCTTGCCCTGGTACTTGATCACTCGGGAGCGGCGCAGATGCGCCGCGGTGTCCCAGGGCGCCGCGCAGGCCAGGACACGTCCCTCGCCGTTCTTGAGAAGGAAGAAGTCCTCCAGGCGCATGCCGGGCCACTGCTCGAGCCGGGACTGCAACCAGGCGTCGTCGACCACATAGCCGAACAGGCGCTGTTTTTGTTGTTCGGCAAGAAACTCGACCAGGGCCGCTCGGTCCGCATCCCGGGCGCGCTGGACCCGTGGATCACTGGGCATGCGCCCGCCGACAAACTGGATGGAGGTCATGTGGTAGGGCGTCATGACCTGACCCACGGGTTGGCCGGCGCGCTTGCCGTTCTGGTTGAGCAGCGCATTGCGGCCACGCTGGTTGCTGCTCAAAACGGCGCTGTACATCAGGTCAATCCCTTCATGCTCCTGCATAAAGGACATGAATTTATCGATCACGGTCGGGAAGACGCGGGCGCCACGAAAGCCGTTTTCAATCCGCAAATCGCAGGCATAGCCCACGCGGCGAATTTCCGCGCCATACCAGGCATCGCGGGCCAGGATGCTGGCGCAACCAAAAGCCGGGCGACCCGTTTGTGTCGAGTCCTCCAGCATCACGCTGTAGGA
The DNA here is from genome assembly GCA_040385585.1 of Pseudomonadota bacterium. Lineage (GTDB taxonomy): Bacteria > Pseudomonadota > Gammaproteobacteria > Pseudomonadales > Pseudomonadaceae > Aquipseudomonas. The sequence goes on along the minus strand of JAZKHB010000002.1, from coordinate 7,988 downwards.
CTGTGGGCTTTGCGCGCGATGCAGGGCGAAGAAATCAGGGTCACGTTCCTCGGCCAGGCACAGGTCCGCGGACATGTCCACTTCCCGGAACAGGTCGCAGAGGCGGGCATTGTCCGCCGGGCGGGCCAGGCGCATGCGCCAGCCATCTTCCTCGTGGAGGATGTCGGGGCTGCTCATATCCAGAAGGTGACGGATCGAGTCATGGCCGGCGGCGCAGGCATCGGCTGGCCTTGGGCGTCTTTGCCCTCGGTTTGGGCGTGCTCGCGCAAGGACTCGATAAACAGGTGCAGGGTGTCGGCCGGCGTGCTCTTGAAGTCGGGGCCTTGCTCTTGCAGGCTCTTGCCTTGGTTTTCCATGATTTCAACGTCTTGCTGAATCACCTGGCGGGTATACCAGGGCATGAAAAGCCGGAAAAGTGCATTGGCCCAGCCGAACTTGTAGCAAATAAAGGTGAACACCGTGCTTTGGAAGTCATTGATCGGCGTACAGGTGCTGCTGATGACGAAACCGCGTTCGTTCTCGCCGTAGATATAGTCCACACGCGTGTTGTTAGGCATGTAGAAATTGTCCGTGTGCTGCATCGGCAACTTTTTGGGGTTCAGCACCCGCTCGGTAAAACCTATCGAATCCTGGCCATGGTAGGTCACCAACACACTGTCGGCTGTGCGCTCGACGGTGGAGTCGACCCGCAGTTTCTTGCGGTCGCGGAACCAGCCTTTGTGGACAAACACTGTGTGCGGCACATCCATGAAGTTTTCCACCAACGAGGTGACGCCGTTGTTGAAATGAGTCTTCATGTAATAAGTATTCCAGCCCTCTTCCTGGTAATGCGGCATCGGGAAGGGTGGACGGTCTGCGTCGGGCTCGCCATAGCCCATCCATACCCAAACCAGGCCGTAAGCCTCTTTGGCATGGAAACTCTGCACCCTACGATTGGGGAAGCTTTTGCCGTTTTCGCCTTCAGACGGCACATTCACGCACACGCCTTGATCATCGAAGGTCCAGCCGTGATACGGGCACTTGATGCCCAGTTCGGTGATGTCGCCCGGACTCAGGAAGGTATTGCGGTGCAAGCAACGGTCACGCAAGGCGACGGCTTGTTGCTGCGCATTGCGCCACAACACGATGCGCGTTTCCATGATGACCACGCTCAGCGGTTTCTTGGCCGAAACCTCGCTGGACTGGGCGGCCGCGTACCAATAGTTTTTCAAGTCGCCACTGCGCTCGCGCATGCTGGCGGCGCCGGCCTGCCCGCTCGATGCGGGGCCACAGTCGGTGACTGGAATCAGGGTGATGGTTGAATGGCTGGTCATATCAGGACCTGGACTTTCGTAATTGGCGACGAACCCACTTGCGTGCCAGCTTGCCCACATAGGACACGCCCGTTTTGGCATTGATGGCACCCAGGCAACACAACTCATCGCCTTGGGCGTGGCCAGGGTTGCGTTCCACGAAGTAGCGGATATCCGGATACGCCAGCGCGGCGTCATCGACAGGCGCCACGCCTTCCTTGAGCCTGCCGGCGGGCGTCGCGAACTGCAGCAGACCCAGCTCAGGCTTCCAGTCCTCGGCAAACTTTTCCCGGGACAGCTGATCGATGATGCCCAGCGCATGAGCGGGCGTGGGGCGGTCATAGCGGGGCCAATGGTCAGCGCAGCCGCGGCTGAACAGCAGATAGGTCTTGTAGCCCTTGGAAATCAGGAACCAGTAGAGCGGGGTCAGTGGATGTCTGACTTTCAACCCCATCAAGAAGCGGTAGAAGCCGCCCTGCAAGGCGCTCTGCCCCCAGTAGGCTTCATTGATGATGGTGTCACCTGAATAGACGGCAATGTAAGGCTTGCCAGCGAAGTGCCGTTGCAGCACTTGAATGGTTGTAAAGCCCTGCACGCTGCGATCGCCGCTGTCGAACAGAAGAAGAACAAACTGTTTTTCATTCAAGTCCGCGAGGAACTTGTCGCGACTGATATCGGCGTAATACCCACAAAACACCGACCACATTTGCGCGATGGTATCGCTGTCCAGTTTGCTGACGGCAATCCGCCGCGCGCCGAGTTTGCCGCTTGAAGTCCGAAGGTCAGCGGTATCGAGTGACACGCCATTCACAGTGCACGTGCTCGCTTTTCCTTGACCCTGCTCAAGTCCCTGCATGGCACTACTCCCTATTCAAAACACCAAGGCCCCGCCTGAGCATTGGTGAAAACAGATACGACAATCGCTGAGCATGATGCCACTAGTATTGGCCATTATGTAACCCTCGAATGCGCGATTCCGAAAAAAATGTATTGAATATTCCCAATTTTCTTTCGAATACTTACACTGCAGTCTTGTAAAGCGGTCGTATCGTTACAAATGATCACAACCATCCTTTAGGTGGGTAGCAATTTTGGATTCTTCTTTTAGCAGGAGCGCGTAATGTCAGCATCTCTAGCCCTACCTCCGAACCAGGATCAGCACTTGGTCGACGACCTTGAAACTGCGCTACTGGCCGCAGGGTCGCAGCGCCAGAACCTTGACCGCAAGAATGTTCCTGGCGAGTTGCTTGGCCGCGCGAACAACACGCGACTGGTGTGGTTCACACTGGTGGACTGGGCTTGGATAATCGCCTTCTGGGTCGCGATGAGTTATGCGCCGGCTTGGACTTATCCCTTGTGGGTGGTCTTGATCGCAGGGCGCATCCACTCTTTTGGGGTGATACTGCATGACGCGGCGCACCAGTCCATCAAGCGCAAAAGTTGGCAAATTCGGATAGTCGAAATCTTCGCCGGCTATCCCATGGCCTCGACCCTCAACGCCATGCGCTATCACCATATTCGTCATCACCGCGACAGCGGCATGGCCGCTGACCCCTACTTCAAACCCAAGGTAGCGGGTCGCCCTTTGATTTTTTTCCTGATCTGGGCACGGCATATCTTGCTGGTGCCTTTGTGGATGATTCGCGGCCCTTATGGCCTGTTGGCCTACTTGATTCCGGGCATGCGCAACAGCTATGCGCGCGTGTTCCTGCAAGACAAATCAGGTAAGGATTTGACCCATTTGCGCGAGCTGATCGACTGCTGCAAAGCCGAACTTGGCCAAGTGATAGTGCATGCTGCCTTGTTCACCTTCGCCTACTTCCGACCCGATGAGGCACTGTTCTATTACTTTATTCCAGCCTCTGTGGCCGCCTTGTTTGCCGGGCACCGGGTCCTGGTCGAGCACAACTACACCCCCGTCACGGACCGCCGCATGGAAACCATCATGCAGACCACGGTGGACCACAACATGAACTGGCTGGGTCGCGTATTCCTTGCCCCGCGCAACATTGGTTTTCACATTGCCCATCACTTGCATCCGCAAGTGGCACTGGAAAACCTGCCCAAGTTGCGTCAGTGGTATTTGCAGAACCACCCGGAGGTCTATCCCAACCAGCGCACCGGGAACGGTCTGTGAGCAGCAACACGCGAGCCGCAAAGTTTGCGATACCCAACAGGCTCAATGTGTTCATTACCTTGATCCAGGTTGGCGCGAGCCTGGGGTTGTTGGCGGGAGCATCCTTGGCCTGGACAGCCGATCAGAACCTTTGGCTGGGCCTTGCCGCACTGCTGTTTTCCTTTGTCATGCAGACCGGCTTTTCGTTGCTGCATGAAGCCGAGCACCGCAAGTTGCACTCGGACAGGCGGATCAACGACTGCCTGGGATTTATCTGCGCAACCATGTTTCCCGGCAGCTATCAGTTGATGACGGTGGCCCACTTGAATCATCACAAAGCCAATCGTTCGGATGCCGAGTTGGTGGACTACTTCAAGCCAGGCGAAAGCGCGCTGTTAAAATCGGTTCAGTACTATGGCTTTATCACGGGGTTGATCTGGCTAGCCGCTCCCTTGATGACCCTGTTCATTTGCCTGACCCCCAGCAACTGGCTGGCGCGGGCTTTTGCCAAGGGCGAAGACCACTGGCTCGCTCGCTACCTGGCTTTTACCCAGAGCTGCGGCGCCCGCAAGGCGCGTCAAGAAACCTGCGTCGGCCTGCTGCTCTGGGTGGGTGCCTGGCTGGCCCTGGGGCTGACCTGGCAGGCCGTGGCCATTTGTTACGCAGCCTTTGCGTTTTCATGGTCAAGCCAGCAGTACGTCTATCACGTGCGTACCCCGCGGCATTTGATTGAAGGTGCCTTCGACCTGAAACTCTGGTGGCCGCTGCAGTGGCTCTACCTGCACTTCAACTTTCACTTGAGCCATCATCGCGCAACCAATGTGCCGTGGTTGCATATGCCCAAGCTGGTGCGGACCGAACCGACTCAAGGCTATCTGGCGACCTACCTGAAGCTCTGGGGACCGCCGCAACCCGTCGAGCGCGCCTGGCCCGTGGACCATCAGGTTCGCGGCCCCTTAGTACCCAGGCAGGTACCCTGATATGGAGGCGAACTCGCTAGCGCAATACCTTGGCAACCTGTTGATCTTCACCATGATGCTCGGCATGGGCATGTCCATGGTGGGGGAAGACATCAGGCGCGTGGTGATTTACCCACGGGCGGTCATGCTCGGCATCTTTTGTCAGATGGTGATGTTGCCGGCCGTGGGTTGGCTGCTGCTGATGGTCTATCCGCAAGACCCCGCCATCGCCTGTGGCCTGATGATCCTGACCTTCTGCCCCGGCGGTGTCGGTTCCAACATGTTCTCGCTGCTGGCCAAGGGGGACGCCGCCCTGGCCGTGACTCTGACCTTCGTCAGCAGCTGCCTGATCGTGCTGACCTTGCCCCCCCTGGTCAACGCCACCTTGACCCACTTCATGGGCACGCAACTGAGCCAGACGCTGCCCATGTGGGACACCATCAAGCGTTTGCTGGCCCTCACTATGCTGCCCATCGGCCTGGGTATGCTGATCAAGCGCCTGTGGCCCGCCTTCACGGCAAAGAGCCTGCCCACCATCAAGCTGGGTGGCTTTGTCCTGATTTCGCTGTTGATCACCGGCCTGGTCATCAAGGACTTCGCCAAGATGCTCGGCTATGCCCAGCGCGCAGGCCTCATTACCCTGATATTGGGCGCGAGCACCATGCTGCTGGGCTTTGTCATCGGCAGGGTCAGCCGCCTGAACAAGGCGCAAAGCCTGACCATTGCCATTGAAGTGGGGGTGCATAACAGCGCCCTGGGCATTGTGATCGCTCAGATGATCGGCAACTCGGACATGACCATTGTGCCCATCATCTACACCCTGGTGGCTGCCCTGATTTGTTTCGGCCTGGTGCTGGCGGCGCAATGGCCGGCTCTCAAGCTCCGACTGCGGCCACGCAAGGAGCTCGCATGAGTTTTGCCCTATGGGCTGTGCAGAGCGGCCATACGCTCAGCTTGCGCGCGCAAGCCCGGCATTTGCAGCACAGCCTGCAAGACCCGCAGCAGGCGCAAATAGCGCGCTGGAATCGTTTGCTGCAAGCCAATCAAGACAGCGCCTATGGCAAGGCCCATGGGTTTGCGACCATTCGCTCGATTAAGGATTACCAGAGCCGTGTCCCGGTGGTTGACTACGATGCCTTGAGCCCCTGGATCGAGCGCATCGCCGCGGGTGAGCAGGGCGTCCTGACGCAAGCGCCGGTGCGCATGCTCGAACCCTCTGGCGGGTCCACCTCCACCAACAAGTTCATTCCCTATACGGATGACTTGCTGGCCGACTTTGCCAGGGCGACCAATCCCTGGTTGTACGACGTGTTCAGCCATACCCAGGGCCTCAAGGGCACGCAAAGCTATTGGTCCATTTCATTGGCCAAGCAGGGTGCGCGTAGGACCGAAGGCGGCGTGCCCATTGGCTTTGATGACGACACGCAATACTTCAGCCCGTTGATGCGCTGGGCGCTCAACAAGATGATGGCGGTGCCCAGTGCCGTGGCCAACGCGCCCGACATGGACAGTTGGCGCCAACAGACCGCGCGGCACCTGCTGAAAGCCGAAAGCCTGGGCTTGATCTCGGTCTGGAGCCCCACGTTCATCTCCTTGCTGATGAGCTATATCGGCCAGAACCTGGATGCATTGCTGGCCGAGCTGCCGACCGCACGCGCCAGGCGCATCAGCCAAGGTCTTGATCGCGAGGGTCGGCTCTGTGGCGAGGCCCTCTGGCCGCGGCTCAAGTTGATCTCGTGCTGGACGGACAGCATCGCCAGCCACTTCTTGCCTGAATTGCAACAGTGGTTCGTGCGCACGCCCTTGCAGGGCAAGGGCTTGCTGGCCACGGAGGGCGTGGTGTCCGCGCCCTTGCTGCCCGAGGATGGCTCAGGCTGCCCCCTGGCGATCACCAGTCATTTTCTTGAATTCATCGATCTCGACCATCCCGATCGCGTGCCTTGCCTGGCCCATGAGTTGCGGGTCGGGGGGGCGTACAGCCCCATTCTCAGCACGGGCGGTGGCTTGTTCCGCTATCACCTCAAGGATGTGGTGCAGTGCGTCGGCATGGCGGGGCGCACCCCCAGAATCCGTTTTGCCGGCAAGCTGGACCGCGTCAGCGATTTGTGCGGCGAAAAGATCCACGCCAATCAGGTCGAGCAGGCCCTGGCATTGGTCCGCGAACAACTCGCTGTCGAGATACGCTTCGCCCTGTTGGCACCGGTGCATGGCTCGCCGCCACACTACCGCCTGTTTCTGGAAAGTAACGCCGAGTCCTCGCGGCACGAGCAAATCGGCCACTTGGTCGAAGACTTCCTGGCCACCGGACACCATTACCGGACCTGTCGGCGCCTGGGGCAACTTGGAGCCATTCAGGTCCAGCCGGTCATGCACGCCTGGCAAACATTCCAGCGCACCTTGACCGCGGCAGGGCAGAGGGCCGGGGATATCAAGCCCACCGCCCTGGATGCCCGCCACGATTGGCTCAAGGCATTTGCCTGAAAAACCAGTCGCCTAGTCGATCCTGTTGTTCATTTCGGCTATTGATGCGAGCAGGCACTTCGGCGAGGCACGACCTGTCGGCCCACCTGCCCACGCTGAGAGCTGGCGCCGCACCGATACGCCGCGCGGCTACAATCAGCTGCGCTGCGGCGTGCCGCGCACCGGTGCGCCATTGGCCTGGTAGTAAGGCGCGGTGCTGCGTGGCAGCGGAGTGCGGCCACGGATCTGGTCGGCGATTTTCTCGGCCATCATGATGGTCGGCGCATTGAGGTTGCCGGTGGTGATCAGCGGCATGATCGAGGCATCAATCACCCGCAGTCCCTGCACGCCATGCACCCGGCCCTGGCCGTCGACCACCGCCATCGCATCGAAGCCCATCTTGCAGGAGCATGAAGGGTGGTAAGCGGTTTCCCCGTGTTCGCGGATAAAGGCATCCAGCTCGGCGTCGCTCTGCAACCCGGCCCCGGGGCTGATCTCTCGGCCGCGGAAGGGTTCGAGCGCCGATTGCGCCATGATCTCGCGGGTGATGCGGATGCCATCGCGGAATTCGCGCCAGTCCTGCTCATGGGCCATGTAGTTGAACAGGATGCTCGGATGCTGGCGCGGGTCTTTCGAGGTGACCTGCACGCGCCCGCGGCTGGGCGAGCGCATCGAGCCGACGTGGGCCTGGAAGCCATGTTCGTTGACCGCATTGCTGCCGTTGTAATTAATCGCCACGGGCAGGAAGTGGTACTGGATATTCGGCCACTCGAACTCGGCGCTCGAGCGGATAAAGCCGCCGGCTTCGAACTGGTTGCTGGCGCCGATGCCCTTGCCGAGAAACAGCCAGTTGGCGCCGATCTGCGGCTGGTTCCAGCATTTCAGCGCCGGGTACAGCGACACCGGCTGCCTGCAGGCGTACTGGATGTATACCTCCAAGTGGTCCTGCAGGTTCTCGCCGACGCCGGGCAGGTCGTGCACCACGGGGATATCCAGGTCGCGTAGCAGCGCCGCCGGGCCGACTCCCGAACGCTGCAGAATTTGCGGCGAGGCGATGGCGCCGCCGCACAGCAAGACTTCGCGGCGCGCCTTGACCGTGACCGGGGTGTCGCCGTCGCCGTGCAGGTAGTCGACGCCGATGGCGCGCTTGCCGTCGAACAG
>JAZKHB010000001.1:233777-262975 GCA_040385585.1 Pseudomonadota bacterium | reverse complement strand
CCTGCGCGCACCGGCCACAAAAAAGCCCCACGTATTCCGCCTGGGGCTTTCTGCGATCAATGCCGGTATACCGGTTATTTACTACGTGTGGATTCTGCTAGGCGCGTCGGGCCGAGCAGGTTGGTGGCATAAACCATAGGAGTCCGCAGCACAATGCCTGCGTAACCTGGGTCGAGCGAAGTCAAACCAAACCCGAGAAAGGCTTTAACTGGAGGCCTCGCATTCAAGGCCGGCGAGCAAGTTTTGCTGCAAGGCTTCATCGAGTACCTGCAGTAAGGTCGGTGCCACAAAGAACGTGCGCAGGGCCGCATCCGACTGCCAGACCCCCAGCAACTGCCATAGCTCAGGGTCTTGTGGTGCACGCGTTACCTCGAAGCGCAAACACCCGGTCATTTTCTGTATGGGCACTTGCAGGGTATGCAGGCATTGGCCCAACTGATCAGCGCGTCCACGAACGGCGCGTATCATTGTCGTGTGGGTAAACATCATCGTTACCTCGAGAAGCCACACCGCCAATGGCGGAAACATCCATGTCGGGTTGAGGGTCGCGTCCTTAATAAGGGCTGGCGGTCGGCCGGACGATCAGCTCGCTGACGTCGACATCCGCCGGTTGCTCGACCGCATAGGCGACCGCGCGGGCAATCGCATCCGGGGTGATGGCGATCTTGCGGAACTCGCGCATCATCTCGCGGCTCTGCGCATCGGAGATGCTCTCGGCCAGCTCCGACTCGACCACGCCCGGGGATACCAGGGTGACGCGAATATCGCCGCCGACCTCCTGGCGCAAGCCTTCGGAAATCGCCCGCACGGCATACTTGGTCGCGCAATACACGGCGCCGGTCGGGACCACGCTGTAGGCGCCGATCGATGCCACATTGATGAATTGACCGCTGCATTGCGCCTGCATCAGCGGCAAGGCCGCGGCGATGCCGTGCAGCACGCCACGGATGTTGACGTCGATCATCCGGTCCCACTCGTCCACCTTCAGCGCATCGAGCGGCGATAGCGGCATGATGCCGGCATTGTTGATCAGTACATCGACGCGCCCGTAGCGCGCCACAGCGTAATCGACAAAAGTCTGCACATCCTCGCGGCTGGTTACATCCAGACGGCGGCATTCGGCGCTGCCACCATTTTCGCGCAGCTCGCCGACCAATTTTTCCAGGCGCTCGATGCGGCGTGCCCCGAGCAGCAGATGGGCGCCTTTCTCCGCCAGCAAGCGGGCACAGGCCTCACCGATGCCGCTGCTGGCGCCGGTGATCAGAATCACTTTGTCTTGGATATTCGACATGACTTTAACCTCTCCATATAAGTGCGGCATGGGTAGCCGCTACAGCACCAGAGGTTAGGCAGATGGTTGCTAGAGCGTTAGCCGATTACTGGCGTGTTCTTGCCTAAAACTGCATTGTCGTTTATGGCTGTGTACTACAACGGGCGTCGCATAAATTGGCGATATAGAGAGTCATGGGCTCATGGCGCTTAGCCTGTTTGCCTAATACTGGCGGATGATTGCCTGATTCTACGTGCCTCGGCCTGCAGCGCAGACTTGCCTGAAAAACCACGCTAGTCTGCTATCAGCTCCCAGGAATGCCGCCCTCATGCACCCAATCGCCAGCGCCTCATCCACCCTAGACGACAGCTTCAGCCGCTACCAGGCGGAACTGGCAGGACGCATCCTGAGCATGACCGACCAGGACGGCATCCAGAACACACCCATTGCCGGCCTCGATCTGTTCCGCGCCAGCGGCCCGACCCTGCCGATGCCGGCGCTCTACCGCCCTTGCCTGTGCATCATGGCCCAGGGCAGCAAGGAGGTGCGCCTGGGCGAGGAGCGTTATATCTACGACCCGCTGAACTACCTGGTGGCCTCAGTCACCCTGCCGGTCACCGGCCAGGTGATCGAGGCATCGCCGGAACGGCCCTACCTGAGCCTGCGCCTGGAGATCGACCCGGCGCAGATCAGCAGCCTGATCGCCGACGCCGGGCCCATCGGCGTGCCCGCGCCGGGGGCGCATCGAGCGTTGTACGTCGATCGCCTGGATATCCAGTTGCTCGATGCGGTGATCCGCCTGCTGCGCCTGCTCGATACGCCCCGGGACATCGCGATGCTCGCGCCCTTGGCAATGCGCGAAATCTTCTACCGCCTGCTGCACAGCCCTCAGGGCCAGCGCCTGCATGAAATCGCCATCGCCGACAGCCAGAGCCAGCGCATCGCCCGGGCCATCGATTGGCTGAACAAGCACTTCGATGCACCCCTGCGGATCGAGGACCTGGCCCGCGAAGTCAACCTCAGTTCCTCGACCCTGCACCATCGCTTTAAGGCGGTCACCGCCCTCAGCCCACTGCAATACCAGAAGCAATTGCGCCTGCAGGAAGCCCGTCGCCTGATGCTCAGCGAAAACCTCGAAGCCGCCGCGGCCAGCTACCGCGTCGGCTACGAAAGTCCGTCGCAATTCAGCCGCGAATACAGTCGCCTGTTCGGTGCGCCACCGCTGCGTGATTTGGCTCGGCTGAGAAGTTCGGCGTAGGAGCATTTGCTCCAACAACCTTGCGGGCAACGGGGCTAGCTCACCCAGTCAATCAAGATTGAGCCGACCAGCATGGTGCCAATTAGACCGTAGAGCAGCCTGTAGCATCTTTGGTACTCAAGCAGGCTCTCGAAGCTGAGGCCGGCACGCACGGCTCGCAAGGAGGCATGGAGATGCACCGGGTAGAGCAGGGCGGTGGACACGAGCATGCGCGGCAACAGGCCAAACAGAGCAAGCGCGATCAACAGCGCATAGGCCGCAGTGAACAGGACAATACCCGCGACGAAGCTATGCCTCTTGCCGAAAGCGACTGCGTTCGTGCGGATACCGTTGAGCCGGTCGCCCTCGTAGCCGCGTGTTTCGTGCATCAGGTGACCAGCAGCGAAAATCAGCCCAAAGAAACAGCCAATGAGGATGCTGCGCGCGTCTACTGCGGAAAAGGTCGCGTAGCCGAGCAGAAAGTGCAGCGTGCCGCCCACGAGGTGAAGGCTGGAGCCCAGAATCGGACGGCCCTTCATGTGAATCGAGGGGGCCGAATAGAGCGTGCTCAGCCCCAGGATTGCAATCGCGAGGGTGAGCGAGACCGGGCCTAGCAGCGCGAACAAAAGCAGCGTTATCACCAGGAGCGCGGCGGCAAGGATGCCGACAGCGGCGCGGCTCACGCCCTTCGACGCGAACGTCCGCGTGGCACGGTGCGGATCCCTGAGGTCGCCCTCGATACCCGCCCAATCGTTCATCACGAAGACATGCCCCACCAGGCACAGGCTGCCGGCACCGAAGACGGCTGCCCTGATGCAATCGTTAAAGGTCAGCGTACCGAGCGCCAGGATTGCCCCAATCACCGGCGTCCCCTGCAGCACCAGGACTTCGTCGAAGCGGATGGACGACAGCAGTCGCAGTAGCTGCCGCATCGGCGGCGTACGGATATTCGCCGTAGGGGTATCGGTCATGGCCCTGCGCGACCTTTCTCTGAGGGTTGCTCGCCGCCCCCAGCACCGCGGGCGGCTTTAGAAACTGCGCCCTCGTTCTCGTAGTAGAGCCTGAGCCAGAGTGCATAACCAAACGCCTCGGACCAGTAGATCCGGCTCACGCTCGCACTCAGGTCATTGTGGTACAGCAGCGGCGGATTGCTTTTCAAGGACGCGAAGTCGTCGTCGGCGAGGCGTCCGAGCAGCAGCGCTGCGGCTTGCGCACGATCGGCAGTGAGATCGTGCGCCGTCTCGAAGTGGTGCAGATGGTCCAGCAGCTCGAGCCATATATCCTGGCCTGCGACCGTGGTCTGCAGTCGTGCTTGAGGCAGCTGTAACGGACAGCCCGCCTCGCTCATCTGGTTAAGCCGCAACAGGACGATGGGCGGCGCCAAGCGATAGTAGACCCAGAGAGACTCATCGGCCGAGCGCTTCTGCAAAGCCGTGCAGTGCTCACGGGCCGCCGGCGGGTCCACCTGCGCCAACCACAGGTAGACGTGCAGCTGGATGCCAATGTCGGGCGGATTCGGATTCTTGCCCGGGTCGATACACTTGAAATCGTCCCGTGCCGCGAGCCAGGTCAGATAGAGGCCATCCGGCGTACGGAACCGCTTGAGCGTAGACAGTGCCAGGGCCTGTAGCTCGGAGCGATCGCTCGGAGCGATTCGCCACGCCAGCGCCGTGTCGTCGGAGTCGGGCGTGATCACGCAGCCCATCACGCCCATCGTCGATAGGTCGGGACGGCCGTGGTAGCGAACCAGACCGTTATCCTCGATCTGGCTCGTCAGAAAGGCGCGCGCCCGCTCCAGGGTGGCGGTGAGACCGCTCTGCTGCGCCACCGGTGCCAGGGTTTCGATCAACGCGGCGTTGGTGAATAGGTTCAGCTCCTGGCCTTGCAGCACGAACTCCGTGTTCTTGGAGAACTCGCTGAGCCAGTAACCGAGGCGATCCTGACGCTGGATGAGGCTCGCAGTCGCGTGTCGGGCGGCTCCCGCGAGCTCGGGAGCGCTTTTCGTGACCGTGAATTCGCGCACCGCCAGCATGCGTTGCTGGCCGCCGAGATGGGAGCGCACGAGGGCTGTCACCACATGCTTGCCGGGCGCCAGGGCGGTGGCGGGAAACGTCACTTGCCAACCGCTTGGCTCCGATTCGCCGAGCGTGCGCGCAACGTCGGGACGCTCGAAGAAGGTGTTGGTACCGCCGACCACAACCCGGCCGTCCACGATCAACGCGACGTCCATCGGCGTGTGGCCGTTCATGAGCGCCCAGCCGGAAATCACCATACGGCTGTCATCGTCCTCGTCGCGCGCTCCGGCTGCGTCGATATTGCCCTGAAACGCCCCAAGGTCGGGCGCGGCTCGCCCCTGCTTCAACTCAGCGATAAAGGGTGTGTTGCCGACATCCCAGACCAGTTCCTTCCAGGCACCACGAGTCAAGTTCGGCCCCTTGGCGGCCACAGCTACCCCGAGGGCCCTGCCCGTATAGGAGAAGGCACCCACCGCCTGGATGGCCACCGCCACAACGCATGCCAAGCCGAACACGACGCGACCGGTCGTGCGCAATCGCTCGACAATCGGAGGCAGCATCCACACCAGGATGGGGATGGCCTCAGTGAGATACCGGGGGCCCCAGCTTCGGCCCTGCTCCCAATGCGTCGCGGCGTAGAAGAGCAACTGCACCACCAGCGCGCCACCGATCGCCAGGGTGAGTCCGCGCCATCTCCGATCGCGCAGCACCGACATCAGGAAGAGCGGCACGAACAGCAGGAAAGGCGAAAAGACGAAAAGGCCGTAGACCGGGCTGAACAGCAGCACGCCAATGCCGAAGAGCGTGTCCTCGCCGAATTGCGAGACCTCTTGGCCGAGGGGTATCAGGCCGTAGCCTCCGACGATATGACCCACCACCAACAGGTTGTAGGCCAGCACCAGCCCGACGGGCACTGCGCCTGCGGCAATGAATAATGGAAGGCGGGGCCCCGCCCACCAGATCGCGTAGAGCGCGAAGCCCGCGGCAAGGATCGCATCAGGCTGTCGATTGCAGGCCAGGAGCGCACAACAAAGACCGGCCCCGAGCGCTCGCAGTGGCGTGCAGGGCCCCGTGAGCACGTACAGCAGCGCGACCACCAGCAGCTCGCCGAGTCCATGCATCCAGAGGGCCTGGCTGCTGATAACCCATGTCGTCGTGCCCAGCGCGTACGCCATCGTAAGCAGTACCGCGGTGGCGGGCGGGCTGCGCCGTCGCAGCAGCAGGTAGAGAAGCATCGCCGACGCCGATGCCATAAGCGCCGCGCAGAGCTTCTCCATGATCCGGGCCACATAATCGACTCGCTGCGGACTCCAGCCATTGGCGTTGAGATAAACGACCGCCGGCAGGTACAGCGGTGCGACAACCACGGGGGTCACGATGGGATATAGCGAGACGATATTGCCTGTGGGGCTTTTGATCATCCAGAACGCTATATTCGAATGGTCTGGCTCAGGCGGAACCTCTTTGCCTTGCGCGACGAGCGATGCGATCGGGTCCAGTGTCAGGCTGTGGTGCTTCCAGATCGACAACGGCAGGTAACGCGCCGGATAGGTATCGACAGCGCCAATGGACCTCAGGTTGGCGTTGTAGATCAGGAAGAAGACAAACCCTAGCAACAAGCAGACCGCTAGGTCCCAACGCCACGAGCCATGGAAGGCGTTCGATAAAACTCCCGAACCCGCGGAATGTGCTCTCGACTCCTGAGAAGCGACCTTACTTGACTGCATACGGCTCCGAATACTGTCTGGAACAGGTAAGTTATCGCGCCATCTCGGGGGCGACGGGGCACTGAAAATTCGGTTCTTTCGTGCTAGTGCGCTAAGCGCGCATGGGCTGCCACTAAAAATCCCGCAATTGTAACTGAGAGGCTGCAAAGCTGTCTTGTCCTGCAGCGCGGGGCAGCCGTTGCTTCTCGATCAGGTATATCGCCTCGATGCCAGTAATGAGTAGATCGCAAGCTAATTAATCACGCCCAAACAAGTCTCGGGTGTAGACCTTATCTAAAACATCCGCGAGTTCATCCGAGTTACGATTGCTGATGATCACATCGGCTTCACTCTTGAATGCCTCGATATCTCGAATCACTCGCGAGTGAAAAAACGCTGAATCGCTCATGGCGGGCTCGAAAATGATGACTTCGATCCCCCGCGCCTTGATCCGCTTCATAATGCCCTGGATACTCGAGGACCGAAAATTATCAGAATCAGTCTTCATGCTCAGGCGATAAATGCCGACCACTTTCGGATTGCGCCGCAAGATGTCATCCGCAATAAAGTCCTTACGCGTGCTGTTCGACGTGACTATGGCATTGATCAAATTCTGCGGTACATCTTGGTAATTGGCTAATAGTTGCTTGGAATCTTTGGGTAAGCAGTAACCGCCATAACCAAAAGAGGGATTGTTGTAGTGTGCGCCGATGCGCGGGTCTAATCCGACGCCGTCAATGATCTGTTTGCTATCCAGACCATGTGACGCGGCGTAGGTGTCTAGCTCATTGAAGTAGGACACACGCATGGCGAGGTAAGCGTTGGCGAAGAGCTTGATAGCTTCTGCTTCCGTAGCATCCGTGAACAGGACAGGGATGTTCTGTTTTATGGCGCCTTCCTGGAGTAGTCGAGCAAAGACTTCGGCTCGCTTTGAACGCTCGCCTACTATAATCCTTGAGGGATAGAGGTTATCGTGCAAGGCCCGACCTTCTCGCAGGAATTCAGGCGAGAAGATGAGATTGTCGCAACCAAAAGCTTGAGCGGTTTTGGCGGTGAAACCGACGGGGATGGTCGATTTAATGATTATGACAGCATGGGGGTTGATAACCATTACATCCCGGATAACCTCCTCAATAGAGGTTGTATTGAAACAGTTAGACGCCGGATCGTAATTCGTCGGCGTTGCGATAATAACGTAGTCGGCCCCCGCATAGGCTTCATGCTTATCCAGCGTGGCACGAAAATTCAGTGATTTATTCTTGAGGTACTCTTCCAGCTCAGGGTCAATGATCGGCGACTCTTGGCGGTTGAGCATTGCAACCTTCTCTGGAACGATGTCCAGAGCAACCACTTCATGGTGCAGCGAAAGCAAAATCCCATTGGACAAGCCCACATACCCTGCTCCGGCAATCGCAATCTTCATGAGTAAACCTTTTAGATTAGTACCTTGTCGCCGGTATCACTGATAACCGTTTACGCCGAACGCATTATTTGATGCGGGGCGGCCACACAGCTCGGTGGATATTAGGCGAGCTTAAGATTAATCGCATAGATAATCGAATGGCATTCGGCTATTTCTGAAGGGGTCAGTCAAATCGTCAGAATAGCTACCCATTAGCAATCGCTGTTTAGGCAGCCAATTTTTCCGAAAGTAACGACCGAAACTTGCTAGATGCGCACCTCTTTCTGTAAGTTTAACGCATCCATTTTCAATCTCAAGAGTCCCTGATTCGAGCTGCTCAGTCAGCCGCACCTCAACTAAGTGATGCTCCCTCATATATTCCTGCGTGAATACCTGTTCAAAGCCTGCCTGCGTGATCCCGCCACCACGCTGCTGAAGCTTCTCCAGCACGTAAAAGGACAATGAACGGTCAATCACGGTCGGCACTGAGATGGCCAGCGCATAGCCCAGCAACAGCCAAATGATCATCAATTGAATTTTTTCAAAAATGCCGAGGGGTCTGAAAAATTTCACAGTACACAGTACGCCAGCCGTTAGTACTGTAGCAATAACGCCATCCGCCATAGCGGCATAAAAAACCACGCCCACCCTGAAGTATGAAATGTGCACGCAGTAAACAATAACCAGCACAATAACAAACAGAACCGTTGCTGCGGTCGCGCTAATGATTTTCATAACATAAACACTATGAATTTATTCCTTGGGTAACGCCGCGATATTTTAAAGCGCGTCCGCGGAGGTGAAATTGAGTTCACTCAGAGCGAATGCCAGGGCGCCATAATGCCCCCCATGGCGACTACAGCATTGATGCTATAACGAGCCATTCTCTGCAAATGGCGATTCATGCCGAGCCTGCTGGCTTTTTCGTTTCGATCACCTGCTCTACAAAATCATGGTAGGCAATAGTCGTAGTCACCGTTCCACCGCGCACCACACCGGTCAGCATCAAGGTCATCAGCGCGAGAGCACCCGTCTGCAGGAACATCAACACGAGGATTCCCAACGCAACGGAAAACCAGCCTGGCGTTGCAATGCCCAGCAATTTGAGCACCACGGCCGCGGCGGCAGCCACTACTGACAAACCCGCGATCAAGGCGCAGGCAATCCCTACCCTCACCAGCACATCCTCGGCAAAGACCATCAGCCCCTTAAAGCCATGCAGCGCTAGCCCGACAAAATTCATTTTCGATTGCCCTGCATAACGCGGCCCTCTATCAATGGAGCACCTGCCGGTTCGCAGCTTCGATGCCAGAACAGCACCTGCAACGTGGGTAAACAGCTCATGCATAGCCACCAGGCGCTTTAGTGCGTTCGGCTTGAGCACCATGAAATTCCCGAAACTGATTGAGCGGCCGGTCATCAGCCTGAAGAAACGCTTGTAGACGGCATAGAAGACCTTGAACCTCAAGGTTTCCACCCGACTCTCGCGCTGCGCGACTACTACGTCGGCGCCCGTATCAGTTAAGGCTGACAGCAGATCGACAATGGTCGACGGCAAATCCTCTCCATCTGAATCCATCACAACGATGCGCTGGTCCGGTCGCATAATCTGCGAGGCGTAGCCTAAGCCAATGGCGATGGCCCGTTGATGCCCGACATTACGGCGGAGTTTTAAAACCACCCCGTCGACGCCCGCATCCTCAAGACTGGATATTTCAAGTGGCTGGATAACCGACCCATCGTCTACTGCCACCACGAAAACATCTCTCGTGAACTGCAGTGCCAGCTCCTTGAAGAGGCGGCTGCTTGCTTCAGCGTCTTCGTAAACCGGGGTGACAATGATCAGTTTATGGTCTGCGCAATTCATATTTCCAAGCGCGTCCGAAAGTAAGCGATGGTTTTTTCGAGCCCCTGCTCAAGCTTTACGCTGGGCTGCCAGCCCAGCGTTTCATGTGCCAAGGTGATATCGGGTTGGCGCTGCTTCGGATCATCTTGCGGCAAGGCCTGGAAGATCAGCTTGGACGACCCGCCCACCAGCTTCAGGACGGTTTCAGCCAGGTCCTTGATGGTGATCTCCACGGGATTGCCCATATTGATTGGCCCTGTCAGCTCAGCGGGGCTGGCCATCATGCGAACAACGCCGTCAATAAGATCGTCCACGTAGCAGAAGCTCCGCGTTTGCGAGCCATCCCCGTAGAGGGTGATATTTTTTCCGCTCAGGGCCTGAACAATGAAATTGCTCACCACGCGCCCATCGTTGGGATGCATCCGTGGTCCGTAGGTATTGAAGATGCGAACCACCTTGATTTCCAGCTGATGCTGGCGATGGTAATCAAAGAACAGGGTTTCGGCGCAGCGCTTGCCTTCGTCGTAGCAGGAGCGAATCCCGATAGGATTCACATGACCCCAGTAGCCCTCGCGTTGCGGATGAATTTCAGGGTCGCCGTAGACCTCGCTAGTCGAGGCTTGCAGAATTTTGGCTTTGGTCCGTTTTGCCAAGCCAAGCATATTGATGGCCCCATGCACACTGGTCTTGGTGGTCTGCACCGGGTCTCTTTGGTAGTGAATAGGTGATGCAGGGCACGCCAGGTTGTAGATTTCGTCTATCTCGACATAAAGCGGAAACGTGACGTCATGGCGCATCAACTCGAAATGGGGATTGCTCAAGAGATGGGCCACATTGTCCCGGGTCCCGCTGTAGAAATTGTCCAAGCACAAGACATCACAGCCATCATTCAGCAGCCGCTCGCTGAGGTGGGAGCCCAAAAAACCTGCGCCGCCGGTAATAAGCACTCTTTTTCTATTTGAAACCCGCATATGAAAATCTCTCAAGAATACATCCGTCGTCATCCCTGAAAATCATGCCAAGTGGGCACCAAAAGCATAAAGAAATTATTGAAAATCCTGACCGGGACGCAAACCTTTTGCTACTTGCGCACGGCTTAGACCGCTCGATCTCCTGAGTTTATGGCCCTGAACTCAGGGACACCACTTAAAGGCGCGTCGAAACCTGGACGATTGCAGAGCCGAGTGCAACACGGCAATTGAATTGAAGCAGGCGCATTCTGCTGCCGCGTCATCACCGATGTTATGGCTTCAATTGGACACTCCACTCCAAGCGATTGCGTGGCCGGATGATCAGCTCGGAGGCAATGGCATCCGGATTGATTCTGCCTCGCCTGAGCAAGCCGTTGCTGTCGCGCTGTCGCGCTGCCAGGGGCCGCAGGTCAGCAAAGTAGTTCGCCACCACGCTTTTCCAAGTGATCCTAGCATTCCAGGGGCATGTCCCGCCCTGGGTCCTAGGTCATGCTCCAGCTGTGATCTCTCGGCAAGTTGTTCATCCGCGGCGTACCCGGAACACTGGAAGCGCGATCCAATAGCCTTCCAAGCCCTGGATAAACCTGAACAAACATGCCCGTCTTACGCCTCACGGTCGAGTCCTTTTGGTCCGGCGCCTCCACCACGGCCGGCGGGTCGAGACGCTGCCCAGGCCGCCGCTGTCAGCGTGTGAATCGCCTACAAATGGCGAGGAAGGCGAAGCGGGGTTGACGGACTGCTCTGCACGTCCCCGGTGCTGTCTGCACGCCCCGCCCAAGGCGGTGGCCAGTTTTACCGGTACTCGTGCCGCCGGCCCCGATCAAGTTGTGCGTGCTGTCCGTGGAGGCGGCGCAGGTCGACTGCTGGATCTGCCCTCGAACGAGGGGCGTTTCGGCCCGATCGATGGCGCAAGTTGCCCATTTGCCGATCATTTCGTTCGGCCTCATTCAGGCGATCCAGCAAGACCTCTGAAGGGCTTGATTGGCGCGGCGCTTCGATCTTCAGCCTGTCCCGCGCGGCGTACATCAATGGGCTGTATGAGTTCAAGGAGCCGCTGGACGAAGTGGGCGTCTACGCGTGAGGGGCATGCTGGGCAGAGTCATTCGCTGAGAAAGAGGCCTTCTCAGCCTTTCCAGCCCGGGGGGCCAATACTCACAAGAAGACGCAGCGCGCAAAGGTGCGGCACGGTCTAAGCACAGAATTGAAGCAGCCCAAAAAAAAGGGCCTAGGTGTTCACCTAAGCCCTTTATTTATATGGTGCACCCGGCGGGATTCGAACCCACGACCCCTGCCTTCGGAGGGCAGTGCTCTATCCAGCTGAGCTACGGATGCAACGCGGCGCAATCATACGCATCTAGTGGCCCGTTTGGCCAGTTCGTTTAGTCAATTTTGGCGGCCATCAAGGCCCTGATACGGTGGTGCTTTTGACTCGGCCTAGCGGGTGATGAGCCGTTAAAGCGACTCGTACCAGAAAGCAGCCGAACTGGAGTGTGTGCCCACTCCTCGAGCAGGTAGACGGCTGCAGTCCATATTGATGGCGTTCGTTCGTGATATTGAACGATAGTGCGGATTTTTACCAAGCAGATGGCGGAATAGCCAAGTATTTACGCTAATTTGTTAATTTTTCCGAACATACTATTGTCCTTTTGCCGTCGCGACCCTAGGATTCGTTTGAGATTTCAAACGGTATAGGGTGCTTGAGCGTCAAGCGGTCCGTTTCCGATGCCACTGCATGCCCGATTGGACGCCGCATGCTCCCGCCCGCTGCAGGCTGGGCGCGCTTTTTGCCACTAATACCTGCCCGACGCCTGGGTGTCGGTATCAAGGAGACTGTTATGCAATTGAAAGACGCCCAACTGTTCCGCCAGCAAGCCTATATCGACGGCGCCTGGCAGGATGCGGACAACGGCCAGACCATCGCGGTCAACAACCCGGCCACCAATGAAATCATCGGCACCGTGCCGAAGATGGGCGCCGCCGAAACCCGTCGCGCCATCGAGGCCGCCGACCTTGCCCTACCGGCCTGGCGCGCGCTGACTGCCAAGGAGCGCGCCAACAAGTTGCGTCGCTGGTTCGAGCTGCTGATCGAGCACCAGGACGACCTCGGCCGCCTGATGACCCTGGAGCAGGGCAAACCCTTGGCCGAGGCCAAGGGCGAGATCGTCTATGCCGCCTCCTTTATCGAGTGGTTCGCCGAGGAAGCCAAGCGCATCTATGGCGACGTGATCCCCGGCCACCAGCCGGATAAGCGCCTGCTGGTGCTCAAGCAGCCGATCGGCGTGACCGCGGCCATCACCCCCTGGAACTTCCCCGCGGCGATGATCACCCGCAAGGCCGGCCCGGCCCTGGCCGCCGGCTGCACCATGGTCATCAAGCCGGCCAGCCAGACGCCGTTCTCGGCCCTGGCCCTGGTGGAACTGGCGCACCGCGCCGGTATCCCCAAGGGCGTGCTGAGCGTGGTCACCGGCAGCGCCGGCGACATCGGCGGCGAGCTGACCAGCAACCCCATAGTGCGCAAGCTGTCCTTTACCGGCTCTACCGAAATCGGCCGCCAGCTGATGGCCGAGTGCGCCAAGGACATCAAGAAGGTCTCCCTGGAGCTGGGCGGCAACGCGCCCTTTATCGTCTTTGACGACGCCGACCTGGACAAGGCGGTCGAAGGCGCGCTGATTTCCAAGTACCGCAACAACGGCCAGACCTGCGTCTGCGCCAACCGTCTGTACATTCAGGACGGGGTCTACGATGCCTTCGTCGACAAGCTCAAGGTGGCGGTGGCCAAGCTGCAGATCGGCAACGGCCTGGATGCCGGCACCACCACCGGCCCGTTGATCGACGGCAAGGCCGTGGCCAAGGTCCAGGAACACATCGCCGACGCCCTGAGCAAGGGCGCCAAGCTGGTAGCCGGCGGCAAGCCCCACGCCTTGGGCGGCAGCTTCTTCGAGCCGACCATCCTGATCGACGTGCCCAAGCACGCGGCGGTGGCCAAGGAAGAAACCTTCGGCCCGCTGGCGCCGCTGTTCCGCTTCACCGACGAGGCCGACGTGATCGCCCAGGCCAACGACACCGAGTTCGGCCTGGCCTCCTACTTCTACGCCCGCGACCTGGGCCGGGTGTTCCGCGTCGCCGAGGCCCTGGAGTACGGCATGGTCGGGATCAACACCGGGCTGATCTCCAACGAAGTGGCGCCCTTTGGCGGAGTCAAGGCTTCCGGTCTGGGCCGTGAAGGTTCGAAGTACGGCATCGAGGATTACCTGGAGATCAAATACCTCTGCCTGGGGGTGTAATTGAATCGACCTTCGGGTCGTCTGCCTTAGCCCCGAAGCTCTCGAACGGTGCAACGGTTAGAAAATTAAATGCCCCGGGTTCAACCAACGAGCCGGTCACCTGGGTTTACAGCAGCGTAAAAAGAACCTGAGCAACCCGCAGGGCGTGGCAGTCGATCATCGT
Organism: Pseudomonadota bacterium; assembly: GCA_040385585.1. GTDB lineage: Bacteria > Pseudomonadota > Gammaproteobacteria > Pseudomonadales > Pseudomonadaceae > Aquipseudomonas. Next base: position 249,081 of record JAZKHB010000001.1, on the reverse strand, counting down.
ATGCTGCAACGCTCTTCCCCGGTTGTATTCATCCTTGAACCACGCCGACCGATGAGCGGCGAATAAGGAACCTGGAACCATGAGCAAGACCAACGACTCCCTGATGCAACGTCGCGCCGCCGCCATTCCCCGGGGCGTGGGCCAGATCCACCCGATCTTCGCCGCTTCGGCGAAGAACGCCACGGTCACCGACGTCGAGGGTCGCGAATTCATCGACTTCGCCGGCGGCATCGCGGTGCTCAATACCGGCCACCTGCACCCGACCGTTATCGCCGCCGTGCAGGAGCAGCTGACCAAGCTGACCCACACCTGCTTCCAGGTGCTGGCCTACGAGCCCTATGTCGAGCTGTGCGAGAAGATCAACGCGCGGGTGCCGGGGGACTTCGCCAAGAAGACCCTGCTGGTCACCACTGGTTCCGAGGCGGTGGAGAACGCGGTGAAGATCGCCCGCGCCGCGACCGGGCGCGCCGGGGTAATCGCCTTCACGGGTGGCTACCATGGCCGCACCATGATGACCCTGGGCCTGACTGGTAAGGTGGTGCCGTATTCGGCCGGCATGGGCCTGATGCCGGGCGGTATTTTCCGCGCCCAATTCCCCTGTGCCTTGCATGGCGTCAGCGATGACGATGCCATCGCCAGCATCGAGCGGATCTTCAAGAACGATGCCGAGCCGCGGGACATCGCCGCCATTATCATCGAACCGGTGCAGGGCGAGGGAGGCTTCTATATCGCGCCCAAGGCCTTTATGCAGCGTCTGCGCGCCCTGTGCGACCAGCACGGCATTTTGCTGATCGCCGACGAAGTGCAGACCGGCGCCGGGCGTACCGGTACCTTTTTCGCCATGGAGCAGATGGGCGTGGCGGCCGACCTGACCACCTTCGCGAAATCCATCGCCGGCGGTTTTCCGGTGGCCGGCGTGTGTGGCAAGGCCGAGTACATGGACGCCATCGCCCCGGGCGGCCTGGGCGGTACCTATGCCGGTAACCCCCTGGCGTGCGTCGCCGCCCTGGCGGTGATGCAGGTGTTCGAGGAAGAGCAGCTGCTACAGCGCTGCCAGGCGGTGGGTGAGCGTCTGGTCGCCGGTCTTAAAGCCATCCAGGCCAAGCACCCGGTAATAGGCGAGGTGCGCGCCCTGGGTGCGATGATCGCGCTGGAGCTGTTCGAGGACGGCGATCACCACAAGCCGGCCGCCGCGCTGGTCGGGCAGATCGTCGCCAAGGCGCGGGACAAGGGGCTGATCCTGCTGTCCTGCGGTACCTACGGCAATGTGCTGCGGGTGCTGGTGCCGCTGACCGCCGAAGACGAACTGCTGGACCGGGGGCTGGGGCTGATGGCGGAGTGTTTCGCCGAACTGGCTTAGAGAGCATCAGCCGATAAAAAAGACCCGCTCCGGCGGGTCTTTTTTTACGATCTTCGTAGTGGCGCGCGCCCGATAATTTTTGTAGCCGTGCGGTAAATATAAAAAGACCGTCTAGGCTGGGGTGGGCGCCAGGACTGCGCCAATACACAAGAGTTCCAAAGGATCGCTTTATCTCCTGGCGTTACAACCGTGGAGACAAGGAAAATGGAAGTCAGTCGTACTGGCCGTATGCTCGGCCGCTCCCTGTTCGGTGCTTTGTGTTGTATCCCCGTGGCGCTGGCCGATCCGGTCCTCTCGCCGCATATCCCCTTCGATGTCACCGCTACCCCACCTTTCAGCTTGCAGAGCCTGCAGCACAACTTCGATGAGCTGTCCTGGCAGACCTTTATCGCCGCCAACTGGCCGGCCCTGGATAACGGCGAACCCGATCCGGCTCGCATTATCGGTCAGCAGGATGCCGTCGCCGTCTGGGAGGCCTGGAAAGAGAGCTATCAGATCTTTTTGCCCAAGGGCCAGCCACCCTCGGCCTGGAATGCACCGGCCCAGGTGCCGGCTGCTTGCGAAGGCCTCAAAGCCGGACGGCTGTTGCAGCAGATGGGCAAGGTCCCGGATGTGCTGGATGAGTTTATCCAGCCCTTCAAAAGCGGCCCCCTGGTCGACCAGGACGGGATCTATACGCGCAACGAGATCACGGTCAACCAGCCGATGTTCGACGGCATCGTCGACAACGGCCTGTATAGCATCGAAGGCCAGCAGCGGTTTTTCGACACCGCTGGCAACCAGGTGGCCTTCAGTTGCGGGGTCAATCCCGACACCGCCAAGAAGACCCCTGGCCAGCTTGGTTCGATCATGGTCAAGGCTTCGTGGAAAGTGCTGGGTGGCAGTGACCGGGCCTCGGACTTTCACAGCGTCGATGCGCTGGTCTACACCCCGGGCAACAGTAATCCGGACAATGGGCCGATCATCCCGGAGTCCTGTTCGGCGCAGCGGGTCGGTCTGGTAGGCCTGCATATCGTGCACAAGACCGCCAACGCACCGCAGTGGGTCTGGTCGACCTTCGAGCATGTGCGCAATGTGCCGGAGCGGACCACGCCGGTCAGCGAGCGCAAGGGGCCGTACCTGTTCTACGACACCGCGGCCAGCGATCGGCCGATCAACCAGCCGCCTGCGCGTCCCTGGAACCCGGCGCTCAAGGCCACGCCCTCGCAGATCGTGCGCGAGATTCCCATCGATGCGGCCACGCAACAGCTCAATGCCAGCTATCAGGCCAAGCTGCGCAGCGTCAATCCACAGTCGGTCTGGGCCAACTACCAACTGGTCAGCACCCAGTGGCCGACCGCGCCGGCGGATACCTGCACCACGCCTTCGCCGACCAACCCGCTGGGCACGCCGGCGCCCACCTTCCTCGCCAACAGCACCCTGGAAACCTATATCCAGGGCACCACGCCGCAGGCCTCGTCCAGCTGCATGGAATGCCATAACAACGCGACCACCCAGGTGACCCAATCGCCGCGCACCAGCTTCGCCGATTTCACCTACCTGCTGGAACGCGCCCAGTCCACCGCGGCCAAGGAGTAAGCCATGAGCACCAATCAGGATCAGCAGAATTTCAACGCCCTGTCCGCGGCGCTCACCGGTTTGGCCCAGGACGCGCTGGCGCCTTCGGTCGACCCGATAGGCCTGCCTGAGCTGTTCTTCGAGACGGCCCAGCAGGCGCTCGGGGTTGCCCTGTTCAGCCACTTGCTCGAGCAATACGCCACCCTACTGGCGGCCAAGAATACCCCCGAGCAGATCGCCGCCGCGGTGCTCGGCGCCACGGGGTCGGACTCCAATGCCCCGGCCGCCCGCGCCATCATGAAGCTCTGGCTGCTGGGCGTCTGGTTTCCACCGCCCCTGGCCGACGGTTCGGCTGGCCCCGCACCGCACGTGGTGTCCGACCAGGCCTACAAGGAGAGCTGGGCCTGGCGCATTGCCCAGGCGCACCCCATGGGCTACAGCCAATTCCACTTCGGCTACTGGGCCAGCGAACCGCCCAGCCTCGAAGCCTTTACGGGTGTGACCGCCAGCGGAGGACAAGCCTGATGAGCACTCAACACGCAGATGTCATCATCGTCGGCGCCGGCATGTCCGGCAGCGTAATGGCCTACCAGCTGGGCCTGGCCGGGCTCAAGGTGTTGGTGCTGGAGTCCGGCGCAGCGGTTCCGCCGAATCGCAGCCATTACCTGGAGCGTTTCTACACGGCACTTGCCAAGACCCCCGAGGCGCCTTACCCGCCCGACGATACCGCGCTGGACCCGGCCAACCAGAACGCGCCCCGGGCGACCACCCAGGACCTGATCAACCCCAAGGGCTGGCAATGTCCCGAGAAGAGCTACCTGGTGCAGAAAGGACCGCTGGCCTTCACCAGCACCTACGAGCGCCTCGGCGGCGGCACCATGTGGCACTGGATGGGCACCGCTCTGCGCTTGCTGCCCAACGATTTCCGCATGAACAGCGTCTATGGCGTGGGGGTCGACTGGCCACTGAGTTATGACGAGATGCAAAGCGCCTATTGCCGCGCCGAGGCGGAAATAGGGGTGTCGGCCGATGTCAGCGCCCAGGCCTACCTGGGTGTCACCTTTCCCGAGGGCTACCAGTACCCCATGCACGGCATTCCGGCTTCGCTGGTCGACCAGGGGCTGGCGGCCGCCATCGATGGGCAGCTGTTTCAGGGGCTGCCGCTGGTGGTCAGCCCGACGCCGGCGGGCCGCAACTCCCAGCCCTACGATGGACGTCGGGTCTGCGCGGGCAACACCAGCTGCACCCCGATCTGTCCGATCCAGGCCAAGTACGACGCCACCGTGACCCTGAACAAGGCCCTGGATACCGGCAATGTCAGCATCCTCTACCAGACCGTGGCCAGCCAGGTGCTGGTCGGTGCCGATGACCAGGTCAGCGGCATCGAATACATCCAGTACGAGACCAGCAACGGCCCTGCCACCGGCACCGGCGTGGCGGTGGGCAAGCGCTACGTGATCGCCGCCCATGCGATCGAAACGCCCAAGTTGCTGCTCAATTCCGTTTCCAGCCAATGCTCCAAGGGCGTGGCCAACAGCAGCGGGCAGGTCGGCTGCGGCCTGGCCGATCACCCGGTCTACCTGGCCTGGGGGCTGATGCCCGAAGGCAAGCCGTTGTTTCCCTATCGTGGGCCTATCGCCACCTCCGGCATCGAGAGCCTGCGCGACGGTGCCTTCCGTGCCCAGCGCGCCGCCTGGCGTATCGAGATCGGCAACGAGGGCTGGAGCTGGCCGGTGAACGATCCCTACACCAGCGTCTGCGATTACATCGACGGCACCAACACCAGCGGTACCAATCCGCTGCCTTCCCAGGCTGGTCAGCCGTCTCAGGCCTTGTTCGGGGCGGCGCTGGTGCGTCAACTCAACAGCCTGTTCACCCGCCAGTTCCGTCTCGGTTTTCTGGTCGAGCAGGTGGAGGCCAAGCCCGACAAGGCGCTGTGCCGCGTGCAGGCGTCCACCCAGTACCGCGATCATCTGGGCATTGCCCGTCCGGAGATCCACTACGATTTCTCCGACTACACCAAGGAAGGCTTCAAGCAGGCACGTCGGGCGGCCACCCATATCATCACCGAGCTGCTCGGGGCCGAGGAAATGACCGACCTGCAACCGACCGCCGCCAACTCGCCGGGCTTTTTCGTCTACGACGGCGAACCCTACAGCTACCAGGGCGCCGGGCATTTGATGGGGACCTACAGGATGGGGCCCGATCCGAATACCTCGGTGGTCGACAAGGACCAGCGCAGCTGGGATCACCGCAACCTGTTCCTGGTGGGCGATGGCGTGTACCCCAGCACCGGCACGGCCAACCCGACCCTGACGCTCACCGCGCTGGCCTTTCGCGCCGCCGACACCCTGGCCAGCGACCTGCTAAGCGCGACGGTGCAGGTGCAGGCCAACCAGGCCTGGCAAGGCACCGGGGTGCAGGTCAACGGCAGGAGCTGGCGGCTGGCGCTGTACCGCAGTGGGCAATGGACGGCCAATCCAGCCAACGGCCTGGTCGATGCCCAGGGTCATGTCGGCCTGCCCGCCAAGCCGGGCTACACCTTGCCGGGTGCGAACGAGGGCGCCTTGATCGGGCGCATCGGCGGCAACGGCACGCCGTTTCTGATCGGCGACCGGGGTCAGTTGCCCCAGGGGCAGGCCGGCGAGCTGCAGCTGTGCATCAATGACGATCTGCTGGGCCGCTACGGCCAGGGGCTGAGCGACAACCAGGGCAGTTTGAGCATACAGATCCTCTTCGGCTCGCTCTAAACACCGCTCCAAGGCACGACTCGACCCGCTTCGGCGGGTCTTTTTTTAGGCTCATCGCGCTATTGCAGGAAGGTGTCGGCGCGGCCCGAAGCTGGGGTGAAAGGCGTTACTGACCCTGAGGGATCCGTGCACGTTCGCCTGTTTCAGGCCAGGATCTTGGCCAGCAGATCGAACACGATGCGGATGCGTTTTGCGGTGTGCAGTTCCCGGTGGGTGACGAGCCAGATCGGCAGTTTAAAGGGTGGTACATCCGCCAGCACGCGAACCACGCCCGGCGTGTCGCGTGCGACTTCATCCATGATGGCGCCTATGCCCAGGCCTTGGCGCACCATCTCCCAGTAAGTGACGGATTTATCCGCGTAACAGCGAAAATTGGCGTCGCTCAGGGGCAGGCCGTTGGCGTGCAGGTGTCGCAGGTAATGGCCGGAGCGGTCCAGGCCAATAAAGTCGCAGCGCACCGCATCCTCTGCCGTGCGCGGCAGGCCATGCTCGCGCACCCAGCCCTCGGACGCATAGAAGCAGGCAGAAGTCTCGCGGACCAACCGGCCAATCAGCTCCGGTTGCTCGGGACGCACATGGCGGATGGCAATATCGGCCTCGCGGCGCTGCAGATCACTGACGGCATCCGAAGCGACCACCTCCACGAAGATGCCCGGGGCGGCCTGTCGCAGGTGAAGCAGGATCCTGGGCATCAGGTACGCCGCCACGGCGTCGCTGGTGGCCACGGACACCACGCCTTCCACCTCCTCCGAGCGCCCGGTGGCGGCCAGCCCCAGCTCATGGGCCGCGGCGCCCATCACACGCGCATGCCCGAGCAATTCCGCCCCGGTCACGGTCAACGCCATGGCCTTGCCGACACGCTCGAACAGCGTCACGCCCAGGCATTGCTCAAGGGCCGCGACCTGACGACTGAGGGTGGGTTGCGTCTGCCCCAGCTTGCGGGCGGCCGCCGACAGCGAGCCGGTCTGCGCCGTCTCCAGAAAGGCCCTCAACTGATTCCAGTCGACCTTATCCATACGTAAATGCATATGTTGTCTGCAATTTATCGCAATACCCCGTTGTGATTCGCAAGGATAGCATCCGCACTGTCGTTGGCTTCCGCCTTCGCTGCGCACAGGACAGGCACCCATGCATTCACCCATCATCTCCGCAGGCGACCAGGGCGCTGTGGCCGCAGTGACGAGCAAGGCGCGCTTCTGGAACAAGATTGCGCGCAAGTACGCGAATGATCCCATTGCCGACATGGCCGGCTACGAGCGGACCTTGCAGGCTGTGCAGGCGTTACTGTCGGTGGATCAAGAGGTACTGGAAATCGGTTGCGGCACGGGCACCACCGCCCTGCGCCTGGCCTCTGGAACGCGGCGGCTGGTGGCCACCGATGTATCCGAGCAGATGATCGCCATCGCGTGCGAGAAACTGGCCCGCCAACCACTGCCGTGCCTGCAGTTCAGGGTGGCCGATGCCGATGCTCCGCTTGCCGAACAGGACGCCTACGATGCCGTGCTGGCCTTCAGCCTGCTGCATCTGGTGGCAGACCTGTCACAGGCGCTGCGCTCGGCTGTGAATGCCCTGAAGCCAGGCGGCTTGCTGATCTCGAAGACACCCTGCATTGCCGAGATGAACCCGCTGATACCCAGGCTGGCCCTGCCGCTGATGCAAGCAATCGGCAAAGCCCCCCAGGTGCTGTGTTTCGACGCTGTCCAGCTGCAGGCGGCCATGACCCGGCAAGGCCTGGACATCCTTTCCGTCGAGCGGCATGGCACCCAGGGCAAGGACATCCGGGTATTCATCGTGGCGCGCAAGCCCGATGGCCCGCCGTTGAACGCGTGATCAACGCCTGCACAACCCGCCCTAACTGACGATTTTTACCACCCGGACCTGCTGGTCCGTCCCTCTGTTGCACCCATTAAAAACCTTGGAGCTAGCCATGTACCTTCGCCCAATCATCGCCCCGATCACTGCTGCACTACTGCTGTCTGGCTGCGCCGCCACCATCGACCAAAGCGGCCTGGAACAACGCACGGCCCAGGCCATCGGACAGCCCACCGGCCAGTTCACCATCTCCGAACGCAGCGAGGAAACCGGCGGACGCATCAATTACAGCGTCAAAACCAAGGACGGCGGCACCTACCGCTGCTACATGTACTCGGCCACCGGCTTTCAGAAAGCCATGAGCTTTGGCATGACGCCGCATTCGGACGCCATCTGCACGGCCATGGCGGGTACGCCAGCCTTGAGCGGGCAGGGCAACAACGGAGCTAGCGGTACCTGCAATGCGCTGCTGAAAGCGGCCGGCCGCTGCTAATCACCACGAGCTGCCCGGCCAGCATATGCTGGCCGGAAGGCCGATTCAGTGCGCTCACAGCACACGCGAACGACTCGAAGCATTTGATCACTTCGGATGGTAATGCCATGAAAGGTTTACTCCTTCATCTGCCCCTTGTGCTTCTTCTGTTTGCCCATGCCGATGTTCAAGCTGAAGGGCGCTGTCCAGATGGCTATTTTCCAATTGGTGGCGGTAGCGCCGGCTGGGAAGGCTGTGCGCCGATGGGGCCTGGAGCCGATGGTGCGCAAGAACCGGAGCCCCAGCTGGAAACACGTTGGGGCGCGGTCGCGACTGCCGATGGTGCCTTGGGGGTTGCAGCCGGTCAGCAATCCCAGGAAAGTGCGGAGCAGCAGGCGATGTCCGACTGCCAGGCCCAGTCCCGCGACAAGAGCTGCAAGCTCCAAGTCGCTTACTACAACCAGTGCGTCGCGGTCGCCTGGGGCGATGGAGGCAGTCTTTGGGCACGCTCCCCCGACGCATACGATGCGGAAGAGATGGCGCTGAGTAATTGCAAACAGAAAACAACCAACTGCGATATCTACTACTCAGCCTGCAGTTATGCCGAGCGCATCCAGTGATGCACTTTGCAGGGGCCGCTGGCCAAATTCACCCGCGTAGATAACGGCTAAGCGCAGGCCTGATCAGCATTCCGGGGTTTCAACAGGCCAAGCCCGATACCTGGCTGATTTTTTACGGCGCAGGCCTTTCGGCGCTCCAAAAGCAAAAGTTAATAAAGATGACCCTGCAGCAAGACGATAAGCCTGCCCAGACCCTGCAGGTGTTCAGCTAGAAGTTTGAAAGACGAATTGGCGCGATACTGGATTCACATTGATCCCCCATAAAAGCAGGACATAAAAATGAACATAGAAAAACTCGCAGTCGCTTTATTGGCCGCCTTTGTCCTCGCCGGCTGCGCCAGCACCCAAAATGTCCATCTTTATACCCCTGAAGAACAAGCGGGTATGACGGCGGACGGTGCTATTTCGACGATGCTTACGCCATCAGAGCTGCGGGAGTATTTCGAGACCGCAGGCAAGGTTGTCAAGCCAACGGGCCATGTTTCCTACTGCAATGCCGGTGTAATGAGTGGGTCCGCAAGAAGCACCGCACTCAAAACCATTGACGGGGTGTGTGGAGGCACAGGGCAATACAGTATTGTGCGTGCCGTACCTATGCTCGATGCGGTCAGTACTGCAGTTGGAACCAGCTGCACGCGTTCCGAGATGATCATTTTCAGGTGCGACAGCGCGCAACCTTGAAACAAGCGATCCCAGGCCGTGGCGCCCCGGATTGCGCTGCGCTTATCCGGGCTACCCGTGACGGCGGGGTTTGTCGAAATAAGGTGACCCTGTCAAGACGCAGTGTGGCTCCCACCTGTGGGCAGATTTTTCCTTTAGGAGCCTGGCCGGATCACTTCGAGGGGTCGCCCACTAAGCAGCCACAGCCTCATGAGCCCAAGGTCGAAACCCGCGCCTTAAAGCCTCGGCGCGGCAAGGCTCAACCCAGAATCGGTCCCTTGATCGCGGTGGCCGTCTCGCTCAGCTCCAGCAGCAGGTTGCCGACCTGGGCGGCGTTCATGGTGAAGGGGTCGAAGCGTTCGCTGCCGGAGTACTTGAGAAACAGCTCGCGGTTGGTCTGCTTGGCGCCGGCCCACCCCATGCTCCAGCCGCTGTAGCGGCGCACATCGATTTCCTCGAAGGCCAGCACCGTCAGGTCCTTGTGGCGACTGTCATCAGCCAGGCGGATATACAGGGCATTGACCGCCTCGCGCGGCCCTTCCAGGGCTTGCAGGAAGATATCGGCGTTGCAGCACAGCAAGCCGGTGAGACCCCTGGCCGGGTTGTTGCGCTGGGAGCTGTCGAGGATCTCGCGGATCAGCTCGGCGGACACCGAGTGGCTGGCGCGGCTGGCATAGGTCAAACGAACAAGCATGGGGCTTCTCCTGGGTTCTGTGTGAAGCGTTTGCGCATTGGAGGAGGGGTTAACGGGCCAGCAGGGTACGGGCAAAGATCAGGGTGCCGACGCCCCAGGCCGCATTGACCAGAAAGCCGATCGCAAAGCGCATCGGCAGCTGGGCCGGATTCAAACCCATGCCCTTGAGCGGAAACACCACCAGCAAGGCCACGCTCGTCAGGGCAATGCCGCCGAACAGCAGGCCCTTGAGCCAAGGCTGCGGTTTGCTCGCTTCCCAGCGCAACAGGCTGAGCATCACCACACCCCAGACACCGCCCCAGAAGGCGGCGGATAACCAGACCGGTAACCCCAGGGGCTGGGTAGGCGCGGTGGAAAAGGGCGCCATCGGTACCATCCCGTAGCCGTGCAGCAGGGCGAATACCGGCTGGTGGAAACACAGTACGGCCAGCAAGCCGGCGACGAAAAACAGGCTTAGGCGTAGCATCGGTTCACTCCTGTGCTGGGTGGACTTAACTTATAATGCATTATTTGTATAAGTTTTGTATAAATAATCTCCGGCGCATTTTGTCCTGGCTGTAATAAAATTGTGCACCGGCCCTCTACAGTCGGTCTTCGCCAAGGAGTGACGCTGTGCACGCCATGCTGCCACTGCTCGACCAACTGGCCTTCCCGGCAATTCGCCGCGGCGCGTTGGAAGCCCTGCAGATCAACCTGACCTACCGTTGCAACCAGCGCTGCCTGCATTGCCATGTGAATGCCGGGCCGACCCGCACCGAGGCCATGACCGACGAGAGCCTGGCATTGCTGCATCAAGTGATCGACGCCCATCCGGTACAGACCCTGGACCTGACCGGCGGTGCGCCGGAGATGCATCCGCGCTTTCGCGAGATCGTCCTGCATGCGCGGCGCGAGGGCCTGCGGGTGATCGACCGCTGCAACCTGACCATTCTCGGCGAGCCGGGCTACGAGGACCTGGCGCAGTTTCTCGCCGATCAGGGCGTGGAAGTCAGTGCCTCCCTGCCGTGCTACTCGCGGGACAACGTCGACCAGCAGCGCGGCGATGGCGTGTTCGACGCCAGTATCCAGGGCCTGCAGCGGCTCAATGCCCTGGGTTATGGCCAGCCCGGCAGCGGCCTTGTCCTCAACCTGGTGTACAACCCGCAAGGGCCGAGCCTGCCGCCGCCGCAAGGCGCGCTGGAGGCCGATTACAAGCGCCACCTGCTGGAAGATTTCGGCATCGTCTTCAATCACCTGCTGACCATCACCAACCAGCCCATCGCCCGCTTCGGCAGCACCCTGGTCAGCAAGGGCCAGTTCAACGGCTATATGCAGTTGCTGCGCGACAGCTACCGCCCGGAAAACCTCGAGCCGCTGATGTGCCGCTCGCTGGTCAGCGTCGATTGGCAGGGCTACCTGTACGACTGTGATTTCAATCAGATGCTCGATCTGCCGCTGGCGCTGCACGAGCCGTTGATCGGCCGCGACCGTCCGCATCTGCGCGATCTGCTGGAGGCGACGCTTGCCGGCAACCCCATCGTGACCCGTGACCATTGCTTTGCCTGTACGGCCGGGCAGGGGTCCAGTTGTGGCGGTTCTCTCACCACTTAAGGATTGATCCATGCAACCCACCAGCATCACCGGGCTTTTCTTCTGGGGTTTCCTCGTGGTCTATGGCGCGCTGATGCTGGCGCTGTCGCCGCGGGCCGTGACCCTTGGCGGCTTCTTCAAGGGTGAAGACGATCAGGGTCGCAGCGCCTCTCCCTGGTTGATCACCTCGAGCATCTTTATCAGCTGGATCTTCGCCAAGTCGGTGACCAACGCCGCCAACCTGGGGGCCACCTACGGGCTGGTGGGCGGGCTGGCCTATGCCATGTACTGGCTGTCGATCCCGCTGACCGGGTTCGTGATCTACCGCCTGCGTCGACGCTATGCGGCTACCGGGCTGGTGAGTTTCCTGAGCAGCCACTATGGCCGTGGTGCGGCCCTGGCGTTTTCCGCGGCCATCCTGATCCGCCTGTTCAACGAGGTCTGGAGCAATACCGCGGTGGTCGGCGGCTACTATGGCGATTCCGGCAGTTTTGAATTTATCGCCTCGGCCCTGCTGTTCACCGCCGTGACCCTGGCCTACAGCCTGCGCGGCGGGCTGCGCAGCTCGATCATCACGGACGCGGCCCAGGCGGCAATCTTTGTAGTGGCCCTGGTCTGGGTGCTGGGCCTGGTGCTGCCGCAGCATTCGCCCGCGGAGCTGGTCAGCACCAGCTCATGGGCCTTGAATGCCGGCCTCGACCTGTTGCTGGTCGCCGGCCTGCAGGCCTTCAGCTACGGCTTTCACGACCCGGTGCTGACCGACCGTGGCTTTATCAGCGAAGAAAAGAGCATGCGCCGCTCGTTCGTAATCGCCGGTGTTCTGGGCTTCGTCGCCATCCTGGCCTTCAGCCTGATCGGCGTACACGCCCAGCTCACCGGCCTGACCGCCTCGGACAACGTGCCGGCGGCCCTGGCCAAGAGCATGGGCATAGGCGCGTTACTGGTGATGACCATGGTGATGGTCTCGGCCGCCGGCTCGACCCTGGATTCGACTTTTTCCAGCCTGGCCAAGCTGGCGGGGCGCGAACTGCCGCTGCTGGCCGGTCGCGACCTGGGGCAGAAAGCCATTGGCGTGGGCATGGCGGTCATGGTGGTGTTCGCCCTGCTCGGCAACCTGCCGATGATCGCCGGCACCGATATCCTCAAGGCCACCACCATCAGCGGCACCATGGTCATCGGCCTGGCCCCGGTGTTTATCCTGCATGGCCTGACCCAACCGACGCGCCTGGGCTTTCACCTGAGCTTCTGGACCGGCCTGGGGCTGGGCGTGGCCCTGACCCTGGGCTGGATTCCGCAAAGCTGGGCCATAGGTGACGGCAAGTATGCGCTGCTGCTGGGCACTAACCTCTATGGCCTGGGCCTCTGCGTACTGGGCTACCTGATTCCGGGCTGGCTGCGGGGCAAGGCCTGATGCGCGCCGGCCGCGATTGCCCGCTGGATTACCGCCTGCCCCGCGATGCCTTTGCCGGCGAGCCGCTGTTCGACTGCCCGGCGCTCTATGTGGTCGGTGGCCTGTACGGCAATCGTCAGGCCCTGGCCGCCGTGGAAAAGCGTCTGGCCGCAGAGCCCGGGGCGCGGTTGGTGTTCAACGGCGACGCCCACTGGTTCGACCGCGACCCCGAGATTTTCCAGGCCATCGAGCAAGGCCTGAGCGCGCACCTGGCTCTGCGCGGCAATGTGGAAACCGAGTTGGGCCGTCTGGAGAGCAGCGGCGCCGGCTGCGGCTGCGCCTATCCGCTGGAGGTGGATGACGCAGTGGTCGAACGCTCCAACGCTATCCAGGCCGAGCTGAACAGCACCGTACAGAACCTGCCGGGGCTGGCCGGGCGCCTGGCTGCGCGACCGGCCACCGCCCTGGTCGCTGTCGGCGGCCAGCGCGTGGCGATCAGCCATGGCGACGAGCAGTCCCTGGCCGGCTGGGCCTGCGCCCGTGAGGCCCTGGGCGAGCCCGAGCGCCAGCAGCAGCTCGACCAGTGGCTCGCGGCCCATAGGCTCAGCGTCCTGGCCACCAGTCATACCTGTTCCGCCGTGGCCTTGAATCTGCAGCACGGCGCGCTGATCAACAACGGCGCGGCCGGGCTACCGAATTTCTCGGGTGGGCGTTACGGCCTGCTCAGTCGCATCGCCACCACAGCGCATCCCGCGGCGCTGTACCGTTGCCAGCGCGACGGGTTGTTTATCGAGGCCCTGCCATTGAATTATCAGCACGAGGCGTTTCTCGCCGACTTCGACCGCCAGTGGCCCGCGGGCAGTCCGGCGGCGCAGTCTTACCGTTCACGTATCCTCGGGCATTGCGCGGATCGTCCGCAGCAGGCCCTGCTGGCCGGCTTCAGCCTGGCTCAAAGCCTCTGCGCACTGGAGGCGCTGAACTGATGAATAGCCGCAAACTCGCCTTGCTGGGCCTGATCCTGGCCCTGCTCGGCAGCTTCTTTGTGTTCGATATCGGCCAGTACCTCAACCTGGAGGCGCTCAAGGCCCAACAGGCGGCGCTCAATGCCCAGGTCGCCGCAAACCCCTGGCAGGCCGCCGGGTTATTCTTCCTGGCGTATGTGGCGGTGACCGCCCTGTCGCTGCCTGGCGCGGCGCTGATGACCCTGCTGGCCGGCGCGTTATTCGGCCTGCTCGAAGGTTTCGTGCTGGTGTCCTTCGCCTCCACCCTGGGCGCGACCCTGGCCATGCTCAGCAGCCGCTTTCTGCTGCGCGACTGGGTGCAGGGGCGTTTCGGCCAGCGCCTGGCGGGTATCAATACCGGCGTGGAGCGCGAGGGGGCGTTCTACCTGTTCGCCCTGCGCCTGGTGCCGCTGTTTCCGTTCTTTCTGATCAACCTGGCCATGGGCCTGACCCGGCTGCCGGCGCGCACCTACTGGTGGGTCAGCCAGCTGGGCATGCTGCCGGGCACCCTGGTCTTCGTGAATGCCGGGCGCGAACTGGGCCAGCTCGATTCCCTGGGCGGAATCCTCTCCCCTGGGCTGCTCGGCGCCTTCGTGCTGCTGGGGGTGTTCCCGCTGATTGCCCGCAAGCTGCTGGGGATGCTGCAGGCACGCAGGGTCTATGCTGGCTGGCACAAGCCCAAGGTCTTCGACCGTAACCTGGTGGTGATCGGCGCCGGGGCCGGCGGCCTGGTCAGCGCCTATATCGCCGCCGCGGTAAAGGCCAAGGTCAGCCTGATCGAAAAACACAGGATGGGCGGCGACTGCCTGAACACCGGGTGCGTGCCGTCCAAGGCGTTGCTGCGTTCGGCCAAGCTGGCCCACGAGCTGAAAAAGGGCGCGGCCCTGGGCTTCACCGACGTTGGCGGCACGGTGGACTTTCCGGCGGTAATGCAGCGTATCCAGCGGGTGATCGCCGATATCGAGCCCCACGATTCGGTCGAGCGTTACAGCGGCTTGGGCGTGGACGTGATCCAGGGCGAGGCGACAATCCTCTCGCCCTGGGCGGTTGAGGTGAATGGCCAGACCCTGACCAGCCGCAACCTGATCATCGCCGCCGGGGCGCGCCCCCTAGTACCGAAGATCCCCGGCCTGGAGCAGGTGCAGGCCTTCACCTCGGACAGCATCTGGAGCCTGCGCGAGCAACCGCGCTGGTTGCTGGTGCTGGGCGGCGGGCCGATCGGCTGCGAACTGGCCCAGGCCTTCCAGCGCCTGGGCAGTCAGGTAATCCAGGTCGAGCTGGCCGAGCGCCTGCTGCCACGCGAGGATGCCGATGCCAGCGAGTTGGTGCTCAACAGCCTGCGCAACGACGGCGTGGATGTACGCCTGCAGCACAAGGCCGAGCGCTTCGAGCGGGTCGACGGCGAGCAGCGCATGATCG
>JAZKHB010000001.1:182234-233767 GCA_040385585.1 Pseudomonadota bacterium | reverse complement strand
ACGGCTGGACACCGGCGAGGAGGTGACCATCGCCTTCGATTGCCTGCTGCTGGCCCTGGGCCGGGTGGCGAATGTCAGCGGTTATGGCGTCGAGGAGCTGGGCCTGACCCTGCGGCCCAATGGCACCCTGGAGACCGACGAGTACCTGGCCACTCGGTTTCCCAATATCTACGCGGTGGGCGATGTCACCGGTCCCTACCAATTCACCCATGTGGCGGCGCACCAGGCCTGGTACGCCGCGGTCAATGCGCTGTTCTCCGGCTTCAAGCGCTTCAAGGCCGACTACCGGGTGATCCCGGCCTGCACCTTTACCGACCCCGAGGTGGCCCGCGTGGGCCTCTCCGAAGCCGAGGCCAAGGCGCAGAATATCGCCTTCGAAGTGACCCGCTACGGCATCGACGACCTGGACCGGGCCATCGCCGACGAAGCCGCCCATGGCTATGTGAAAGTGCTGACCGTGCCGGGCAAGGACAGGATTCTCGGTGCGACCATAGTTGGCGAGCATGCCGGCGAGCTGCTGGCCGAATACGTATTGGCGATGAAGCACAACCTGGGGTTGAACAAGATTCTCGGCACCATCCACAGCTACCCGACCATGGCCGAGGCCAATAAGTACGCGGCCGGCGAATGGAAGCGCGCCCATGCTCCCCAGGGGCTACTGCGTCTGGTCGAGCGCTTTCATGCCTGGAGAAGAACATGAAGCGCGGCCTGTCCATGGCTCCCCAGGGGCTATTGCGTCTGGTCGAGCGCTTTCATGCCTGGAGAAGAACATGAAGCGCGGCCCTTTCCATGGCGCCCCAGGGGTTGCTGCGTTGGGTCGAGCGTTTTCATGCCTGGAGAAGAAGGTGAAGCGCACCCTGGCGATCACACTGTTGGCGCTGGCGCCCCTGGCCCAGGCCGACAACCAGCTGACGCCCTGGACCGCCGGCCCGCCTGCCGGCGAATGGTCGACGCCCTGGCGCCTGGCGGACATTCCCAAGCTCGCGCCTTCCAGCCGCAGCCTGATCGAGCAGCAGGGCCGGCAGGTCGTGCGGATCGAGGCCGATGCCGCCGCCGGTGGCCTGCTGCACCCCCTGGACCTGGACGGTGCCAAGCCCTGGCAACTGAGCTGGCAATGGCGTACCGAACAGAAACTGGACAAGGCGCGCTTCGCCACCCGCGAGGGCGACGACTACGCCGCCCGGGTCTATGTGCTGCTGGATTACCCCCTGGACAGCCTGCCGTTCACCACCCGGCAGAAGCTGCGCCTGGCCCGTACCTTCTTCGACCCGGCCCTGCCGGCCGCCACCCTGAGCTATGTCTGGGACAACCGCGAGGCCCCGGGTACCGCTGCCCGCAGCGCCTACACCGAGACGGTGGAGATGCGCGTGCTGCGTGGCCCGGAGGCGCCCCAGGGGCAGTGGTTGACGGAAAACCGCGACCTGCGCGCCGATGCCATCGCTGCCTTCGGCAGTGCGCCGCGGGGCATTCTCGGGGTGGTCTTCGCCGCCGACAGCGACAACACCGGAGAGCGGCTGCTGACCTATTTCGCCGAACCCAGGCTGGAACTGGCGCCGTAGAAAGTTTCGGCTCAGGGGGCTCGGGTCTCAGCAGAACCCCTGCTCGGCGCAGACGCTGAGCAGTTGCTCGCGCAGCCAGATATTCGCCGGGTCCTGCTCGAACGGCAGGGCCCAGAGCATATCCAGGCTGAAGGCCGGCAAGCCCGGTGGCGGCAGCGGGCAGGCGTGGGTGCGCGCATCGCCGAGCAATGCGTGCACACGGGTCGGCAGCATCAGTAGCAGGTCGCTGCCGGGAATCAGCTGCAGCGCCGCCCCGTAGCTGTTGGCCCGCGCCGCCAGGCGCCGCGAGCGGCCCTGTTGCTGCAACCAGCCGTCGATCATGTTGCGTTCGGAATCCCAGGGTGTGGGGAACACATGGCGGCGGGCGCAGAACTCGTCGAGATCGGCCAGCGGCGGACGCGCCGCGTCCTGCACGCAGCGC
Source organism: Pseudomonadota bacterium (assembly GCA_040385585.1). GTDB lineage: Bacteria > Pseudomonadota > Gammaproteobacteria > Pseudomonadales > Pseudomonadaceae > Aquipseudomonas. The sequence continues at coordinate 231,787 of JAZKHB010000001.1, read as the reverse complement.
AGTTCGTCGCGCAGCAGTGTCTGGCCGTGCAGCTCGGGGGAGGCGCGGTGCAGGTTGGGGCCGAACCCCAGGGCCAGGTCCAGCTCGCCGGCCAGCAGTGCCTCGGCGGGGATCTCGCGGCCCAGGCGCTGCACCTCGAGGCTGATCGGCAGGTCGAGCTGATCGAAACGGCGCAGCAGCGCGGGCAGTATCAGCAGCTCGACATACTCCGGGGCGCAGAGGCGGAAACAGCGCGTCGCCTGGCGCGGATCGAAGTCCGTCTGCGCGCTGAAACAGGCATTGATCCGTTCGATCATCTCCCGCACGTGGGGGCGCATGGCCTGGGCCTTGCGCGTTGGCTGCATGCCGCTGCGGGTGGCGATAAACAGCTCGTCGGCGAAGCAGGCACGCAGCTTTTTCAGGCAGTAGCTCAGGGTCGAAGGGCTCAGGCTCAAGGCGTCGGCCGCCGCCCCCAGGTGCTGGCGTTCGAACACTTCGAGAAATACCAGCAGGTCCTGGATATCGACCTTGCGCAGTCCATTGGCGAGCAACATGCAGCAGAGCCTGTCGGGTGAGTGAAGAGGCTTATCTGACCCCGTTCGGTCTTGCCGTGCAAGGCTCAGGCGTGGCCTTGGCGCCGTTTTTCGATTCGCGGCGCAGCACCAGCCAGCACAAGCCGCCAAGTATCAGGGCCGCGCCGACCGCGCTGCCGGCAGCGGGCACTTCGCGGTCCAGCGCACTGTGCAGCAGCAGGGCAAACAGGCTGCTCAGGTAGATATAGGCCAGTACGGTGGTCGGTGCGATAACGCCAATGGCATGGTGCAGCAGCCAGAAGGTCGCCAGGGTACCGAACAGCGCGAGAAACGCCAGCCAGGCCAGGTCGGTGCCCTGCACCTGGGCCAGGCTGCGCCAACTGCCGCCCGGCAGGCACAGCAGGGCGAGGAACAGAGCGCCGAACAGCAGGTTGTAGAAGGTATTGCGCAGCGGGTCGTTGCCGGTCTGCCAGTGCTCGCCTAACCAGTTCGATAGCGGCGCATAGAGGGCCATGGCCAGGCAGCCGCCGATAAAGATCAGCAGCGGGTAGGCACTCAGGCCTTCGCCCACGGTGCCCGGTCTTTGCAGCACCAGCCAGAGCGCCCCGGCAGCAGCCATCAGCATCGGCAGCAGGCGCCCACGCGTACCCGTGCCGGGGCGCAGCAATGCCTCGAAGCCCAGGCTGAGCAACGGCACGCTGAGAAACAGCAGGGCGGTATTGAGAGCCACGGTGTATTTCAGCGCCTCGAACAGGCTGGCGAAATACAGGGCGAGCAGCAGGCCGAGCAGGGCATGGCCGATCAGTGCGCGCCCTCGGGGTATGCCGCGCCGGCCGAGCAGAATCAGCGGCAGGAACAGCAGCGCCGAAAACAGCAAGCGCAAGGCCGTCAGCGGGACGGCGTCGATCCTCGGGTCGACCTGGCCGGCGGCGAAAAAGCTGGCCGCCACCAGCAAGGCCCAGAACAGCATGGCCAGGTGGGCTCGCAGGATATGCGGCCGCTGCGTTGCTGCGCGGTGCGTGAGGGTTGCTGAGCGGGAGCGCGACATGGTTTCAGCCAATAAGCCAACAGGGGCCTGCATTGCGCCCTATCGCCCCTGGCCGGGCAAATCAGAAACCTGAGGGTGCATTCGAAAAAATAGAGCCTGCTAACCCACGATGGCTGTTATGACTCGACAGGCTCGGGCCCGCGCGGCATGGTACGAGAGCCAGGTCGCCGGGCATTTCTCGATGGCCGAAGACGCCGTTTCACCCAGGACTCTAATTGCCCATGACCCCTTACGATCTGTTGCTGGTCGGCGCCGGCCATGCCCACCTGGGCGTGTTACGGCGCTGGGCCCGAGGCGAGCGGCCGACGGGGCGCATCGGCCTGCTCAGCGCCGGGCCGGAGGCCTGTTACTCGGGCATGCTGCCGGGGCTGTTGGCCGGGCGCTACCGCCCCGAGGAGTGCCGCATCGCCCTGGTGCCGCTGTGTCGGGCGGCCGGGGTGGAACTGCGAATCGGCGAGGTCCTGGGCCTGCAGGCCTCGACGCGGCAGCTGAGCCTGGCCGACGGCGGCAAATTGAGCGCCGCCTGGCTGTCGCTGAATGTCGGTGCCCGGGTCGCGGTGCCACCTCAAGCGGGCACGCAGATGCAGGTGCTGCCGGTCAAACCCTTCGCCGCCTTTCTCGCCGGCTGGCAAGCGTGGCGCGTCGAGCCCCGGCCGCTGGCGATACTCGGCGGCGGCGCGGCCGGGGTCGAGCTGGCCCTGGCCCTGGCCGATCGGGTACCGGCGCTGGCGCTGTTCAGCGCCGGCCCCTTGCTACCCGGTCTGGCGCCGGGGCTGCGCCTGCGCGCCCTCGGCCATCTGCTTCGGCGCGGGGTGCACGTGCATGAGCACTGCCCGATCGAGGCAATCGTCCAGGACCGCTTGCTCAGTGGCGGCGCGCCGGTATGGCAGGGTTCGCGCCTGCTCCTGGCCAGTGGCGCCAGCCCCTGGCCCTGGTTGGCCGACAGCGGACTGGCCTGCGACGGGGCGGGTTTCGTGCAGATCGAGGCGAGCCTGCAGAGCCGCTCCCATCCGCAGTGCTTCGCGGTCGGTGATTGCGCCAGCCTGCCGGGCGCTCCCAAGAGTGGGGTCTATGCCGTGCGCCAGGGACCGATACTGGCCGTTAACTTAACGGCCAGTCTAAATGGCGGGTCGTTGCGCGCCTATCGGCCGCAACGCCAGAGCCTGGCCCTGCTGGCCACCGGCGATGGCGGCGCGCTGCTCGGCTGGCGCGGCTGCAGTGCAGGCGGGGCCTTTTTCGGTTGGTGGAAGACCCGGCTGGATCAGGGGTTTATGCGTCGCCATCGCCTGGAATAATGCCGGCAGTGGCAGATTGCACTAGGGCCTTTTGATATTATCATCGCGAGTTGCGTTGCCGCGAAGAAGGGTTCCAGGCAAGGCGCGAAACGCAGGCAATGGTTATTCCCTTGCCAAGTTTCGCAACGACGAATGGGGCCCTTATTCGTGCAACCCGCAGGGCCGGATCTGTTTTGATGCGATAAGAAATTACTCGCCGCTCGCTTTGACGCATCCAACGGCCCGTCCCATGCCGGGTCTGGTTTCAAAACTGGCTCCGGCGCGGCCGTGCGGGTAGTGTCAACAGGCCCTAATCAATTCCCGCAGCCAAAGCCACTGGGCTAAGGTGCAAGAAGTGGCCTCCGCAGGCAGGGGCGAATCGATGCGCGACACCGATCAGGGGAAACACGAACATGAGCGCTCCACAGCGTTCCGCCTTTATTCGTCGGCCCCTGGCCTGCCTGCTCCATGCGCTGGGGTTGCTGGCCGTGATGGGGGTTTATCAGCAGGTGCAAGTGCCCTCCTATCTGGCCATGCTTTCGGTCTTATTGCTCGCACTGTGGCCCTGGCTGGGACCCTGGCAGCGTATCGAGGACGAGGTCGAGACACCCACAACCCAGCCGCACCCCATCGACCGGTTGAGCAAGGCCCTGTCGCGCAGCACCTGCCATAACGCCTTGTCGGCTGCCCAAGTGGCTCACGGGGTGCAGCAACTGGCGGGTCGCCTGCAGTCGCAACTGGACGTGGTCGAGCAGCTCGGCCAGGGCGTGGACGCCATCACGCATACCGAGCAAGGCAATGCCCAGGGCGCCGAGCAGACCCTGGCGGCCGCCCACAGCGTGCGTCAGAGCAGCGCCAGCGGACAGCAGGAGTTGCAGCAGGCCATTGCCGCCATGCAACGGCTCAGCACCCAGACCGCCGAAAGCCGGGCGTTGATCGACGGCCTGAGCAGCCGTACCGAGCAGATCCAGCAGGTCACCCAGGTGATCCAGTCCATTGCCAGCCAAACCAATCTGCTGGCGCTGAACGCGGCCATCGAGGCGGCGAGGGCCGGCGAGCAAGGCCGCGGGTTTGCCGTGGTCGCCGATGAGGTGCGCAACCTGGCGGGGCGCACCGCCAGCGCCACCGGAGAAGTCGGCCAGATGGTGGCGGATATCCGGCAGCAGAGTGCGGCGGTGGTGGCGCATATCCAGCAGCAGGCCGACGCCCTGGACCAGGCCGCCCGGCAGATCGAACACACCGGCACGCAGTTGCAGGGCATCACCGGCCTGGCGGTGGAGGTGGAAGAGCGGGTGGCGCAGATCGGCGCCGGCACGGCTAACAATCACGAACGCTTGGCCGTGCTGCTGGTGGCGGTGCAGCAGCTGCGCGCTGACGCCCAGGCCAGCGAAGGCCAGACCCGCCAGCTGGGAGCGGCGTCCGAGCGATTGGTCGCACAGGCGGAAACTGTGAGCGAGCAGCTGGCCGAAGCGGGTCTGGACGATTACCACCAGCGCATCTACGAGCTGGCCCGCGAAGCAGCGGCGGCCATCGGTGCGCAGTTCGAAGCGGATATTCACGCCGGCCGGACGAGTCTGGACGACCTGTTCGACCGGCAGTACCAGCCGGTGCCCAACAGCCGCCCGAGCAAATACAAGACCCGCTTCGACAACTATGCCGATCGGGTGCTACCGGCGCTACAGGAACCTCTGCTGGCGCGTCACGAGGGACTGGTATTCGCCATTGTCACCACGGCCGAAGGCTATGTGCCGACCCATAACCAGGCCTTCAACCACCCACAAACCGGCGACCTGGCGGTGGACAGCGTGAAGAGCCGCAGCAAGCGGCTGTTCAACGACCGTACCGGTATCCGCTGCGGCAGCCACCAGAAGCCTCTGCTGCTGCAGACCTATATGCACGATACCGGGGAGCTGATGCATGACCTGTCGGTGCCGATCCAGGTAAAGGGTCGACATTGGGGTGGGTTGCGTCTGGGCTATCGACCGGAACCCTGAGGGATTAGCGCTGTTGCGACGGTGTCCGCCTCGCAAGCCCGTGCGGGCACCAGCCACCGCACAGGCTCGGGTTCAGTGGCTGGCGGTATGCAGCTCGCCCGCCATCATGCGGCGTGTCAGGGACAGCCGGGGCACATAAGTCGGGACGGGTGCCGAACGGGACATGGTCGGTGCGCCGGCGCCGCGCGCGGCATGCCGACGCGACACCCGCAGCATGCCCCAGAGCATGCTGGCGGCAACGCAGAACCAGCCGGTAATCATCAACAGAATCAGGGACTCGGGGCTCATCGCAAACCTCCCTCGGTCGTGCGTGTGGTGCGTTTTCATTGGACGAGGTACACAAGGTGCGTTTCGTCCCAAGGCTCTTTAGATAGAGCAGCCTTTATGCCAAGGACGACCGCAGGGCGCGAAGTAGGTAAAACAAGGACTTGGCGAAGGTTCCTGAGGGAGGCTTCCATGCACCCTGCATGATGGCCATGTGCAAGGCGGGCGTTATGCACGATCGTGCTCGACTAGCCTGCCGATGGCGGGCCGCGCCTCCGATACTGCTCGATAGCCTGGATCAGCGCGGCCAGCGCCGGGTGCTGCAGGGGAATCGTCGCCTGGACGCTGTGTCGCAGTCCCGCGTGCTCGATGGTCAGTCGATAGGACTGGCAGTCCGCTGCCCCTGGTGGCGCCCGGCCCAGGCATGCGGGCAAGTGGAAGAAGTCGGCGGCCTCCACCAGTGTGCTGAGGTGCTGGGCAGCCGCCGGCTCGAGGCACTCCAGGTCGAGAACCAGTGGCCGGTTCAATCCCGGGAAAAACGCAATGCCCCCTGTCCGGACCAACTCGATATGCACCAGAGCGCCTCCTAGTTCAGATCTTGATGCCGACCGCGGACCAACCGGCAGTAACCGCTTTGCGTTCCGCGCTGTTGTGGCCAAACAGCCGCTGCGCGATATCCTCGGTCAGGCCCGCGAAGCGGCGAAAACCGCTGTTGGGTTTCAGGCGCGAGTCGCGCAGGGCTTCGTACCAGATGCGCCCGGCTTTTTCCCAGGCAAAGCCGCCCAGTTGGTTGGCGGTGTGAAAGAACGCGTGGTTGGGAATGCTGGAGTTGATGTGCACACCGCCGTTGTCTTCGTAGGTGACCACGAAATCGCGCATATGTTTGGGTTGCGGGTCCTTGCCCAGCAGATCGTCGTCGAAAGCGCTACCGGGATCGCTCATCGAGCGCAGGGCCCGGCCGTTGATGCCGGGCATCAGCAGTCCTTCGCCGATCAGCCAATCGGCCTGCTCGACGTTCTGCCGCAGGGCGAACTGCTTGATCAGGGTGCCAAAGACATCGGACATCGATTCGTTCAAGGCGCCGGATTGATTGAAGTACTGCAGCTGGGCCTCGTCCTCGGTGACCCCGTGGGCCAGTTCATGGCCGATGATATCCAGGGCGATGGTGAAGCGATTGAAGATTTCGCCATCGCCGTCGCCGAAGACCATCTGCATCGAGTTCCAGAACGCGTTGTTGTAGCCGTGCCCGAAATGCACGGTGGCATCCAGCGGCATGCCGGCACCGTCGATTGAATTGCGCTCGAGAACCTCCCAGAAAAAATCGTAGGTGGCGCCCAGGCCGTCATAGGCTTCGTCGATGGCCGGGTCGCCCGTGGGGCCCTGGCCTTCGACACGGACGATGCTGCCGGGCAGCTCCTGGGAGCCGTCTGCGGTGAAAACGGTACGGCGCTTGTGCGGGCTGACCAGGGGTTGCGGGACCTCTGCCTGGGCCAGCGGCGGCGCGGCGAGGCGCAAGGCGCGAAAGGTATTATCCATCGCCAGGGTATGCAGGGCCTTGGTTCGTTGCTCGGGGCTGCCCTTGCTGACTATCTGATCGAGCATATAGGGCGGGATGATGCAGAACAGGGCGTTACGATGATGAGTATGTCGGCACATGGCGACCGTCCTTGTGTGCTGCGCTGCGTACCGGGTTCGGCGTGCGGTTGCAGCAAGCCAGTGGAGTAACAGGGTGCATCCTCCCTAGTTCTAGCACCTTCCGCTCGAAAGCCTTATACCGTTTGGCTCTGCACGGCCGCGAGCCGTTAACCGCTATGCTCCGCTGCGCCACACAGGGTGTTTGGCAAGAACAGCCTCGTTTTAGGATTCCCAGATAAGCGAGAAAACCCGAGGCGTCTGCTTATAGGCAAGGCGCCTGGATAAAGCGGATCAGGGCGCGCTTATCAACAGCGAACTCTTAATAAAGCCTGATCGGTGGGCCGTATTTATAGCGTAGCGCCAGGACGCTGCGCCGCTGGTGCGGGTGCAGATCGCTGCTCATCAATATTCATGTGATATTGATTTTAATAAACAGAATTTATGAGTTTGAAAAAATCACCTGTAAATATAATAAAACTTTTATTAATCGGGTCGCGTCCGAGCTTTTGAATGCATCTACAGCATTCCAATAAGCTGATATCAGGAGGGATTCGAAATGACCCAGCAACAAGGTGAAAGCGGCAAGAACAGCGGTCAGCAGCTTGGCGGCCAGCACAGCGGCGGCAACTTCAAGAACGACCCAAAGCGGGCAGCGGAAGCCGGCCATAAAGGCGGCCAAGTCAGCGGCGGCAATTTCAAGAACGACCCCGAACGGGCAGCGGAGGCCGGCCATAAAGGCGGCCAGGTCAGCGGCGGCAATTTCAAGAACGACCCCGAGCGGGCAGCGGAGGCCGGCCATAAAGGCGGCCAGGTCAGCGGCGGCAACTTCAAGAACGACCCCGGACGGGCAGCCGAAGCCGGACGCAAAGGCGGCCAAAGCAGTGGCAGCAGTCGCAGCGCCAAGAGCAAGGACGATATGCAGGAGTAAGTGTCCTGGCGTGCCTGAACCTAGGGTCGGACGCACGTCGCAGTTGCTTGAGTACCTTTTTCGGTGAGGGCCTGGCCCTCACCGATTGCATGGCCTGACCCAGGAAACCGCAGTCTGGGAAGAGCAAGCGGATGGGGTATCAGTTGTGGTTCAGGTTATGCCCGCCGTTTTAACGTGCGGTTCAAGCCTCGCAGAGGTATAAAAATTAATACCTGCATATATTAAAAAATCACGTATAAACGCCTTTAAAACCTATCACTTATTCAGGGCACTTGTTCGTCCTGACGGCTAAATCCACCTAGGCTAGTGGCAGCCATTGCCCTGAGGAGCCCACCGATGAGAACCCTGATCGATCACCTGGCCACCTATGCTGCCTACCACCGTGATCGGCGGAATATTTTCAGTCACTTCATCGGTATCCCCTTGATCGTGCTGGGCGTCGTGGTGCTGCTGTCCCGTCCAGGCCTGGCGGTTGCTGGCTTTTGGCTGTCGCCGGCGGTGCTGCTGGTGCTGGTGGCAGGGCTGTTTTACCTGCGTCTGGATCTGCGCCTGGGCTTGACGATGACAGCGCTGCTGATGGCCTGTCTGGCCGCTGGACAGGCGCTGGCTCTGAACGGCACGGCACTCTGGGTAAGCACGGGCCTGGGACTGTTCGTGCTCGGCTGGGTAATACAGTTTATCGGGCATTACTACGAGGGTCGCAAGCCGGCGTTCATCGACGACCTGATGGGCTTAGCGATCGGACCGCTGTTCGTGGTGGCCGAGTTGGCGTTTCTGCTGGGTTGGCGCAAGGCGCTGGAAGAAGCCGTGGTGGCCCGGGCAGGGCCTACAGGCGTGCGCCAGCGCAAGACCGCCTCGTCCTGAAACCGGGGCTCGCTGCCCAGACCCGCGTCTCGCGCTATCCGATGTTAATGGCTAGGCAACCGCTACCTATTTGAGCGCCATCCATTGAGTGCTGAATGCCCGGGTGTGGCGGTCCACGGTGATGGGCGCGAAAGCGCGGCCCGAGGCGCTGGCCAGGGTATTGCTCTGGCTGTTCATATCGCCCAGTGCGGATTTCAAATACTCCCAGCGCGGTTTCAATTTGGCGATCTCCGGATTGGACTTGGCGTTTAGATCCGTCAGTTGCTTGTCGATCGATGGCAACAGCACGCGTTCGTCCTGCCCCAGGTATTGGTCGGGGTGCTCCCGGGCGGTTTCGAAACTGCCCATATAGGCGCGATAAAGATATTGAACGGCCAGGTATTCGATCTTGGCTGGTAACTCGTCCTTGGCCGATGGGGCCCCCTCGCTGTAGGCCACCAGCATGAAATCGCGCAGGGACTTGCTCAGGTCCTGGGGAAAGCGGAAGGGCATGTCTTCCTCCTTGGGACCATAGGTGGCGCCGTTGCGCAGTTGGGTGACCAGGGCCTGGTAGGTCGTTCGCAGTTCGGCACTGGGACTGGCAATGCTGGTGAATGCCTTGTCCAGGTCGACCATGTCGCCTTCCAGGCGTTTGCGATGACCGTCCTGCAGGCCTTCGCCGCGCAACAGCAGCAGGCTGCTGGTGGCCCGGAAGGCGAAGACCTGGGTTTGTTCGTAAGGGGTCAGGGGTTGGGCGAAGGCCATCGGCGAGAGGCTCGCCAATAGACCGATCATGCCCATCAGTACCGCGCGTAAAAAAGGCGTATGACGCATGCCAGGGGGCTCCTTATTATTTTTTTGAGCAATTCAGGTGCGAGTGTCAGTGCATGTGACAGAGTTCACAGCTTACTTGACCGCCGGTCAAGGGGAATTACCCGAAAGCGTGATTTACAGGGCTGGCGGCCAACAAATCGGCAATAAGAATGGGGCGACTGTTACCCAAGTTCACAGCTCGGCGTCGCGCCGGGCCTGATCTAAACGCTCATGGCAGCCTTTCCGCACCGGCAGACTCGGATACGGACGCGCTTGCGGGGCACTGAGCCGCAACTGGCCAGGGGTCCATTCGCAGGCGTATAGCGGACATCTCAGGCCACGGCGAAATGCCATTTAATGCCCTGTTCGGCCAGGGCCGACAGGGCCCATTCGTAGTCCTGTAGGTCGTCGATCAAGGCGGTGCCATTGGCCAGCGAACCTGGGTGCGTGACCAGGTGACCGTGCAGCGCGCGTACGGTCTTGAGCCCGTCCTCGGCCTCGAACCAGGTTTCGGCGTTCAACTCTTCGGCCTCCTGAGGCTGGTCGAAAAACTCTGCGAACTGCTCGGGGTTCTGACTGACGAAGGCCCAGAGCGAGGTGACCTTCAGGCGTTTGCACAGCTCCTCGAGTTCGACCTCGTCGACCGTGGCGATGATATCGCCGTTGACGAATTCATCGACTCCGGAAACCGGTCGTTCCGGAACGATATAGATTGCAGCTCCCATAATGCCCTCGCTCAAATCTGTGATGTGGCCTGGATGTTTGCGAGCATAGAGGCAGTCGAAACCTGCGACCGTGACGGCCTACCGGTATTGGGTGCGGTTTCGTCTCGGAGCGTGAGCCAGTTCCCGATTAGGTCTCAGGCTTTGTGCTGGTCTGGTCTATACCAGTAATGCCAGAGCGGCGCGTTTACGCCTTACCCTTCGGGTCTGGCGGGTGCCTGTGAGTGGAGCATCACGGGCATGAAACTGCGCAAGCCAATGAACGCTCAATCGGGTCAGTGCCAAGCCGGTTCGTTGAGCAGGCCTTGGCCTGTGATCAGGTTCAAAGGGCCGAGCGGCAAGGCCAGCTTGGGTAATGTCACGAGCCGCGAGTATGGGGTGCCAGGGTCAACGGGGCGGAACGGGGCTTCAGCGCTTGCGCCAGACGCTGGCCAGCCAGGGCTGCTGCTCGCGCGGCAGGCCGACGGGGCGGTAGTAATGCTCCAGCTCGTCGAACCTCGCGGCGTTGAGCAGCGCGCGCCAGTGTTCCAGGTCGTGGTAAGCACCGTAGCGGTCGCCGTTCCAACCCTCCTCGTTGTCACCGCGCGGGTTGGAGCTGAACAGCACTCCGCCAGGCTTGAGCGTGGCATGCAGCTGGCCGAGTACCCGTGGCAGGGCCTGGCCGGGGATATGAAACAGCACGGCGTTGGCAAAGATGCCGTCGAAGCGTTCGGCTGGCAGATCCAGGGCGAGAAAGTCTTGTTGCCAGACGTCGCACCCGCTGTCGGCCCGGGCCATCTCGACGAAGCGGGCACAGCCGTCCAGGCCGGTGGCGTGATGGCCCAGGGCCGTGAAGGTGCGCAGGTCGCGTCCCGGGCCGCAGCCGAAGTCGAGGAGCTGGTACGGCGCCGCTGTCTGGATATGCCGCAGCAGGGCGGCGACGTTCTGGCTCACGTCATGCCCGCGGGTGCCTTCGCGAAAGTCCTCGGCACACTGCTCGTAGTGCTGCAGGGTGAGGGCGGTGGTGCGTTGCAGATCCTGCACGGACAGTGTCATGACGGCTGGCTCGAATAGGCGGCGTGGCGCGGTGGCGGCTTTATACCGAAGTCAGGGTCGCGGCGAAACCCTGGCGAGCCTGGGCGCGGACGCAAAAAAAGCCCGGCATAAGGCCGGGCTCGTGACGCTGAAGCCGTAGGCTATTACTTGGGCATCACCACCGAGTCGATCACATGGATCACCCCGTTGCTGGCGGGAATATCGGCGCTGATCACCGTGGCGCCATCGATTTTCACCCCGTTGCGGGTATCGAGCTTGAGCTCGGTGCCCTGCACAGTGGTCAGGCTGGTCTTGCCAGCGAGATCGGCCGCCATCAGTTTGCCGGGTACCACGTGGTAGGTGAGGACCGAAGTGAGCAGCTTCTTGTCGGCCAGCAGGGCGTCCAGCTCGGCCTTGGGGACCTTGGCGAAAGCAACATCGTTGGGCGCGAAGACGGTGAATGGACCCTCACCCTTGAGGGTGTCGACCAGTGCCGCTGCTTTCACGGCGGTGACCAGGGTGGTGAACTGCCCGGCCCCGACGGCGGTGTCGACGATATCCTTCTTGGCGCCGTGCATGTCGGCAAAAGCAGGCGCGGCCAGAGCGGCGAGAGTGGTGGCAATTACAACTGCGCTGCGGCGTAGGCCAGCGGTGGTCGAACGAAACTGAGCGAACATAGCGATTCTCCTGTGGTTGCAGGTTGAATGACCTTGCACAACATTTGTACAAAGACTGGCTAATAAGTTCTTTTTGTACAACTTCTGTAACGGTTTTGGCGGCGCCAAGGCGTCCGAGCCGGGCTCCCGGTGGGAAGAGGTCTGAGGAAGTAGAGGAACCCGGGTGTCAGTCCGCTTGCCGCACCTGGTTGCGACCGCCGTTCTTGGCCGCGTACAGGGCCCGGTCGGCACGCTCCAGCAGGTCGCGGGCGCTGCTCTGGCTGGTGGTGGCGGCGATTCCGGCACTGAAAGTGACGGAGAAGGTATTGCCCGCGGCGCTGAAGCGCAGCTCGGCAAAACGTTCGCGGATTTCGTCGAGAATCTGCTGGGCCTGGTCCGGCGAGCAGTCCGGTAGCACCGCCAGAAACTCTTCGCCGCCGTAACGCCCCAGGCTGTCGACCCGGCGCAAGCGCTGGCGCAGCAGATTGGCCAGGGCGCGGATGACATTGTCGCCGGCGGCATGGCCATGGTTATCGTTGACCTTCTTGAAGAAATCGATATCCAGCATCACCACGCTGGTGTCCTGGCCGCTGCGCATGGCCCGCTCCAGTTCGACAGCCACTAGCTCTTTGATATCGGCATGCTTGAGCAGGCCGGTCAGGCTGTCCCGGGCCAGGGCATTGCTCAGCAGACGCGCGCGCTGGGCGCGAGCGAACACCGTGGCGACCAGGGCATTGTCGGAAATCGGTTTGGTGACGAAATCGTCGCCTGCCTTGAGCAGGGCGCTCATCTGCCGAGCGATATCGGTCTGAGCCGACAGGTAGATAATCGGCACCCGCAGCCAGTCGTCGTTGAAGCGGATAATCTGCGCCAGTTCGGGGCCGCTGCAGTCAGGCATCTCGACATCCAGCAAGAGCACTTCCGGATTGAAGCTGTCCATGCAGCGGAAGATGTCCGCCGGTACGTGGAGCATCTGCACCTGCATCTGGGCGCCGCGCAGCACCAGGCTGTAGCGGCTGGCCAGGTCCTTGTCGTCGTCGACGATCAGCACCCGGTAAGGCTCCCCCTGCTGCTGGGCGAAACAGCGCTCCAGGCGGTTTTCCAGCCGGGTGATATCCAGTGGTCTGCTGAAGTAGCCCATGGCGCCGGCCCGCACCGCGGCCAGGTGATTGGCGAAGTCGTCTTGCCGGCTGATAGCCAATAGCGGCAGCGGTTCGTCCAGGCGCTGCTGCAGGGTCGCGGCATAATCCAAGCCCGTCCGCGCGTCGTCGCACAGGTCCAGGTCGACGATCAGCGCGTCCGGCAGGCGCTGGAGCAGGGCGGCGTCGAGGGCGCCCGGGGTGGCGAAAAGCGTGGCGTCGTAACCGAAATTACCCAGGGTCTGGCGCAGGCTTTCGCCCGCCTCGTGCTCGCCATCGAGGATAAAGATGCAGCGCGCGTCCGACGGCGGCTTGAGCGCAGGGGGGGGGCAGGTGGTGCGGTCATCCCTCTGATCGAGCAGGACCGGCTGTTGGGCCAGTTGTTGCAGCGCCTGGATCAGGTCCTGCAGCGCCTTGTCCTGCTGCTGCAGGCCGAGCAGCCAGTGTTCGGCCTGCAGCTCCAGCGCCCGGGCTTGCTCGCCCAGACGCACAAAGCCGAAGGTGCCGGCGGTGCCGGCCAGCTTGTGCAATCGATCGCGCAGGCCGACCAACCGGGGCTGCAGTTCGGTCGGTTCGGCGACCTGGAGCAGGTGCGCCAGCTCGGCCAGTTCGGGCAACTCCTGCTGCAGGCGTTCGGCGAACTGCTCGGTCAGCCGTTGCAGCTGGCGTTGCAGTTCGCTGGCTTGCGGGTGGGTCTCAGTCATGGGTCCGACTCCAGATCTGCCGGACCTGGTTGGCCAATTGCATGGGGTCGAACGGCTTGATGATCACATCGCGCGCCCCAAGGCTGCGGTAGAGCTCGATTTCAGCGGGCTGCACCTTGGCGGTCATGAAAGCCACAGGTATCTGCCGGATATCCAGCAGTTCACTGAGTTTTTCCAGAGTCTGCGGACCGTCCATGCCGGGCATCATCACATCCAGCAAAATGAAATCAGGGGCGAAGGCCTGCACCTGTTGCAGGGCCTCCTGGCCCGACGAACAGCTGAGCACCTGGAAACCGCCGACGACTTCCAGTGCGACCTTGGCCACGGCCTGGATCGAGGCGTCGTCCTCCACATGCAGGATGCGTTTGAGTTCAGGCATGCCGATTCTCCTTGGGCAGCAGGCGGGCGAGCAGTTGCACGAAGTGTTGCGCATCGGTGCGTGACTTGGCCAGGGCCGCCTCCACCTGGCCGAGTTGTTCGGCCGTCAGTTCCCGGGCCGAGAGCACCACCACGGGCAAACCGGGGTGTTGGTGCTGCAGCATGTCGAGCAGCTCGAGGCCGTCGCCGTCGGGCAGCCCCAGGTCCAGGAGCACCAGGTCGAAGGGCTGTTCGGCGAGCCGCGTACGGGCCTGGGCCAGGCTGTCGGCGCCGATAAAACACGCCAGCTCGCGGCCCTGTTCGGCGATCACCCGGCGCAAGTCGGCGTCGTCTTCGATATGCAGCACCCGGGCCTTGGGCGCAGGTTCCTGACGCACCTGCGCCGGGTCTTCGCTCCGGTCTGCGTCCGGCGCTGCGGTCAAGTGCGGCGCCTGGGCCTCGGGCAGCTCGAACCAGAAACAGCTGCCCTGGCCTTCGTTCGATTCGAAGCCGATTTGCCCGTCCATGCGTTCGATCAACTCCTTGCTGATGGCCAGCCCCAGGCCGGTACCGCCCTGGCGACGGGTGTCGGTGGCATCGGCCTGGGCGAATTTCTGAAAAATGCGCCCGCGGAAGGCATCGGGTATTCCCGCGCCCCGGTCGCTGACGCTGACCCGCACGCGGCCGGCCGCGCGCTGAACGTTCAGCTCGATGCAGCTGCCGGGCGGAGAAAATTTGCAGGCATTGGACAGCAGATTGCTCAGCACCTGCTGCAGGCGCATGGCGTCCGCCCGGACCCAGCCCGGGCTGGTCGCTATCAGGCGATAGCTGACCTGGTGCTGTTCAGCATAGCCCTGGTTGCTGTCCAGGGCCTCCTCGAGCTGCGTCTGCAGGGGCAGCAGCCGCAGCTCGAAGCTGAGCTTGCCGGCGACCAGCTTGTCCATGTCCAGCAGGTCGTTGATCAACAGGCTCAGGCGCTGACTGTTCTGCTGGGCGATCACCAGCATCTGCTGGATGCCCACCGGTACCTCGCCCAGGGCGCCGCCGTTGATCAGGCCCAGGGCACCGGCGATGGAGGTCAGCGGCGTGCGCAGCTCGTGGCTGACGATTGACACGAACTCGCGCTGGATGCGCTCCACGCGGCGGCGCTCGGTGATGTCGTGCATCACCGCCACGGCGCCCAGCTGTTGGCCGTCGGGGGCGAACAGCGGGTCGGCATTGGTACTGACGAAGCGCGGCGCCTGGCCCTTGGCGACTATGCTGATTTCCGCCTCGCGAACCCGTTCGCCGTCCAGGGCGCGCAACAGCGGAATCTGCGCGGCGCTCAGAGGCGTGAGGCCGTCGGCCTCGAACAGGTCGTAGTATTGGCCCCACTGTTCGGGCGGCAGCTGGCTGACATCCGCGCCATGCCATTGCCGGGCGGTGTCGTTGAACACCGTCAGGTCGCCCTGGGCATCGCAGGCCACCACACCGTCGGCCAGGGCTTCGAGCAGACGGCGGTTCATTTCCTGCTGCTGCTCCAGCGCCGCCTGCTGTTGCTTGCGCTGGCTGATGTCGGTCAGCAGGCCATGCCAGACCACCGAGCCGTCGGCCTGGCGTTGCGGCGTGGCGCTGCCTTCGACCCAGATCGGGCCCTTGCGCGGATGACAGACCCGGTATTCCAGGTGCCAGGGGCTCAGGTCGCGGGCCGAGCCCTGAATGGCCGTGCTGACCCGCTCGCGGTCGTCTTCGTGGATGGCGGCGAACACCGCCTTGCTGTGGCTGCGCACCGCACCGGGGGTTAGGCCGTAGATGGCCTCGATGCCCTCGCTGGCATAGGGGAAATGCACCACCCCCTGGCTCGGCAACACCGCCTGGAACACCATGCCCGGCACCTGCGCGGCGATCTGCTGCAAACGCTGTTGCGCCAGTTGCCGTTGACTGAGGTCCTGGGCGATGGTGACGAAACCCAGCAGGGTCTGGCTGTCGTCGCGCATCGCCGACACCGTGAGCAGCACGGGCACGCGGCTGCCGTCATGGCGCACGTAGCTCCACTCGCGCTGCTCGCTCTGGCCGCTGGCGGCGCGGGCCACCAACACGGAGAAATCCGTCGCGACCGGGTGGCCCCGTTTCTCGCCCAAGGCCTCGGCACGGCGACTCAGCTCCAGCGGGTCGAGCAGGGTCGCGGTGAACGGCCGCTGGAGTAGCTGCGCCTGGGCATAGCCCAGCAACCGTTCGGCGGCCGGGTTGACGCTGACAATGGCGCCGCTCGGCGTCGTGGCGATGATGGCGGTGCCGGCGCTGCTCAGCAGCGCCCGTTGCAGGGCGGTTTGTTGGGTATGGCGGCGCATGTCCAGGCGCAGCTCGCACAGACGCACGACTTGACGCGCCAGGCGTGCCAGCCCGGCGCGCTGTTGTTCGCTCAACAGGCGCGGGCGGATATCGATCACGCACAGGGTGCCCAGCGCATAGCCATCCGCGGCAATCAGCGGCATGCCGGCATAGAAGCGGATATCCGGTGGCCCGGTGACCAGTGGGTTATGGCGAAAGCGCGGATCGTCCAGGGCGTCGGGGACCTCGAACAGGACAGGGGCGTTGATCGCGTGGGCGCAAAAGGCGAACTCGCGGGGCGTCTCGCAGGCATCCAGGCCGACCTTGCTCTTGAACCACTGGCGCTGTTCATCGATCAGCGACACCAGCGCGATGGGGGTTTCGCACAGCTGGGCGGCAAGCTGGGTCAGGTCGTCGAAGGCCTCCTCGCTCGGGCTGTCGAGCAGGGCGTACTGCTTGAGCGCGGCCAGGCGCCGGGCCTCTTGGTCTGCCGCCGACGTGCCGGTCGTTTTCAGGTCCATCGCGTTTCTCCTGGGTGCGGCGGTACGGCCAACACGGCGGTGCATCGGGTGGGCCGAGCAGGGCCCATGGCGTGGGGCTCAAGCATCGCGCGATGCCTGTGGCAGCAGGCGGCTGAGCAGCTCGAGGAAATGCTGCGTATCGGTCCGCGATTTGGCCAGGGCGGCCTCCACCTGGCCGAGCTGTTCGGCCGTCAGCTCCTGAGCCGAGAGCACCACCACGGGCACGCCGGGGTGCTGATGGTGCAGCAGGTCGAGCAGCTCCAGGCCGTTGCCGTCGGGCAGGCCCAGGTCCAGCAGGATCAAGTCGAAGGACTGCTCGCTCAGCCGCATGCGGGCCTGGGCCAGGCTGTTGGCGCCGATAAAGCGGGCCAGTTCGCGACCCTGTTCGGCGATCACCTGGCGCAGGTCGTGGTCGTCTTCGATATGCAGCACCCGGGCCTTGGGCGGCAACCCGTGCAGGGCATGGCCCAGGCTGGCGAGCAGACGTTGCGCGTCAATCGGCTTGTCCAGCCAGTCGATGGCGCGGAAGCCACCCTGCAGGCTCAGGCGGCCCTGCTCGCAGGCGGCGGAAATCACCAGCACCGGCAAGGCCCGGGTCGCCTCGTTGGCACGCAGTTCGCGGATCAGCTCCAGGCCGTTGCCGTCCGGCAGGCGCAGGTCCAGGGTGAGCGCGGCAAAGTCCTGGGTCGCCAGCAGATCGCGGGCCTGGCCCAGGCTGGCGGCCAGTACGACCCGGTAACCGGCCCGGGTCAGCAGTTGCTGCAGCAAGTGGGCGATGTCAGGCTCGTCCTCGACCACCAGCACGTCGGCCTGGTGGCCGCTTTCCCAGGCCGACACGGCCGGGTTGTCCAGGATCGGCAGTTCGAACCAGAAGGTCGCGCCCTGGCCGGCGGGCGAATCGAAGCCGATCCGTCCGCCCATGCGCTCGACCAGCTCCTTGCTGATGGCCAGGCCCAGACCGGTACCGCCGACCTGTCGGCGGTCGGTGGCATCGGCCTGGGAAAATTTCTGGAAGATCCGGGCCCGGAAGGCTTCGGGGATGCCTGTTCCCTGATCGCTGACACTGACCCGTACCCAGTTTCCGCGCGTCTGAGCGCGCAGTTGCACCTGGGCGGCGCTGGGGGAGAACTTGATAGCGTTGGACAGCAGATTGGTCAACACCTGCTGCAGGCGGCGGGCGTCGACGCGCACCTCGATCGGCGGGCATGCGTGCCCCAGCAGGCCGACCCCATGCTGATCGGCATAGGCCTGGTTGCTCGTCAGGCTTTCCTCGAGCAGGGCGGCCAGGTCGTGGCGGTCGAGGTCGAAGGTCATCTGATTGGCGACCAGCTTGTCCATGTCCAGCAGGTCGTTGATCAGGTGGTTCAGGCGTAGGCAGTTCTGGTGGGCGATGTCGAGCATCTGGCGCATGGCAGCGGGCACCTCGCCCAGGGCGCCCCCATTGATCAGGCCCAGGGAACCGGCGATGGAGGTCAGCGGCGTGCGCAGTTCGTGACTGACGGTGGAAACGAACTCGCTTTTCATCTGCTCGATGCGTTTGCGCTCGGTCAGGTCCATGATCGTGCCGCTGACCCGCTGCGGATGGCCTTCGCCGTCGCGCAGGATAAAGGCGCGCAGCAGCACGGCCAGCGCATGCCCATCGCGGTGCAGCAGGCGCACTTCGTGCTGGAAGGCCTGGACCTGAGAGGCCATGGCCTGACCCAGGCTGAGCTGCAGCCCGGGCAGGTCCTCGGGGTGCACCGCCTGCTGCCAGCGTCCGGCCGCGTTCGGTTGCTCGCTGGGCGCATGCCCGAGCATTTCCCAGCCGCGGGCCGAGGCGAAGAAGTCTCCGGTACCTAGATCCACGTCCCACCAGCCGTCGTTGCTGCCCTTGAGCACCAGGCGCTGGCGTTCCTCGCTTTCGCTCAGGGCCTGGCTGCTCTGGCGAATCCGTTCGGTCATCTTGCGTGCCAGTGCCTCGGCCTGTTCGCGGCGCAGGGCCAGCAGCGAAGTCAGGGCGAACAGCAGCAGGCACACGCCCAGGCCGAGCAACAGCAGCGGGCGATCGTCATGCAGACTCGCCTCGAATGCCGGCGGACTGCTGAACTCCAGAGTCCAGGTCTGGCCGTAGAGGGACAACTGCTGCCGGCCGACGAACAGGGGCCGATGCGGCTCGCCGGTGCGAAACAGCAGCGTCTCGGACTGTACCTGCGTGCCGGCATACAGGGCGAATTCCAGCTTGGGCGGGGCGCCGGCAAGGATACCGGCTATCAGGTCGTATGTCCGGTAGGGGCTGAACACGAAGCCGCGCAGGGCCTCCATGCGTTGTGCCGGACTGTCCAGCGGCTGTCCGGGTCGATAGAGCGGTACGTACATCAGCAGGCCCGGCTGCACCTGACCATGGGTTTCCTGCACCAGGGTGACCTTGCCGCTGATCCGCGTCTCGCCCGTTTCGGCGGCCTCCAGCATGGCGGCCCGGCGGGTCGGTTCAGAGAGCATATCGAAGCCCAGGGCCGCGCGGTTGCGCTCATCCAGAGGCTCCAGGTAGTACACCGCCGCATAGCGCGCGCGCTCCCCCGGCGGCCTGAGCTGGAAGGCCGGGAAGCCTTCCGCGCGCACCTCGGATTCGAACGCTGCGCGCTCCTCGGCACCCAGTATCCGGGTAAAACCCACGCCCTGGATCCCGGGGTAGTTTTCGCCGAGTTTCAGGCGCTCGGTATAGCGCTGCCATTCGCGCCGGTCCACGTCCAGGCTGGCATCGAACAAGCCCGCCCCGCCCAGCAGAATCTGTTCGTGGTCATGCAGGCGCTGCTCGATCATGCCGCTGATCTCGCCGGCCAGCAGGTCGAACTGACGCTGGGCCGCCTGGATTTCGCGGTCGCGCAGGTGCTGCCAGGCAGCCAGGTCGGCCAGCAGGGCGATTGCCAGTACAGCCCAGGCCAGGCCATTGCGGCGGCTGAAGAAGGCGCGCGCCTTGTGCGCCCCCGTGCCTGTCATTGCGACGATCCGCTGCGGGCATGGGGGGCTGGCGAGGGCTCGAAACGCTGAACAGGCAACGTGCGGGAAGGGTGTGGTGGCATGGCGGGCGCGACTCGACTGCGAAACGGAACGCGGGACAAAAAATCAGGATAGACCGAGCAGGCGCCGCAGTCGCTCCAGGCTGGAAAGTTCTTCACCCTCCAGTTCGGCACAGGCCAGGCGCATCAGCACCTGTTCGCGGCGTACCTGGGCCTGTGGCAGGGCATAGACCGCGCCGATCAGGTCGCGCAGGGCCATGGGCAACTGCCAGTTGGCCTTGAGCGCGACGGCAAAGGGCTGACTGAATTGGTCGAGGGCCTGGGTGACCTGGAATTCCTCCAGCGCATGGCCGTTGTCCTCCCAGGCCTGGGCCAGGTAGAGCACGCACAGCTCGCCCATGCGGTGCAACAGCGCGGCGCTCTGGCAGGACGCGGGGTCGAGTTTGCAGGCGGCCGCCAGGGCCGCGACCCGCTCGACCAGGCGCTCGGTCTTGTCCATATAGGCCTGTGCCAGCAGGCGCAGCTGTGGGCTGCTGATGGCGCTGGACTGGCGCAGGGCCAGACCGATCGCCAGGTTGAGGCTGGTCGGCGCGCCGAGTTTCTGCAGGGCCTCGACCAGGCTAACGCAGCGCCGCCCCGCGGCGTTGTAGGCGCTGCTGTTGGCCACGGCGATCAGGCGTGCGCTCAGGGCCGGATCCTGCTGCCAGCCCTCGGCCAGCTCTCGCAGGTTCAGCTGAGTCCCCTTGAGGCTTTGTTGCAGCTTGTCCCGAAGGCCTTGCTGCAGTGGCAGGTCCAGCCGGCTGGTCGGCAGGGCGGCCAGGTGCGCGAGGAAATCGCCCGGGTCCTCGTCGACGGCCGTGGCGGCAGGAGGGGCGAGGGTCGGCAGCAGTGCTTCAAGGCACTCCACCACGCGCGGTACCTGAAAAGGTTTGGCGATAAAGGCACTGATGCCCAGGGGGCGGACTTCCAGCACGCTGGCCCGGTCCACGCGCCCGGTGATCATGACCAGGGGAAGGGCGCGGTCCTGCTTGCGGATCGCCTGCAGCAGCTCGACGCCGCTGCCGTCGGGCAGGTTCCAGTCGGCGATCACCAGGTCGGCGGCATGCTGGTGCCAGTCCAACAGGGCATCGGCCACGCGGCCCAGGCACCGGACCTGGATGCCCGGACGCAAGCTGAGAACGATCTGCTGCAGCAGGTCGGCGATCCAGGGATCGTCTTCGAGAATCAATACCCGCATCGCAGGGCAGGCTCCTGTCTGGCTTGCGCTCAAGGCCGACAGTCGTCGCGGATCGAGCGGGGTTTAAAATGCCTTGTCACTATAAATAGACTGGTTGCCGAAACATTTCTATCTAAAAGTCCAACTGGTTTTCTGGCGGGTCTTGGGGATAATGCGCCTTGGCTGCGATTGTCGAACAGAGCCATGGTTTTCCTTAACAAAGGCGTACAGAGCCCATGTGGTACAACGGTTTGCTTGACCTTTCGATCTGGCAGTTGGTGGCAGCCCTGCTGCTGATGACCCATGTAACCATAGTCGGCGTCACCGTCTACCTGCACCGTTATTCGGCGCACCGCGCCCTGGAACTGCACCCCGCCCTCAAGCATTTCTTCCGCTTCTGGCTGTGGTTGACCACGGCCATGCTGACCCGTGAGTGGACCGCTATCCACCGCAAGCATCACGCTAAATGCGAGACCGTGGACGATCCCCACAGCCCCGTGATCAAGGGCCTGGGCACGGTACTGCGGCGCGGCGCCGAGCTGTACCGCGAGGAGGCGGCGAATGCCGACACCCTGCGCATCTACGGCAAGAATTGCCCGGACGACTGGCTCGAGCGCAATGTCTATTCGCGTTATCAGGTGGGCGGCGTGACCTTGATGGCGGTCATCGACCTGGCCCTGTTCGGCGTACTCGGCATCACTGTCTGGGCGATCCAGATGATCTGGATTCCGGTCTGGGCGGCCGGGGTGATCAACGGCTTGGGCCATGCCGTCGGCTACCGCAATTTCGAATGCCGCGACGCGGCCACCAACCTGATGCCCTGGGGCATCCTGATCGGCGGCGAAGAGCTGCATAACAATCACCACACCTACCCCAACTCGGCCAAGTTGTCGGTGAAGCCATGGGAATTCGACCTGGGCTGGGCCTGGATCCAGTTGTTCAGTTTCTTTGGCCTGGCCAAGGTGCAACGGGTCGCGCCCATCGCCCACCGCGTCAGTGGCAAACGCAGCCTGGACATGGACACCGCCATGGCCATCCTCAACAACCGTTTCCAGATCATGGCTCAGTACCGCAAGCTGGTGATCGTACCCCTGGTGCAGCAGGAGCTGGCCAAGGCCGATGCCTCGGTGCGCCACCAGTTCCACCGCGCCAAACGCCTGCTGTCACGTGAGCCGAGCCTGCTCAGCGACCAGCACCAGGCGCGTATCCAGGCCATGCTCGAGCAGAGCCAGGCGCTCAAGGTGATCTATGAAAAACGTCTGGCCCTGCAACAGATCTGGGCCAAGACCAGCGCCAACGGCCATGAGATGCTCGAAGCCATCAAGCTCTGGGTGCACGAGGCCGAGATCAGCGGGATCCAGTCGCTGCGCGATTTCGCCGAACAGCTGAAGACCTACTCCCTGCGTCCTGTCCTGGCCTGAGCGCCGTTTATCGCGGCGGCCAATTCCTGAGTGTCTCGTCAGGAACTTAAGCTGCGGTATCCCCTCTCAAAAAAAGGCCCGCCGGTTCGGCGGGCCTTTTTCGTTGTGCCTGCGTGCCTCCGCACGCATCTACGGCAGAGGTGGCGCCGGTGATCAGTAATAATCCCCCCTTTATCCAAGACTCCCTTCCCGCCGGACTGGTCGAGCTGCCGGCACCGGTCGAGACCTTGCTGGCGCTGATGCATGCGCGCGCCGAGGTTGCGCGCCTGGGTGAGCGCGAGCAGTTACTCAGCGTGCTGCTGGCCAGCCTCAACGCGGCCCTCTGGGCGTTCGACTGGCACACCCAGCAGATCATCTATGTCAGCCCAGGCTACGAGCGTATCTTCGGCCGTTCGGCGGCGGCGCTGTTGGCCGATGCCAGCGAGTGGCGCAACAGCATCTACCCGGACGATCTGGAATTCGCCGCGCAGAGCCTGGCCGAGGTGCTGGACAAGGGCGCCGTGGAGGACCGTGAGTACCGCATCCTGCGTGCCGATGGCCAGCTGCGCTGGCTGAGCGACAAATGCTTTCTGTGCCCGCAACAGGAGGTCGGCCAGCCGCTGATCGTGGTGGGCATCGCCGAGGACATCACCGAGAAGAAGCAACTCGAAGACGAGCTGCAGCGCTTGGCGACCACCGACGTGCTGACCCAGACCAGTAATCGCCGGCACTTCTTCGAATGCGCCCAGCGCGAATTCGAATACGCCTGCGAGACCGACAGCCCCCTGGCGTTCGTCCTGCTGGACATCGATAACTTCAAGCAGATCAATGACCGCTACGGCCATCCCATGGGTGACCAGGTGCTGCAGCAGATCGCCCGTTGCAGCGGTGTGCTGCGCCAGGAAGACCTGTTCGGCCGCGTCGGCGGCGAGGAGTTCGCCGTGGTCTTTCCCGGCTGCGAGCCGAAGCTGGCGCTGCAGATCGCCGAGCGTCTGCAGCGCGAGGTGCAACGCCTGCGCTTCAGTGTCGACGGCCAGCTGTTCGGGGTGAGCGTCAGTCAGGGCCTGACCAGCCTGCGGGTCACCGATACGAGCCTGGACAACCTGTTCGCCCGCGCGGACGCGGCCATGTACCAGGCCAAGCGTCAAGGCAAGAACCAGATCGTGCTCGGCTGACTCGACACCGATCCAGCACGCGTTGCGCCTGGCGGAAATCAGCCCGACGGGCACCCTCAATGGCCTGCGGATCTTCCCCCGGCCTGCTCAGCCTTGAAAAACCCGGACTCTGTTCCGGGTTTTTTATGGCTTGTGACTCGCGAAAAAAATTTGAACCGCGGGGCAGGGGTACGACGACAGAGGGGTGTTATTTCACCACCCCCCACGAGCGTGGCCATGAACCAGCGCAGCGTTTGCAACAATACGGCACAGATCACGGCGAAGAAGCGCACTTGCGACAATACTCTGCCCGGCGCTGCGCGCCGCGCATTCCGGCTCTGGCACGGTCGGCCCTGTCGATCGCCTGCCCGGACGAGTTCAGCCCTACAGCAGGCACAGCCATGAGCATTCTCCAGCAGGTCCGAGCGACTACCCGCAATTGCTGTTCGATGTTGCTGCTCGGCGCCCTGGCGCTGCCCCTGCAGGCCGAGGAGATACTCAGCCTGGGGGCCCAGGAGCGGCAGCTGAACTTCAGCCTATTGGGGCTCGATGCCTTGGCGAGCGGCGATCAGTTGGCCGTCGAACTCGACGGCTATGACGTCACCGCGCTGCTGACCCGCAGCGCAGAAGGGTTGTCCCTGGACCTGCCCACCCCGCTCAGCGGCGGCAGCCATCCGCTGCTGGTGCTGGTGTTCTACGCCAACGGCAACGTGGCCACGCTGCTGGAAGCCAGTGTCCAGGTCGAGGGCGCGCAGGTCGAAGCGCTGCCACAGGCCGATGCCGCGCAAACGGCCGAGGCGCCCACGCCACTGCCCGATACGTCGGCCCCGGCACCCGCTGGCGCCAGCCATAGCCATGCGCTCCAGGCCCTGCTCAGCAACAACTACCTACTGGACCAGGACGGTGCCACGACCGACAGCCCGCGTTATGCCAGCAATGGCGGGCTCAGCTACCGGGGCCAGGGCGCGGGCACCGATTGGCAGTGGCAGGGCGAGCTGGACGCGCTGTACGACAACCAGGGCCAGAACAGCCTCTCGGGCAATGAGTGGGAGCTGCCCAACTACCGCCTGGCCGTTTCCCGCGGGACGGGCCTGCAGCGTCAGGGCGCGGCGCTGGGCACTTACAACGTGGCCCGCGAAGACCTGCTGTTCAGTGCCTACCAGCGGCGTGGCGTGGTGCTGACCTTCGGCGAAGCGCAGAACGGGCCGCTGCTGCTGGATGTGTTCGGCGTGCAGAGCGAGCCGCTGACCGACTACCAGCATCGCCTCGGCTATCCCCAGGCCGCTGCCGAGCGCAGCAGCGGCGGGTTGCTGACCTTCACCCCGCTGCTCGACGCGCCGCAATTGCTGCAGCTCAACGCCGGCTATACCAGCGGAGAAACCACCCTGGGCAGCATCGGCGCCTGGTCGCCGGATGAGCAGACCCGCTACGGCGGCGACAGCTGGAACCTGGCGGTGGATTCGCGCCTGGGCAGCAACAGCCTGTGGCTGCATGGCGACTACGCGAGCTCGAACTTCGACAGCGACGGCCTGGGAACCGGTGACGGGGCGCGCCGCGACGGCTCCCACGACCTGCAGGTGCAGGCCAACTCCGGCAGCTGGTTCCCCAGCGGCCCCTTCGATCAGTGGAGCCTGACCCTGCAGCGGCGCCAGGTGGGGCTGGATTTCTATTCCCTGGGCAACCTCTACCTGCCCGGCGACCTGCGCATGGACCGGGCCAGCTGGCAGGGCTATATCGGCAACCTGCAGCTGGAGGCCTCGTTGGCCCGCGAGCGCAACAACCTCGACGACCGGAACGAGGTGGCCGACCAGACCACCCTGCGCCGCGGCCTGAACCTGTATTACTACCCCATGGTGGACGCCCAAGCCGCGCCCTGGCGCTTTCTCGGCGTGCCGTCGCTGAACGCCGGGTTCACCGAGACCCGGCGTCGCCAGGACCCCGACCAGGCGCAACTGGTCGGCTTCGACGTCAACGACCGGACCCGCGAGCAGCTGGTGGGCGTCAACTTCTTCCACAACCGCTGGAACTGGTCGGTGCAGCACAGCCTGCAAAATACCCAGGACTATTCCCATGAGGTGGAACAGCAGGGTTACCTGATGTACCAACCGCCCTCCGACCAGCGCAACCGTATGACCACCCTGCAGCTGGGCTATATGCCCACGGACAGCGTGAGCCTCTCGACGCACTGGCAATGGAGCCAGCTGGATGAGACCGATGACGACAACCGCTATGGCAGCACCGGTCAGGGGCTGGACCTGGCCTGGCAGATCGTGCCGCGGCGCTGGCGCCTGAATGCGGGTTACTACCGGGGGCGCGACACCAGCCGGTTCGGCCAGGCCGATTTTCTCGGCGATACCCAGCAGCAACAGACCGCCAACCTGCAGCTGACCTGGAGCGTCAACCAGCCCCAGGGGCTGCGCCCGGGCCTGGACTGGTTTCTCAAGGGCAGCTACGCCAAACAAGAAAGCGAACTCTACGCCCTGGAACTGAAGAACTGGCAGGTCCTGCTGGGCTTCGACCTGAGCTGGGATACCCACAGTCAATGATGTGCAGTCCGTGCCCGGCCACCGGCCGCGGCGGACAGGAAGGTGAACCATGAACCGATTCTCCCGTTACCTGCTGCAATTCGTCCTGGCCTGGCTGGCACCGCTGGCCCTGCTGCCTGCCCATGGGGCGCTGCTGTCCATCAACGTGCAGCCCCCGCAACAACAACTGCAGGCGAACCAGGACAACAGCCTGGCGGTGAGCTGGCGCCTGACCAGCACCCCCCCGGGCTCGCCGCCCACCGGCGGTCCCGGCGGGCCCGGCGGCGGCGTGAGTTCGCCATCGGCCCTGGTGGTCGACCCGGCCAGCGGCATGGTCCTGGCCACCCTCGGCGGTTTCCTGAATCAAGGCGGCAGCGGGCCTTACCTGCTCAGCGAGTTTATTCAACTGCCGGCCGACAGCGTGCAGGAATGGCAGCGGCGCGGCCTGCGTCGGTTGCTGCTGGTGCGCGACTTTACCGATGCCTCCGGTAGCAGCCTGCGCGGCCAGCTGGTGTTGAATCTGCCCAGCGCCGAGCTGCGCGCGGTGACGGTGCAGCCGGCCCAGCGCCAGCTGATTCCCGGCCAGGACAACAGTCTGATGCTGGCCTGGCAGGTGACGGCCACCGGCGAGTACAGCGGCGCGGTGCTCTCGCGCCAGGCCAGCCTGGTGGATCCGGCCAGCGGTGCGGTGCTGGGCACGCTGGGCGGTCCGCTGCGCGGCGAGGGCCGCGCGCCCTTTATGCTCAACGAGCAGCTCGACCTGCCGGCGGCCAGCGTGCAAGCCTGGCAGGCCAGCGGCATTCGCCGGGTGCTGGTGCAGCGCGAGTTCTCGGCCGAGGCTGGCGGGCCGCTGCTGCGCGGGCAGATGGTCTTGACCCTGCCCAGCGCCGAGCTGCGCGCGGTGACGGTGCAGCCGGCCCAGCGCCAGCTGCTCGGCAACCAGGACAACCGCCTGATGCTGACCTGGCAGGTGACGACCCGTTCGGATTACAGCGGCGCGGTAAGCTCCCGTCAGGCCAACGTCGTCGACCCCGCCAGCGGTGCGGTACTGGGTACGCTGGGCGGTCCGCTGCGCGGCGAGGGCCGCGCGCCTTTCGTGCTCAACGAGCAGCTCGACCTGCCGGCGGCCAGCGTGCAGGCCTGGCTGGCCAGCGGCATCCGCCGGGTCGTGGTGCAGCGTGAATTCAGTGCGGACGGAGCGCCGCTGCGTGGCCAGATGCTGTTGTCCCTGGTCAGTAGCGACCTGCGTGCCCCGCGGGAAAACCAGAGCGGCGAGCTGCGGGTGCAACGCCTGAGCCTGAGCTTTATGGATAACCAGAAGATCGCCCTGGTAGCGCCCGGCAGCGCACTCACTGCCAAGGTGCTGCTGGCCTACAGCGGTAACGGACTGCTCGAGGGGCGCTGGCAGGTGGCCGAGCCCGGCAGCAGCGAAGGCCAGCCGTTCTACCGGACCCTGACCCTGGTGCGCCCGTTCCTCGGAGACAGCCAGCAGAGCACGCTGCAAAGCCCGCCATTGCCCACGGACAAGGCCGGCAAATACCGCCTGCGCTTTTGCGTCGGCAATGGCGAACAGGCCCCGGGCGATGACTTGGTGCTCGACTATGGCTGTCCGAACGAGGCGCTAACCGTGGAAACCGTCTATCAAGTGCTGGGCAGTGCCGGCCCTGACGCGCAGAGTCTGATCGGGGTCAGTCCGCAGAGCGGCACAGTCGATGCCAAAACCCCCTTCGAATGGCGCGCGGTGGACGCCGCGGTGGTCTATCGCGTGCAGTTCTTCGCCACGGGACCGCAAGCGGACAGCGAGGCCGAGGTACTCGGCGAGTCGCCCAGCTTTATCGCGGGTATGCTGTTGCCCGCCAGTCTGACGCAGACCACCCTGTCCAACCTGCTGCGCAGTAAACTGGAGCCGGATCGCTATTATCTGTGGCGGGTCACCGCCCACGACGAAAATGGCGACCTGATCGGCCGCAGTCACGAATGGCGGGTGCGTTATCAGCCCTGAGGAGTGCCCATGAGCGAGGAGACGGACCTGCAGTTGCTGCAGCGCATAGCCGCTGGCGAGCAGCAGGCGCTGCGGTTGTTCTACGAACGCTTCCATGGCGTGGTCTACCAGTTTTCCATGCGCACCGTGGCCAATGGCGCCGACGCCGGCGAGGTGCTCAACGAGGTGATGCTCGAGGTCTGGCGCTGTGCCGGCCAGTTCACCGGGCAGTCGCTGGTACGCACCTGGCTGCTGAGCATCACCCGCAACAAGTCCGTGGACCTGTTGCGGCGCAAGCGCCCGACCGAGTCCCTCGACGAGGGGCACCTGGAAGACGACGGCGACGGCATCTGCGGCCTGAGCGCCGAGATCGAGCTGAACCAGCAGGGCGCCCAGGTGCGCCTGTGCCTGGACAAGCTCAAGGACAGCCACCGTCAGGTGGTCTACCTGGCGTTCTTCGAGGAACTCTCCTACCCGCAAATCGCCGAGATCATGGCGATTCCGGGCGGTACCGTGAAAACCCGCATGATGCACGCCAAGCAGCAGTTGCTGCAGTGCCTGCGCCGTTTGCTCGGCGCACCGAGAGCATGACAAAGACTGAACCCTCAGGTCGCTGCGCTCGACTCAGTGGTACTGAATGCGGAGGTGAACGATGAGTACCGAACCGAACGATCAGGCGCTGCTGGAACTGCTGCCCTGGTACCTGAACGACAGCCTCGCGGAACCGGAGCGCGAACAGGTGCAGGCCCTGCTGGCGCGTTCCGCCGAGGCCCGCGAGAGCTTGGATGCCCTGCGCCGCCTGGCCCAGGCGGTGCGCGCCGAAGAGCAGACGCTCAACGCCGAGCAGGCGCCACCCCTGGAGATGGGCTGGGCCCGCCTGCAGCGCAGCCTGCAGCAGCAGGCCAAGGCGCCGGCGCGACGCGACTGGTGGAAGCCCTCCCTGGCGGCGGCTGCCGCATTGATGGTGGCGCTGCAGATGGGCATTCTGATGCGCCCGGCCGATACCGAAAGCGACTGGCGCCTGCAAAGCGGGGCCGGTTCGCAGCAACAGCTGAGCGGTGGTTATCGTCTGCAGCTGCGCTTCGTCGACCAGGCGCAGTGGCAGCAGGTGCGCGCCTTGCTGCTGGAGCTGGATGGACTGTTGATCGACGGCCCGTCGGTGCTCGGCATGGTGCAGGTGTATATACCGACCAGCCAGCGCTTCGCCGACGGAGCGGCACTGCTCGGCTGGTTGCAGCAGCAGCCGGTGGTGCAACACGCGGCCCTGCTGGACAGCGTCGGCCCATGAACGCCTGGCTGCGTGCCGCGCTATGGCTGCCCCTGCTGCTGGGGCAGGCGGTGCAGGGGGTGACCGATCCTGCCGGTGGCGCCCCCGCCGGTCCGTCCAGCACGCTGTCGAGCGGTACGGGCGGTACGGGCGGTACGGGCGGTACGGGCGGTTCGTCCGGTCCGCTGCCCGCGCCCTCGAGCACTCCCGGCATCCCGTCCGTGCCGCCGTCACCGGGCAGTCCGGGTGGCCCGTCCAGCAGCCCGCCGCCCTCGACCTATCCTTCCGGTATTCCACCTGCGCCTGCACCACCGGCTCCTGGGATACCGGTACCCGCCCCGCCGGCTTCCAGCGCGGTGCCGTCGCCTGGCACCGGTGCGGCGCCAGCGCCCGCTTCGGTCGGGTCGCCCGCCGGTCCAGTCCTTGTTCCTACGCCCACTCCGGTGACACCCGAGCCGCCCGCGCCGGGCCAGACGCCACGCCGCGCGCCCGCTAGCCTGCTCGACCAGCCGGCCTTGCAAGCTCAGCCCCCGCAATGGCGCGGCGTGCTGCAGCCCACGTCCCAGGACCCGCCGGCGTTGCGCGAGTGGCTGGTGGTCAGCCGCAACCTGAGCGAGGCCGAGAGCCAGCGACGGGCCTTGCAGCCTTACCAGCTGGGTATCCTGCGACGCCAGCAGCTGCCGAATCTGCAGCGGGTGATCAGCGTCTATCGCATCCCGGCGCAGCTCGACCTGCAGCAATTGGAACGGGACCTGCGCCGCCAGTTTCCGCAGTGGCAGCAGGAGCTGAACCAGCGCTATGCGCCCCTGGCGTTGCCCTTGGGCGAGCAGGACGAGCAGACGCAACAGCTGCGCACCTGGGGGCAGCGTGTCCTGGGTCGTGTGCAGCCGGCGCCGGCCGGTTGCGGCCGCGGCCTGAGCCTGGCCATGCTCGACGGGCCGGTGAATACCGGCTTGGCCGAGTTCGCAGGCGCCGACCTCCACTACCAGGGCCTGACGCCCGCCCAGGCGACCCCTCGCGCCGCCGATGCGGCGCGCCATGGCACGGCGCTGGCGGCCCTGCTGATCGGTCGCCAGCAGGTCGCAGGCCTGCTGCCCGGGGCGCGCCTGCAGGCCCTGGGGGTGTTCGGGGAGGACAACACGGGGCTGCACACGCGCAGCGACTGGGTGATCCAGGCGCTGGATCACCTGGCCGGGATCCAGCCGCCGGTGCAGGTGGCCAACCTGAGTTTCGGCGGCTCCCACAGCCTATTGCTGGAGCAGTTCTTCCAACAGCTTGGGCGCAGCATGCTGTTCGTTGCCGCCGCCGGCAACGACGGGGTCGAAGGTATTCGCTATCCCGCCGCCTACCCCTCGGTGCTGGCGGTGGGCGCGGTGGATGCGCGGCTGCAGCGCCTGCGCCAGTCCAACTACGGTCGTCAGCTGGCCCTGATGGCGCCGGGCGAGGATATCTGGACCCTGGACGAACAGGGGCAGGGCTATTTCGCCAGCGGCACCTCCTTCGCCGCCCCTTTCGTCACGGCAGCCCTGGCCCTGGCGTCTTCCGCCGCCGCCCTCAGCGCCCAGGCCCGTGACCTGGGCGAGCCGGGGCAGGACCTCGCCTATGGCGCCGGCCTGGTGCATCTGCCCGCCTGCCGTTGACCCGGACCTGGGGCGACGCGGGACACACCGTTCGGGCGCGCAGGCCTCATGGCGGCAAGCCTGCGGTACGCGCGTTCAGACAAGGTGCCCGAGGCCCGTAAGACGCAACCCTTCGCATGCCTTCTATCACCCGCATGATTATGCCGCAGGCCCTGGGCGACCGGCCCGTTATGGGGCCCGCACGCTCGAAGAATCTGGTCTTTGTCAGCCGGGTCGTTGAGGCCGAGGTTGGCGCTGCGTCGGGCCGCGGCTCGCGCTTTTCCATACCCCAAGGCTTATGCCTGGCAGGCCAATCGCACTGCCCGACGAATTTTTTTGAACCCTTAGCTCCGAGTCCCACGACAGAGGGGTGTCAGGCGCATTCGGCGCCACCCACACGGATCGAACGCTCATGAACGCCACTCACTCCCGTTTTGCCCTTAGCGGCCTAGGCCTGGCCCTGCTGTTGGCCGGTACCCAGGCCCAGGCCCAGACTCCGGCCGCAGCCCTGATCTCGCAGATGGTCAAGGGCGCTCCCCAGGGCGGCCAGTCGCATACCGTGCAGGTGCAACTGGACAAGCAGGGACACTGGTCCCTGGTGCCCAGCAAGATCGTCAAAATGCGCATCGAGTATTCGCATAACTGGGCCTACAAGCCGAACATGAGTGGCAGCAATGCCTGGGTATCGGTGGGCCAGGCCTTGCCCAAGGACCCGAAATCCATCGAAGGTGGCGATAGCTTCAACAAGGGTCAGTCCAGCGTGCTGAGTCGTGCGCAGATGCTGGCCAAGAGCGGCATCATGAATTTCGATGTGCCCTTCGAGTACCTGGTCCCGGCCGGGATTCCGGGGGCGGATATCAGTGCCTATTGCCTCCTGGAAAAGGAAAACCGCCTTAAGCAGGGCAAGACCCTGAACGCAGTGCTGCGCCAGGGCTTCACCGTGAAGCTTCACACGCCGATCAATCTGGGCGGTTGGTACTATGAAACCGCCGGTGCCAACAGCTCGCGGCCCGATTCTTATCACCAGTATTCGGTGGACAAGACGGCGCCTGTCGTTATCCAGTGCCTGGGCAACCCGGCGATTGCCGACCAGGTCGCGCCCCTGACCAACATGCAGGGTCCTGATGGCCTGACGGTGCAGCCCTTCACGGTTTCGGGCGTCGAGCTGGTCGCCTTGCCCTATCCCGCAAGCACCGTCTGCCCGACCGAGATCACCCTCAAGGCCACGGTCAAGGGTGTCGGCGGCGGCGAGATCAAATACTGGCTGGAAGCCTTGAACGGCCAGGATGCGGCGGTGCAGCAGGCCAGCACCTTGCCGGGCAAGCCGGGTGAGGCGAGCCAACGGGTGATCATGCAGAAGGTCTCGCTCAAACCCGATCCGCTGCAAAAGCCCCAGGGCATCGACTCCCTCAAGGCCAATACCCAGGGGTCGCTGGTCAAGCGCAGCTACCGCTTCAACGTCCTGACGCCGAACAAGCTGCAATCGCAGAAAGTGGACCTCGAGGTGCTCTGCACCAGCACCCTTAACGTCGGCCTGGGCGCCCATGGCAATAGCGTCAAGACGTCGCCACCGCCGCAACCGCCCAAGCCCGAGCTGCCGCTGCAAGCTGTCCCGGTCGAGCCCCAGCCGCCTAAGCCGGAACTGCAGCTGCAAGCCGCGCCGGTTCAGCCGCCCAAGCCCGAGCTGCAACTGCAAGCCGCGCCGGTGCAGCCGCCCAAGCCGGAGCTGCAGCTGCAAGCCGCACCGGTTCAGCCGTCCATGCCCGAGCTGCAACTGCAAGCCGCGCCGGTGCAGCCGCCTCAACCCGAGCTGCAACTGCGAGCCCCGCAAACCCAGCCGGTCAGGCCACAGCCGATGCGCCTGCAAGGGATTCAACCGCAGCCGCCGAAGCGGGTGGGAACACTCCAGCCCCAGCAACCCTGATGCGCCAGCCGTGATGGCGTGATCGCCCAGACGTCTCGAAAAAGCCCTCATCCCTGAGGGCTTTTTCTTTTCAGGGCACTAGCCTGTATTCGAATAGCCGAAACTTTTTTGAACCCCTTAGGCCGCTCCTCACGACAGAGGGGTGTAAGGCGCTATCGACGCCACCCACAAGGAGCAGGCTTCCATGAACGTTCTCAATCCCACCTTTACTGTAAGTGCCATTAGCCTGGCGTTGCTGGTCGCGGGGGCCTATGTGCGGGCCGATGACAACCCGGCTGCCACCGTCAGCATCAAGGCTGCGCCCAATGCGGGCCAGTCCCATACCCTGCAGGTGCAGCTGGACCAGCAGGGCGGGTGGTCCATCGTGCCCAGCAGCACGGTCAAGATGCGCTTCGAGTTCAGCCATCACTGGTCTATAAAGCCGAACAGCGACACCTGGGCGCGTATCTATGTCGGCGAGGCCAAAATACCCAAGGGAGGTGAGAACTACTTTGACGCAAAGCAGATGTTCGATCTGAGCAAAAACCAGATACTGGCAACCAGTGGCAGCATAAACGCCAATCTGCCCTTTAATCTGCTGGTGGCCGACGGCATCCCCGGCACCAATATCAGCGGCTACTGCGACTTCGAGAAAAGCAATCGGCTCAGTCAGGGCAAGACCTTGAACGCGGTGCTGCGCCAGGGTTTCAACGTCAAGCTGAACGTCCCGCTGCGCTTGTCCGGCTCCTACAGCCTGGGCGGCGGGCCAAATACCTCGCGTCCAGCCAGCAACCATCAGTACCACCTCTGGAACAACACCGCGCCAGTCACCATCCAGTGCCTGGGCAACCCGGCGATTGCCGACAAGGTCGCGCCGCCCAAGGGGCCGGAAGAATTGGTTGCAGCGTTCCGGGTCAATAGCGTGGATCTGGTCGCCTTGCCCTATCCCGCAAGCACCGTGTGCCCGACCGAGATCACCCTCAAGGCCACGGTCAAGGGAGTCGGTGGCGGCGAGATCAAGTACTGGCTGGAAGCCTTGAACGGCCAGGATGCGGCGGTGCAGCAGGCCAGCACTTTGCCGGGCAAGCCTGGCGAGCCGAGCGAGCGGGTGATCATGCAGAAGGTCTCGCTCAAACCCGATCCCCTGCAAAAGCCCCAGGGCATCGACTCCCTCAAGGCCAATACCCAAGGGTCGCTGGTCAAGCGCAGCTACCGCTTCAACGTGCTGACACCGAACAAGCTGCAATCGCAGAAAGTGGACCTCGAGGTGCTCTGCACCAGCACCCTTAACGTCGGCCTGGGCGCCCATGGCAATAGCGTCAAGACGTCGCCACCGCCGCAACCGCCCAAGCCCGAGCTGCCGCTGCAAGCTGTCCCGGTCGAGCCCCAGCCGCCTAAGCCGGAACTGCAGCTGCAAGCCGCGCCGGTTCAGCCGCCCAAGCCCGAGCTGCAACTGCAAGCCGCGCCGGTGCAGCCGCCCAAGCCGGAGCTGCAGCTGCAAGCCGCACCGGTTCAGCCGTCCATGCCCGAGCTGCAACTGCAAGCCGCGCCGGTGCAGCCGCCTCAACCCGAGCTGCAACTGCGAGCCCCGCAAACCCAGCCGGTCAGGCCACAGCCGATGCGCCTGCAAGGGATTCAACCGCAGCCGCCGAAGCGGGTGGGAACGCTCCAGCCCCAGCAACCCTGATGCGCGAGCGAAAGTGCCTGCTGTAATGGCGTGATCGCCCAGACGCCTCGAAAAAGCCCTCATCGCTGAGGGCTTTTTTCTTTTCAGGAATAACCCCGAATCCGAGCACCCGAGCATCCGAGCATCCGAGGATTTTGAACCCTTGAAGCGGCGTTCGACGATAGGGGACAGGGCGACGCCAGCAGCCTGTCAGCAGGCCCTGGAGAGTGGCTTGCGAGTCAGAGCAGCAGCAAGGTGGCCAGCCCGAGAAAGGCAAAGAAGCCGACCACATCGGTTACCGTAGTCAGGATCACGCTGCCGGCCAGGGCCGGGTCGATGCCCATGCGCTGAAGCAGCAGCGGGATACCCCAACCGGCCAGGGCCGCGCACAGCAGGTTGACCAGGATAGCGATCCCCAGGACCGCGCCTATCCCCCAGTCGCCGAACCACAGTACCGCCAACAGGGCGATCACCACCGACCAGAGCAGGCCATTGAGTATGGAGACGCCCAACTCGCGGCTGAGCAGAATGCGCACATTGCCCTTTTGCACCTGGCCCAGGGCGAGGCCGCGGATCACCAGCGTCAGCGTCTGGCTGCCGGCGATGCCGCCCATGCTGGCGACGATCGGCATCAGCACGGCGAGGGCCACCAGCTGCTCCAGCGTCGCCTGGAACAGGCCGATGACCCAGGCCGCGCTGAAGGCGGTGATCAGGTTGATGCCCAGCCACAGGGCGCGGCGGCGCGAGCTGACCAGCACCGGGGCGAACATGTCGGCTTCGTCGTCCAGGCCGGCCATCTGCATCAGGGTGCGGTCGGAGCCTTCGCGGATCAGGTCCACCACATCGTCGACGGTGATGCGCCCGAGCAGGCGATTGTGTTCGTCCACCACTGGAGCGGACAGCAGGTCGAGGTCCTGGAACAGCCGGGCCACCTCGGTGCTGCTGGTGGTGACCGGGATGCCGGCGATATCGCTGTGCATGAGCTCCGCCACGCGCTGCCCCAGGTCGGCGGTGACCAGGTCGCTCAAGCGCAGGGCGCCCCGGTAATGGCCCTTGCGATCGACCACCATCAGCAGGTCGGTCTGCGGCGGCAGCCGTTCAAGCAGGCGCAGATAGCGCAGCACGGTACTGGCCTTGACCTCGGCGCGGACCTGGATCGGGTCGGCGTTCATCAGGCCGCCGGCCGAGTCCTCGGGGTAGGCCAGCATCGAATCCAGCTGTTTGCGTTGCACGGCGCTGCTGGCATGCAGCAGGGCGTTACCGAGCGCGTCGGGCAGGGACTGGATCAGGTCGACGCGGTCGTCCAGCTCGAGCGGCTCGGCCGAGGCGATCAGGTCTTCAAGGTCGAGTTCCAGGGCCAGCGCCGCGCGGATCTCGTCGTGCAGGTAGGTGAGCACTTTGCCCGCGCGCTCTGTCTCGACCATGCTCCAGGCCGCACGTCGCTCCACGGGCGGCAGGGCTTCCAGCAGACCGGCGACCTTGGCCGGATGCAGGCGCTGCAGGATCTTGCCGACCCGCTTCAGCTTGCGTTGGGCCAGTGCCCGGCGCACCGCTTCCAGGTGATTGACACCATCTTCGCTATGTTCGGCGTCCGGCCGCAGGTGGATCGAGTCGGCCGAGTCGCCGGCCAGCTGGCCGATCAGCTCCAGGCTCAGGTGCGGCAGGATGCGACCTTCCAGCACCGACCCGATCTGCTGCCACAGGCTCAGGCGCCGCGGGGCCTCCAACATTTCCAGCAGGGCGGCAATCTTGGCCGGGTGCATGCGCGCCAGCACCTTGCGCACGCGCTTGTTCTTCCCGGCCGCGAGGGCCAGCACGATCTGTTCGCTGTCGGTCCGCGCCTGCGGCTCGTTGTTCGGGTCGGCTGTGTTCGGATTCATGCCGCCAGGGTAACACCCCGGTGCTTCAGCCTGGTTGCGGCGCCGGTTGCTGCTGGGTGATGCAGTGAATATTGCCGCCGCCCAGGAGGATCTCCCGCCCCGGGACCATCACCACCCGGTGGTCGGGAAACAGCCCCTGCAGCAGGGCGCGGGCCGGTTCGTCCTGGGGATCGTCGAAGCTCGGGGCGATCAGTCCACCGTTGACGATCAGGAAATTGACATAGGAGCCGGCCAGACGGATCGAGGGGCTGCGCTCCTGGGTGCCGTTCACCAGGTCGACGCCGAGGCATTCCTCCTCGGTGGCATGCAGCGGGCCTGGAATCGGCATCTTGTGCACGATCAAGGCGCGGCCTTTGGCATCACGCGCCTGTTCCAGCACCCGCAGGGCCGCCTGGCAGCGCGGGTAGTTGGGGTTCTGAACGTCGTCGGTCCAGGCCAGCAGGACCTCACCGGGTCGCACGAAGCAGCAGAAGTTATCGACATGGCCGTCGGTTTCGTCGTTGAACAGACCGTCCGGCAGCCAGATCACCGTCTCGACCGCCAGGTGCTCGCGCAGCATGGCCTCGATCTGGCCGCGCTCCAGGTGCGGGTTGCGGTTGCGGTTGAGCAGGCATTCCTCGGTGGTGATCAGGGTGCCTTCGCCGTCCACATGGATGGAGCCGCCTTCCAGCACGAAACCTTCGGTGCGGTAGCGCGGGCAGCCCTCGATTTCCAGGATTTTGCTCGCCACTTGGTCGTCGCGCTGCCAGGGTGCGTACAGGCCACCGTCGAAACCGCCCCAGGCATTGAACCCCCAGTCGACCCCGCGCACCGCGCCCCGAGGATCGATCACGAAGGTCGGTCCGGTATCGCGCACCCAGGCGTCGTCGCTGCTGATCTCCACCACGCGGATATCGGCGTGGTCCAGGCGCGCCCGGGCATTGGCGTACTGCCCGGCCGAGACGCAGACGGTCACCGGCTCGAACGCGGCGATGGCCTTGGCCACCGCGGTAAAAGCCGCCTGCGCGGGCTTGCCGCCCAGGCGCCAGTTGTCCGGGCGCTCGGGCCAGACCATCCAGGTGCGGGCATGGGGCGCCCATTCGGCCGGCATGAAAAAACCGTCGGCGCGCGGGGTGCTGTTCAAGGTGGTCATCGGCTCTACCTGCAGGGCATGGGGTGCGCCGCGCGCACCGGTCGATCATCGGAAGCTGGAAGCATTGCGGAGCCCGGCGCTTGCGCCGATCAGGACTCCAGGGCGCCGTCCAGGGTCTTGAGCGGCCCATAGAGGTTCGGCCGGCGGTCGCGGAAGCTGCCCCAGGCGCTGCGGATATGCTCCAGCTGATCCAGGTCGAAACGCTGCACCAGCACGCCTTCCTCGGTCTCGTTCAGTTCCTGGACCTTGGCCCCGAACTGGTCGGCGATAAAGGACGAGCCGTAGAAGGTGATGCCATAGCCGTCCTGCTCTTCGCGGCCGATGCGGTTGCTGGCGATCAGCGGCATCAGGTTGGCGCCGGCATGGCCCTGTTGCACGCGCTGCCAATGGTCCCGCGAACTGATGCCCGGGTCGTGGGGTTCGCTGCCGATGGCGGTGGGGTAGAACAGGATCTCCGCGCCCAGCAGCGCCATGCTGCGCGCGCACTCGGGAAACCACTGGTCCCAGCAGATGCCCACGCCGATCTTGGCGTAGCGGGTGTTCCAGACCTTGAAACCGGTGTCGCCTGGGTTGAAATAGTATTTCTCGTGGTAGCCGGGACCGTCCGGGATATGGCTTTTACGATAAATCCCGAGGTTGCTGCCGTCGGCATCGATGATCGCGATGCTGTTGAAACGCGCGCGTCCGGCCAGCTCGAAGAAGCTGATGGGCAATACCACGGCCAGCTCCTTGGCGACTTTCTGGAAGTGCGCGATGGCCGCGTTGGTCTCCACCGGGGTGGCCAGCTGCAGGTAGTCCGGATTGGGCTTCTGGCAGAAGTAGGGGGTCTCGAACAGTTCCTGGATCAGGATGATCTGCGCACCCTGGGCCGCGGCCTGGCGCACCAGCTTCTCGGCATTGGCGATATTCGCGGCGCTGTCCCAGGAACAGGCCATCTGAGTGGCGGCGACGGTCACGGTACGGGACATTGAGCAATTACCTCGTGGAAGCGATAACCAGAATGGAGCCCTGAAAACCTAGCAGAAGCTGAATGTTCCTGCTGTGACGGGCCGGTCAATGAGTATTTTATAAAGGATAAATATCGGCATTAAAAGCTTTTATCTGTTTTCTTTGTCAATAAAATGCTTTTTAAGCAGATAAATATCTGCATTTATTCGAAATGATGCACGCCCCAAAGGGTCTGCGGGCTCCAGCCCCGCACCTGGGGCAGTCGTAGGGTGGATGACGCCTTTTTCATCCACTCTCGCTAATGGTGGATGGGTCTAGCGTCATCCACCCGAGGATCTTCTGTACTCGTAGCAAGGATTACAGAGCGGTGGCTCGTTTCGGCAGATAAATCGGCAGGTACAGCCCCAGGTAGGCATCGAACACCCGCATGCCTTCCTCGGCCAGGCGCGGGGTGATGCTGCCGTGCTGTTGCACCGAGCGGGCATAGACCCGGTCGCCCAGCTCCATGGCCAGGGCGAACACGTCCACATCCTCGGGCAGTGCCGGCAAGGGGAAGTGCCGGTCGAATAAGGCCTGCATCAGCCGGCCCAGCTCGATATCGTGCTGGCGGTCGGCCTGATTGATTTCGGTCAGGCCGTGCTGGGTCAGGATCAACTGGCGCGCCGCGGCATCGCTGGCGTAGATGGCCAGCATGCGCTCTTCGACTACCCGCGACAGGTCGCGCCAATCCCGCAGCATGGCCGCGTCCACCGGGGCTTCCAGGCTGGCGCGGAAGGTGGCGTGAATCTGCGCGGTGAGCGCCTCGAGCAGGGCCGGCACGCTGGCAAAGAAGTGATAGACCGAGGAGGGCGGGATCTGCGCCCGTTCGGCCACGCTGTAAATCGACAGGCTGGCGATGCCCTGTTCGGCCAGCAAGGCGCGGGCCGCTTCGAGAATCACGGCAATCCGCGCCTGACTGCTGGCGCGGGGTTTGCGGGCGGTGGCGGGGCGCGACATGGCGACTCTCTTGGACGGGCAGGGCGCTATTGGACGCCAGCCTGCGGGTTGGAGGCAAGTCGGCGGCCGGGCCGTTGCGTCAGGCACATCTGGGCGGTTTATCGGCTACTGGATAAAGCGTGTCCACACCGCGTTGCGTTCGGCGCTGTATTTTTCCGGCAGGGTTTCGAGGGGGTGCAGGCGGCGTTTGGTGTTTGTATCGGGGTAAAGGCCGGGCTGAGTGCGCAGGGACTCGTCGAGAAACGCCTGGGAGTCGGCATTGCCGCTGGGATAGAGGGTTTCGCTGGTGATCAACGCGGCCACCTGGGGTTGCATCAGGTAATCGATAAAGCGGTGTGCCAGATCGGCACGGGGCGCGCCGCTGTGAATCGCCAGGTTGTCAATAAAAAGCACCGAGCCCTCATCGGGCACCAGGAAGCGCACCGGTTGGCCGGCTTGCGCCGCCGCCAGGGCATCACCCACCCAGGCCATGGCCATGCACAGTCGTCCGCTGGACAGGTCGTCGATATAACGTTCGCTGTCGATATAGCGCAGGTTGGGGCGCAGTGATTCGAGGACCTTGCCCGCTTGTTCGATGCGGCTGGGGCCGCTGCGGGCCAGGCTGCGGCCCTGGTACTGAAGCAGGATGGAAAGCGTTTCGTCCGGCGCATCCAGCAGGCTGATGCCGCAACCGGCCAGGCGCCCGCTCTGCTGGGCATCGAACAGCAGGCTCCAGCTGGCGGGCAGCGGTCCGCCGAAGGCTGTTTCGGCTTGCGGCGTATTGATCGCCAGACCGACCGCGCCCCACAGGTAGGGCACGGCATAGCGGTTGCCCGGATCGACCGCCGCCAGTTTGCTCAGCAGTTGCTTGTCCAGGTGCTTGCGGTTGGGCAGCAGGTTGAAATTAAGGGGTTGCAGCAAGCCGCGCTTGATCAGGCGTGGCAGTTCGTTGTGCGTGGGCACCAGGATGTCGAAGGTTTCACCTTTGTCGAGCGTGGCATTCAGCTCTTCGTTGGTGCTGAAGGTGCGGTAGTCGACGCGGATACCGGTTTGCGCCTCGAAGTCCTTGAGGACCTGCGGGGCGATGTAGTCATTCCAGTTGTAGACCCGAATGACGTCCTCGGCGTGGCTCAGCAAAGGCGCGAGCGCGAGCAGCATTGAGGCAAGCAGGCGTGACATGACGTTCTTCCCGGAAAATAGCTTGCATGGCCGTTCAAGTGGGGCGGCACGCCTGTCGGCCTAGAAGGCACAGCCGGTCTTGGCGCGATCCACTCCGGCGGTCACGGCAAGGCTCGGCAAATCCATGCGGATAAAACGACGCCGGCTCATGGCCGGCGTCAGGTGGGGCTTATACGGTATGCAGGTACCAGTTGTATTCGAGGTCGGAGATGGAGTTCTCGAACTCGGCCAACTCGCTTTCCTTGCAGGCGACGAAAATATCGATGTACTTGGGATCGATATAGCGGGCCAGGATTTCGCTGTCGTCCAGCTCGCGCAGGGCGTCGCGCAGGTTGTTCGGCAGGCTCTGCTCGTTCTGCTCGTAGGAGTTGCCTTCCACCGGCGCGTTGGGCTCGATCTTGTTGACCAGGCCATGGTGCACGCCGGCCAGCACGGCAGAGAGCAGCAGGTAGGGGTTGGCGTCCGCGCCGGCGACTCGGTGTTCGATGCGCACGGCGTCGGCGCTGTCGTTGGGCACGCGCAGGGCCACGGTGCGGTTGTCGATACCCCAGCACGGCGAGTTCGGCACGTAGTACTGGGCGCCGAAACGGCGGTACGAGTTGACGTTCGGGCAGAGGAAGGCCATCGACGCCGGCATGGTTTCCAGTACACCACCGATGGCGTGGCGCAACGAGTCGTTCTGCACCGGGTCGTCGCAGGCGAAGATATTGTTGCCGTCCTTGTCCAGGATCGAGATGTGCACGTGCAGCCCGTTACCCGCCTGATTGGGGTAGGGCTTGGCCATGAAGGTGGTGTCCATCTCGTGGTCGTAGGCGATGTTCTTCACCAGGCGCTTGAGCAGCAAGGCGTAGTCGCAGGCCTTGATGGGATCGGCCACGTGGTGCAGGTTCACCTCGAACTGCGCCGGGGCGCTTTCCTTGACGATGGCATCGGCCGGGATGCCTTGCTCCTTGGCGCCTTCCAGGATGTCCTGCAGGCATTCGGCGTACTCGTCCAGATCGTCGATCAGGTAGACCTGGGTCGAATGCGGGCGCTTGCCCGACAGCGGCGAGAGCGGCGGCTGCGGCCGGCCGTTCACATTGGCCTGGTCGATCAGGTAGAACTCCAGCTCGAAGGCGGCGCAGATGGTCAGGCCCAGCTCGTCGAACTTGGTCACCACCTGGCGCAGCACCTCGCGCGGGTCGGCGAAGAACGGCTCGCCTTCCAGCTCGTGCATGGTCATCAGCAGCTGAGCGGTGGGGCGCTTCTGCCAAGGCTCGTAGCACAGGGTGTTGGGAATGGGGAAGCAGATACGGTCGGCGTCGCCGATATCCAGGCCCAGGCCGGTGCTTTCCACCGTCGAGCCGTTGATGTCCAAGGCGAATAAGGAGGCCGGCAGATTGATGCCGCGCTCGTAGACCTTGTGCAGGCTGGCGCGCTCGATGCGCTTG
The DNA here is from genome assembly GCA_040385585.1 of Pseudomonadota bacterium. GTDB lineage: Bacteria > Pseudomonadota > Gammaproteobacteria > Pseudomonadales > Pseudomonadaceae > Aquipseudomonas. The sequence continues at coordinate 189,782 of JAZKHB010000001.1, read as the reverse complement.
CCGCGCACTACGCCGTTCATATCGGCAATCAGAAGGTCGACGAACAGGACTTCTGGATGTTTCTTAAGGAACGCGTTCGCTTCGTTAAGCTGAACGACACGCGGGGGTACCGACATGATCCAACACCTTTCTTGTTAAAAATATCAATCATTAAACTGCTGTGCGCTGAGTCAATCTTAAACCCTGCGGGCTGTCAAGGATGCCACATTTCGCTCTAAAAAAGTGCTCTGTGGCCATTTTTAGGGCGTTTCAGGGCAATGCAGGCCCGCTTGGGGCCATAATCGGCGCGGTGCTCAGCGGGGCGTGTTCAATTTTTTACATGGCTGTTGTGTAAAAAAATGAACAAGGCTAAGCTCGGTTTCACCCCCTCAAACAGCAATAAAATGGGTGTCACATGTCGCGCCTGCCGTTAATCGGCGTCACCGCCTGCAGCAAACAGCTGGGCCTGCACCCTTACCATATAGCTGGCGACAAGTACTTGCGTGCGGTGGTCGACGGTGCCGCCGGGCTGCCGCTGATCATCCCGGCCCTGGCCGAGCTGATCGACCAGCCCAGTCTGTTGGCCAGCCTGGACGGCCTGCTGTTCACCGGCTCACCGTCGAATGTCGAACCCCATCATTATAGGGGTCCGGCCAGTGCGCCCGGAACCCACCACGATCCCGAACGCGACCGCACCACCTTGCCGCTGATCCGTGCGGCGGTGGTGGCCGGCGTGCCGTTGCTGGGTATCTGCCGCGGCTTCCAGGAAATGAATGTGGCCTTTGGCGGCAGCCTGCACCAGGCGCTGCATGAGCTCCCTTCCTTTATGGATCATCGCGAACCCGAAGGCGAATCCCTGGCGGTGCAATATGCCCCCCGGCACGCCCTGCAGGTGCAGCGGGGCGGTGTGCTGGAGGGCCTCGGTTTGCCGGAGACCATTCAGGTCAACTCCATCCATGGCCAGGGCGTCGACCGCCTGGCCCCCGGACTGCGCGTCGAGGCGCTGGCCCCCGACGGACTGATCGAGGCATTCTCGGTCGAGGGGGCGCGCACCTTTGCCCTCGGCGCGCAATGGCACCCCGAGTGGCAGGTGCGCGCCAACCCTCACTACCTGGCCATTTTCCAAGCCTTTGGCGACGCCTGCCGAAAACGGGCGAGCCAGCGCTGAGCCCCCAGGGCTGGCGCGGTATCTCAATTCGAGGTCGTAATGAGCAACAAACTGGACAAGCTGACCCTGTGGCTCAAAGAGCACAAGATCACAGAAGTGGAGTGCCTGATCGGTGACTTGACCGGCATCGCCCGCGGCAAGATTTCCCCGACCAACAAGTTTCTCGATGAAAAGGGCATGCGCCTGCCGGAAAGCGTGTTGCTGCAGACGGTGACGGGCGACTACGTCGAAGACGACATCTATTATGAGCTGCTGGACCCGGCCGACATCGACATGCTCTGCCGCCCCGACGAGAACGCGGTGTTCCTGGTGCCCTGGGCCATCGAGCCCACGGCCATGGTGATCCACGACACCTACGACAAGCTGGGCAACCCCATCGAACTGTCGCCGCGCAATATCCTCAAGAAGGTCCTCAAGCTCTATGCCGACAAGGGCTGGCGGCCCATAGTCGCGCCGGAAATGGAGTTCTACCTGACCAAGCGCTGCGAGGACCCGGATTTTCCCCTGCAACCGCCCATCGGTCGCTCCGGGCGTCCGGAAACCGGGCGCCAGTCCTTTTCCATCGAAGCGGCCAACGAATTCGATCCCCTGTTCGAGGACGTCTACGACTGGTGCGAGGCGCAGGGCCTGGACCTGGACACCCTGATCCACGAAGACGGCACCGCGCAGATGGAGATCAACTTCCGTCACGGTGACGCTTTGTCCCTGGCCGACCAGATCCTGGTATTCAAGCGCACCATGCGCGAGGCCGCGCTCAAGCACAACGTGGCGGCCACCTTTATGGCCAAGCCCATGACCGGCGAGCCGGGCAGTGCCATGCACCTGCACCAGAGCATCGTCGACATCAAGACCGGGCAGAACATCTTCTCCAACGCCGACGGCAGCATGAGCGAACTGTTCCTGCACCATATCGGCGGCCTGCAGAAATACATTCCCGAGCTGCTGCCGCTGTTCGCCCCCAACGTCAATTCCTTCCGCCGCTTCCTGCCCGACACGTCGGCGCCGGTGAACGTGGAATGGGGCGAGGAAAACCGCACGGTGGGCTTGCGCGTGCCGGATGCCGGCCCGCAGAACCGCCGGGTGGAAAACCGCCTGCCCGGCGCCGATGCCAACCCCTACCTGGCCATCGCCGCCAGCTTGTTGTGCGGCTATATAGGCATGGTCGATGGGCTGACCCCCAGCCCCCAGGTGAAAGGTCGCGGATATGAACGACGCAACCTGCGCCTGCCGCTTACGATCGAGGACGCCCTGGAGCGGATGGGCAACTGCAAGGTGCTGGAGCAGTACTTGGGCTACAAGTTCATCACCGGCTATGTCTCGGTCAAGCGTGCCGAGCACGAAAACTTCAAGCGCGTGATCAGCTCCTGGGAACGCGAGTACCTGCTGTTCTCGGTTTAAAACTACTGCGCTCGCGACGTTCCGAACGTCGCTTTTCAAAGGTATGGATATGACCAAGCAATCGAGCAACCCACAGACCCTGCACTGGCAGGGCTTGAGCGACGCCCACCACCTGGCTCCGTTCAGCGATTTCCAGCAGCTCAAGGAAAAAGGCCCGCGGATCATCACCAAGGCCGACGGCGTGTATATCTGGGACAGCGAGGGCAACAAGATCCTCGACGGCATGGCCGGTCTCTGGTGCGTGGCCATCGGCTATGGCCGCGATGAGCTGGCCGAGGCGGCCAGCAAGCAGATGAAAGAGCTGCCCTTCTATAACCTGTTCTTCCAGACCGCCCACCCGCCGGTGCTGGAGCTGGCCCAGGTGATTGCCGAGATCGCTCCGCCGGGCATGAACCATGTGTTTTTCACCGGCTCAGGCTCCGAGGGCAACGACACCATGCTGCGCATGGTCCGGCACTACTGGGCGATCAAGGGGCAGCCGCAGAAGAAGGTCATCATCAGCCGTATCAACGGCTACCACGGGTCCACCGTGGCCGGCGCCAGCCTGGGCGGCATGTCCTATATGCACGAGCAGGGCGACCTGCCGATCCCGGGCATCGTGCATATCCCGCAGCCCTACTGGTTCGGCGAAGGCGGCGACATGACCCCCGAGGCCTTCGGCATCTGGGCCGCCGAGCAGCTGGAGAAGAAGATCCTCGAGGTCGGCGAAGAAAATGTCGCGGCATTCATTGCCGAGCCGATCCAGGGCGCTGGCGGGGTGATCATCCCGCCGGACAGCTACTGGCCGAAGATCCGCGAAATCCTCGCCAAGTACGACATCCTGTTCGTCGCCGACGAGGTGATCTGCGGCTTCGGACGTACCGGCGAATGGTTCGGCAGCGACTACTTCGGCAATACCCCGGACATGATGACCATCGCCAAGGGCCTGACCTCGGGTTATATCCCCATGGGCGGGCTGATCGTGCGCGACAGCATCGTCGAGGTGCTCAACCAGGGCGGCGATTTCAATCACGGCTTTACTTACTCCGGTCACCCGGTATCCGCCGCCGTGGCCCTGGAAAATATCCGTATCCTGCGCGAGGAGAAGATCCTCGAGCGGGTGAAGAGCGAAACGGCACCTTATTTGCAAAGACGCTTGCGCGAACTGGCCGATCACCCGTTGGTGGGCGAGGTGCGCGGGATTGGCTTGCTGGGCGCCATCGAGCTGGTGCGGAACAAACAGACCCGGGCACGCTTCGAAGGCCGCGGCGTGGGCATGCTCTGCCGTCAGCACTGTTTCGACAATGGGCTGATCATGCGGGCGGTGGGCGACACCATGATCATTTCGCCACCCCTGGTGATCAGCAAGGATGAAATCGATGAATTGGTGACCAAGGCGCGCCTGTGCCTGGACCTCACCGCGGCCGAGGTTCTGGCTTGAGTGCAGCGCCAGACCTTGCCAGACTGCGCCAGTGCGTTGGTCAGGCTCACCGCAGGGTGAGCGCCCGAGGAGCAGCCGCCTGAGCGGCACCCCGTAGACGCGCCACCGCGGACATATACACAACAATAGGAGCTGTAACGCATGAACTTTTTCGGCAAAACCCTTCTCGCGTTGTCAATGATGGGCAGCTTGGTCAGTGGCGTGCACGCCGACGACAAGGTCCTGCATGTCTATAACTGGTCCGATTACATCGCACCGGATACCTTGGAAAAATTCACCAAGGAAACCGGTATCAAGGTCGTCTACGACGTCTTCGACAGCAACGAAACCCTGGAGGCCAAGCTGCTGGCCGGCAAGTCCGGCTACGACATCGTGGTGCCGTCCAACAACTTCCTGGCCAAGCAGATCAAGGCCAAGGTCTACCAGCCGCTGGACCGCGCCAAGCTGAGCAACTGGGACAACCTGAACAAGAACCTGCTGAAAACCCTGGAAGTCAGCGACCCGGGCAACCAGTACGCCTTCCCCTATATGTGGGGCTCCATCGGCATCGGCTATAACGCCGCCAAGGTCAAGGAAGTGCTGGGCGCCGATGCGCCGGTGGATTCCTGGGACCTGCTGTTCAAGCCGGAAAACATCGAGAAGTTGAAGAGTTGTGGCGTCAGCTTCCTCGATTCGCCCACCGAAATCCTGCCCATCGCCCTGCACTACCTGGGCTACAAGACCGACAGCCAGGATCCCAAGGAGCTGAAGGCCGCCGAAGAGCTGTTCTTGAAGATTCGCCCCTCGATCACCTACTTCCACTCGTCCAAGTACATCTCGGACCTGGCCAACGGCAATATCTGCGTGGCCGTGGGCTATTCCGGCGATATCTACCAGGCCAAGTCCCGTGCCGAGGAAGCCGGCGCCGGGGTCGAGGTGAGCTACAAGATTCCCAAGGAAGGCGCGGGTACTTTCTTCGACATGGTGGCCATCCCGGCCGACGCGACCAATGTCGAGGCCGCGCACACCTTCATAAACTTCCTGCTGCGTCCGGACGTCATGGCCTCGATCACCAACGAGGTGCAGTTCCCCAACGGCAACACCGCGGCCACCCCGCTGGTGGATGAAGCCATCCGCAACGACCCGGGCATCTACCCCAGCGATGAAGTGATGGCCAAGCTCTACGCTTTCTCCGACCTGCCGGCCGGGGTGCAGCGCACCATGACCCGCAGCTGGACCAAGATCAAGTCTGGTCGCTGATACTCCCGGGCCTGGGGTGGACCCGTCCGCCCCAGGCCCGTGGCTGATGCCGCGATACCCGTTTTTTTCCGATCGGCCCTGTAGCGGGCGGGCCTCGTTATGCCCGTGCGTGCCGAGCGCAGCACCCACAGCCAGCCGTGGCTGCCCATAAGAAAGAGGACTGACCCATGCGTACATCCTTGCGCAATACCCTGTTCGCCGGCCTGGCAACCCTGAGCCTGGGGGCGATGGCCGAACCGACCCTGCATATCTACAACTGGTCCGACTATATCGGCGAGACCACCCTGGCGGACTTCCAGAAGGCCAGCGGCATCAAGCCGGTGTACGACGTGTTCGACTCCAACGAGACCCTCGAGGGCAAGTTGCTAGCCGGTCGTTCCGGGTATGACGTCGTCGTGCCCTCCAACCACTTCCTGGGCAAGCAGATCAAGGCCGGCGCCTTCCAGAAACTCGACCTCAGCCTGCTGCCGAACCTGAAAAACCTGGATCCGGCGCTGCTCAAGCAGCTGGAGGCCAACGACCCCGGCAACCTGTACGCCGTGCCATACCTCTGGGGCACCAACGGCATCGGCTACAACGTGGAGAAGGTCAAGGCGGCGCTGGGCGTCGAGACGATCGATTCCTGGGCCATGCTGTTCGAGCCGGAGAACATCAAGAAACTCTCCAGCTGCGGTGTCGCCTTCCTCGATTCGGCCGATGAAATGATCCCGGCCATGCTCAATTACCTGGGCCTCGATCCCAACAGCCTGAACGAGGCGGACTACCAGAAGGCCGAGGCCAAGCTGATGGAAATCCGGCCCTACGTGACCTACTTCCATTCTTCCAAGTACATCGCCGACCTGGCCAATGGCGACATCTGCGTCGCCGCCGGGTTCTCCGGCGATGTGCTGCAGGCGGCCGACCGCGCCGAAGAAGCGGGCAAGGGCGTGAACATCGCCTATGCCATTCCCAAGGAAGGCGCCAACCTCTGGTTCGACATGCTGGCGATTCCGGCCGATGCGAGCAACGTCAAGGAGGCCCACGCCTTTATCGACTATGTGCTGCAGCCCGAGGTGATCGCCCAGGTCAGCGACTATGTCGGCTACGCCAACCCCAACCTCGCCGCCGGTCCGCGGATGGACCCCGAAGTGTTCAATGATGCGTCTGTCTACCCGCCCCAGGCGGTGCTGGACCGGCTCTACGTGATGGCCGAATTGCCGCCCAAGGTGCAGCGCCTGGTAACCCGCAGCTGGACCAAGGTCAAGTCCGGTAAATAAGTTCATGGCCCGGCCCCGAGGCCGGGTTCTCCACACAGTTGGGAGTTTTGGTAATGGTACTTGCCTCCGGCGCCTACAAGAAAGCCCTCGAAGGCGATCAGCAACCCAAAGAGGTGCTGGTCAAGATCGATCGGGTCAGCAAGAAGTTCGATGAGACCCTGGCCGTGGACGACGTGTCCCTGACCATTCACAAGGGCGAGATCTTCGCGCTGCTCGGTGGTTCGGGCTCGGGGAAATCGACCCTGCTGCGCATGCTCGCCGGCTTCGAGCGCCCCACCGAAGGCCGCATTTACCTCGACGGTCAGGACATCACCGACCTGCCGCCCTACGAGCGGCCGATCAATATGATGTTCCAGTCCTATGCGCTCTTTCCGCATATGAGCGTGGCGGACAATATCGCCTTCGGCCTCAAGCAGGACCGCATGGGCAAGGCCGAGATCGACGCGCGGGTCGCCGAAATGCTCAAACTGGTGCAGATGAGCCAGTATGCCAAGCGCAAGCCGCACCAGCTGTCCGGCGGCCAGCGCCAGCGCGTGGCCCTGGCCCGCTCCCTGGCCAAAAGCCCCAAGCTGTTGCTGCTCGACGAACCCATGGGCGCCCTGGACAAGAAGCTGCGTTCGCAAATGCAGCTGGAACTGGTGGAGATCATCGAGCGCGTGGGCGTGACCTGCGTGATGGTGACCCACGACCAGGAAGAGGCCATGACCATGGCCCAGCGCATCGCAATCATGCACCTGGGCTGGATCGCCCAGATCGGCAGTCCGATCGATATCTACGAAACCCCGACCAGCCGGCTGGTGTGCGAATTTATCGGCAACGTCAACCTGTTCGACGGCGCGGTGGTCGATGATGAGGTCGACCATGTGCTGATCGACAGCCCGGACCTGGAGCGCAATATCTACGTCGGCCACGGGGTCAGCACCTCGGCGCAGGACAAAAGCGTGACCTACGCCATCCGCCCGGAAAAGCTGCTGGTCACCACCGAGCAGCCGACCTGCAATTACAACTGGTCGCGCGGCAAGGTGCACGACATCGCCTACCTGGGCGGCCACTCGGTGTTCTATGTCCAGCTGCCCAGCGGCAAGATC
>JAZKHB010000001.1:23945-182224 GCA_040385585.1 Pseudomonadota bacterium | reverse complement strand
GGCCAATGCCGAGCGCCGTGGCGCGCGGCCGACATGGGACGACCAGGTCTACGTCTGGTGGGAAGACGACAGCGGCGTGGTGCTGCGCTCATGAAACTCGCCAGCCTGACCAAGCGCCTGCCCACCGGGCGGCATGTCGTCATCGGCGTGCCGTTTCTCTGGCTGTTTCTGTTCTTCCTGCTGCCCTTCGTGATCGTCCTGAAGATCAGCTTCGCCGAAGCCGACGTGGCCATCCCGCCGTACACCGAGATCTACAGCTTCGTCGAACAGAAGCTGCAGATCGTTCTCAACCTGGGCAACTACATCTTCCTCAGCGAGGACGCCCTTTACCTGCAGGCCTATCTGGGCTCGCTGCAGGTGGCGTTCTTCAGCACCCTGCTGTGCCTGCTGATCGGCTACCCCATGGCCTACGCCATCGCTCGGGCCCCTCAGGACAAGCAGATGGTGCTGCTGCTGCTGATCATGATGCCGACCTGGACCGCGATCCTGATCCGCGTCTATGCCTGGATGGGCATTCTCAGCAACAACGGCCTGCTTAACAGCCTGCTGCTGAGCCTGGGGCTGATCCACGAACCGCTGCAGATCCTCAACAGCAACCTCGCGGTGTATATCGGGGTGGTCTATTCCTACCTGCCATTCATGATCCTGCCGCTGTACGCCAATCTGGTGAAACACGACCTCAGCCTGCTGGAAGCCGCCTCGGACCTGGGCGCGCGCAACCTGACGAGCTTCTGGAAGATCACCGTGCCGTTGTCGAAGAACGGCATCATCGCCGGTTGCATGCTGGTGTTTATCCCGGTGGTCGGCGAGTTCGTGATTCCCGAACTGCTGGGTGGCCCCGAGACGCTGATGATCGGCAAGGTCCTGTGGCAGGAATTCTTCAACAACCGCGACTGGCCCGTGGCCTCGGCTCTGGCCGTGGTGATGCTGGCGATCCTGATCGTGCCGATCATTCTGTTTAATCGCAGCCAGGCCAAAGAAATGGAGGGCAGACCATGATGAATGTCCTGCGCCAAGCGCCGATCATTCTGTTCAATCGGCTCATCACCCAAAGTCGGGCCAAGGAAATGGAGGGTCGGCCATGAAAGGCTTCAAGTTCTCCAAGCTGATGCTGGTGCTCGGGCTGCTGTTTATCTACCTGCCCATGGTGATACTGGTCATCTACTCGTTCAACGCCTCCAAGCTGGTCACGGTCTGGGGCGGCTGGTCCTTCAAGTGGTACGTGGGCCTGCTGGACAACAGCCAGCTGATGGGGGCAGTCATGCGCTCCGTGGAGATCGCCTGTTACACGGCGATCGCCGCGGTGGCGCTGGGCACCATGGCCGCCTTCGTGCTGACCCGGGTCACCCGCTTCAAGGGCCGTACGCTGTTCGGTGGTCTGGTCACCGCGCCCCTGGTGATGCCTGAGGTGATCACCGGCCTGTCGTTGCTGTTGCTGTTCGTGGCCATGGCCCAGCTGATCGGCTGGCCGCAGCAGCGCGGCATCCTGACCATCTGGATCGCCCACACCACCTTCTGCGCCGCCTATGTGGCGGTGGTGGTGTCGGCGCGCCTGCGCGAGCTGGACCTGTCCATCGAGGAGGCGGCCATGGACCTGGGCGCCAAGCCGTGGAAGGTGTTCTTCCTGATCACCATCCCGATGATCGCGCCGTCTCTCGCGGCTGGCGGCATGATGTCCTTCGCCCTGTCCCTGGACGACCTGGTGCTGGCCAGCTTCGTCTCCGGTCCTGGCTCCACCACCTTGCCCATGGAGGTGTTCTCCGCCGTACGCCTGGGGGTCAAGCCCGAGATCAACGCCGTGGCCAGCCTGATCCTGCTGTCGGTGTCCCTGGTCACCTTCCTGGTCTGGTACTTCGCCCAGCGCGCCGAGGAAGGGCGCAAGCGCGCCCTGCTGGAGGCGATGGAGGAAACCACTGGCCCGGCGCGGCAGAACGGCCCGGATAGCCGTCGCGATCCGTCCCAGGCCGTTGCCTGAGCAGGCGTGTAAGCAATAAAAAAACGGGCCCCGAAGGGCCCGTTTTTTTATAAGCGCCTTCTGGCGCCGATACTCAGCTTTTCTTGCTGGAGAGCAACAACGCCCCGCCGATCACGATGGCGGCCACACCGGCCCAGACCGGGATATTGACCGTTTCCTTCTCCTGGATCGACATCTCCAAGGGCCCGAGTTTCACGTCGTGGGTTTCCTTGGTGAAGCTGAAGCTGCCATAGACCAAGGCAAGAACGCCCACTGCGATAAAAGCGATTGCCGCCATCTTGACTGCGTTCATCAGGTCATTCCTTTTTATGGGGTGGTGTAAGGCCGTGCTTGAAACCGAAGACCGGACCCGCGCCAAAGGCGCAGGGGCCGGTTTTTCAGGTGAATCGACACGGCACAGGCATTGAAATGCCAGGTTGTTTTCGATCGATCTGCTTATCAGACTCCCATAGTGGCGTTTTAACGCATCGGGTCGGAAAAATACTCCGTATCGCTGCGCACGCCCTGAAATGGGGCGTTTTCTCGAAAGCGTGGAGGCTGGCGCCGAGGCCGCGGTTCACAGGGGGGGCGTTCTTAGACGCGCCTGCCCAACCAGATCACCGCTTCGGTGGAGGCCGACACCAGCGGCGACAGCCGCCGCTGCGCAGGTGGCTGGCCGAATGATCGTGATGTGGTTGCTCCTCTTCCACGATGGTGGCGCTGGCCTGGACGGCGGCGGGGTCTTTTCCGCTCATGTCTTGCAACTGCTGGTACAGGTGACGCAGCACCAAGGCCTCGACGCACCAGCTCTGTCCAGAACAGTACCCGGTGCCGTTCTTCATGGGCCTTGAAGGTGCGTAGCTCGACCAGCAGGTCCGCCTCGGCGAGGCGAGCGGCCATTGGTTGACCGGCATCAATAGTACCGCCCCATGCTCGCCGGCATGGTTGACCTTGAGGATGCGGTTGCCCAGCGCGGTGTCGCTGTGCTGTTTGGCGTTCGGCTGCAGGGCCGCTCATGGGGCGTGAGGGGGGTAATGCCTTCTTGGCGAGGGATTGGCAAGGCTTCGCTGCGCGCGCAGATTACGGCATTTAGCGCCTGGGGTTCCTGGCCGATTCGCGGGTGTGCCGACCCTCGCCTGACGCGAATCCGGCGCGTTTGTCGGGTGCGCGATGCTGCTATCTGCAGTCAGGAAGTCATTAGTTCCCGGAATAACAAAAGACCAGTCAAAAGTTAGGCCGTACCCTTTTCGCTGTAAGGGTTACGCTTGTACTTATCACTCAACACCTTGTTTTAATTGGTTTTAAAGTTAATATCGAACGATCGCTCGAGGTGGGTTGGCAGCCTGCTAAGCGCCCGCGGGGGTTGCAGACTGTGCGCTGGTTCAACTTTGTCGGCGCACCAGACAAGGGGTCTGGTTGACAGTGGTGAGTTAATAAAAATAGCATCGGCCGCCTGTCTGACCTTTACAGTGATTAAAAAAACAAAAAGGCAGCAGCACGAAAGTCATAATTAAAATAAATAATAAAAATACTGTGGTGCTGACTCGCCATTTGGTGGTTGACAGTGTGGGGTGCTGGATGCGCGGTTTTGTGTTGTGGTTACTGGTGATATTCAATGTATTCGGCGTGCCGGGTGTCGACGGCGTTTCGCAAGAAGCGCTTGCCGACGAATCAGTCATTGCCCAGGACACCGAACAGAATGCCGCCGTTGATATTATCCGGCGGGCCGACCGTATTCGTGCACCGAGCGAGCCCTTCCGCTATTCCCTGACCCTGATCGAAATGAAAGGCGAGCAGGAAGTGTCCCGGCAAATTCTCGATGTGGCCATGCGGTTTTATAAACCCACGGCGGATCAGCCCGGTGATGCGCGTGCTTTGGTGCGTTTTGTCGATCCTCCCAGCGAACGGGGCAAGTCGCTGTTGTCGGTGCTCGATAAGCTCTGGTATTACGAACCCAAGTTGCGCCGGCCCATTCCGATTTCGCGGCAGCAACGCTTGGTCGGTCAAGTATCAAATGGCGATGTCGTCGCCACGGATTTCGAACTTTCCTATACCTCCGTATTGACCGGTACCGAAGACTGTGACGGGCGCCCCTGTTATCGCCTGGAATTAGAACGACGTTGGCCCTATGTGACCTACCCGAAGATTAACTACTGGGTCGATGTGCAGACCTCGCGTCCGTTCAAGGCGGAGTTTCTTTCGAGCAATGACAAAGTCATCCGGCGTGCCTGGTACAAGGATTACAAGTTGGCCCTGGGTATAGAACGGCCCCATGAAATCTATATCGAAGACAGCCTGAAGAAAGAACAGTACACCCGCATGCTGTATTCCGATGTTCGCCTGGAAGATGTGCCGCTGGCCTATTTTCAGAAAGAATACCTGCTGCGTTTACGCTGATGAGCGCGCTTGCCAAGGGGCTGCGGATAAGTCGCCCGATGCCTGCGTTCGCCCTCGCCCTGGGTTGCTGGTGTGGCATGGCCCAGCCGACCTGGGCCATGCAGTGCAGTACCGCAGGCTCCAGTGGCTTCGAGTTGGGGCATACCGCGGCGCGTGCGGCACCGCTGAACCCGGATGGTCTTTTCGGCGCGGACCAAGAAATCAGTGTGCTGTACAGCGAGATCAAGACGGACTGCAGTGCCGCAGATTGGAAATTACACCTCGATGCCTATGGCGAGCGCGTCGAGTCGTACGGTGATGCCGGTATGGCTCAACCCGCGGATGGCCAGGAAACCCACGGCCTGGTTCGCGAGGCGTACATAACGCTGAATCACGATGAATCGCTCTTTATAGATGTCGGCAAGAAAGATATTCGCAATGGCCAGTTCTTTTTCGTCAGCCCTTTGGACTTTCTGCAAAACCCCGCGCCGTACAGTTCCCGTGGCGTGATGCATGCCCAAGGTATTTCCTGGCGAGATAGTTATCGAGAAGGCGCCATGGCGGTGCAGGCCTCCTGGTTCACTGTTTCAGGCACGCTGGAGTTGGCGGTTATTCCGCAGCTGGTTAGTGAATCGAATAAGCCCGGGGTGGTCGATGCGTCCGGCCTGGAGCGCACCAACGGCCAGTCGCGTTATTACGCGGCCTATACCACTTCGCTGTTGGAGGATTTCAATCCGCGCTTCGTGGCGGTCGGCGGCGACACTAAAGGGTTTGGGCTAGGCACCAGCGGATTCCTGACCGATAACTGGATATTGAATGTCGAAATGGCCGCGCGCGATAACAGTGCGATTCGCGAAGTCAGCGCCGAAGCATTGAGGGATTTCGAGAACGGGCAGCTGCCGAGTGCCGAGGAAGTGTTCGTCGAGCAGGATGCGTCGATGTTTTATCAGTTCGCGGCGGGGCTCCGATATACCACGTCGGATAACCTGTCGATCTCAACGGAATATCTGTTTCAAGATCAGGGGCTGGCGCGGAAACAGCGCAAAAATTATTTCGATATGTTGGATCTGAGTGAGCGGGCTTTTGCTGCAACTGGCATAGACGCCTTTCGTGGCTACGCCCTGTTGTTTGCCAGGGAAGCCGATAACAACCTGCGTCGCGACCTGATGCAGGGGCGCCAGTACCTGATGACGCATATGCAGCGGGATAACGCCGAGTTGGGCACGTTGTCTTGGGAAACTTCGGTGATTTACAACATTGAAGATCACAGCTTTGCGTGGAACGCCCACCTGTCATCGCAACTTAGCCGGCACGTGGAGCTGTACCTCGGGGGCGATTATCTGGGCGGCGCGGACCACAGCGAATTTGGTCGATTGGGAACTAAGGGAGCGGCATATGCAGGCGTACGAGCAATCTGGTAACGAAACTCTGGCCTGTGCCCTGCTGTTCCCCGGACAGGGTACCCAGCATATCGGCATGGGCAGCGAGGTCTGCGATCAATCGCCGGCCACCGCACGGGTCTGGGACTGCGCCAGCGATATCGCCGGCTTCGATGTGCGCCGCCTGTGCTTGAAAGGGCCGATGCCCAAATTGGACAAGACCCAGTACCAGCAAGTGGCGGTGACCACGGTGAATGTGGCGACTTTGCTCGCCCTGCGCGAGCGTCAGGCAGTGGGCGCGGTCGCGGTGGCCGGGCACAGCGTGGGCGAGTTTTCCGCCCTGTATGCCGCCGGCGTGCTGGGGCTCGAAGACATGTTTCGCGGCGTCGCCGCCCGCGGACGGATCATGCAGGCCCTGGCCGAGCAGACCGATGGCGCCATGTATGCCATCAAGGGCATCGAGCGCGACCGCCTTGCCGCGCTGATCGCCACCCATGAATTGGCCGACAAGGTCAGCGTGGCCAACGACAACTCGCCCCGTCAGCAGGTGCTTTCCGGCTGCAAGCAGGCCCTCAAGACCCTGCTGCCGCTGCTGCTGCGCGACGGTTTCGAGCAGGTGCGCCTGCCGGTCAACGGCGCCTGGCACAGCCCCCTGATGCACGAGGGTCGCGAGGATTTCCAGGCCGTGATGGACAGCCTGAGTTTCGCCGAGCCGAGCGTGCCGGTCTTCACCAACCAGGCCGCGGCAGCGGTCACAGCCGCCGAGCAGATCAAGCGCGACCTGGTGACCAACCTCTGCGCCACGGTGCGCTGGCGCGAAACCATGCACAGCCTGGCTGACAACCAGGTGCAGCAGGTGCTCGAAGTCGGGCCGAAAAAAGTGCTGGGGCGCCTGTTGCTGGATTTCCCGGCGCTGCAGGGGCGCCTGCAGGCCCGGCATGCCGCCGAGTGGCTCGCCCCGGTAACAGCCCAATGATGACCTTTTCGCACACTCCACGTAGGGCTGCCTGATGTTGCCGACCTTCCAGCGTCATCGTGGCCGCTATGGCGTGGCCCTGTGGCTGGGCATCAGCCTGCTGAGCCTGCTGCTGACCTTTGCCCTGGTACGCAACAGCCAGGCACTGGGCTTGCTGGAGCTGCTGGTGGCAGGCTTCGCCATTGCCGTCGGGGTGACCTACGGCGCCTCGCGGGATGCACCGGGCTACTGGATCTACAGCACCCTGGCGCCCAAATTCATGCTTTCCCGGGACGAGCTCAACGGGGTGCGCGGTCTGCAGTTCAGTCCGGCGATCCGCTGGCTGAATCCGATGCAGACCCCCCTCGGTCTGCCATTGCTTATGGCCGCCGTGGTGGTGCTGCTGCTGTTGAGCGGTCACACGCTGTTTCCCGGGCATCCGGGCCTGGTCGCCTTCACGGTCATCGGTCTGCTGTTTCCGCTGCTGCTGTGCGTATTGTTGCTGGGCACTGCGCGCTATTGCCTGGTCATGGCCAGCCCGGAAGGCGAGGCCGCCCTGGTCCAGGGCATGCGTGGCGCACGGCGGGTCGGGGTCTACCGGCGCGAGGATCTGTGCATCACCCTGGCGATCAACTACGCCCTGATCTGGCCGCTGCAGAGCAAGCCCGCTTTCAGCCTGGCGGCCGGTTACGGCGATGCCAAGTTCGTGGTCGCGGCGCTGCTGCTGGGCTGGATCGCGGCCTTCTTCACCCTGCTCGGCGCGCGCCGCTCGCGGCTGTTCTCCGCCGTCGGCGAAGGGCTTTCGGCGCTGTTTCAGAGCGTGCCCGCGGTGCCGTCGAGCCCGGCGTCCGCTTCCGGCTGGCAACGCCTGCTGACCTATTACGCAGTGATCGCCCTGTGGGTGCTGGTGCTGTGCGCGGTGCTGGCGCAACTGCCGCTGCTGCCGTTCCCGCTGTTCTGCCTGCTGCTGTTACCGGTATTGGGCGGGGTGTTCTGGCACGAACGCGGGCTGACCCTGCAGCGCGATCAGCAGCAGGCCCGGCAGTTCATCGACGAGCTGGGGGTCGCACCGGTGGCCGTGGCCCGGCGTGCGTTATGAATAAGCCGAACGTGCACCTGGGCATCGACATCGTGGATGTCGAGCGCATCCGCACGGCGGTCAAGCGCAGCGCAGAAGGCTTTTTGACGCGGGTCTACACCGCCCACGAGCGCGACTATATCGGCGATGCCGAGCACAACAGCGAGCGCGCGGCCGGTCTCTGGGCGGCCAAGGAGGCGGCGGTGAAAGCCCTGGGTACCGGGTTTCGCAACGGCATCCTGTTTCACGACTTGGAAGTCCATCACGAGGAACTGGGCCGTCCGTATTTCGTGTTCAGCGGCTGCTTTCTCGCGCAGATGCAGCAGTACGGTTTGACGGCGGCGAGCTTGAGCATTTCCCACTGCGGCACCCATGCAGTGGCGGCAGTGGTACTGGGTTAACAACTAGAAAAGCAAGCAGGGAAAACTATGGCAGCGTATGCGGATTTGCAGGGGAAGGTCGCCTTGGTGACCGGGGCAAGTGGCGATATCGGCCTGGCGGTGTGCGAGAAACTGCTGGAGGACGGTTGCAAGGTGTACGCCACCTACAACCACAACCCGGCGCGCCTGGGCGAGTTGGCGGAACAAGAGCAATACGCCGGGCGCCTCGTGGTGCTCAAGTGCGATATCACCCAACAGGACGACCTGGATGCTGCCATGGCCACGCTTGAGGAGGCCGAAGGCAAACTCGACGTGCTGGTGAATAACGCCGGCAAATACAAGGACAATCTCTTCTCGCTGATGACCTTCGAGGAGTTCGACGAGGTGGTCAAGACCAACCTCTACGGCACCTTCATGGCCACCAAGGCGGCCCTGCGCTTGTTGCGCAAGGCGCGCCTGGCCGCGGTGGTCAATGTCTCCTCGATCGCCGGCATGACCAACAGCTTCGGCCAGGCCAACTACAGCGCCGCCAAGGCCGGGATGATCGGCATGACACGCACCCTGGCCGGCGAGCTGGGCGCCAAGGGCGTGCGGGTCAATGCCGTGGCACCGGGGCTGATCGAGTCGGTGATGACCAAGCGCGTGCCGCGCAACGTGATCCGCCAGACCCTTTCGGTGATTCCGCTGCAGCGCATGGGCGAGACCCGTGAAGTGGCCGAGGCGATCGCCTTCCTCTGTTCCAGCGCCTCGAGCTACATCGTCGGCCAGACCCTGGTGGTCGATGGCGGCCTGATCATGCGCTGACAGGCCTTTGAAAAATGTCATGCAGTCGATTTTCAACAGCCTGTTTTAGGGAGTCATATGGCCGATTCAGAAGATAGTCTCGTTAGCCCCGCGATGCTCATGAAGATGGGCCCCTGGCGTTACCCGTTCTTTCTCGTCGACAAGATCTGCGAGTTCAAGCGCGGCGCCCGGGGCTATATCACCGCGGTCAAGAACATCTCGTTCAACGAGCCGCAGTTCACCGGACATTTTCCGGAAAGCCCGATCATGCCCGGGGTGCTGATTGCCGAGGCCATGGGCCAGACCAGCGACTACCTGACCCTGCTCACCGCGTTCTGCGAAGAGTACGAACAGCGTTTCGACTGTGACCTGTCCGCACGCCGCGACCTGCAGAAGGCCCTGCACTCCGAAGAGGGCATGAGCATCATCGCCGGGGTGCGCAAGAAATGGGGCGGGGTACTCGCCTCCCAGGACCTCAAGTTCAAGAGCGTCGTGGTCCCCGGCGACAGCCTGTTTATCCGCAGCGAACTGATCATGAAAGACCCCGCTGGCTTCAGCCATTTCAAGGTCGAGGCGCGGGTCGGGCGACGGGTCACCACGACCGGAAAGATCGCCAACTTCTGGTTCGATATGTCGAAACCACCCGCCTTCCAAGGCTAAACCGCCATTCAGCGAGGATCGAAACATGGATACGCAACTGCAAGCCGTTATCGCCCAGCGTCAAGAGGTGCTGGACAAGCTCAAGGGCAGCCTGATCGAGCGCCTTAACCTGTACCAGACCAAGGAACAGATCGACGACGACACCCCGCTGTTCGGCAGCGGCTTGAAGCTGGATTCGGTGGACGCCACCGAGCTGGTGGTGATGCTCGACGACGAGTTCGGCGTGCGCATCTCCGAGGGCGACGACCCCTCCTACATGCGCAACGTCAACTCGCTGGCGTCCTTCATCCTCGCGCGCCAGGCCGCTGCAGCCGCAGCCGCCTGACCCGTCGCCCGCCCCCCCACCTTCAAGGAGCCTTCATATGAGTCTGGAATCCGTACATCTGGCCGCCGGCGCCACCCTCGGCGAACGCAATGGCGTGCGCATCCCGCTGCACTTCGGCGAGCCGCAGCAGGAACACGCCGCTTCGCGCAAGAACATCCTGATGGTCGATTACTCGCACTTCGGTCTCGTCGAGATCAAGGGCGACGACGCCTACGATTTCCTCAACCGGGTGATCGGCGGCGACCTTTCGGTCATCCGCAATGAGCAAGCCCTGTATACCGTGCTGCTCGATGAGCAAGGAAAGATCGACACCGACCTCTATGTGCTGTGCGACGACGAGCGCTTCGTGCTGCTCTGCGAGTGGCACCGTGGCAGCAGCCTGGCGGCCAGCCTGCAGGCCCTGGCGGGCGGGCAGGACGTGGAAATCGCCGCGCTGAACGATAGCCTCAGCACCGTTCTGTTCGAAGGGCCCTACAGCTGGGAACTGATGGCCGAACTCTACGGCTTCGACGTGCTGGGTCTGCCCTTTCTGGAATTCATGCCCGTGGATGATGGCCTGCTGCTGCGTGCCGGCAAGCATGGCGAATTCTCCTACAAGGTGCTGACCTCCAAGGAAAACGCCGAGGACCTGTGGGCGCGCGCCGAGGCGGCGGGTGCCAAGTTCGACATGAAAAAAGGCGGCATCGCGTTCCAGAGCCTCTCGCGCCTTGAAAACCCCTGCTGGGATCCGTCCCTGGTCGGTGAATTCAGCACCTGCCCGATCGAGCTGCAGCTGCAGTGGGCGGTGCGCTACGACAAGGACGAATTCATCGGTCGCGAAGCCTTGCTGGCGCGTCTGGAAGAGGGTGCCAAGGTCCGTTCGGTGGGTTTCCAGGTGAAAGGTGATGGCGCCACCCTGAATATCGGCGACAGCGTGTTCAGCGGCCAGACCCCGATCGGCAAGGTCATCACCCTGGGGTATTCGGACGGTGTGCAGGGCTATATCGGCCAGGCCCTGCTGGACAGCGCCTACGCCTATGCCGGCATCGACTGCTACGAAGTCGCGACTGGCGAGGCGCGCGTCGCCATCGCCACCTCGGCAATTCCCTTCCTGCAGAACTTCAGCTTCATGGTCAACCCGGCGGAACACAGCTATGTGGATCCCTCGCGGCCCAAGAGCCTGGTCGAGCAGCTCAAGGCCAAGGCCGAGGCCTGATCTTCAACCCAGCAACGAGGACGGCCGCCGCGCAGGCGGCCGCGCCTCCGTGTGTCACGAGGGGGGCGTGCAAGCTGTTCCTCACAGGAGTCCGGATATGGTCAAGCGCAAGCGAGTAGTGGTTACAGGCATGGGAGTGCTGACGGCACTGGGCAGCACGGTCGATGCGTTCCGCGAGGGGCTGCTGGCGGGTCAGTCGTCGATCCGTCCCAGCGAGCATTTCCTGCGGTATTTCGACCATGCCAACGCTTCCGAAGTGTTGCAGGACGTCGAGTATCCCGGGGTTGCCCCCGAGCTGTTGCCCGAGCTGGACCGCACCGTACTCTGGGGCTACAAGGTCGGCCGTGATGCGCTGTTGCAAGCCGGCCTGCTGGATGCACCGCTGCTGAAAACCACCAGCCTGGTGGTCGGGGTGTCCTCCGCGGGCGCCGAGGCCATCATGCCGCTGCTGGAGAACCGCGCGCAGGACTTTTCCCCGCGCAAGATGGAAGTCTCCGGCGGTTTTTCCTCGATCTGCCCCGTGGTGACCGCCTTGTTGGGGTTGCAGGGCGGCTTCGAACTGGTCGCCACCGCCTGTACCGCCAGCACCAATGCCATCGGTATCGGCTTCGACCAGATCCAGAACGACAAGAACAACGTGGCGCTGATCGTCGGTTCCGACCCGATCTACCTGCCAACTTTCGCCGGTTTCAATGCCCTCAAGGCCATGCGCGAGGAACCCTGCTGCCCGTTCTCCGGTACCCCCGGGCTGTCCATCGGCGAGGGCGCCGGCGCCCTGGTGCTGGAGGAGTACGAGCACGCCAAGGCGCGCGGCGCGACCATCTACGGCGAGATCATCGCCTACGCCACGTCCTCCGATGCGCACCATGAAACCGCCCCGGACCCGCGGGCCGAAGGCGCCACCCTGGTGATGCGCGCGGCCCTGCAGAACGCCGGCGTCGGCCCGGAGGCGATTCAGTACATCAATGCCCACGGCACCGGCACCGAGGCCAACGACCGCTCCGAAACCCTGGCGATGAAGAAGGTGTTCCCGGGTATCGCCGACATCCCGGTGAGCTCGACCAAGTCCTACTTCGGTCACAACATCGGTTCGGCCGGCATCATCGAGCTGATCGCCTGCCTGGTCACCCTGCCCGAGGGCAAGGTGCTGCCGACCCTGAACTTCAGCGTGCCGCGCACCGGCTGCGACCTGAACTACGTGCCCAACGAGTTCCAGGCGCACGATGTCAAGCTGTTCATGAAGAACAACTACGCCTTCGGTGGCAACAACTGCAGCATCGTCTCCTCGGTCAAGCCCGAGCAGGTGCCGCAGACCGAGTACCGGCCGCGGCGCGTGGTCATCACCGGCATGGGCGCGCTCAGCTCCCTGGGCTATGGTCCGCAGCAGATCAGTCAGCGCATTCGCGATGGCGAACAGGGCTCGGTGCTGGTGGCGGTCAGCGACTGGATGCAGGCCAGCGAGGAGAACCAGGAGCTGGAGAAGATCCTGCTCACCAACCCGCGCCTGAAGGCGCACCTGGCCGGTTTGGGCGAGCACGATATCCGCGAGCTGCAGTTCCGTGCCCACGAGGTGCGCAATATCGACCCGCGCAAACACCTGAAGAATTACGATGCGCGCAAGGCCAGCAAGATCGCCACCTACGGCCTCCTGGCCGTGGAGCAGGCCCTGCTCAGCGGCGGCCGCAAGATCCGTCACGGCGACACCGATGTGGCGCTGATCATGGGCATGTCCAAGGGGCCGCAGGCGACCATGTCCCGCTACGGCCAGAGCCTGTATCCGGACCCGCGGCGTGCCCGCACCTTCGAATTTCCCTCGGCGCTGATGAACTCCACCGCGACCTTCTGCGCCATTGCCAAGGGCATGAAGGGCTACAACAGCACCCTGTCCACCGGCTACAACGCCGCCTTCGGCGCGCTGTTCTACGGTTACGAGCTGGTGCGCCAGGGGCTGCAACCCCAGGCCCTGGTCGGCGGTGCGGACGAGAACGCCTATTCTTCGGCGCTGATGTCGCCGGCCGGCAGCGCCCGCCTGAACTGGACCGCCGAGGCGGAGGCCTTTCAGGTCTACGGTGCCCAGGGCAGCGGTTTCACCCAGGGTGAGGGCGCTGCGGTGGCGCTGCTGGAGGATGCCGACGCGGCCGCCGCCCGCGGTGCCACGGTGCTCGCCGAAGTGCTCGGCTACGGCCGTACCTGCGATGCGGCCTATCCGGGCGACGACGCGCTGGGCCGCGGTAACGGCCTGGCCACGGCCATTGTCCAGGCGCTGCAGGAAGCCGGGCTGCGGGCCGAGCAGGTCGACCTGATCTGCGGCACCAGCTGGGGCACCGCGGACAGTTCGGAGAAAGAGCTGGGCGCGATCCGCGAGGTCTTCGGCAGCGCCAGCGCGCAGATCCCGCTGGTCAACTACAACGGTCATTTCGGCTTCGTCGAGTCGGTCGCGGCCCTGCTCAACCTGTCGATGGTCCTGGAGGCCATGCAGACCGGCGAGATCGCGCCGATTCCCTTTACCCAGGCGTTCTGCGCCGACGACATCGCCTTCGTCCGCCAGCCGATCCAGCGCGAGGTGCGCCATGCCCTGCTGATCGGTGCTTCCGAAGGCGGCAACAACTACGCCGTGGTCGTGCGCAAGGCCGGCGTCGATGCATGAGTCCCGCTGTCCCGTCATCTCCGGGCTGGGCCTGTGCAACGGCCTGGGCCGCGACGTCCCGGCGCTGATAGCCGCCCTGGGCGAGCAACGGGTGGCCGAGTACCAGCCGTTCTTCGCCGATGAAGAAGAGGCGGCGCGTTACGGCCTGCCCTTCAACCCCTTGCAGGTTGGCCTGCCGGCGGGCAGCGGGGGAACGGGCAAGGCTGGGCGCAGCGATGCGCAGACAGCCGTCGTGCTGCTCGAGCGGGTGATCGACGAAGCCCTGCAACACGCCGGTCTGGACCGCGAGGTCCTGAGCGGGCAGGGCGTGCAGCTGTATATCGGCGGCCAGGGGGTGCAACCGCAGATCATGCAGTACGCCGCCTACCTGCAGCGCAACGACCGCGAGGACCTGCAGTTTGATCCGTCGATCCGCCAGTTGCACAGCGACAGCTATGCCGAGGAGGGCCTGACGCGCCTGCTGATGCAGCGCTTCAAGCTGGCTCGGCCGCCACTGTCGCTGTCCACCGCCAGTTGCTCCAGCCTGTCGGCCCTGTACCTGGCCAGCAAGGCCATCGAGGCCGGCACCGCGACGCTGGCCGTGGTGGTCTCCTGGCAGCAGGTGACGCTCTACAACCTGCTATTCATGGGCGGCCTGAACGCCCTGGCCCGGGCGGTGACGCAGCCGTTCTCGACCAGCAGCGAAGGGGTGATGCTCGGCGGCGCCGCGGCGGCAAGCATTCTGGAAAGCCCGGCGCACCTGGCCGCCCGCGGCGGCCGCGGGCGTCTGCGGATAGAGGGCTTCGCGGTGTGCCAGAGCGGCGGCTCGTCCCGCGGAGGGCAATCCTTCTCACCGGATTTCCGTTCGATTTCGCGCACCATCGGCGAGTCCCTGGAAAAAGCCGGCACCACCCCCGAGCAGATCGGCTGCGTATTCATGCACGGCAACGGCATCCGCGGCAGCGACCAGGCCGAGCTGATGGCGGTGCGCAAGGTCTGGGGCGATTACGCCGTGCCGGCGGTTTCCTATAAGGCGCAGTTCGGCTACCAGATCGCGACCAGCGGCCTGACCGACCTGGCGATTCTGGACGATGCCATGGCGCAGCGCCGCCTGCTGGCCTTTAACGCCCTGGCCCCGCTGGATCAGGGGGTCGGAGTGCAGCTGCATGCCGACACCGGGCCCGTGGCGCTGGTCTCCGACAAGGTGGTCAAGTTCGCCCTGGGTATCGAGGGTTCGGTTGCCGCCTGCACGCTCGGGCGAATGAGCTGAGCCGTACCCGATTGATTGCGCAACAGAGTGATAGGAAAGCCCGATGTCCGTCGAAGAACAGCAAGTGAGTCATGGCCGAGCGACCCCCGCTGTCGAGCCGAACCTGCGCGCCGGTGCGGCGAGCGGGCCGGCTAGCGCGACGGCCCATGGGCCGAGCAGCACCCTGCTGGCGGTGGCGGGCTTGTCCGTGGTGCAGCCGCAGGTCGCGCCGCAGCCCTTTGCCGCGCGCTGGTTCCGCGCCTGGGAGGGCGACCTGCATCGCCAGGCCGTGCGCAAGACCGGGCGCCGGCACTGGGACCTGACCCGCTTCGGCGTCGACGGTGAACCGCAGGAGAGCAAGCTCGGCTACCGCGAAACCCTGGCGGCGGTCGGGCTGGCGGCCAAGCAGGCCCTGGCCGCGGCCGATGCCCGTTGCGGCCGGCGTGGCGTGCGCGAGCGCCTGGCGCTGTTGTATTTCGACTTCTGGGGGCAGTGCGCCCACCTGGAGCAGGCCTTCAATTGGCGCGACGGCTTCGATCTCGACGTGATCCCCAAATTTCTCCTGCGCGATCATGGGGTCGACGGCTATTCCTGCAAGCTGCAGGCCGGCCGCGCGGCGTTCGTCCAGGGCCTGCGGGCGGCCGGCGAGCTGCTGCACGGCGGGGATATCGACCGGGTGCTGCTGGGCGGGGTGTTCCGTTTCTATCCGGCCCTGGGCTTTTCCGAGGCCATCGGCAATGTCGAGCGCGAGCGCCGCTGGCTGGGCCGGGGCGGGCAGCACAACGCCCCGATCGTCGAGCGCGCCGGTTTCGTGGTGCTCACCCGGGCCCAGGCCGCGGCCGGGGCCAAGACTGCGCCGGTGCTGATCGGCGCGCCGCAGTACCTGGCGCTGCCGGCCCGCCGCGCGGCAGCCAGTGCCGCGCTGAGCACGGCCTGGTCGGCTTTGTTGCCCGAGTCCCGCGGGCGGGTCTACGGCGGCCTCTATCCGTCCAGCCTGCTGGCCGACATGGAGAACGCCGCGGCGGCGAGCCAGGGCGATGAGCTGCTTTACGAGAATATCTGCCGGCGCTTCGGCGACAGCGGCGGGATCAATCCCCTGCTGGCGCTGCAGCGTTACGCCGAGCGCAAGGCCGGCGCCGACCAGGCCCTACCGGCCCTGTTGTCGTTGAGCGACAGCAGCGGTGGCACCTGGCTGGCGAGGTGCGAATGAACCCGATGGACCCCACCCCGGGCGAGGCCCTACCGGCCGCGCGCAGCGCGTCGGCAGTGGCCGGCGCAGAAGGCAAACGGATGCAGACAGTCAACGCGACCCAGCTGCCGATCGTGCGCTTGGGCCAAGTGGAAAAACGCTACGGCAAGGGCGACAGCAGCGTGCTGGCGCTGCAGGCCATCGACCTGACGATCGAGCGTGGCGAGTTCGCCGCCCTGTGCGGCCAGTCGGGCAGCGGCAAGAGCACCCTGCTCAACCTGATCGGCGGCATCGACCGGCCCACGTCCGGCAGCGTGCATTTTCTGGGGCAGAACCTGGCCGAGCTCAACGACCGCGAACTGGCGCGGCTGCGGGCCCAGGATATCGGTTTTATCTTCCAGTTCTTCAACCTGCTGCCGGTGCTCAGCGTGTTCGATAACGTCTACTACCCATTGATGCTCAACGGCTACAAGAAGGAGCAGGCGCGCCGGCAGGTGATGCAGGCCCTGGACCGGGTCGGTCTGGAAAAGCACGCGTGGCGCCGTCCCGTGGAGCTTTCCGGGGGCCAGCAGCAGCGCGTGGCGATTGCCCGTGCCCTGGTGAAAAAGCCGGCCCTGGTGATCGCCGACGAGCCGACCGGCAACCTGGATTCGGAAACCGGCCGTTCGGTGCTGGAGCTAATGCAAGAGATCAACCGCGACAACGGCACCACCTTCATCATTTCCACCCACGCCGATTCGGTTCGCGACGTGGCGAGCCGGGTGATCCGCATCGCCGACGGGAGGCTGCAGGATGCTTAAGCCCTTATTGCTGTCTCTTTGCCTGTGTCTGGCCCTGGTGGCCGGTGTGCAGGCGGCCGTCGAGGCGCCGACGACTGCCCTGGCCTACCGGGCGCAGAGCCGCGCGGCGCTGGACGAATTGATCGCCGCGAACCCGGTCGCGCCCGTCGGCGATGCCGCGCGCCATCTGCGCGACCGGGCGATTCTCGAGGTGGTGCAGGCCCAGAGCGCCGGCCTGCGCGAGCAGACTCTGGAGGCGCTGGCCGACTACCGCGAGCAGCATCCCGAGGACCTCTACGCCAAGCTGTACGAAGGGTACGGCTGGCTGTTCCTCGCCGGCGAATACAACAAGCGGCAGAATTTCTTTCGCGCCGCCGAACTGGCCAAGCGCGGCTTTTTCCTGATGGACGAGGCCGTCGACCAGCACCCCGAAGACTGGCGCCTGCACCTGTTGCGCGCGCGCCTGGACACCCATGTGCCGGCCGAATTCGGCCGCCATGTGGTGGCCCTCAAGGACCTGCGCGTGCTCGCCGAACTCGGCACCCCGGCCGACCTGGACGGGCTGCTGGAGTACCTGCGGCTGCGTGCCCTCGAGGCGGCCGGGCAGGATGAGCAGGCCCTGCAGGCCCGCGCCCGGCTGCAGGCCACGCCGCTGTGGGCCGAGCTGCTGCAGTTGCCCGACCCCCGGTTGTTCCTGACCCGGGAAGAAGTCCAGCACCTGCTGGCGCCGATTCTGGGAGTGACCCATGAGTGAGCTGCTGTATTACCTGGCCAATGCCATCATGGTCTATGCCGTGCTGCTGGTACTGTGGACCGCCGTGACCCGGCCCACGTCGATCCGCTACGCCTTCGCCAACCTGTTCCGTCAACGCCGCCGCTCGGGCATCACCTTGCTGGCGATCATCATGGGCGGGGTGGCGGTGTTCATCTTCGGCGGCTTCGTCCAGCACTCCTTCTCCTCCCTGCGCGAGCAGACCATTCGCACCAACCTCGGTCATCTGCAGCTGTACCGCGAAGGCTACCTGGCCAGCGGCGCGACCAACCCGCTGCGCCATGGCATCGCCGGCTACGCGGAGATCAAGCGCACGCTGGTCGAGGACCCGGTACTGGGCCCGATGCTCAAGACCGTGACCGGGCAGATCGAGTTTTCCGGTATCGCCTCGCACTACGAGTCGGAGACCTCCACCTTTATCGCCGGCGTGGGCATCGAGCCGGCCAGCTCGCTGACGCTCGGGGCGCTGGACCGCATCGTGCTGGGCAGTGACCTGTCGCGCATCGACGGCCTCGGCGCGACCCTGGGCACCGGCGTGGCCCGGGGGCTGTCGGCCACCTACGACGATGACCTGGACCTGCTGGTGGCCAACCCCGCCGGTGGCCAGAACGCCATGTCGGTGACGGTACGCGGGGTGATGGAGTCGGGCATCAAGGAGTACGACGACCGCTCACTGAAGTTGCCGCTGCAGACCGCCCAGGAGCTGCTGGGCACCGAGGAGGTCAGTCGCATCATCCTGCTGCTCAACGACACCGAGCAAACGGATGCGGCACTGGCGCGGGTGCGCACGCTGATCGACGAGCGGGGGCTGGCGCTGGAAGTGCGGCCCTGGTCGGAACTGGCGGTGTACTACCACCAGGTGGTCAGCCTGTTCGACGGCATCTTCTTCTTTATCAAGTCCATCGTCAGCGTGATCGTGGTGTTCATGATCGGCAACACCCTGATGATGAACGTGGTCGAGCGCACCCGCGAGATCGCCACCCTGCGTGCCCTGGGCCTGACCCAGCCGGAGGTGGGTCGGCTGTTTATCCTGGAAGGGATCTTTATCGGCCTGCTCGGCGCCGCGCTGAGCGTGGCGGTGGGCATCGGCCTGGCCGAGCTGATCAACCTCAACGGCCTGCCGATGCCGCCTTCGCCCGGCTACACCAAGGGCTACCTGGCGTTCATCTTGTGGAACGAGGACTTCAAGCTGTTCTGGTTCACCTGCGCCCTGGCGCTGGTCACCGCGGTGCTGGCCTCGATCATCCCGGCCAAGCGCGCATCGAAATTACTGATCGCCGAGGCCTTCAGGTTCACCTGAAACAGGCGCGGCACAGCGTTGTTTTGCAGTCGATCGGCATGCGCGGCAGGTCGGCTTTTCGTTCTCAGCGCGCTCATACACAGGAGGTAGACGAGATGGTGGCTGCACAAAGACCAGTGGTATTTATTACCGGCGCGGTACGGGGTATCGGCGCGGCCATTGCCGAGCGTTTTATCGATGACGGTTGCGACGTGATCCTCAACTACCGGCGCACCCAGGGCAAGGGCGCGGCCAACCTCAATACCCTGATCGAGCGTGCCGAGGCACGTGGGGTGCGGGCGATCAAGGCGCTGGCCGATATCTCCGAGACCCGGGACATCGAGCAGATGGTCAAGAGCCTGCAGGCCGAGGGTGTCGAGCGTATCGATCACCTGGTGCTCAATGCCGCCAGCGCGCCGTTCAAACCCATCCTCGACCTGAACAAACACGACTGGAAACAGCTGTTCGGCACCAGCCTGATCGGCAACGTCACCTGCATCAACCAGCTGGTGCCGCTGATGCCGCCGGGCAGCACCATTTGCGCCATCTCCGGTGTCGGCGCGCATATGGTGTTGCCGAACTATCCCCTGGGCTTGATGAAAGCCGCCCTGGAAAACCTGGTGCGTTATATGGAAGTGGAGTTGTACCCCAAGGGCATCCGGGTCAACGGCGTGTGCGGTGGGGTGGTCAAGAGCGAGATGCTGCCCTTCCTCTCGGAGATGTGGCCGGCCATGATCGGCCGTATGGAGTCCACCGGCCGACGCTGGGCGCTTGATCCCGAGGAGATCGCCAATATCGTGGCCTTCCTCGCCTCCGAGCAGTCCAGCGCCATCCGTGGCGAGATCCTGATGGCAACCGGCGGCACCACCCTGTCCGCCTGAGTCTGCCGGGCTGCGCCGGCGGCCCTTCAAGGAATGTACCTATGCGTCGCGTCGTGATCACTGGAATGGGCCTGGTTTCCAGCCTGGGCAATGACCTGGAAACCGTCACCCACAATCTGCGTGGTGGGCACTCGGGCATCCGCTTCAATCCGGTCTATGCCGAAGTCGGCATGCGCAGCCAGGTATGCGGCGTGGTGCCGCTGGACATGGGCGAGCTGAGCATCGATCGCAAGGTCAAACGCTTTATGGGCGATGCCGCCGCCTATGCCTACCTGGCCATGCAACGCGCGGTAAAGGATGCCGGGTTGGGCCCGGCGCAGATCTCCCACCCGCGCACGGGGCTGATCGCCGGTTCGGGGGGCGCCTCGTCCTTCAACCAGATGGAGGCCATGGATATCCTGCGCGAGAAAGGCATCTCCCGGGTCGGGCCGTTCCGCGTGCCGCGCACCATGAGCAACACAGTCTCGGCCTGCCTGGCCACGCCTTTTCGCATCAAGGGCCTGAGCTACTCCATCGCCTCGGCCTGCGCCACCAGCGCCCATTGCATCGGCCATGCCATGGAGCAGATCCGCATGGGCAACCAGGACATCGTCTTCGCCGGCGGCGGCGAGGAGGAGCACTGGAGCCAGAGCTACCTGTTCGATGCCATGGGGGCTTTATCCACCCAGTACAACGACAGCCCGCAAACGGCCTCGCGGCCCTACGACAGCCGCCGCGACGGCTTCGTCATCGCCGGCGGCGGCGGCATCCTGGTGGTCGAGGCGCTGGAGCACGCGCTGGCGCGCAAGGCACGGATCCATGCGGAAATCATCGGCTACGGCGCCACCTCCGACGGCTACGACATGGTCGCGCCCAGCGGCGAGGGCGGTATGCGCTGCATGCAGGCGGCCCTGTCGCGGGTGCAGGAGCCCATCGACTACCTGAACACCCATGGCACCTCCACCCCGGTCGGCGACCTGGCCGAAATGCGTGCGGTGCGCAAGGTATTCGGCAAGGCCATGCCGCCGATCAGCTCGACCAAGAGCCTGTCCGGGCATGCCCTGGGCGCGGCCGGCGTGCACGAGGCGATTTATTGCCTGCTGATGATGCAGCACGACTTTATCGCCGGCTCGGCCAATATCGACGCCCTGGATTCGGAGCTGAGCGACATGCCGGTGCTGCGCGAAACCCGCGAGAACCAGGTGCTCAACACCGTGATGAGCAACAGTTTCGGCTTCGGCGGCACCAACGCCACCCTGGTGTTCAAACGCTGGCGGGACGAGGAGGGGGCGGTGGCGAACGCCTGATGGCGGCGCATTCGCCAGCCAATCAGTCGGTGTCAGACCGCGGCCAGATCGGGAATCAGGGCCATCAGATCGCTCTTCGGATCAGCCACTCGTGTTTATAGGTCCTCGTTTGCAGGTCGGGCTGCCCCCTCTTGGCCGTGCCGGTCCCGGTCTTCAACTTGAGGCTGGCGATCCTTAAGCGTCTTGTCGAAAAAATCGAATGTCGCCTTCAGTGCGCTTAGCGAGGCCTCGCGGGTTTGCGCCTGGTTACGCCCCACCAGGCCATGGTCGATGCCCTTGAGCAGCATCAGCTCGACGGGCACGCCGGCCTGCTCGAGCGCGGCCGCCATCTGCTGCGATTGCGAGGAGGGCACTATCCTGTCCGCGGCGCCGTGGATCAGCAGCATGGGCGGGTCCGCGGCATCAACATAGGGGAGGCTGCTCGCCCCCGCGGCCAGCCCCGGCGGGCAGCTGGCGGGATCGCAGCCCAGGTACGGGGTGGCGGCCTGGATACCGGGGGTCGGGGCGATGCCCTTGGCGCCGGCCTGTTCGCGCAGCGTGGTGAAATCGAACACGCCGTACCAGGCGACCGCGCCTTGAACGCAATCCGATTGGCGCACTACATCAGCCGGCAGGATGCCGAGCAGCGGCCGGCCTTCCCGGTCCAGCGCCCCGGCCGGCACCGGCAGGTCGGGATCGAAGGCCTCGACGCCGCAGCTGACGGCCACGAGGCCGGCGAGTTGTCCGCCTGCCGAGCCGCCCCAGGCCACCGCCCGCGCCGGGTCGATGCGGTAGTCCGCCGCCTTCGAACGCAGCCAGCGGATGGCCGTCTTGATATCCATCACCGCCGCTGGCGAGCGGGCTTCGCTGCTCAGGCGGTAATTCACCGAGGCCACCACGTAGCCCTTCGCGGCAAGGGTGGCGAGGACTTTGGGGAAGTCGGCGAAGGCGCCTGCATGACGCGCATGGCCGGCCGTCCAGCCGCCGCCATGGATATACACCACCAGGGGGAAACCCGTCGCGGGGGCGGGCATCGATTCCGCCGGCAGGTACAGGTCCAGCGTCAGGGGCCGGTACCCGGGCAGGGCCGCGTAGGTCAGATCGGGAAAACCCGTGACGCCCTCGGGGAAAGCCACGGGATGGCTCGGGTAGCGGTCGTCGACTACGCCTCGAGCGGCTATTTCCGGTTCAGCCGCCGCCCACGAGCTCTGCGCCATCGCCAGGGTAAGGAGGAGCGTCAGGGTGCGCGAAGTCACTGCCGCGTAGCCGGGAGATTTCATCACTATTTACCTTCCATGGTCCATGGGGCAGGGGGACGGATCAACTCCTTAGTCCCTTACGCTTGCGAAAGTGTTCGACGGGCATTGCGCGGCTTATTAGTCGGTTAAAAGTCTCACGACCTCATTGCGATTAATTAATTCCATGCAAATTTTGCAGGCCGGCCTGTTGATAATAATGGTGCTATCTGAAGCGGGGCCGGCTATGCTGCCAAAATCTTTAATTGTCATTGAGTTGGATAATTATCATGTCGTTTGGAATATACATAGTTGGATACATCATCTTTATCACCGGGTTGGCGATCGGCGCTTACTTGCTTAACGTGCCCCTGCAATGGATCGGCGTGGGTACGCTCTGCCTGGTAGGTATTGCCATCGTCCATGGCGTGACGGCCACCCGCCAGAAAGATACGCCGTCCTGAGCAAGTCTGTGATTAAGCGGAAAATAGCGATATAAGTTGTATTGGCCTTCTCTCGTGCCGATGACCTGCCCGGCGGGCGGTTATCGACGCGGGAGCCGTTTAAGCCGGGCGCGGCCGTTACCCACTAAACGCCGACCTTGTAATCGAGTACGGCCTCGTCGCCCGTGATGCCGCGAAACCCCCAGCAATGAGCCGGCTGCTTATTCAGGGTGATTTCGACACCGACGGGCTGTATGCCCAGCAGGGCTTCGAAGTGCTTGAAGATCGTTTTTATCAGTAGCTTTTTCGTGGCCTCCGTTCGGCCGGCCATCATGTTTATTTCGATCACCGTATAGCGATCCGAGCGCCCGCACGGGTAATAAAAATCGCTTATGGACAGCGCAATAAAACGCTGCGCCCTTTTGTCTGCGGGCATGCGTGCGGCGGACTGGCCGGTGATAGTTCTGCCTGAGATTACCAGGCATGTGCTCATAAGCCTGGCAGTCGATTAGCGGCTTATACAAAACCGATGAGGGTGCGTGGCGCAAGGCCGGTGGTCACCAAGGATAAAAGGCAAAGTGGTATTACAACAGGGTCTCTTGATGTAGGGAGGAGGCCCGAAGATGCGCCATCCGTCCCAGAATGATTTCACCCACGCGTCGACTGGCGGGCAGGAAGGTATGCAGGGTTGGAATGCTTATGTGATCGGTCAACCACGCGGCGCTTACCTCGGCGAGGGACACCACCCCGTCATTCAACTCGCCACGAAACGGGCTACGTTTCGACGAGGGGCCGCTGATTCCCGCAATGCCCGTGGTCGGCACCGACAGCGGGCCGACTTCGCTCATGCGCGTGAGCGACCCCAGCA
This sequence comes from Pseudomonadota bacterium, assembly GCA_040385585.1. Classification (GTDB taxonomy): domain Bacteria; phylum Pseudomonadota; class Gammaproteobacteria; order Pseudomonadales; family Pseudomonadaceae; genus Aquipseudomonas. The sequence goes on along the minus strand of JAZKHB010000001.1, from coordinate 158,553 downwards.
ATTGGCCGCAATCCTGAGTCAGGGCAAGGTAAAGCGGATTCTTGCCGAGTCGCTGCGCCAGCAGCGCGGGCCGCAGGGGCGAGCCCAGGAGAAACACATGGCTGGGCATGCGGGTGTCCGCTAGCAGGTCGCTTACCGCCGCCCTGATCAGAACCCCGCCCAGGGAGTGGCCAATCAGCACATAGTCGCCCCGGGCTGCCAGGGTCGCGATGCGCGAGGCGAGTTGCGCACGGATATGCTCGAAGCTTTCCCGCCTGACGCTGTAGGCGAATGTATGGGTCTGCAAACCGGCGCGTCGCAGCTGTAGGAGCAACGGCCAGGCCGACAGGGGTGAGCGGCCCATTCCGTGGACAAAAAGTACCTGCATAACCGGCTCCCGGTTGGCGATCAATAGTGCGTCCATACGCGGGCGCAAAGGTGTTGTAACTAAGTCAGCGAGTAGACGAGGCGCGCAACAAGGCGTCGGCCGTTGCCTCGATATCCGAGCGCATATGCAGCCGCTCCAGCCATTTCTTCGGAATCCCCTCGATGCCGTAATGCGCGCCGGCCAATTGCCCGGCGATCGCCGCCGTGGTGTCGGCGTCATCACCGAGGTTGGCGGCTTCGAGTACTGCAGCTTCGAAGGTGTCCGTGTGATGAAAGCACCAGAAAGCCGCCTCCAGCGAGGCGACTGAGTAACCAGAGCCGACAATCTCTGCGCGTGGCTTGGCCATGAACTCGCCCCGTGAAATACTCGCCACCTTCGGCTCTTGGAACAGATACTTCCCCAGCTCAAGCACCGAGGACTTAGGTTCGCCGGCCAAGGCTTTTGCAAGCGACAAGCCGAGCAATATGCAGCATTCAACGGCCTCGGGCGCCCCATGAGTGGTGCGCGAGCTGTCGGCACAAAAACAGGTGAGCTGCGCCAAGTCTGGATAGTAATAAAGCACCACGGGCGCGAGGCGCATCAACGACCCGTTACCCGCGGATTGAGAGTCGGTCGAGCCGGCGAAGGGATTTCCCGTTTGTTGATAGGCCATAAGCGCCTGCCGCACGGTAAGGCCAATATCGAAGCATTCACCGGTTGAGCTCAGGTAGCCCCACTGCCACCAGGTGAGATACCGGCCCATCTGATCGGCCGCATTGAAGCCCTGCTTGTTGAGCAGACTTTCTGCCAGGCAGAGCGCCATGGAGGTATCGTCGGTCCACTGACCAGGCGCAAGTGCAAAGGGCCCACCACCGACCATATCGGTCAGGGGCGCGAAGCTCCCTCGCCCACGAAACTCTACAGTGGTGCCTACGGCATCGCCGCAAGCCAAACCGAGAAGGCTGCCCCGGTAACGTTCCTGAAGCGACGGGGCTATGGGCATATTGACTGTGTCCGTAATCCGCTAATTATCAATCTGTCGTACCTCGATCCGTTCCGCCATCGGTGATGGTAAAGCCCACGCAGATGGGCTTTTCGCAGAGGTGTATTCCCTGGATTTTATTGGCTCATGTGCTTTAGATTCGTAGGCGCCATGTAACTGTACCGTCTGTATAAAACTTCGGGGATAATATCCCAGTAGTTGTTTTTTTTGGTTTATAAGAAACCAATCATTGCTTTCGATGAGGGCTGTAAATTCTTCCAGTCGTTGAGTGATTTCATCGATTTGTGCGATCACGTCTTGCTCGTGCTCTACTCCAGTCAGCGTGGCTGGCTGTCTAAGCAGGTTTAAAAGGTGCTTAAGGCGAATAGCTTCGCTGTGATCACAATAAATAAAGGCTTCATCTGGCACAAGTGATCCGGAAAAACCCCGGAAAATTTTGAGCTGATTTAGAGATTTTTCCTGGTTTTATTTTCTTCCAGTACAGTTCGAGCCTCATGTATTGTCTCTCCTGTGTGGTGATAAGGTAGATGTCCCGCGCTACCTCCTTGTGAAGAATGTTTAAAGCTGCTTATGCGCGTAGAGGGGCATTGCTTCTGCCAAGAACTGCACCATGGCGGGGTGATAAGCGTTGTGAAAATCTTTCATATCCGGGTTTTCGCCGTAGAAAAGGCTCATGCCGATATAGGCCTGTTTGGAGGGGGCATAGAACCGAGAAACAATGTCGTAATGCCGGGCCATGATTGCCTGGATTTCAGGGGCTGCAGGCGGCAAGCGCTGCATCAGGGGAGTCAGTTCCTTGTAGAGCGCGTCCCACTCCAGGTGGATTTTTTCCTTGTCGACATGCGACCAGTTATTGGTTTCGGCAAGGGAGCGGGCCTGCTCTGTGCCAAGTGCGATCCGGCATTGCTGAAGGTAGTCTGACGTGGTTGTTTCTATGCTCATTGTTATGCGTCCTAAGTTGGCCGGGGCGGCTTTGGTGCTTATGGGGCCAGTCGCCTCGAATCGAGATTACTCTGGGCTTGGAGCCTTTTCCGTTTTCGAAAAGCTCCTGACAACCAGGTAAAGCAGCGGACCAATGGATACGAAGACGACAGTGATTGCGATATAGGGTGCTACGGAAATAAAGGGTTTGTGCCGTGCTTTATTGTCCTGGTACATCCAGATGCAAGCCAGTGTCGCCAAAAGGTACAGGTCTATTACCACCTGGGCCGTGTCTGGACGGGACATAAGCTGTAGGCCGAACTGAAGAAGGGATTGCTCTGCCTGCAACATCACCCACAGGGTGTAGAGGGTGAACGAGATCAGTGCAATCAAGGGCAGTGCTGCTTTTTTCATGATGCCTTCCGTGGAGAAGATAAATAGCCGTCTATTGATGCAGTATCGTTTTCGCCTGCTCGGGGTAAGGGTGCCCTGCCCTTCACTCAAAAGCCCGGTGGGATACGCATCAGCTTGAAACACTAAGCTATCGGCGCCAGGCACGTCCACAGACAAGGTTGGCGTCTCCGGATTTTTCGATGCGCGCTGCCGCTTTGCCCTTATGGGTAATACGCATCCCATAATTTATTGCGGAATTTGTGGGTCGGGTCTTCGCGTTTTTTCAGGGCGAAGAAGGCGTCGGCCCTGGGGTAGGCGGCGAGGAATTGTGCGCGGCTGGCGTGGATTTGATACGGCAGGTAATAGCGGCCCTGGTGAGCGAGGGCGGCGTCGATCAGTTCGCGGGTCCACTCGGCCACGGCTTCCCGTTCGGCGCTGCCGGTGCCCTGGCGGTAGTAGATGACCAAGGCGAAGACCTCTTCGGGGGCCCAGGCCAGCAGGGTGCCAGGGTCGGGCCTGGCGTGGCGGATGGAGACGTTGAGTACATTGGCCTGGTGGCGGTTGAGAATGCCGCCCATCTGCGCGACAAAGGCTTCCAGTTGGGCGGGCGGGACGAAGTATTCCTGCAGGGCGAAGCTGTAGTCCGCGCCAGCCAGGGGCTGCAGTTCGGCCACGTCCAGGCTGGCTTCGTGGTTGCGCCATTGCACCTGCTCGCTCCGGTAGACCAGGGGGTCGAGGGTGGTTTCGCGCAGCGTCCGGCCCGCGGCCGAACCGGCTACCAGCTTGACGCCCAGGCGTTGGGTCTTATAGTCGCGGCCCAGCGGCACCAGGCGTTCCTCGATGGTCAGGGGCTGCTCGGTCTGCCTATGGGAGACCGCGCGCACCTTGTCATAGGCGCCCGGGTAGAGCACGCCGTTGTGCAGCAGCACCTGGGGGTTGTCGCGCACTTGGGCGAAGAAGTAGCCGCGATAATCGCTCAGTGGCATGACCTCGGTCTGTCGAGCGATCTTGCTGTTATCGTCCAGCGCCAGGGTGGCTTCGACTATCACCCCCAGGCCGCCATAGCCGCCAATGGCGCCGTAGAACAGCTCGGCATTGTGGGTGGGGCTGGCGTCGAGCACCCGGCCGTCGGCCATGACCAGGCGGATCGAACGCACCGACAGCACCATCGGACCCTGACCGACATAGCGGCCATGGACATTGACCGAGAGCGAGCCGCCCACGGTGAAATTGGCATAGGACTGCATGATCTGCGGCGACAGGCCGTGGGGGTCGAGAAACTCCAGCAAGGCGCGCCAGGTGATGCCGGCCTGCACCCGCACCTCGCGGCGTTGGGGGCAGAATTGCAGCACCCGGTCGAAGCGCCGCATATCCAGCTGCAGCGCGCCCTGGGTCGCGGTCTGCCCACCCATGCTGTAGCGCCCGCCGCCGATGGAGATGGGCCCGGGATGCTCGCGCACCGCCTGGACGATCTCCTCCAGGCGCGTGGGTGCCAGCACCTGGGCGACCTCGATGGGGTTGAGACCGGTGACGTCGTTGACGGTTTCGCCGGCCTGGGCGCCGAGCAGGCTCAGGCTCAGGCTCAGGCTCAGCAGGCAGCTGGCGAGCAGTGGCAGTGGGATGCGCATGGGACTTCCTTGTGGTTGGGATCTGGTTGGCGCTGTGGCGAGTCCGCGACATCCGAGGTCGCACGCCGTGGTGCGGCCGTCTAACGCTGTATGCACGACATCCTGCATCTGTGGCGACGGCGAGTGCTTAACCGTGGCGGCGATCAGGGCGCCGGCAGCAGGCGCAGTGTTCCGCGGGTATGGGCCGCCACATCGGCTGCGCTGCTGTGCTGCGGCTGGTAGCGGCCCTGGATATAGGCGTCGGCCTGGTCGGCGTAGTGCCGGTCGAACGGCACGCCGCTCTGGCCGACCGGGTTGATGCCCAGGCTGCGGTCGGGCTCGGCGAAATCGATCAGGCGCCGGGTCGAGGGACCGGAGTAGACCGACCAGGGCGCCGGGCCCTTGCGGTGCGAGAGGTTGTTCGGGGTTTCGTGGCTACCCGGGGCGCCGAAGGGACCGACACTGAACAACCAGTCCAGGGGCTTTTGCTGGCCCATGGGGTGGTCGTGGGTCAGGCGATGGGACTGGGCCCAGGTCCACTGCGCGGGGTCCGCGCCGAAGGTGCCGCGCAGGTGGGCGAGGCTGGCCTGCCAGGCCTGCTTGACGATGTCCGCGCGGTTGTCCACGGCGGGCGTGCGGCGGTCGTCCCACCAAGGCGAGTCGGCAGCGCCGGCCAGGCGCGGCAAGGCGGCATCCAGCGCGCGGGTGTACAGCAGGTTGTCGAACAGGGCCGGCCCCAGTTCGTCGCGCAGGGCCGCTGCGGTCAGTTCGTACAACAGCTGGTTGAACAGGGTCGGCGCCACGCCATCGAGGGGATGATCGCCGTTCCAGCCGGCCAGCTGTTCCACCAGGGCGCGCTCGCCCTCGTCCGCCGCGGCCGTGCGCAGGTCATCGAGCAGCGGCGCCAGCAGGCGTGGACCGTAGCCGCTGCCGCCATCCAGTTGCAGCGCCTGGGCCTTGTCCAGGTCCCATTTCACCGCGTCGTCGGCCAATTGCCGGTCCAGGCGCTGGGCTCGGTCGGCCAGGTTGTAGTAACCGGGGACCGCCCGCTCGCTGGCCGGTTGCTGATTGGCCGACAGGCTGTAGCCGCGCGGTGGGTTCTCTTCCTGGGGATTGGCGCTGAAGGGGTAAAAACCGCGCTTTTCCCCTTCGCCGCTGGCGCCGTCGAGGATAAAGCTCGGGTCGACCCCGGCCGGGCGCTCGGGCAACAGCGCCGCGGCCCACCAGGCGATATCGCCGGCGGCGCTGGCCCAAAGCACGTTGAGGCCCGGGGACTGGATTTTTTCCACGGCGGCGCGGGCCTTGTCCAGGCTATCGGCGCGGTTGAGCTGGTAGAAGCCGTCGAGGATCGGGTTCTCGGTTTCCAGAAAGGCCCACCACATGGCGATCGGCGTTTGGCCGGCGGCGGTGCCCAGGGCGTCGTTGATGATCGGTCCATGGGGCGAGCGGCGCAGGGTCAGGGTCACCGGTTCGGCGTCCTTGACGCTGATGATCTCCTGGCGGCTGGTCAGTTCGACCCACCGGTCCTGATGCCACACCTGGTTGGGGTTCGCCGGATTGACCCGCTCGGCGATCAGGTCCAGGTCGTCGTTCTGGAACATGGTGATGCTCCAGCCGAACTGGCGGTTATGGCCGAGGGAGGCGACCGGGTTAAGCGCCTGGTGATGGCCGTACAGCTCGAAGCCCGGCGCCGACAGCTGGGCCTCATACCACACCGAGGGCACGGCGAAGCGGATATGCGGGTCGCCGGCCAGCAGTGGCTTGCCGCTGGCGGTGCGGCTGCCGGCGATCACCCAGGCGTTGCTGCCTTCGAATTGCGGCACGCCGGCGTCGCTCAGGGCCTGGTGGCTGAGGCGGGCGAGGGCGTTGAGGTCCTGCCAGTCGCCGTCGGCCAGGGCGGTGCGGCCCAGCACGCCCTCGGGCTGCCAGCCCAGGGCGAAGATGTTCAGGTATTCGGCGCCCAGTTCGTCGCGCACGAAACTCATCACCGGTTCGGTGCGAAAGGCCGCGGCGAAGCTGTAGGCCATATAGCCGGCCACGCTGAGGGTGTCTTCCGGGGTAAAGGGGCGCTTGGGGATGCCCAGCAGGTCGAACTCCAGCGGCGCCGGGTTGGCCTGCTGGAACTGGTTGATGCCTTCCAGGTAATGGCTCAACGCCTGGTTGGCCGGGCTGGCCGGATCCATGCGCCGGGCATAGGCGTCGGCATGGGCGCGAATGCCCAGGGTGCGGAACAGCCGGTCGGTGTCCACCAGCTTGGCGCCGAACACCTCGGCCAGCTCGCCGCGAGCCAGGCGGCGCATCATGTCCATCTGGAACAGGCGGTCCTGGGCGTGCACGTAACCCAGGGCGCGGTACAGATCGGCTTCGTTGCCGGCCTGGATATGCGGCACGCCCCGCTCGTCATAGCGCACCTCGACTGGTGCCTGGAGCCCGGCGAACGCCACCTCGCCCTCGCGTCGGGGTTGCTTGCCGTGCAGGTACCAGGCGCCGCCGGCAACGGTGGCGGCAATCGCCAGGGCGAGAATGGACAGGCTACGTTTCATCGGGGTTTTCCTCGTGCGGTTCGGTCCGGGGTGCCATGGCCGACCTGATAAGCCGATTCTGGGCGATCCCGCAGGGGTGGGCATTGACCCTGGGCTCGCCAGCTGCAAGTCTGCGGTCAATTAACAGGAGCCATCATGGACTCGCCCGATACTCACAGCGCCGCGCTGACCCATTCGCCGACCTTGCGCCGGCTGCTGTACGAAGCCCTGGCCAGCCTGGGGCTGGACCCGACTGAGACGTATCGCCGGGCCTACCGTGGCATGCCGGTGCAGGCCCTGCTGCTGGACGGGCGCGAGGGCCATGACCATGCGCCGCTGTTCTGGCAGGCGCTGCCGGGCATCAGCGGCGATGGGGATATCGGCCTGCACCTGGGCGAGGCGATGACCCCGCGCCCGCTGGATGTGGTCGGCTATCTGCTGCTGGCCAGCCGCGACCTGCGCCAGGCGCTGGAGGCCTTTGTGCGCTTTCAGCACATTCTTTCCGGTGGATTCGCCGCGCGCCTGCAGGTGCAGGGCGAGCAAGCCTGCCTGGTGCTGGATTTGAACTACCGTGGCCTGGCCTCGCTACGCCAGCAGATGGAATGCCTGGTGCTGCTGATCCTCAAGTGGCTGGCGGGGGTGACCGACGGCGCGTTCCACGTGACGGGCCTGGATTTCCGTCATCCGGCGCCGCGCCGACTGGACGAACACCGCCGTCTGCTGGGGCTGACGCCGCGCTTCGAGCAGGCCCACGATGCGCTGATCTTCCCTGCCGCGCTGCTGGCGCGGCCCTCGCGCAGCGCCAACCCGCGGCTGTTCGCCCTGCTCAGCCAGGAGGCCGAGCGCGAGCTGGCGGCGCTGGCGGAAAACCAGCTGGGCAACCGCGTGCGCTATTGGTTGAGCAGTCATCTGGGCCAGCGCCCCTGCACCCTGCTGGCCTGCGCCGCGGCCCTGGACCTGAGCGACGGTGCCTTGCAGCGCGGCCTGGCGCAACAGGGCAGCAGCTTTCGCGCCCTGCACGAGGAGGTGCGCCGTCAGCGCGCCCAGAGCATGCTGGAAAGCGGCCAGGCGATCCGCGAGGTGGCGCGGGCCTGCGGCTTTGCCGAGTTGTCGCCCTTCTACCGGGCGTTTCGCCGCTGGTACGGGGTGACACCGGACAGCCTGCGCGGCCGAATGCAGCCTGGATAAGCCCAGGGGCCAGCCGGGCTCGTCGCGTCAATCGCTCACGGCTTCCCGCCAGGGGCAGAAACAGCCCACCGCGAGGGTGTTGCCGGCCTCGACTTTGCGGCCTTTTTGCAGGGCCTCGAGAATCGGTTCGATAAAGCTGTTACTGGAGGTGCAGGTCAGACCGGCGCTGTAGGGCCCGAAATAGGCCAGCTGCCCGTCACGGCCCCAGATGGCCACCGCTGGGCTGGCGGGCAATCGCTCGGCGTCCAGCACCAGGGGTTGCATGGCGCCGAGCGGGGCCGGTAGCTGACCCTTGCTGCCGGACTTCTGCACGGCATAAAAGGACACGCCCTGGGGGCCGAAGCGCTCGATCAGCTCGGCCAGGTGCTGCTGATTGCCGACATTGCAGGGGCAGGCCGGGTCCCAGAAATGCACCAGTCGAATGGGGCCCGGTCCGGCCAGGTCGGCCGGCAGGCGCAGTTCGGCACCGCTGAATTGCGCAACCTGCTCGTCGAAGGCGCGGATATAGCGCATCTGGTACCACCAGAGCGCCGCGAGCATGCCCAGCAGCCAGACAAGGGCCAGCAGGCTGGCGAACAGGGTCTTGCGCGAAAGCCGGGGCATAAACAGTCGGGTCCACAAAGGGAGGTTCAGCTTGCCATGTCGCGCCCGGCAACTGAACATGGTGGTTGGGCGCGTTTTGATAAAAGTCAGTAGGCCAGCGCCAGCTCTTATGGGAAACCTTATGCCTGACGCCTTTCACCTCGATACCCTGCGCGAGCACCTGCGACCCTTGGCCGCGGGCGCTGCGGCGTCGCCCCAGGCTTCGGCCTACCGCGCTCACTACGGCCTCGACCTGGTCGCGCACCCCAAGGTGCAGAGCCGCCTGGGCTGTTTCGAGGTGGGCGGCTATCGGGTGGTGGCCCAGGCCTGGTGGCCGGAGCAGCCCAAGGCCACGCTGCTGTTGATGCACGGCTATTACGACCATATGGGCTTGTACCGCCACGTGGTGGAGTGGGCGCTGGGCATGGGCTTTGCGGTGTTGTCCTGCGATCTGCCAGGCCACGGCCTGTCCAGTGGGACGCGGGCGAGTATCGGTGAGTTCAGCGAATACCAGGCGGTGTTCCAGGGCCTGCTGGGCGAGGCCGCGGCGCTGCAATTGCCACAGCCCTGGCACCTGTGCGGACAGAGTACCGGCGGGGCGATCCTGATCGACTACCTGTTGACCGGCGGGCCGGGCCGCGAGGTGGGTGAGACCATCCTGTTGGCGCCGCTGGTTCGGCCCCGGGCCTGGGGCTGGTCGAAGCTCAGCTACCGGCTGCTCAAGCCCTTCGTCGAGGCGCTGCCCCGGCGCTTCAGCGACAACTCCAACGATGCCGACTTTATTCGCTTCGTCTTCCAGGGCGACCCGCTGCAGCCGCGCAACCTGCCCACCGCCTGGGTCGGCGCGCTGGCGCGCTGGGTAAGCCATATCGAACGGGCGCCGCGCAGCCTGCGCAGCCCCCTGATCGTCCAGGGCGAGGCCGATATGACGGTGGATTGGCGGCATAACCTGGAGGTGTTGCAGGATAAGTTCGCCACGCCCGAGATACTGCTGCTGCCCGAGGCCCGCCATCACCTGGCCAATGAGTCCGTGGCGCTGCGCACGCGCTATTTCGGTTTTCTAAGCGAGCGCCTGGGCCGCTAGCGCATCTTCAGCGTTTATCCGGCCAGACCCAGTCGCCTTACAGCTATTTTTTGTCCTGCTCGGTGCTCGCCGATTTGTGCGCTTCAAGTCGCACTGGCTGGCCCCGTAATACCCTGCCTTTTCCGTGATTGCATTCCGACGATTGAGGCCTGTGCCGGGTTTACAGCGCTAGCTTGAAGCTGCGCCTACTGCTCCACCGCCAGGGCGGCGCGGATGGCGGCCAGGGCGGCCTGATAGTAGGCCTTGCCGTCGGCCGACTGGGCGAACTGGGCGAATTCGTCCAGCTCGGGGTCGGACAGGTCGCGGTAGACGTGCAGCAGGGTGTTGTCGATATCACCTTCCATCTGCTGCATCAGCCGTTGCCGCTGGCCGTCGAGCATGGCCTCGGCCTGGCCGCCGCCCAGCAGGCCGGGAATCATCTGGCTAAGGCTGTCGGCCGCCACGCCGGCCAGCGCCAGGCTGACCTCGGCGCCGGCTTCGGTGGCGGGCAGGGCCTGGGCCAGGTGACGGATTAGCAGGCGCCGGGTGGCGCTGGCTTCGATGCGCGGCAGTCCGTTGATATTGGCATTCAATTGATCGCTGCGCGTCGCCTGGACTTCGGCGGCGCTGATCTGGCGTCCCAGGGGCGATTGGAAGAAGGCCAGGGCAGGACGCGGATTGGCCAGGCTGACCCGCAGCTGTTGCTGCGCACGCTGATCCATGGCCTGAGGGGCAAAGCGTCGGTTGCTGTTGTCCACCAGCGCCTGGTAGACCGCTGGCGGCAAAGTGTCGCGGTAGCGCTGCTGGGCGGCGGTCAGTGCTTCGCTGAAATGTTCGCGTTGCTGCGGCCAACCGGCGAGCTGATAGAGCTGGGCGTGGTCGTCGGCAAAGCCGGGGGTGCTGAACAGAGCGGACAGCAAGACAACGAAAGCGAAAAGGGCGCGCATAGGGACTCCTGGATAGCTGGCTATTTTCAGGGTCTGGACCTGGTCTTGTCGAGGCGTGCAAGCGACGCTGCTAGACTCCCGGCCCATGCCTATCGATACCAACCCTCTGCTGTTACAGATAATCGACGACCTGGCCGAACAGGGCTGGTCGCAACAGAACCTCTTTATTGCCCAGGGTCTGACCCTCGAACTGGCAGCGGAGTGCCGTCGGCGTGCCGCCCAGGGCGGATTGACCGCGGCCGGCACGGGTCGCGGCCAGGAGCAGGCGGTGCGCGAAGGTATCCGCGGCGACCGCATCCAGTGGCTGGAACCGGGCGAGTCCGCGGCCTGCGACCGCTACCTCGCGTCGATGGACGCCCTGCGGCTGGCGCTCAATGCCGGGCTCTACCTGGGTCTGGCCGACTACGAAAGCCACTTCGCCCTGTACCCGCCGGGGGCCTGCTACCACAAGCACCTGGACCGCTTCCGCGACGACGATCGACGCGTGGTCTCGGCGGTGCTCTACCTCAACCAGGACTGGCAGGCCGAGCAGGGCGGGGCGCTACGCCTGCACCTGGCCGAGGAGCAGACCCTGGATATCGCCCCGCTGGCCGGTCGGCTGGTGCTCTTTATGTCCGATCGCATGCCCCACGAAGTGCTGCCCGCCACCCGCGAGCGGCTGTCGCTGACCGGCTGGTTCCGCCGCCGCGGCGATCAGCCACTTTAAAGAACCATGTCTTCGTTATAAAAACGGCCCGCAGGCCGTTTTTTGAGTGTCGCTTATGGGGGTTTAACAGGCCGTTGAAAAACGCAGGTGGTTTTTCAACAGCCTGTTAACGCAGGATCCGCGGCGGCTCATCCGGCGGCCGGTTGCCCTCAGCGGGGTAAGGTTGCATTTGCAGGCCGCGGCTGTCATCGAGTCCCAGCAGTTGCTCGCGCAGCTGACGGGTCACGTCCTCGCCCAGGGCCTTGGACACGTCGCGTATCACCCGGCCGCGGTTAGGCGTGACGCGCCCGTCGTTGCTGCTCACCAGCTTGGTGTCCTGCGCTTCGCCCATGGCGGTAAAGGCCGAAGTAACGGCAAAGGTCTTGGTGTTGATCAGGCTGAAGTCAGCCACCAGGGTCAGGCCCAGCACGCTGGAATAACTGTCGGTGTTGGCGATTTCGTTGAGGTCGGAGCGGAAGTCGAGGTCCGAGACCGTGCCGAACAGTACATGGTCCGCACCCTTGAAGTGGCCCTGCTTGATCCGTGCGATCACGTCGTACAGGCCTTCGCTGGTCTTGCCGCTGTAGGGCGTGCCCTGGATCAGCTGGAACAGCCCTGACTGGATGATCTGGCCTTTGATATCGCCGGTGAATTTGCGCAACTCGCCGCGCTCGATATAGCTGTAGGTGCCCTCGACCTCGTTGTAGTCGGTCGAGGTGCCGGCCGTGTACCCACCGTTCTGCGACTGGGTCTGCGCGGACACCTCGCGGAAGTACTCCTGCACCCGTTCTTCGTAAGCCAGGTCGCTGACCGCCACCTTGGGTGCGCTCGCCGCCGGGGCTGCCTGAACCCCCAGTGCCCAGGCCAGACTCAACATGCCTATCAGGACTCGCATGCTCAGCGCTCCGTGGTCTTGCGGATTTCTTTCTCGTCCATCCATTCGGCCAGACCGCTTTCCAGATCGACCAGCTGCAAGCTGAATTTATAGAACACATCTTTATAGTCGCTGCTGCGTTTGACGATGGAGCTGATCGAGCCTTCCAGGCGGTACTTGGCGGCGATCATATTGCCGGTCTTGCTGACGGTGGAATCCTTGTACAGGCCGCTCTGGTTCTGCAGCTCGAGCTGGTCGACCTGGCTCTGCATGTCGGTGTTGTCGCTGGCGAAGCGGGCAACGCCGGTCTTCATCAACTGGGTCTTGATCGAGGTGGTGATTTCTCGGGTGTCGATGTACTCGCTGGTCTTGTTCTTCACGTCGTAGACCTGGACCACCGGGCGGCCCTGCAGCACGCCGGACTGGGCCAGGGAGCGGGTCATGGACTCGGCGATCATCTGCAGGTCCGTGGAGCCGAACTCGTTGGTCACCACCTCGACCGCCCGGGTGTCGCCATAGCTGGTGTCTCTATCGCCGAGCACCGGCGAGCTGGTGGAACAGCCGCTGGCCAGAAGTGCCACGGCGGCAAGCAAGGAAAGGCGTGTGCACAGCATAGGGATTCTCTCGGTTGGTGTTATGGCTTAAGGGTTCTGGATTTCCAGGCGGAAATCCGTGGCCTGAGGCGTGGGTGCGATGGTGGACAGGACGCTGCTCTGCTTGCCATACAGGGTCAGGCTTTTCCAGACCTCCGGGTCGGCGACCGGGAAGCCGTCGTTGCCCAGCCACGCGAAGCGGTAATACATCGACTCGTTACCCCGGCTGGTATTGGTCAGCTCGACCTTGACGGTCAGATAGCCGTTCTCCCGTGCCACGCGCATGGCCCCGACGTCGATATCCTTCATCGGCCCCATGGCGACGACCTTGCTGGCGGCGCTGCCGGGCGCTGGCGGTGGGGTGGCGCAGCCGGCGAGCAGGGCGAGGGCCAGCGCGGCAAGAAGCGTGCGTTGCATGATGGTGCTCCGTTCAGGGGGTTTTGGAGACGGTGGCCTGAATGCCCGTGGGGGCGGTGACCGCGGGGGCGATAAGGCGAGTGGCGTCGCCACTGGCGAACACCTGGGTGCCGATAACGCGCAGCGGGACGACTTGATGCTTGCCCGCGATCATGACATCGAATTCGGTCTCGCCGTAAGCCGTTTGCACGCTCAGGCGCTGCTGGCCTTTTTTCAGACGCACCCGGGCGATCTGGATGGTATCCGGCAGCGTTCGCCAGGTGCGCTCGTCGGCCCCTTCGGTGATGGCCGAGACGATGCCCAGCGCCAGTCCGGCCCAGGGGTCGGTTTCATTCAATTCGTGCTGGGCCACGCCGCGGGTGACCGCGCGCAAGGTGGTGCGCAAGATGATGCCGGGCATGTCGTCGCGCAGGGCACGACGCGACATGGCGTCGATGCTGCTCAGCTCGGTCAGTGCGATGTTTTTTCCGTTCAGGTCCAGGCGTGAGACCGGAGGCGTGCTGGTGTCGGCCTCGATCAGCGGAAATGACAGCGGGGCGATGATCAGCCCCGAATCGGTGGGGATCGGCAGGGGGATGCTCAGGGAGTTGCGCGCCGGTGCCAGACCGGTCTGCACCACCAGCAGCACATCGGTCTCGGTGGTCTTGCCGCCGGGCTTGTCGAGGTTGAGCAAGGCCTTTTCCAATAGGGGGGTCTTGGGGCGCAGTTCACTGGCCTTGCGGTAGCCGGGGGCGGCCAGGCCCTTTTCGCCCAGGGCCTCGTAGACGAAGCCCGCGAGGTAGTGACTGAAGGCGCTCTGGTAGCTGTTCTTCAAGCCGAGCACCTCGGGGGCGTTCAAGCTTTCCACCGGGTAACCCTGCAGATCCTGGTACTCGGTGGTGATGCCCTGTTCCTCGGCCTCCTCCTCCTCCTGGAGGTATTGCCGGTCGCGCAGGCGGGCGATCAGGGCTTCGCGTTCATGGGTCTTCTTGATGTCGGCCCGAGCGGTCTCGAAATCCTTCAGGGCCAGGCTGTTGAGGGCCATTTGCGCGGTCAGCATGACCTTTTCGTAGTCATAGCCTTCGTAGCGGCGCACCTTGTCGTTGATCAGAAAGCTGCCGATTTCGCCCAGGTATTTGTCCGGGTCGGCCTTGACCGATTCTTCCCACTGAAACACCACGCGGTCGGCCGCGCGCCAGGCATCCTGACTACCGGCAAGATCGCCCTTGGCGCGCAGCAGTTCGCCTTTTTCGAAGTAATACAGCAGGTCTTTTTCGGGGGCGCTGTTGTTCTGTTCCAGCAGGGTCAGGGCGCCTTCGACATTGCCGGCGCCCAGTTGCCGGCTGGTTTCGCCCAATTCGTTTTCGTAACTGCGCAGACTCTCGCAGCCGGTCAGGTGCAGACAGGCGGCAAACAGCAAAGCACAGGCGGCGCGAGGTGCCATGGTGGATTCCTTGCAAAGGCCTGCTGAAATTCAAGTTCGCCGGTGTTGCCGGCCCGGACGAACTGCAGCGGATGCCGACTTGTGATGAGCCGCACATCTTCGGCGCAATAGTGGCATCTTGTTATTTGCCGTGCGAGTCCATTTTGCGGCCCCTCACCAGGGAATGAGCTGCCCGTCCCAGGCCCGAAAACTTCCCGTGTCCTGGGGTCCCAGGGGCTCGAGCACCGCCAGCAGGCGTTCGGCGGAAAACGCCGGGGTGAACAGTTGCTCGGCCGGCACATTGGCCTGGAAGGGTTTGGACAGCTGGGTGTCGGTGGTGCCCGGATGCAGGCTGAGGACGCAGGCCTGGGGATTGAGCCGGGCCAGTTCGATACTGGCGGTGTGCAGCAGCTGATTGAGCGCCGCCTTGCTGGCGCGGTAGCTGTACCAGCCGCCGAGACGGTTGTCGCCAATCGAGCCGACCCGGGCCGACAGCGCGGCAAAGGTGCAGGGGTGGCGCCCGCGCAGCAGCGGCAGCAAGTGCTTGAGCAGCAGCGCCGGCGCAAAGGCATTGACCGCGAAGGTCGCCTGCAAGCCCGCCAGGTCCAGCTGCGCCAGGCCCTTTTCGGCCCGGGCCGCGCCGTCCTGCAGGATACCCAGGGTGCACAGCACCAGGTGCAGGCGCGGGGTGGCGGCGCGTAGCCCAGTGGCCAGGGCGGCCAGCGCGCTTTCGTCGGTAGCCTCGCTATCCAGGCACTGCAGGCGCGTGCCGTGGCGCTCGGCCAGGGCTATCAGCCCCGGCGAGCGGCTGGCCTGGCGGGCCACGGCCCAGACCTGGCCGACCTCGGCGCGGTCCAGCAGCTGTTCGCACAGGGCAAGGCCGATGCCGCGGCTGGCGCCGCACACCAGCACCTGGGCCGGTTCGTCCAGACGTTGCCAAAGGCTCATCACAGTGTCCTCGAGGGTAAGGCCGGTGTGGCACCAGCCTACCGAAGCGGCTCCGTCGGAGCCAGCCGCGTGGCATGCCATACTCGCGCCCTCGTATATCCAGGAAACCCTGCCATGCGTGTTTGGATCGACGCCGATGCCTGCCCCAAGGCGGCTAAGGACCAGGTGATCAAGTTTGCCCTCAAACGTCACTTCGAGGTGCTGCTGGTGGCGGGGCAGAGCCAGATCAAGCCAGCCTTCGCCTGCGTCAGACTGATCGTGGTGCCCAGCGGACCGGATGCCGCCGACGACTACCTGGTGGAACACGCCGTGCCCGGTGAGCTGGTGATCTGCAGCGACGTGCCCCTGGCCGATCGGCTGGTCAAGAAGGGTGTGGCCGCCCTGGACCCGCGCGGGCGCGAATTCGACCCACAGAACATGGGCGAGCGCCTGGCGGTGCGCAACCTGTTCACCGACTTGCGCGAACAGGGCCAGGCCAGCGGTGGCCAGGGCGCCTACGGCGAGCGCGACAAGCAGGCCTTCGCCAATGCCCTGGATCGCATCCTTACCCGGCTGAGCCGGGTCTAGCCTTCAGCACACGGCCCTTAACGGCCGTGGAAAAACGTAGGCGAGGCGGCCAAGACAAGGCAAAAACAGCCGAGGAAGCGCAGTTTACGAGGTGTAAATGAGCATTCCGAGGCTGTTTTCAACGCCGTATCGGCAATGTAGGTAGTTTTTCCAGAGCTGTTAACCGCAGAGGTAGGTACCGGTACCTACCGCCACCAGGGTGCCGTCGTCGCTGTGCAGTTCGCTGCGCACCACCGCCACCTTGTTGCCCGAACGCAGCATGACCGCCTGAGCGATAAAATGCTGCCCGCGGCCGGGGCGCAGGTAGTCGATGCGCAGGTCGATGGTGCCGAGCTTGGAAAGGCGCGCCATGCGTTCGGCGGTGGGCAGTTGATGATGGCGCTCGAAGGCACCGATCAGGGCCATGGCGCCGCCCGCGACGTCGAGCAGCGAGGCGATAACCCCGCCATGCAGGATACCCTGGACGAAGTTGCCTATCAGTTCGGCCTTCATCGGCAGGCTCATTTGCACCCGGGTGGCCGACAGCTCATCGAGCTGGATGCCCAGGGCCTGGTTGAAGGGGATGCGCTGGAAAAACTGGCTGACCGCCTGTTGCAGTTCGGCGGTCAGTTCGAAGGGCTGCTCGGACATTGGGGCGGCTTCGCGATAAAGGGTGTGCAGACTGCCGCAGAGCGGGTCCCTTGGCCAGGGGGCTGGCCGCTGCGGCCTCGAGACTGGCGCAATCGGCCTGGGCTGCGCCCCTGTCGCGCCGCGCGGCGTTCTACTTGGGATGAGCGGTCAGTTCCAGCACCCGGTCCACCAGCTTGTTGATGCCCGAAGAGACTTCGCTGATGGACTGGGCGAGCATATAGGCCGGCGTACTGATGAGTTTGCGCGCGGTGTCTTCGACGATCTCACCCACCTCGCATTCTTCGTGGTTGACGCCCATCTTGCCCAGCTCGGCGGTGGTGTCGGCGTCGTTGCCCACGGTACAGGTCACGCCGGCTCCGTAGATCTGTGCCGCCAGCACCGGCGCGATGCAGATCAGGCCGATGGGCTTGTTGGCCGCGGCAAAGGCCTGGGCCAGGGCCAGGACGTCCGGTTGCACCTGGCAGTTGGCACCGCTGACGGCGAAATCGCTGAGGTTCTTCGCCACGCCGAAGCCGCCGGGCAGGATCAAGGCATCGAAATCCTCGACCTTGGCCTCGCGCACGTCCTTGATCTGCCCGCGGACGATCCGCGCGGCCTCTACCAGCACGTTGCGTGACTCGGCCATCTCATCACCGCTGTAGTGATCGACCACATGCAGCTGCGGCACGTTGGGGGCAAAACACTGCACCTGGGCGCCGCGCTGGTCCAGACGCAGCAGGGTGATCACGCTTTCCTGTATTTCGGCGCCGTCATAGACGCCGCAACCGGACAGAACCACTGCGATTTTCTTGTGCATGACTTACTCCTGGGAACTGACTGGATATGGCTTGAGTGTGGCATAGCGGTCGGCCCGTCGTTGGCCTCAAATGTCGCTCGTGCTGTCCCGTTCGGACCTGGGGGAGGGCGACTGCCTGGGGTAGGCTCTTTTAGTAGGACAAGCCCGGGGCGGTTGTGTTTGCCGCGGCCCCGCCAATCAGACTCGAGGTGCGCCATGCAGTACATCCTCTATGCCGTGCCTTTCTTTATGCTGCTGATCGGCCTGGAGCTGCTGACCGACCGCTGGCGTGGGGTCAGCCACTATCGTCTGGCCGATACGCTCAACAGCCTGAGTACCGGTGTGCTCTCGACTACCAGCGGTCTGCTGACCAAGGGTCTGGGTCTGGCGACCTACGGGTTTGCCTGGCAAGAGCTGAGCCTGTTCGAGCTGTCGGCCGAGCAGCCGGCGGTCTGGCTGCTGGCGTTCGTCTTCTACGATGTCTGCTACTACTGGCACCACCGCCTGGGCCATGAGCGCAATGTGCTGTGGGCCGCCCATGGGGTGCACCACCAGAGCGAGGACTACAACCTGTCCACCGCCCTGCGCCAGACCAGTACCGGCTTTCTGCTGGGCTGGCTGTTCTATTTGCCGATGGCCGTGGCCGGGGTACCGCCCCTGGTGTTTCTGAGCGTCGCGGCGATCAACCTGCTGTACCAGTTCTGGGTGCATACCCAGCATGTGCCCAAGCTCGGCTGGCTGGAGTGGCTGCTCGTCACGCCGTCCAATCACCGCGCCCACCATGCGCAGAATGCGGTCTATATGGATCGCAACTACGGTGGGGTGTTTATCCTTTGGGACCGGTTGTTCGGCACCTACCAGGAAGAGCTGGCTGCCCATCCGCCAGTCTTCGGCGTGACCACGCCACTGGCCAGCTGGAACCCTCTGTGGGCCAATGTGCAGGGTTATGTAGCGCTGTGGCGCGACGGGAAGCGTAGCGACAACCCCTGGGACCTGCTGCGCATCTGGTGGATGCCCACTGGCTGGCGCCCGGCCAATGTGACCGTCATCGACCCACGGGCCAAACCCGAGCTGAGCCGCTTCGTAAAATTCGAGGTGCCGCTGGGCCGGGCGCACAAGGTTTACGGTGCCCTGCAGTTCTGTCTTTACCTGATGGGCGGCAGCTACCTGCTGGCCTGCGCCGAGCGCTGGTCACCGGCGGCGCTGCTACTGGGCTTGGCCTGGCTGGCGCTAAGCCTCTACAGCCTGGGCGCCTGGCTTGAAAACCGGTCCTGGGCGCTGCGCCTGGAGCTGTTGCGCCTGCTGCTGAATGCCACCGTTCTGGGGCTGGCGCCACTGTTCGGCGTGCCGGTGTCGGCCCCCGCGGCCTGGAGCCTGATGGGGCTGTACAGCCTGGTCAGTGGTGTGGCGCTGTTGGGCCTGCGCCGGCGGGCCGGCGGTGCGCTGGTCGGTTGATCAGCCGCGTTCGGGTCGCGGCGTTTTCAGCCAGCGCCTGAGCCAGAGTGCGCCGCCCAGCAGCAGCAAGGCACCCAGCACCCATAGCTCGTATTTCTTGATGTTGCCGAGCAGGCCTTCGAGTACCGAGCCGAAGTGGAAGGACGCCAGGCCCAGGGCTATGGCCCAGACGGCGGCGCCGATCCCGTTGAGCACCAGGTAGCGGCCGGCCGGATAACCCGACAGGCCGATGGCCACCGGCATCACTGTGCGCAGACCGTAGACGAAACGAAACCCCAACACCCAGATGTCCGGATGGCGGCGCAGGTGGACCAAGGCCCTGTCTCCCATCACTTGCCAGCGCGGCTTACGCGCCAGCAGGCGGCGGCCATGTTGGCGGCCGAGGTAATACCAGAGCTGATCGCCGCTGTAGCTGCCGAAAAAAGCCGTGAGCAGCACCAGATCCAGTTGCAGGTAGCCGCGAAAGGCCAGAAACCCGGCCAGCACGAGAATGGTCTCGCCTTCGAGAAAGGTGCCGATAAACAGCGCCAGATAGCCATAATCCTGCAGGAGCTGTTCGAGCATGCGGGTTACACCGAGAAGAAAGTGTGCGCAGCCTACGCTTTCCGACTGGCCGGGAAAAGCGCTGGCCGCTCGACGCGGAGCTGACGAGAATGACGCGTTCGCAGTGGCGTGGGCCTTGCGTGATTGCGGCAAGCCGTCGCAGCACTGCCCCCGACTGTCATCAGCCGGTCATACTGTAGGCTTATAACCGTCATACTTGCCTGCCGTGCGGGCCCTGGAGTCTGTCGTGAGCTTTGCCCATCGTTTATTCCCCGCCACCCGTCTGCGCCGCAACCGTCGCGATGATTTCTCCCGGCGTCTGGTGCGCGAGCACCAGCTGACGGTCGATGACCTGATTCTGCCGGTGTTCGTGCTGGACGGCGAAAATCGCCGCGAAGCCATCGACTCGATGCCGGGTGTCGAGCGCCTGTCCATCGACCTGCTGCTGCAGGAAGCCGAGGCCTGGGTGGCCCTGGGGATACCGGCGCTGGCGCTGTTTCCGGTCACGCCGCCGGAGCACAAGTCCCTGGATGGTGCCGAGGCCTGGAATCCCGAGGGCATCGCCCAGCGCGCCATCCGTGCCCTGCGCGCGCGCTTCCCGGAGTTGGGGATCATCAGCGACGTGGCTCTGGACCCCTTCACCACCCACGGCCAGGACGGCATCCTCGACGAAAACGGCTATGTGCAGAACGACGTCACCGTCGACGCCCTGGTCAAGCAGGCGCTGTCCCATGCCGAAGCCGGGGCCCAGGTGGTCGCGCCCTCGGACATGATGGACGGGCGCGTGCAGGCCATTCGCGAAACCTTGGAGCTGGCGGACTTCCCCAACGTGCGGATCATGGCCTACTCGGCCAAATACGCCAGCGCCTACTACGGCCCGTTTCGCGATGCGGTGGGCTCGGCCGCCAACCTGGGCAAGGGCAACAAGGCCAGCTATCAGATGGACCCGGCCAACGGCAACGAGGCCTTGCACGAAGTGGCCGCGGACCTGGCCGAAGGCGCCGATATGGTGATGGTCAAGCCGGGCATGCCCTACCTGGACATCCTCTGGCGGGTCAAGCAGGAGTTCGGCGTGCCGACCTTCGTCTACCAGGTCAGCGGCGAGTACGCCATGCATATGGCGGCGATCCAGAACGGCTGGCTCGGCGAGGCGGTGATTCTCGAATCCCTGACCGCTTTCAAACGCGCCGGCGCCGACGCTATCCTTACCTATTTCGCCGTGCGTGCGGCGCAACTGCTTAAAACGTCTTAAACAAGGGCAAGGCCCTTCCAGGATTGCGTGATGAAGATCGAAGGACCCACCCCAGCCGCCGTGCTCGACGCCTTGCCCGTCGAGGTTGTCGAGGTCCTTGAGGTGCCGGAGCCCGTCGCGGTCCCTGCCGTGGAGACGCCGCCCGCCGAAGCCATCCCCGCGCCGGCCATCTACGTGGTGCCGGGGCTGGACGACAGCAGCCTGTATATCCACCGCGAGCTGTCGCAGCTGCAGTTCAATATCCGCGTGCTGGAACAGGCCCTGGACGAGTCCTATCCCTTGCTCGAGCGGCTGAAGTTCCTGCTGATCTTCTCCAGCAACCTGGACGAGTTCTTCGAGATCCGCGTGGCCGGTCTGAAGAAGCAGATCACCTTCGCCCGCGAGCAGGCCGGTGCAGACGGCTTGCAACCGCATCAGGCCCTGAGCCAGATCAGGGAGCTGGTACACGTTCAGGTCCAGCGCCAGTACGCCATTCTCAACGATATCCTGCTGCCCGCCCTGGAGCAGCATCAGGTGCGCTTTATCCGTCGGCGGCACTGGACGCCCAAACTCAAGAGCTGGGTGCGGCGCTATTTTCGCGACGAGATCGCGCCGATCATCACCCCCATCGGCCTGGACCCGACGCACCCCTTCCCGCTGCTGGTG
Source organism: Pseudomonadota bacterium (assembly GCA_040385585.1). GTDB lineage: Bacteria > Pseudomonadota > Gammaproteobacteria > Pseudomonadales > Pseudomonadaceae > Aquipseudomonas. The sequence continues at coordinate 137,195 of JAZKHB010000001.1, read as the reverse complement.
AACAAGAGCCTGAACTTTATCGTCGAGCTGGAGGGTATAGACGCCTTCGGTCGCGACTCGGGCCTGGCGATCATTCCGGCGCCGCGGCTGCTGCCGCGCATCATCAAGGTGCCGGAGGAGGTGAGCGGCGCGGGTGACAACTACGTGTTCCTCTCGTCGATGATCCATGCCCATGCCGACGATCTGTTCCAGGGCATGAAGGTCAAGGGCTGCTACCAGTTCCGCCTGACCCGCAACGCCGACCTGTCGGTGGACACCGAGGATGTCGAGGACCTGGCCCGCGCCCTGCGCGGCGAACTGTTCTCCCGGCGCTACGGCGATGCGGTGCGCCTGGAAGTGGCCGACACCTGCCCGAAACACCTGTCCGACTACCTGCTCAAGCAGTTCGGCCTGGCCGAGACCGAGCTGTATCAGGTCAACGGCCCGGTCAACCTGACGCGGCTGTTCAGCATCACCGGCCTGGCCAGCCACCCGGAACTGCAGCACCTGCCGTTCACCCCCGTTATTCCCAAGCTGCTGCAGAACAGCGACAACCTGTTCAGCGTGGTGAGCAAGCAGGATATCCTGCTGTTGCACCCCTTCGAGTCCTTTACCCCGGTGGTCGACCTGTTGCGTCAGGCCGCCAAGGACCCCCAGGTGCTGGCGGTCAAGCAGACCCTGTACCGCACCGGCGCCAATTCGGAAATCGTCGATGCCCTGGTGGAATCGGCGCGCAACGGCAAGGAGGTCACCGCGGTGATCGAGCTGCGCGCGCGGTTTGACGAGGAATCCAACCTGCAACTGGCCAGCCGTCTGCAGGCGGCCGGCGCGGTGGTGATCTATGGCGTGGTGGGCTTCAAGACCCATGCCAAGATGATGCTGATTCTGCGCCGGGAGAACGGGGAGCTGCGGCGCTACTGCCACCTGGGCACCGGTAACTACCATGCCGGCAACGCCCGGCTGTACACCGACTACAGCCTGATCACCTCGGACCTGGCCCTGTGCGAGGACGTCTCCAAGCTCTTCAGTCAGTTGATCGGCATGGGCAAGACCCTGCGCATGAAAAAGCTGCTGCACGCGCCCTTCACCCTGAAGAAGGGCATGCTCGACATGATCGCCCGGGAAACCCTGCATGCCAGTGAGGGGCGGCCGGCGCATATCATGGCCAAGTTCAACTCCCTGACCGATCCTAAGATCATTCGCGCGTTGTACAAGGCCAGCCAGACCGGGGTGAAGATCGACCTGGTGGTGCGCGGCATGTGCTGCCTGCGCCCGGGCGTGCCTGGGGTCTCGCACAATATCCAGGTGCGTTCGATCATCGGGCGCTTTCTGGAGCACACGCGGATCTTCTACTTCTATAACGACGGTGAGGAAAACCTCTACCTGTCCAGTGCCGACTGGATGGAGCGCAACCTGGATAAACGGGTCGAGACCTGCTTTCCCCTGGAGGGCAAGAAGTTGGTCCTGCGGGTGAAGAAGGAGCTGGAAACCTACCTGACCGACAACACCCAGAGCTGGATACTGCAGCCGGACGGCCGTTACCTGCGCAGCAGCCCCACCGGCAACCAGCATGCGCGTAATGCCCAGGCCGGGTTGCTGGAGAAGCTCACCAGCCTGACCCTCAGCGCACGCTGAGGCGGAAGTCGATCCGCGCCAGCCATTGGGCTTCCTGTTCGAAGTCGGCCTGGGTCAGCGGGTTGGCGGCCAGCCAGTCATCCGGGAACTGCACATCCAGACTCTTCGGTCCGGCCTGCAGCTGTACCCGCGGCATGGCCTGGGTGCCGCGGATATGGTGGAAGAGGATCGCGAAGCGCAGCAGCACGCAGAGACGGATCAGCGTGGTGCCTTCCTCGCTCAGGCCGGCGAACTTGTCGGCCGGCAGGTTGCGCCGATGGCCGCGCACCAGCAGAGCCAGCATTTGCTGGTCCTGGCGCGAAAAGCCGGCCAGGTCGGAGTGCTCGATCAGGTACGCGCCGTGCTTGTGGTAATGGTAATGGGCAATGTCCAGGCCCAACTCATGCACCCGCGCGGCCCAGGTCAGCAATTCGCGGTGCCATTCATCGTTCAGGTCCCAGGCCTCGGCGACCTGGGTCAGGGCCGACAGTGCCTTGGCCTCGACCCGCGCCGCCTGTTCCAAGTCGACGTGGTAGCGCTCCATCAGCGCGCTCAGGGTGCGTTCGCGCACGTCCTCATGATGATGCCGGCCCAGCAGGTCATACAGCACCCCCTCGCGCAAGGCGCCCTCGGAGTGGTGCATGCGTTCGAGCGCCAGGGCGTCGAAGATGGCTTCCAGAATCGCCAGGCCGGCAGGGAAAATGCTGCGTCGGTCCGGCTTGATGCCGTCCAGGTCCAGTTTGTCCACTTCGCCGAGCTTGAAGACTTTGCGCTTGAGCCAGGCCAGCCCCTCGGCGTTGACCTCGCCGTTGCCGTGGCCGCCGCCCTTGAGCACCAGTCCGATGGCGCGGATGGTGCCGGAGGCGCCCACGACATCCTGCCAGCCCAGGCGACACAGGCCGTGCTCGATGCCCATCAGTTCCAGGCGGGCGGCGGTGTAGGCCTGGGCATAGCGAGCCGAGGTGATCTTGCCGTCGCGGAAATAGCGCTGGGTGTAGCTGACGCAGCCCATCTGCAGGCTTTCGCGCAGCAGCGGCTCGAAGCGCTGGCCGATGATGAATTCGGTGCTGCCGCCGCCGATATCCGCCACCAGGCGCTTGCCGGGGGTGTCGGCCAGGGTGTGGGATACCCCCAGGTAGATCAGTCGAGCCTCCTCTCGGCCGGAAATGACCTCCACCGGATGTCCGAGAATAGCCTCGGCGCGGCGGATAAAGACCTCGCGGTTACGCGCCTCGCGCAGGGCATTGGTACCCACCACCCGCACAGCGCCCTGGGGTAAGCCGGCGATCAGCTGGGCGAAGCGCCGCAGGCAATCCAGGCCGCGCTGCATCGACTCCTCGTTGAGCAGGCGCTGCTCGTCGATCCCGGCGGCCAGCTGGACCTTTTCGCCCAGCCGTTCGAGGATGCGGACTTCCCCGTGATCGGCTTTTGCCAGCACCATATGGAAGCTATTGGAGCCCAGGTCGATGGCGGCGATCACGGCAAAATTCTCGGCAGGTGTATGAGGCATTGGTGAAGGGTCCCGGTGCATAAGTGCGCATCGTGCCACGATCGATGGGCCAGGCCAACGCGAGAGGTGGCCGTTAGCCTCAGGCTAACAGATCGTCGAGCGCCGACGGCGTCATAAGCGCGACGCCCCCAGGGCCTGTTGACATTAACCTCGCGAGTCGCGTTGCCGCGAAGAAGGGTTCCAGGCAAGGCGCGGAACGCAGGCAATGGTCATTCCCTTGCCCAGTTTCGCAACGCCGAATGGGGCCGTTATTCGCGCAACCCGCAGGGCCGGATCTGTTTTGATGCGATAAGAAATGACTCGTCGCTCGTTCGGAAGTACCCAACGGTGCGTCCTATGCCGGGTCTGGTCTCAAAACCGCTTCCGGCGCGGCCGTGCGGATAGTGTCAGCAGGCCCTTTGCCATAGCGAGGCTCAATCGGTCGCGCCTTTCGATCGCGGGCCAGGAGGGCTATGATGACCGTCACTTTTGTTTGTGCCCCGGAGATTGCCATGAGCGAATTCATCACCCACGTCAGCGACGCCAGCTTCGACCAGGACGTGCTCCAAGCGGACGGCCCCGTGCTGGTCGACTACTGGGCCGAGTGGTGCGGCCCGTGCAAAATGATCGCCCCGGTGCTGGACGAGATCGCCCAGACCTACCAAGGCAAGCTGAAAATCTGCAAGCTCAATATCGACGAGAACCAGGACACGCCACCCAAGTACGGCGTGCGCGGCATCCCGACCCTGATGCTGTTCAAGAACGGCAATGTCGAGGCCACCAAGGTGGGCGCCCTGTCCAAATCGCAGCTGGCGGCATTCCTCGACAGCAACATCTAACACCTGCCCCCCTGCAAGCCCCGCCAATCGCGGGGTTTTTTTCAGGTTCAATGCTGGACGGCTTCGTCAAGCCGGTGTTACATTCGGTCTCGCGACGGTTTCTCCGTTGCCCCCTGCAAGCCGTCGTCGACGCATTCCTACTCGAATAATTTCGATGCACCGCAGGCGATCCTGTCGCCTCTCCCGTGACGCGGCCTCTTAAGCGAACGCTTATCCCCCCTTCTTTGTGATTACGTCATTCCTATATGAATCTGACTGAACTCAAGCAAAAGCCGATTACCGAACTGCTCGAATTGGCCGAACAGATGGGCATAGAAAATATGGCCCGTTCGCGCAAGCAGGACGTGATTTTCTCCCTGCTCAAGAAGCACGCGAAAAGCGGCGAGGAAATCTCCGGTGATGGCGTGCTGGAGATTCTCCAGGACGGCTTCGGCTTCCTCCGCTCCGCTGACGCTTCCTATCTGGCCGGCCCCGATGACATCTACGTCTCGCCGAGCCAGATCCGTCGCTTCAACTTGCGCACCGGTGACACCATCGTCGGCAAGATCCGCCCTCCCAAGGAAGGCGAGCGTTATTTCGCACTGCTCAAGGTCGACACGATCAACTACGATCGTCCCGAGAACGCGAAAAACAAGATTCTCTTCGAGAACCTGACCCCGCTGTTCCCGACCGTGCGCATGAAGATGGAAGCCGGCAACGGTTCCACCGAAGACTTGACCGGTCGTGTCATCGACCTGTGCGCCCCGATCGGCAAAGGCCAGCGCGGTCTGATCGTTGCTCCGCCGAAAGCCGGTAAAACGATCATGCTGCAAAACATCGCAGCGAACATCGCCCGTAACAACCCTGAAGTTCACCTGATCGTTCTGCTGATCGACGAACGTCCGGAAGAAGTAACCGAAATGCAGCGCACCGTGCGCGGCGAAGTGGTTGCCTCGACGTTCGACGAGCCGCCAACCCGCCACGTGCAGGTTGCCGAAATGGTGATCGAGAAGGCCAAGCGCCTGGTCGAACACAAGAAAGACGTAGTGATCCTGCTCGACTCCATCACCCGTCTGGCTCGCGCCTACAACACCGTGATCCCGAGCTCCGGCAAAGTGCTCACCGGTGGTGTCGATGCCCACGCCCTGGAGAAACCGAAACGTTTCTTCGGTGCTGCGCGGAACATCGAAGAAGGCGGCTCGCTGACCATTATTGCCACCGCGCTGGTTGAAACCGGCTCGAAGATGGACGAAGTGATCTACGAGGAATTCAAAGGCACCGGCAACATGGAACTGCCTCTGGATCGCCGCATCGCCGAAAAACGCGTCTTCCCGGCTATCAACATCAACCGTTCCGGCACTCGCCGCGAAGAGTTGCTGACGGCCGACGACGAGTTGCAACGCATGTGGATCCTGCGCAAGCTGCTGCACCCGATGGATGAAATCGCCGCCATCGAATTCCTGATCGACAAGCTCAAGGCGACCAAGACCAACGACGAGTTCTTTATGTCGATGAAGCGTAAGTAAGAGGATCTACTGCGCTTCGGTAATGCTGCGTTAAAAATGGCTTCGGAATGCTCATTTACATCAGTAAACTCCGCTTCCTCAGCCATTTTTGCCTTGCCTGACCTTCGCTCGCTGCGATCCTAGATATATATGATCCACAAAAGCCGGGGAGCCCCGGCTTTTGTGTGTCCGGACATTGGCTTTTCCTTCGGAAGGGCCCGCTACGGCGCTAAACTTCGTGGCCTATCCGGCCCGCCCGACACGAGGCATCTGCATGCAGTATCGCGACCTGCGCGACTTTATCCGCGGCTTGGAGCAGCGCGGCGAGCTCAAGCGCATTCAGACGCCGGTGTCCCCGGTGCTGGAAATGACCGAGATCTGCGACCGCACCCTGCGCAAGCAGGGCCCGGCCTTGCTGTTCGAGCACCCCACGGGTTTCGCGATGCCGGTGCTCGGCAACTTGTTCGGCACCCCCAAGCGCGTGGCCCTGGGAATGGGTGCCGAAGAAGTCAGCGAGTTGCGCGAAATCGGCAAGCTGCTGGCCTTTCTCAAGGAGCCCGAGCCGCCCAAGGGCCTGAAGGACGCCTGGTCCAAGCTGCCGATCTTCCGCAAGGTTATCGCCATGGCGCCCAAGGTCCTCAAGGACGCGCCTTGCCAGGAGGTGATCGAAGAGGGCGACGACGTCGACCTGGGCAAGCTGCCGGTGCAGACCTGCTGGCCCGGCGATGTCGGCCCGCTCATCACCTGGGGCCTCACCGTCACCAAGGGGCCGAACAAGGAGCGGCAGAACCTGGGCATCTACCGGCAGCAGGTGATCGGCCGCAACAAGGTCATCATGCGCTGGCTCAGCCACCGCGGCGGCGCCTTGGATTACCGCGACTGGTGCGAGAAATTCCCCGGCCAGCCCTACCCGGTGGCCGTGGCCCTGGGTGCGGATCCGGCGACCATTCTCGGCGCGGTCACCCCGGTGCCCGACAGCCTGTCCGAGTACGCCTTCGCCGGCCTGCTGCGCGGCCACCGCACCGAGCTGATCAAGTGCCGCGGCAGCACGCTGCAGGTGCCGGCCAGTGCCGAGATCGTCCTGGAAGGGGTGATTCACCCCGGCGAGCTGGCCGATGAAGGTCCTTATGGCGATCACACCGGCTATTACAACGAGGTGGACCGTTTCCCGGTGATGACTGTCGAGCGCATCACCCGTCGGCAAAAACCGATTTACCACAGTACTTACACCGGTCGTCCGCCGGACGAGCCGGCGATTCTCGGGGTGGCGCTGAACGAGGTGTTCGTGCCGATCCTGCAGAAGCAGTTTCCCGAGATCACCGACTTCTACCTGCCGCCCGAAGGTTGCTCCTACCGCCTGGCGGTGGTGACCATCAAGAAGCAGTACCCGGGGCATGCCAAGCGGGTGATGCTCGGGGTGTGGTCCTTTTTGCGTCAATTTATGTACACCAAGTTCGTGATCGTCACCGACGACGATATCAACGCCCGGGACTGGAACGACGTGATCTGGGCCATCACCACCCGCATGGATCCCAAGCGCGACACGGTGCTGATCGACAACACCCCCATCGACTACCTGGATTTCGCTTCGCCGGTTTCGGGCCTGGGTTCGAAAATGGGCCTGGATGCCACCCACAAGTGGCCGGGCGAAACCACGCGTGAGTGGGGCCGGGCCATCGTTCAGGACGAAGCGGTCAAGCGCCGGGTCGACGAACTCTGGTCGCAGCTGGGTATCGACTGATGGGCCTGTGCAGACACGCCTGGCCGAAGGCGCGGGTAGGGGGCATCACCCTATGAAAGTCACCCTGCAACCGTCCGGTGCTGTGTTGGACGTCGAGCGCGGCGAGCGTATTCTGGATGCCGCCCGTCGCCTGGGCTATGACTGTCCGCAGAGCTGTCGCAACGGCAACTGCCAGATCTGCGCGGCGTTGCTGGTCAATGGCCGGGTGCGCCAGGCCGGCGATGTCCACGACCACGGCGAGGTGTTTACCTGCCTGGCCGAGCCCGAGCAGGATTGCGTGCTGCTATGGGACGGTGTGTTGGCACCCGGCGAGTTGCCGGTGCAGGAGCTGAGCTGCCAGCTGATCGAGTGCCTGGACGTGGGTGGCGACGTCGTGCGTCTGCGCTTGCGTGCCCCGGCGGGCAAGCCACCGCGTTATCACGCCGGACAATACCTGCTGTTGCAGCGTGAGGACGGCGAATACGCGGCCTTTTCCCTGGCGTCGGCGCCGCAGTGCGGGCGAGAGCTGGAGCTGCATATCCTGGCGCGCGAGCCTTCCAGCTTGAAAATCATCGAGCATGTACGGACCCGGGGTTTTGCCCGGGTGCAGCTGCCCTTCGGCGATACCCACCTGGCCGAGTTGCCCGACGGCCCGCTGGTGCTGATCGCCGCGGGTACCGGCATGGCGCAGATGCACAGTCTGATCGAGCATTGCCGGGTGGCGGGCTTCAAGTATCCGGTGCACCTGTACTGGGGCGCGCGGCGGCCCGAGGATTTCTACGCGCTGCCGCATTGGGCCGACTGGCAGCGGCTGGATAACCTGTTCCTGCACCAGGTAGTCAGCGAGCCCGGTACCTGGCCGGGACGCTGCGGCTTGCTGCACCAGGCGGTGCGCGAGGATTTTGCCGATCTCAAGCCCTTGCACGTATATGCCAGCGGCTCGCCGGCAATGGTATACGCCACCCTGGATGCTCTGGTCGAGGCCGGGATGGAGGCGCGGCAGATGCGCGCCGATGTCTTCGCCTACGCCCCGCGTGACTGATCAGCGGCCATAAAAAAGCCACCCCAGGGTGGCTTTTCGATTTTTATGCTGGAGTCGTAGGGTGGATCGCGCTTCACCGATCCACCCCGCGGGTGCGAGTGGTGGATGAAAAAGGCGTCATCCACCCTACACACTTTTTCGATCTTGATGCTGGAGCCTGCGAGCTAGAGGCAGGCTAGGCAAAAGTGCGCGAGGCTGCGGAGTTTACTGGTGTAAATGAGCAAGCCGAGCGCATTTTTAACGACGCCTGGCCGACGCGCAGCCGGGTCCAAACAATTAGCGCACCTGCACCACCACCTTGCCCACGGCCTTGCGCTGACCGAGGGTATTGATTGCCTCGGCCGCCTGAGCAAGCGGGAAGAGCTGTGACACCAGCGGCTTGACCTTGCCTTCGGCATGCCAGGCGAACAGCTGCTGGAAGTTGGCGGCATTGTCTTGTGGCTGGCGCTGGGCGAACGCGCCCCAGAATACGCCGACCACGGCCGCGCCCTTGAGCAAGGTCAGGTTGACCGGCAGCTCCGGGATGCGTCCGCTGGCGAAACCCACCACCAGCAGGCGTCCATTCCAGGCAATTGAGCGAATGGCGGCATCGAACAGGTCGCCGCCCACCGGATCGTAGATCACGTCGGCGCCCTGGCCGCCGGTCAGGCGTTTGACTTCGTCCTTCAGGTTACTCTCGCTGTAGTTGATCAGCTCGTCGGCGCCCGCCGCCTTGGCGACGTCCAGCTTCTCGGCGCTGCTGGCCGCAGCGATCACCCGGGCGCCCATGGCCTTGCCGATTTCCACGGCGGCCAGGCCCACGCCGCCCGAGGCGCCGAGCACCAGCAGCGTTTCCCCGGGTTGCAGGTTGGCTCGTTGCTTGAGGGCGTGCATCGAGGTGCCGTAGGTCATGCCGAACGCCGCGGCGCTGGTAAAATCCATGCTCGCGGGGATGGGGATGACATTGTAGCCGGGCACCGCGACTTCTTCGGCGAAGCTGCCCCAGCCGGTCAGGGCCATGACCCGATCGCCAATTTTGAGGTGACCGACCTTTTCGCCCACGGCGGTGATCACGCCGGCCGCTTCACCGCCCGGCGAGAAGGGAAAGGGCGGCTTGAACTGGTACTTGCCTTCGATGATCAGGGTGTCCGGGAAGTTGACGCCGGCGGCATGCACTTGCAGCACAATCTCGGTTTTCTTCGCTTCGGGACTGGCGACTTCTTCCAGTACCAGATTTTCGGCGGGGCCGAAGGCTTTGCACAGTACGGCTTTCATCGACTTTTCCTCGGGAAACGGTGTTCGGCAGTGTAGAGCCGGGTCCCGCAGGGTCAACAAGCATGGCCGGTTCTGATGGTCGACCATAAGCAAGGCGCTTGGGCTGCGGGCCGGCTGTGGCTATGCTGTGGCCTGTCTGATGAATTCGTGGACCATGTCTCCCAAGGAGTACCGCTGTGAAGGTTCTGATCGCACTGCTGCTGGCCCTGTCGCTGCCCCTGGCCGCGCAGGCCAGCGAGGATGAGGAAAAGGCACCCGCGGCACCCGCCGTGATCTATGTCGGCCTGGTGCCGGCCCTGGTAGGCAATTTCGGTGCCGGGCCCAAGCTCAAGTTCTACAAGGCCGATATCGCCCTGCGGGTGGGCAATGCCGAGGCCGAGGCCCGGGTCCTGCACCACGAGCCGCTGATTCGCAACCAGCTGGTGATGTTGTTCTCCCAGCAGACCGATGAAGCCCTGGCCGCTGAGGGAGCCAAGGAGATCCTGCGTCTGGAGGCGCTCAAGCAGGTGCAGGACGTGCTGACCCAGGAAGAGGGCAAGCCTCTGGTCGATGATCTGCTCTTCAATAACCTGATCCTGCAATAAGTCTGTCTCGGCGCGCCCGTTAAGCGAGAGTGCCGGCCTTTGCCAGGGCGGGGTTTCTCCCGATGCGCCGGGCTTTAACCGCCGTAGCCCTATCCCCACCGACGATCAATCCGCCGGCTCATGCCCCGTTCGCAGCGTGAAGCTGTCGCCTGGCATCCAGATGCAGGTGCGGTTGCGGCCTTCCTGCTTGGCCCGGTACAAGGCCTGGTCGCTGTGGGCGATCAGACTCTGTGGTTGCTCGTCCTGGTTGGGCGCCGAAATGGCCAAGCCGATGCTCAGGCTCAAGCGGCCCAAAGGGCTGCCCGGGTGCGTCAGGGCCAGTTCGGCTATCAGCTGGTGGACTCGCTCGGACAGATAGGCGGCGCCTTCTTCGCGGGTATCGAGCAGGAGGATGACGAACTCCTCGCCGCCATAGCGACAGGCAATGTCCCCCTGACGTTGCAGGGACTGCTGCAGGACGCGACTGACCTGCCGCAAGGCCTCGTCGCCGGCCAGATGGCCCAAGGTGTCGTTGTAGGCCTTGAAATAGTCGATGTCCAGCATCAGCAAGGCCATGGGCGCGGCTAGACGCCTCAGCCGGCGCCACTCGGCCTGTAGCTGCTGGTCGAAAAAGCGCCGGTTGTACAGTCCAGTCAGGCCATCCTGCTGCGACAGGCGCTGCAGCTGTGCTTCGAGCTCCAGGCGTTCGCTGTTGTCGCGGGCCACACCGATCAGGTATTCGTGACCATTGAAGCTCACCAGCTGGGCGCTGATCTCCGCAGCCTGGTGACTGCCGTCTGCACGCCGCAGTTCGCGCTGAAAAATTTTCGGCAGGTGTTGGCGATGAGCCTGGCGCACCTGTTCGATCCAAGTATGAAAGCCCGGCAGCAAGCGTTCGGGATCGGTTTTAAGGCCTTCGACGAAGGCTTCGGCACTCAAGCCCAGGCTGTTGTAAGTGGCCTGGTTCATATGCAGAATCTCGCGACTCTGCGGGTCGAGAATAAACAGTCCGTCGCGGCTCTTGCCAGTCAGGTCGAGCACCAGTTGCAGGCGTTCGCGGCTGTCGCGCAGGTGCTGCTCGACCTGTTCGCGCCGGTCGATTTCCTCATGCAGGCGCCGGTTGCTACCTTGCAGCGCATCGGCGCGGCGACGATTTTCCAGGGCCAGTGCCAGCGCCGCGATCAGCAACAGGCTGATCGTCAGGCCCGCACCCAGAACGATCCGGGGCAGGGGCGAGCTTAAACTGTCAACCAGCTGCTGCGTGGGGCTTAATTGCAGGGCGAAGTGTTGATTGTTCAGCAGGTGCAGCGGGACCTGTTGCTGCAGGGTAGCGAGGGCATGAGGCACTTCGCGGCTGTACAAGGGGCGCTCGAACTCCAGCAGATGCACGCTGAAATCCTGGCTGTCGAGGTTGTCGAGTAACGCATCCATCAAGGCATCGACGCGAAACACGCCTTGCAGAAAGCCGTCGAATGCCGGTTCCCCCATTGCCCCGTTCGGGAACCCGTTCGGGAACCCGTTCGGGGCCCCGTTCGGGAGTCTGCGCAGATACAGAGGGGTGTAGAGAATAAAACCGCGTCCGCCCTGCACCAACTCGAAGCTGTGGGAAAAGTGTGGTTCGCCCTTGTGCTTGGCCTGCATGGCCAGGTTGTAATTGGGGTGATCCTGAGTCAGCTGGAAGTGTTGGGCGGCTTCATTGCCTGTCAGCGGTAGCAGCCAGCGCATCCGCAAGCCCGCGTCCAGCCATTGAATGGACTGGTAGGCGGGAAAGTTCGCGAGGGTGAAGTTGGCATCCAGGGCCCAATCGGCCTGGGTCGGGCGGCCGTGTTGATTCCAGCGGTAGGCCATGCGCCGCAGCCCGTCGACCTGATCGTCGAGGCCGTGCTCCAGCTGGCGGGCAAGCATCTGCGCGTGATACCCCACTCGTTCGGATACACGCTGTTGTTGGCTGTACTCGACCCGGCGGGCCAGCTCAAGGCTGGCCGTGCACAGAGCCAGTCCTAGCAGGGCTAGGACCAGGCGGACGGACCAGGGCGAGCGCGGGCGCGGCATGTGGCGATCCTGCAAGGATGGGCGCGGCGTCGGCTCAGCGCAGGGTCAGTATGGTCGACCATTGATCTGCGTCGACCGGCATCACTGACAATCGGCTGGCTTTCTGTACCAAGGCCAGTGCGGCCAGTGCCGGTGTGGTCTTGAGTCGGGCCAAGGGGATCAATGGATCGAATGCCTCGACGAATTCGACATCCAGGGCGCTCCAAGGGTTCTTTTCGGCACTGGCCTTGGCGTCGAAATAGAGGCTACGGGGGTCGAGGGCCGTAGGGTCGGGGTAGCAGCCGCTGGCGATTCGGGCAATTCCGGCGATTCCCGGTGTCGGGCAGCTGGAGTGATAGAAGAAGAACAGCTCGCCCACGGCCATGGCGCGCAGAAAATTGCGGGCCTGGTAATTGCGCACGCCGTCCCAGCGCGCCAGGCCTGCATGCTGCAGATCCTTCAAGGCGAATTCTTCGGGTTCGGATTTCATCAGCCAAGTGGGCATGAACATTGCTCGCGCTATTGAACAGCCAATCCAGGCGGATTGGTCGACAGTCGGTTTCTGGCACTGAGCCAATAACTTTATCAGTGTTTTGTGCTGCTAATGGTTAAGCTTGACGGTGCGCCACGCTAATCAAAAGCCCGCGATGCGCAGTGGCCTGTAGGAGGAGGCAGTTGGATGAGACGTAAACCAGATTTATTGTGGGTATTGGTGATTTTATTCAGTCTGGGCGTGGTTACCACGGGTTACACCCAGAGCCAGTGGGACCGCCAAACCCAAGCGCCGATCAGTGCGCCATCCCAGCCTTAAGCCGATTTTTTTCGATTGCGGTGGTATCTCCCGCGTACCACTGTCTGTTTGTCACGGTGCCGTGCAACGGTACATCCCAACTGGCCAGTGCCAGGCATTCGACTTTCTGACATTCATGGGCCAGGCCCAGTAGCGTCGGTTTGTGCCCATTTTTGCGCCTTGTTCGATAGGCCAGGCAGCGGTCATAAAAGCCCCCGCCCATGCCCAGGCGCCCGCCAGATTCATCGAACCCCACCAGTGGCAGCAGCACCAGGTCCAGAGCCCAGACCTTACGTTGCTGGCTGCGATCGAGTGCCGGCTCCAGAATGCCCAGGCGATTGGGTCTCAGGGCCTGGCCAGGGCGAATTCGCTGGAACCGCATCCGGGTGCGAGGCCAGGTGTCGAGCACTGGCAGGTAGGTCGCCTTGCCGCGGCGCTGGGCGGCACGCAGCAGTGGGCGCGGATCTATCTCGCCATCGCTGGGCAAGTACAGGGCGATATGCCTGGCACGACGAAAGCTGGGGTGCTGTGCCAGTTGGCGGTAAAGGCTCTGGGCGGCCTGACGCTGCTCGGCGGCACTGAGCGCGCGACGGGCTTGGCGCAGCAAGCGGCGTAACTGGGGGCGGGAGAGGCTGGTAGTCATGCTCGTGCGCATCGGGCGGGCAATGACTTGCTGTCAATGCTCGGTCCATGACAAGGCCATGGACCAAAAATAAAGACCCCCCGACGTGCCGCTGTCGGTTTAGCCCTTGAACCCGAAAGTTCAAGGTGGAGGTTGCAGGAGGCGTTAAGGCTTTCCGTCAGGCGGACATGCACACCGGCCTCGACTGGCAACCCCCAGGTTTGTGCGTATCGGCTCAGGGACATCACCGACTGGCAAGCACCTCAGGGAGTGGGGCGAGTATACCCGAATCGACGGAAGGGTCATCAGCTTTGCTGGATATCCGGATCGGTGGCCAGGGCATTGTCGACCCGATCCAGCAGGTCGCGGACCTGATCGCGGGTGGTGCTGGCTTCGCGGTCCAGGTGCTGTTGTTTGTGCAGCAGGTCGTGGGTGATGTTCAGCGCTGCCATCACGGCCACGCGGTCGGCGCCTATGACTTTTCCGCTGGTGCGGATCTCGCGCATCTTGCCGTCCAGGTAGCGGGCGGCGCTCTCCAGATTGGCGCGCTCGTCCGAGGGGCAGGCGATGCAATAGTCCTTGTCGAGGATGTGTACGGTAACGGTGCTTGCTTGACTCATTTAGTCCTGCTCCAGGGCTCTAAGGCGCGAAATCATCGATTCGACCTTGTGCCGGGCCATTTCGTTCTTTTCGATCAATTGGGCACGTTCCTCGCGCCAAGCCCGTTCACTGGCCAGCAGCACGCGCTTGTCGGCCTTGAGCTGCTCGACGCGCTGGATCAGCAGTTCGAGTTTGACGGTCAGCGCATGCAGGTTGGCATCTTCCATGGGCTCTCACCAAGGCTATGAATTGCGAAACTATATAGGATCGGACGGCTCAGGGGGCAAACCCGCGACGGCCTTGTGATGGTCTTGGCGCGCTTGCCGGTGCTAGGATACGAGGCCTTATTCTAGTCATTGCGCCCTGTGGCGCCTAGCCGCCTATGCCCACCCAGAATTCCCCTTACAGTGCCTTCGCCACCCTGCTCGCGAGCAGCGGTCACCCTGTCTCGCCCGCCGAATTGCATGGCCTTTTGCTAGGGCGCAGTTGCGCCGGAGCGGGCTTCGAGATCGAGCCCTGGCTGCTGGATGCCGGCGAGCTACTCGGCCACGTCCCGGTCGACGGCGTGCGTCAGGCCCTGATCGGCCTGCAAGCCATGGTCAAGGACGAATTGTCCGGTACCGACATGGCCATGGTGCTGCTGTTGCCGAGCGACGATGCGCCGCTGGCCGAGCGAGCCACTGCACTGGGCCAATGGTGTCAGGGTTTTCTCGGCGGCTTCGGTCTGACCGCCCGTGAAACCGCCTTGAGCGGCGAGGCCAGCGAGGTGCTGCAGGACCTGGCGGCCATTGCCCAGGTGCAGAGCGCCCTGGAAGAGTCCGAGGACGCCGAGGGCGACTACATGGAAGTGATGGAATACCTGCGCGTCGCGCCCCTGCTGCTATTTACCGAATGCGCCAAGCGCGCCCCGGAAGCGCCCAAGCCCTCCCTGCACTGAAGCGAGCCCCTGCCCATGATCCCCAAGTCGGAATACGCCCGGCGGCGCAAGGCGCTGATGGCGCAGATGGAACCCAACAGCATCGCCATCCTGCCGGCGGCACCGGTGTATATCCGCAACCGCGACGTCGAACACATCTATCGCCAGGACAGCGATTTCCAGTACCTGTGCGGCTTTCCGGAACCTGAGGCGGTATTGGCGCTGATTCCCGGGCGCGCCCATGGCGAATACGTGTTGTTCTGTCGCGAGCGCAACCCCGAGCGCGAGCTGTGGGACGGCCTGCGTGCCGGCCAGGACGGCGCCATCAGCCAGTACGGTGCAGACGACGCCTTCCCCATTGGCGATATCGACGACATCCTGCCGGGCCTGATCGAGGGGCGTGAACGGGTCTACTACTCCATGGGCATCCACGCCGAATTCGATCGCCACCTGATGGACTGGGTCAACGTGATCCGCTCCAAGGCGCGTCAGGGCGCCTCGCCGCCCAACGAGTTCGTCGCCCTCGGCCACCTGTTGCATGACCTGCGCCTGTACAAGTCGGCTGCGGAAGTGAAGGTGATGCGCGAGGCCGCTGACATCTCCTGCCGTGCCCATGTGCGCGCCATGCAGGCCAGTCGCGCTGGCCTGCACGAATTCCACCTCGAAGCCGAGCTGGACTACGAATTCCGCAAGGGCGGGGCGAAGATGCCGGCCTACGGCTCCATCGTCGCGGCGGGCAAGAACGCCTGCATCCTGCACTACCGCGAGAACGATGCGCCGCTCAAAGACGGTGACCTGGTGCTGATCGACGCCGGCTGCGAGATCGACTGCTATGCCAGCGACATCACTCGTACCTTTCCGGTCAACGGGATTTTTTCGACTGAGCAGAAGGCTATCTACGAGCTGGTGCTGGCCTCCCAGGAGGCCGCCTTTCTCGAAATCGCCCCCGGCAAGCACTGGAATCAGGCCCACGAAGCCACGGTGCGGGTGATCACCGCCGGCCTGGTGGAGCTGGGGTTACTCGAGGGGGTGGTGGACGAGCTGATCGCCCGCGAGGCTTATAAGCCGTTTTACATGCACCGCGCCGGTCACTGGCTGGGCATGGATGTGCATGATGTCGGCGATTACAAGATCGGCGGCCAATGGCGCGAACTGGAAGTGGGCATGGCCATGACGGTGGAGCCGGGCATCTATATCGCCGTGGATAACGAGACAGTCGCGAAGAAATGGCGCGGCATCGGCGTGCGCATCGAAGACGATGTGGTGGTGACCAAGACCGGCTGCGAGATACTGACCAACGGCGTACCCAAGACGGTGGCCGAGATCGAGGCGTTGATGGCGGCCGCGCGCAGCCAGGCAGCCTGAGGCCATGACGGCGCGAGCCAACCTGGCGATCATCGGCGGCGGTCTGGTCGGCGCCAGCCTGGCCCTGGCCCTGCAGGCCGGCGCAAAGGCGCGTGGCTGGAAGATCCTGCTGATCGAACCCTTCGCCCCGGGGGCTGCCTTTCAGCCCAGCTACGACGCCCGCTCCACGGCGCTGTCCTATGGCAGTCGACAGCTCTACGAGCGCCTAGGCCTGTGGCCGAACATCGCCCCTCGGGCCCAGGCCATCGCGCGCATCCATGTCTCCGACCGCGGACGCTTCGCCGCAGCGCGGCTTAACGCCGAGGAGGAGGGCGTACCGGCCCTGGGCTATGTGGTGGAAAACGCCTGGCTCGGCCATTGCCTGTGGCAGGCCCTGGATGCCGAGGTGGTCAGCTGGCGCTGCCCGGCCGAGGTCATGCAGCTGGAGGCCCTGGACGACGGCTACCGCCTGACCCTGAACGATGACTCCCGGCTCGAGTGCGACCTGGCGGTCCTGGCCGACGGTGGCCGCTCGGGCCTGCGCGAGCAATTGGGCATCGGCGTGAGTGAGACGCCTTATCGGCAGAGCGCGCTGATCGCCAACCTGACCCCGGGCCAGCCCCATGCCGGCGAGGCGTTCGAGCGCTTTACCGAGCACGGGCCGTTGGCCCTGTTGCCGTTGGTGGATAATCGCTGCGCGCTGATCTGGACCCGCCCCGGTCACGACGCCCGCCGTCTGCTGGCCTTGGGCGAAGCAGCCTTTCTCGCCGAGTTGCAGCAGGTCTTCGGCTACCGCCTGGGCGCCCTGCGTCAGCTGGGCGAACGGCATCTGTACCCCCTGGCGTTGATCGAGGCCCAGGAGCAGGTGCGTCCGCACCTGGTGGTGTTGGGCAATGCCGCCCACAGCTTGCACCCCATTGCCGGGCAGGGCTACAACCTGTCCCTGCGCGATACCCTGGCCTTGGCCGAGGCGCTGCTGCAGAGCCCGGCCGCGCCCGGGGACTTTGCCACTCTGCAGCGTTACGCCCAGAGCCAGCGTCAGGACCAGCAGCTGACAGTGGGGTTTTCCGACCGGGTCACGCGCCTGTTCGGTCATGCCGATCCGTTGCTTGCCGGCGGACGCAACCTGGGCCTGCTGGGGCTCGACCTGTTACCGCCGGCCAAGCGCTGGTTCGCCCGCCAGGCCATGGGCCTTGGCACTCGCCCCGATTAAGGATGGCCATGCAATCACGCCGTTTGGCCCGCAAGGCACGCTGGTTGCGCTGGGCCATGAACTTCTACCCGCCCTATCTGGGTGCCGGTATTCGTGTGGGCCATATCGCCGCGGATTTCCGTCGGGTGCAGGTGAGCATGGGACTGCACCGGTTCAATCGCAATTACGTCGGTACCCAGTTCGGCGGCAGCCTGTATGCCATGGTCGATCCGTTTTATATGTTGATGCTGCTGGAAAACCTGGGGCCTGATTACATCGTCTGGGACAAGGCCGCCAGCATTGATTTCATCGCCCCGGGCAAGGGCCGGGTGCGAGCCGAATTCAGCCTGGACGAGGCGCTGTTGAGTGAGATCCGCGCGCAGACCGCCTGTGGCGATAAGTACCTGCCGCAGCTGCAGGTGGACATCCGCGATGCACAGGGCGGGCTGGTGGCCCGGGTGCATAAAACCCTTTATGTGCGGCTCAAGCCGCGCCAGCGCCAGGCGTAAGGAAATGGATATGCGAGCGAGCTCGATGATCGTGAGTGGGCAGCTGAATGGCAGGGTATGGACGATGCGCGCGGGTTTGATGATTGTCGGGGCTGTGCTCTGGGTGAGGTTGGGAGTGCCCGTCGAGGGCGTGCAGCAAGACTTGGGCTCAGGGGTATGACGATGCGCGCGGATCTGGTGATTGTGGGCGCAGGCATGGTCGGCAGTGCCCTGGCCCTGGCGTTGAAGGACAGCGGGCTGGAAATACTGCTGCTCGACGGCAGCCCGTTGAGCGTCAAGCCCTTCGATGGCGACGCGCCGTTCGAGCCGCGGGTCAGCGCCCTGTCGGCGGCCAGCCAGCGGATTCTCGAGCGGCTGGACGTTTGGCCGGGGGTGCAGCGGCGCCGTTGCAGCCCCTATGGGCAAATGCGTGTGTGGGACGGCTCGGGCACCGGCCAAGTGCAGTTCTCCGCCGCCAGCGTGCATGCTCAGGTGCTCGGCCATATAGTCGAGAACCGCGTGGTGCAGGATGCCCTGCTCGAACGCCTGCACGACAGCGACCTGGGTCTGCTGGCGAATGCACGCTTGCAGCAGTTGCGCCACTCCGGCGACGACTGGTTGCTGACCCTGGCCGATGGCCGCGAGCTGCGCACGCCCCTGGTGATCGCCGCCGACGGCGGCAATTCGGCGGTGCGCCGCCTGGCAGGCTGCGCCACCCGCGAGTGGGACTATCTGCACCACGCCATCATCACCAGCGTGCGCTGCGCCGAGCCGCACCAGCGCACGGCCTGGCAGCGCTTTACCGACGACGGCCCCTTGGCCTTTCTGCCTCTGGCGCGCGAGGGTGATGAACACTGGTGTTCGATCGTCTGGTCCACCACGCCGAGCGAGGCTGAGAGCCTTATGGCTATGGATGACGCGGCCTTCTGCCGGGCCCTGAGCAAGGCCTTCGAGTGGCGCCTGGGCGAGGTGCTGCACAGCGACCCGCGGCTCTGCGTGCCGCTGCGCCAGCGCCACGCTAAACGCTATGTGGAGAAAGGCTTGGCACTGATCGGCGATGCCGCCCATACCATCCATCCACTTGCCGGCCAAGGCGTGAACCTGGGCTTTCTCGATGCCGCGGTACTGGCCGAGGTGCTGCTGCATGCCCTGGCCCGCGGCGAACACCCGGGCGATCTGCGGGTTCTCAGCCGATACGAGCGTCGACGCATGCCCCATAACCTGGCCATGATGGCGGCCATGGAGGGGTTCGAGCGGCTGTTCCAGGCCGACCCCCTGCCATTGCGCTGGTTGCGCAATTCGGGTCTGAACTGGGTCGATGGCCTGCCCGAGGCCAAGGCACTGTTCGTCCGGCAGGCCCTGGGCTTGTCCGGGGATCTGCCGGCGTTGGCGCGTCTCTGAGGGCGCGGGCTACCTCTTGCGGGCTACTTCTGAAGACAGGTTGAGAAACTAAATGGTATTCACTACTATTTTGTTCTTCTGTCAGTTCTCACGAGGCAAGCTCCATGCAGTCAAGCAAGCGTATTCTCGCCGTACTGGCCCTCACCGCCCTGGCTGGCGCCGTCCAAGCCGCCGATGAGGTGGTGGTCTACACCGCGCGGATCGACGAGCTGATCAAGCCGGTATTCGATGCCTACACCGCGAAAACCGGTGTGCCGGTGAAGTTCATTACCGACAAGGAAGCGCCGCTGATGGAGCGGATCAAGGCCGAGGGCGAGAACACCGCGGCGGACCTGCTGATCACGGTCGATGCCGGTAACCTCTGGCAGGCCGAGCAGATGGGCATTCTGCAGCCCGTCGAATCCCCAGTGATCGCCGCCAATATCCCGGCCCAGTACCGCTCCAGCAGCAACAGCTGGACCGGCTTGTCGCTGCGCGCACGGACCCTGGTCTACTCGACCGAGCGGGTCAAGCCGCAAGAGTTGAGCACCTATGAAGCGCTGGCCGATAAAAACTGGGATGGCCGCTTGTGCCTGCGCACCAGCAAGAAGGTCTACAACCAATCCCTGACCGCTACCCTGATCGAAACCCATGGCGCGGCCAAGACCGAAGAGCTGCTCAAGGGTTGGGTGGCCAACCTGGCCACCGACGTGTTCGCCGACGACACCGCGCTGATCCAGGCCATCGATGCCGGCCAGTGCGACGTGGGCCTGGTCAACACCTACTACTACGGCCGTCTGGCCAAGCAGAACCCGGCCCTCAAGGCCAAGTTGTTCTGGCCTAACCAGGCCGACCGTGGCGTACACGTCAACCTGGCAGGTGCCGGCGTTACCAAGCATGCGCCCCATGCCGAGGCCGCTAAGAAGCTGCTGGAATGGATGACCGGCGACGAAGCCCAGGGCCTGTTCGCCAGCCTGAACCAGGAGTTCCCGGCCAACCCGGCCATCAAGCCGTCCGCAGAAGTGGCGGCCTGGGGCAGCTTCAAGGCCGACAGCATCCCGGTGGAAGTGGCCGGCAAGCGCCAGGCCGAAGCGATCATGCTGATGGATCGCGCCGGCTGGAACTGATACGCCAGAGCCGATGCAGCCCAGCAAACGCCCCGCCTTGATGCGGGGCGTTTGCGTTAAGGCTGCCGGTGCTGAAGCAGGTTCTGTTTGAACACGTCGCCCACCGCCGCGGTCATCACCGCGGTCGACACGCCGAACATCAGGATGCCGTTGGCCGCTTCCAGGGCGCTGAGCAGGCGCCAGCGCTCGGACAGCACCAGGTCGCCATAGCCGAGGGTGGCGAAGGTCACCCCGGAGAAGTACAGCGCGTCGACGAACTGGTCGAACTCGCCGAGCAGCATGAACAGTCCGGCCCACAGGGCCATCTGCAAGCAATTGCCGAGCATCAGCAACAGCATGACCGCCGACAGCAGCAGGATATCCGGCAGCACGGCCGGGGAGGCTTGGCTGCAGGCGCGAAAGCGCAGGTAGGTGCGCAGGCAATAGGTGATGAACAGGGCCTGTAGCACCAGGCAGAACAGGATGACCGGCAGGCCGGTGAGCAGATTGATCAGCATGGGTCGGGCTCAGTTGGACGGTTGGTCGACCGGGCTCTCGGTGGCCTCGGGCGCGTCGTCGACCCACTGCCAGAACAGCTGATAGCTCACGGCTAATATCACCGGGCCGATAAACAGGCCGATGATGCCGCTGGTGACCATGCCGCCGAGGGCGCCGATCAGGATGACCGGCATCGGCACCGCCACGCCACGGGCCAGCAGCAGCGGCTTGAGCACGTTGTCGGCCAGGCCGGCGACGACGCTGTAGATGGCGAAGACGATGGTTGTCGCGCTGGCGCCTTCGGTGGCGAAGACGAAAGCGATCACCGGAACGATGATCAGGGTGGCGGGCAGCTGCATGATGCCCAGCAGCAGTACCGCCAGGGCCAGCAGGCCGGCACCGGGAATGTCCATGACGACGAAGCCTCCACCCACCAGGAACATCTGGATAAAGGCGATGCCGACCACGCCCTGGGCTACGGCGCGAACGGTGGCGGTGCAGAGCTCGGCGATCTGCGGACCCTTGCTCGGATTGAAAATGCGCGAGGCGATCCGCTGGGCGCTGCGGCTGCCATTGGCGCCGTAGGCCATGAAGATACCGGCGATGATCAAGGCCATGATGAACATCAGAAAGCCGATGCCGACCCCGGCCAGTTTGCCCAGTACCCCCAGGCCCACGACCTTGAGCTGCGGCGCTGCTTGTTGCAGCAGACCGGTGAGGTTGGTGGTGGCCTGCAGCCAGAAGCCATGCAGGCTCTCGCCCACCAGTGGCCAACTGGCCACCGAATCGGACGGCGGCGGAATATGGAAGTTACCGCTTTTCACCACGGCGATGCTCTGCTCGATGGACTGGGCCAGCGAGTCGCCCAGCAGGTAGACCGGGACCAACAGGATGGCGATGGCAATCAGCACGATCAGGCTGGCGGCGCGGGCATCGCTGTGGCCCAGCACGTCCCTGAGCTTGAGGTGCAGCGGATAGAGGGTAATGGCCAGAATCATCGACCAGAGCATCAGGTCGAGGAAGGGATGGAAAATCTGGTAGGAGGCGACGGCCAGAATGGCGATCAGGCCAGCGCGTATCAGTACGTCCAGCAGGCCGTTGGACAGGGCTTTCTCGGCTTGTCGAGTGGGCAGCATCGGGGGGCTCCTTGCAGGCGGTGTTATCGACACGGCAGACACCCAGTGTCCCAGGCCCCTGATGGTAGCTAAAACGACGGCTAGCAGCCATGGTCCATGGAGGCCTTTGACACTGGGCCACGGCCCGCCGGCCACGGTTATACTGCGTCGCCGCGCGAGCTTGGCGCGGCGTATTTTTTCGAGGAATTTGCGTGGCCCACCCCGCCCAGCGTCGTTGGTATCCCATCGTCTTTGCCATCGCCGGCCTGGTGCTGCTGCCGCTGAGCGTGCTGCTGCTGTCCTGGCACAGTATCGATCGGGATATCTGGGCGCACCTGTGGGACACCCAGCTGCTGCGCCTGTTATTCAATACCCTGACTCTGGTACTGGGCGTCGGCGTGGGCGTGACCCTGCTGGGTGTCAGTCTGGCCTGGCTCACCAGCCTCTGTGAGTTTCCCGGCCGGCGCTGGCTGGACTGGGCCTTGATGCTGCCCTTCGCCGTTCCGGCTTATGTGTTGGCTTTCGTGTTCGTCGGTCTGCTGGACTTCGCCGGTCCCCTGCAGAGCCTGTTGCGCGAGGCGTTCGGCGCGGACCTGCGGTTGCCGCGGGTGCGTTCCGGCGGCGGTGTGGTCATCGTGCTGGTGCTGGTGTTCTACCCCTATGTTTACCTGTTGGCGCGCACCGCTTTTCTGGCCCAGGGCAAGGGTCTAATGGAGGCCGCGCGGGTGCTCGGGCAAACCCCCTGGCAGGCGTTCTGGCGGGTGGCCCTGCCCATGGCCTGGCCGGCCATCGGTGCCGGCCTGGCGCTGGCGATCATGGAAACCCTGGCGGATTTCGGCGCGGTGGCGGTGTTCAATTTCGACACCTTCACCACGGCCATCTACAAGACCTGGTACGGCTTCTACAGCCTTAGCAGCGCGACCCAGCTGGCCAGTCTGTTGCTGCTGGCGGTCATGCTGGTGCTTTATGGCGAGCGCCGTGCCCGCGGCGTGGCGCGACCCACTAACGAGCGCCCGCGGGTCGCGGCGCTCTATCGCCTGCGCGGGGCACATGCCTGGGCGGCCAGTGCCTGGTGCGGCCTGGTGCTGCTCTGCGCTTTTGTCATACCGGTGCTGCAGCTGCTGGTCTGGTTCTGGCAGCGGGGTCGTTTCGACCTGGACGAACGCTACGCCGGGCTGATCCTGCACACCCTGTACCTGGGTGCGCTGGCGGCGCTGATCACAGTTGCGGTGGCCCTGCTGCTGGCTTTCGCCCGACGTTTGGCGCCGACCCGGACCATTCGTTCGGCCGTGGGCCTGGCCAATCTGGGCTATGCCTTGCCGGGCTCGGTACTGGCGGTGGCGATCATGCTGGCCTTCAGTTATCTCGATCGTAGCCTGGTGATACCACTGTCAAGCTGGCTCGGTGGTGCCGGTAAGCCGTTGCTGCTGGGCAGCCTGGCCGCGTTGCTGCTGGCCTACCTGATCCGCTTTGTCGCCGTCGCCTTCGGCCCACTGGAAAGCAGCCTGGCGCGCATTCGGCCCTCCTTGCCGGAGGCCTCGCGCAGCCTGGGAGTCGGCGGGCCGCGGCTGTTCATGCGGATCTACCTGCCGCTGCTGGTGCCCGGCGCGCTGAGTGCGGCACTGCTGGTGTTCGTCGACGTGCTCAAGGAAATGCCGGCCACCCTGCTGATGCGCCCTTTCGGTTGGGACACCCTGTCGGTGCGGGTTTTCGAAATGACCAGCGAGGGCGAGTGGGCCCGGGCCGCCCTGCCGGCCTTGACCCTGGTGCTGGTCGGCCTTCTGCCAGTGATCCTGCTGATCCGCCGCTCGGCGCGGCGGATCGGCTAAAAACTACCTGCGTTGCCCCTCTTAAGGAAAAATACGGGGGCGTTAAAAACAGGCTCGGCTGCCTCGGCTAGGTTTTTAGACGGCCTGCTAGGGGCTTCGCCCGGGATGACCTGTCCCGACCTTGCGGCTACAATGCGCGCCATTCGCTGTGGCCGGTCATTCAGACCCTGCCCGCAGCTTCGCCACGCCCGAATGGAGAAACCCATGGGACAGCGTACGCCCCTCTATGACCAGCACTGCGCCCTGGGTGCCAAGATGGTCGATTTCGGCGGCTGGGATATGCCACTGCACTACGGCTCGCAAGTCGAGGAGCACCATCAGGTGCGGCGCGATTGCGGTGTCTTCGATGTATCGCACATGACCGTGGTGGATGTTGCCGGGGCCGAGGCACGAGCCTACCTGCAGCGGCTGCTGGCCAATGATGTCGAGCGTCTGCAGGTGATCGGCAAAGCCCTTTACAGCGGCATGCTGAACGAGCAGGGCGGGGTGGTGGACGACCTGATCGTCTACCTGACCGGGTCTGGCTACCGCTTGGTGGTCAATGCGGCCACCCGCGACAAGGACCTGGCCTGGATGCGGGCCCAGGCCGTTGGTTTCGCAATCGAGCTGATTGAGCGCCCGGAGTTGGCCATGCTGGCGATCCAGGGGCCTCACGCACGGAGCAAGAGTTGCGAGCTGGTCAGTGGCGCCCGCGCACAGTTGATCCAGGGGCTCAAGCCCTTCGAGGGACTGGCTCAAGGTGACTGGTTTATCGCCCGCACCGGCTACACCGGCGAGGACGGGCTGGAAATCATCCTGCCGGCTGCCGAGGCCCCGGGGTTTTTCAACGAGCTGGTGGGGGCCGGTATCGCCCCCATCGGTCTCGGCGCCCGCGACACTTTGCGCCTGGAGGCGGGCATGAATCTCTATGGCCAGGACATGGACGAAGCCGTCTCGCCGCTGGTGTCCAATATGGCCTGGACCATCGCCTGGGCACCGTCCGCACGGGACTTTGTCGGCCGTGCCGCGCTGCAAACCCAGCAGGCGGCCGGCGCGCTGCCTAAGCTGGTGGGATTGGTGCTGGAAGAGCGCGGCGTGCTGCGTGCCCACCAGGTGGTACGGGTCGAAGGGGTCGGCGAAGGTGAAATCACCAGCGGCAGCTTTTCTCCGACCCTGGGCAAATCCATCGCCCTGGCGCGCGTGCCGGCTGCAACCGGTGAGCGCGCCGAGGTCGAGATTCGCGGAAAATGGTACCCCGTACGCGTGGTGCAACCGAATTTCGTGCGCCACGGCAAGACCCTGATCTGATTGGATTCACTGCTGCTAACTTCCTTCCGGCGGAGCCCCCGCCCCCGTATTTGAGGACACCGCTATGAGCAACATTCCCGCCGATCTGCGTTTTGCCCCCAGCCATGAGTGGGCTCGTCTGGAAGCCGATGGCAGCGTTACCGTGGGTATTTCCGATCACGCCCAGGAAGCCCTGGGTGATGTGGTATTCGTCGAATTGCCGGAAGTCGGCAAAGTCCTGAGCGCTGGCCAGGAGGCTGGCGTGGTGGAATCGGTCAAGGCCGCCTCGGATATCTATGCGCCGATAGCCGGCGAAGTCATCGCGATCAACGAAGCCCTGAGCGACGCGCCAGAGGGTGTCAACGGCGACCCCTACGGAAGCTGGTTCTTCAAGCTCAAACCCAGCGACAGCAGCGAGCTGGGCAAACTGCTTGACGCCGCGGCCTACCAAGCCGCCTGCGACAAGGCTTAGTCCCGGGAGGTTTCTGCAGAAGTGCCTGCGTTCGCGGCGCTTCTTCAGCGAACCCCGGCCGCCATTGCCGCGGCGCGGGGCCCTATTCGGCGGTCAGAATGGCGGCGGCCAACTCCAAGTCGCTGGCGACCAGCTCAGGCTGCTCGCTGCGCACGCGCTGCAATGCGGCCTCCAAATAAGGCCCGCGGATCTGCCCGCCGCTGGCAATAAAACTGCCGGCATCGTCGCGGGCGGCCAGCACCAGCTTGTGATCCTTGAAGGTCATGTAGGTGGACGCGGTGGTCGCGCCCGACGACAGGATGTCGCGAACCGTGTTGTCAGCCAGGCTATGGCCGATGGGCAGGCTCAGCAGGGCAAGCAGGACGAAGAGGCGGGTAGGGCGCATGGTGATGACTCCGGCGGGTAACTCTAGTTCGGAGTCCAATGCTCATCCGGGGTTCCCCTGCTACGACCGGCCGCGTATCCCGGTGCCCATGATGCGCACCGGGAGATGCCGTTCGGCTCAGGGCTTGGTTGGGCCGTCCAACGCCTCGACCCTGAGCCTAACGCCTTCCTGACCGATCACCCGTACCGGGGTCCCGGCTGGCAGGTTCGGGCCGATGACCAGCCACAGGGAATCGCCGGCCTTGATCTTGCCGTTCCCGTCTTCGATAGCCTCATGCAGGGTGAAACGCTTGCCGATAAACTCCTGGCCACGCTGATTCAGGCCCGGCTGATCGGACGGCTTGGCCGCCGTTCGCTGGCGCCGCCACCAGAAGACCGCGGTCAGGACCGACAGCAGGCCGAACAGGACGAATTGCAGGGTCCAGGGCAGCTCCGGCATCAAGTAGGTGACCAGCCCCGTGCCGGCGGCCGCGATGCCGATCCACAGGAGATAACCGCCGGCGCCGAAGACTTCAAGGATCAGCAGCAAGGTGCCGAAGGCCAGCCAGTTCCAGAACGACAGCTGCTGTAGAAAGTCCCACATCGCTTAGGCCTTTTTATCGCTGAAGGTGGCTTTGACGATTTCGCCGATACCGCCGATCGAGCCGATCATCTGGCTGGCCTCCAGGGGCATGAGGATGACCTTGCTGTTATTGGCGCTGGCCAGCTTGCCCAAAGCGTCGATGTATTTCTGCGCGACGAAATAGTTGACCGCCTGCACGTTGCCGCTGGCGATGGCGTCGGATACCAGGCGGGTGGCCTCAGCCTCGGCCGCCGCCGCCCGCTCGCGTGCTTCGGCTTGCAGGAAGGCGGCCTGGCGCTCGCCCTCGGCTTCGAGGATCTGCCCCTGCTTCTTGCCTTCGGCGGTAAGGATGGCCGCGGCACGCAGACCCTCGGCCTCGAGAATCTGCGCACGCTTGATACGTTCGGCCTTCATCTGGCCGGACATGGCGGCCATCAGGTCGGCCGGCGGGCTGATGTCCTTGATCTCGATGCGGGTGATCTTGATGCCCCAGGGCGCTGTGGCTTCGTCAACGGTTTTCAGCAGTTTCTCGTTGATGGCGTCGCGCTGCCCGAGCATGGCGTCCAGCTCCATGGAGCCGAGCACGGTACGAATATTGGTCATCACCAAGTTGCGGATGGCGTGTTCGAGGTTATTCACCTCATAGGCGGCCTGGGCCGCATTGATGATCTGAAAGAAACAGATGGCGTCGATCTGTACCGTGGCGTTGTCCGCGGTGATCACTTCCTGGGGCGGGATGTCCAGCACGCTTTCCATCACGTTGAGCTTGCGGCCGATGCGGTCCATCACCGGCACTATGATATTTAGGCCCGGGGTGAGGGTATTGGTGTAGCGGCCGAAGCGCTCGACCGTCCACTGATAACCCTGGGGCACCACCTTGAATCCCATAAAGACCACGGCGAACGCCAGGCCGACGAAGAGAAAGATCACACTGCCGATTTCCATGAAAGCTCCGTTTTTTCTGGGTCTACGTTGGCATGCTGCGCGGTCCGGGCGAATGTCCGGGGCTATTTCTGTTCGCTCTGCGGCGTGACCCGCAGCACTTCTTCTATCGTGGTCAGGCCGGCGGCGACCTTCTGCGCGCCGGACAGGCGCAGGCTGCGCATGCCGTCCTTGAACGCCTGGCGGCGCAGGACGACGATATCGGTGTCGGCGGTGATCAGTGGCTTGATGCTGTCATTGAGCTGCATGATTTCATAGACCCCTGCCCGGCCGCGATAGCCGGTGTCGCGGCATTCCAGGCAACCGACCGCTTGCTGCGCGCCGCTGGGCAGAGGCGAGTTCCAGGGCTTGGTCAGTGCCTGCCAGTCGTCTTCCTGGACATCGATCGGGATTTTGCAGTGCGGGCACAGGGTGCGCACCAGGCGCTGGGCCATGACCCCCAGTAACGTGGCCTTGAGCAGGTAGTGCGGCACGCCCAGCTCCAGCAGGCGGGTGATGGCGCTGGGTGCGTCGTTGGTGTGCAGGGTCGAGAGCACCAGGTGCCCGGTCAGTGCCGCCTGGATCGCCATCTCGGCGGTTTCCAGGTCGCGGATCTCGCCGACCATGATGATGTCCGGATCCTGACGCATCAGCGCGCGCACGCCGCTGGCAAAGGTCAGGTCGATATTGTGCTGCACCTGCATCTGGTTGAAGGCCGGCTCCACCATCTCGATGGGGTCCTCGATGGTGCAGAGGTTTACCTCGGGTGTCGCCAGCTTTTTCAGGGTGGTGTAGAGCGTGGTGGTCTTGCCCGAGCCGGTAGGCCCGGTGACCAGGATGATGCCGTTGGGCTGGCGGGTCATCTCCAGCCAGCGGCGCAGGTCGTCAGCGGAAAAACCCAGCTGATCGAAATTCTTCAGCAGCACTTCCGGGTCGAAGATTCGCATCACCATCTTCTCGCCGAAGGCGGTGGGCAGGGTGGACAGGCGCAGCTCGACCTCGCCGCCGTCCGGGGTCTTGGTCTTGACCCGGCCGTCCTGGGGTTTGCGTTTTTCCGCGACGTTCATCCGCCCCAGGGATTTCAGGCGGCTGACGATGGCCATGGTCACCTGGGGCGGGAATTGATAGACATTGTGCAGCACGCCGTCGATGCGAAAGCGCACCGTGCCCTGCTCGCGCCGCGGCTCGATATGGATATCGCTGGCGCGTTGCTGAAAGGCGTACTGGAACAGCCAGTCGACAATGTTGACGATATGCGCGTCGTTGGCGTCCGGCTCCTGGTCGCTGGCGCCCAGGTTCAGCAACTGCTCGAAGTTGCCCAGTCCGCTATTCTTGGTGTCCACCGCGGTGGCGCCGCTGACCGACTTGGCCAGGCGGAAGAACTCCACGGTAAAACGCTGGATATCCGCCGGGTTGGCCACCACGCGCTTGATCGGGCGCTTGAGCACATGGGTCAGGTTGGCTTCCCAGCTGCGGGCGAAGGGTTGGGCGCTGGCGATGGTGACGGCATCGGGTGCGACCGCCACGGCGAGGATCTTGTGGCGCTGGGCGAAGGCATAGGACATCAACGGAGTGACCGCCGCCACATCGATCTTCAGCGGATCGATGCGCAGATAAGGCTGGCCGGCGAACTCCGCCAGCCAGACGGTCAGGCTTTCCAGGTCGAGTTTCTTGCCGGGACGGGCGAGGTCGTCGACCTGCTGGCCAGCGAGAAACTCCAGCGGGTGCAGCTGCAGGTTGCTGCTGCGGCGAATGGTCAGGCACTGCTCGGCGGTTTCCTGATTCACGCGACCTTGGGCGACTAGTTCGCGCATTAGCTCGTTCAGGTCCAGCTGACGCTCGGCGGTCGATGATGGCAAAGCAGACATGCAGGCTCCTTGTCGAACGGTTCTGCCGGGCCGCCTGGCGGTATTCACACCCTGCGGCGCGCAGCCGGATGACCGCCAGCATGCCCGATTGCGCCGCACGGCGCGATGGCTCGAGCCCGGGGCTGTGCTCGGCCTCGCAATACCGTCGCGCGGCAAACCTGACGAATGCCACTCCTTGATTGGCCAGCGCCGCCCAGTCCGGGATAAAACTCCGTTGTGCCGGAGTGCGAACTGCAAGACCAGTGGGTCTGAAGCTCACCACGGTGATTTGCCGGGATGAAAACGAATCCACGCCAATGTTCCACTACCCATAGTTTTGGCCATGTCCCGTCCTGGCAGTGTACGGATCGGACAAGTGCTGAGGTTTTGATCCGCGCAGATCATGCGTAGGGAGCTGTACTGCTTGGCAGTGGGGTAAGCGGTTCGTGGCACGCCTGCAGTTGCACCGAGCATACGTCGACCTGTGCGCGCATCTTCTGCGCGATGAGCTCGGCGCGGTGCCAGCTGAGGCCTGATTGGCTAATTTCGATCTCGAGTAACGGGTCCCGACGCAGCATTTCGACTCGACAGGGCAGCAGCGACTGCTGGGCGAAACCATTGAGCAGCCGGCAAAGAATGTCCGGTTCTGCGCCGGCTACGATGCGGTAGTGCACCGTGCCGCGAGTGGATTCTGACCAGGGGTCGATGCGCAGTGGGTCTGTTGGCGCGACACCGACGGGGTGGACAGGAGAATGCAAGGCGTGGGGTTCTGGCATGCGGGGGCTCCACTGATTAGAGGGAGATTTTTTCATGCGCCTGGGGAAATTTCTGGTCCATAACGGCTAATAATTCTGTATTTTTGGATAGCCTATCTACTATTTAAAATAATGAGACTAGATTATGCAGGGTGCCTTGGACAGTCATGATCGCCAGATTCTGGCCCTCTTGCAGGAGGACGCCTCGTTGTCGAGCGGGGAAATCGCCGAGCGCATTGGATTATCCCAATCTCCCTGCTGGCGGCGTATTCAGCGCTTGAAAGAGGATGGGGTAATCCGTCGCCAGGTGACGTTGCTGGACCGCAAGA
This sequence comes from Pseudomonadota bacterium, assembly GCA_040385585.1. Taxonomy (GTDB): domain Bacteria; phylum Pseudomonadota; class Gammaproteobacteria; order Pseudomonadales; family Pseudomonadaceae; genus Aquipseudomonas. The sequence continues at coordinate 106,764 of JAZKHB010000001.1, read as the reverse complement.
AGGTCGGTCTGAACACCCAGATTTTTGCCGAGGTCAAACTTAATGCCCACGGGCGCTCCAACTTTACCGAGTTCGCGGCGGCGATCCGCGATCTTCCGCAAGTGCTGGAGTGTTACGTGCTGATGGGCTCGGTGGATTTTCTACTGCGTATCGTCACCCAGGATATCGAGGCCTACGAGCGGTTTTTCTTTGAAAAACTCTCGGCCTTGCCCGGTGTTCAGGAAGTGAATTCGATCGTTGCCCTGTCGGAGATCAAGTCCACCACTAGCCTGCCCCTGGGTTAGGGCCTGTTGACACTCCCCGCATGGCCGTGCCGAACCTGGTTTTGAAACCAGACCTGGCATGAAGCGCACCCTCGGGTGCTTCAGAGCGAACGGCGAGTAACTTCTTATCGCATCAAAGCAGGTCCGGCCCTGCGGGTTGCGCGAACAAGGGGCCCATACGGCGTTGCGAAACTTGGCAAGGGAATGACCCTTGCCCGCGTTCCGCGCCTTGCCTGTGACCCTTCTTCGCGGCAACGCGACTCGCGATGATAATGTCCACAGGCCCTAGTCCGGCGGCGACTGTTGGGACTTGTTCGGACTTTGCCTGGAATCTATTGCGTTTCGCAATGAGCCACATGGCCGCGGTAAATAGCGCCAGGCAAGGCGTAGGGCGCCGACAGTAGGCCCTGATTTTCAGCGCGTCAGCTGCTTCCAGGCCTTATTGCTCAATAGAGTCTGGGCCTGTTGCATGCGGGCATTTAGCACTTCTTCGTCCAGCGGTCGGCTGGCCAGATCGCGCAGCTTGTTCAACTCGCCGTACAGGCGATCGACTTCTGGCACCTCCAGCACGCCGCGGGCCAGGTGTAGCCAGGCCAGCAGGCGTTCCAGGCGCGGCAGCTGTTCGGCCAGATCCTCGGGCTGCTGCTGGTAACGCTTGAGCTGCAGGGACGCGCCTTCCTCGGCGATCAGGGTCGGCAGCCAATTGCCCAGTACCGCGGCGCCTTGACGGTTGCCGCGGTTGTTGCGGGCCAGGGTCCAGGTGCGCGCCAGCAGCCAGCGCGAAGCGTTCAGAGAGAACAGGCCCCAGCGGGTGCCTTCGAGTTCTGCAGCGAAATGCCCAGGCGCGGCCTGGCGAACGGCCTCGTCAAGCAGGCCGGCCTGGGTGCGTGGACGCCAGTCGGCGAGCAGGGCGTCCAGGGCCGTGCGCAGCTCATGGCTGGCCACCCGCGGCGCGGCCTGGCCGAGGCTGGCGAGCAGGGCGCGAAGTGCGCTCAGTTGCTCGACCCACTCCAGCAGCAGGCGCCAGTGGCCATTAAAACGGTATTGCTCGGCCAGGCGTTGGCTGCTGCCGAGCAAGTACCAGGCCAGGGCGGCGAAGGCTTCATCCAGCGGCTGCTCGGCATGCACACCAGGCGGTGCCAGGTTCAGGGCGTAGCTGCTGGCGTCGAACAGCCGATAGCCGCGCTCGGCCTTGCTGATATCGCAAGGCATCAGCGCAAGGTCGGCGGCCAGTTCGGCGGCCAGCTCCAGCAGCGCCTCGGGCTCGCCCTGGCGCAATTCCAGTTCCAGCTCGCAGATTTCTTCCTGCTGGCCATCGGCGCAGACCAGGCCCAGGTCCAGGGCGGCTTCGATCACCACTTTGGCCTTGCCGCGGCCCCAGGCGATCTCGGCGCGCTCGCGGACGAAGTCGGTGGTGAACAATGGCTGGATGCGCTGTTTGTCCAGTTCGGCCAGGGCCGCCGGCCAGCAGCTGTCGTCGAGCTTGCTCAGGTCCAGTTCGGCGTTGGGTAGATGCCAGTCGTATTCATTGCGCTCGGACAGCCCGGCGACGCTCTGGCCGCGGGTCTTGAGGGTCTGGATCAGGGCCTCGCCGTCGCGGCGGATGCGCAGGGCGATCCGCGCCTGGGCCAGGTCGCGCTCGGGCGTGTCGAAATACTGGTTGAACAGTTCGCGCCGTTCCCAACCGCTCTTGTTGCGCTTTTTCAGCAAGGGATGCTCACGCAAGGCGGCCAGGGTCTCGCGGTTTACCCGCAGCTTGATTTCGGTTTCTTTGACCATGGTCGACTCTTGCGGAAGTAAGGAAAGGATTGCCCTCAGGGCACAAAGCCGCCCGAAGGCGGCTTTGTCTGACGCGCTGCGGTCGAGCTTAAACGAACAACTTCACGCCCAGCCAGAACAAGACGGCAGACAGGATGACGGTCACCGGCAGGGTAAACACCCAGGCGATCAGGATAATGCGCACGGTGCCCAACTGCAGGCCGCTTTTGTTCGCGACCATGGTCCCAGCCACGCCGGAGGACAGCACATGGGTGGTCGACACCGGCAGGCTGTAGATGTTGGCCAGGCCGATGGCGATGGACGCAGTGATCTGCGCACTCATGCCCTGGGCATAGGTCATGCCCTGGCGGCCGATCTTCTCGCCAACGGTCAGTACCACACGCTTCCAGCCGACCATGGTGCCGATGCCCAAAGCCAGGGCCACCGCGAAGATCACCCAGAGGGGGGCGTATTCGGTGGTGGCGGTGAGGTCCTTGCGCAACTTGTCCAGGTCCGCTTTCTCGCGCTTAGGCAGGCCTTCCAGCTTGCCGACCTTCTTCGCCGTGTCGTCCAGGCACAGCAGGTAGCGGCGCGTCTGGGTGCGCTGCTCTTCGGGCATCTGCTTGTAGTCGGTCACACGTTCCAGCGATGTCAGCAGCGCGGCAATGGTCGACTCGGTGAGCTTGGCGTCGCAGCGAAACTTCTTTGGTAGCTCGGTGGTGCCGTTCTTGCCCAGTGCTAGGTATTCGCTCAGCGAGTCGTTGTTGCGCTCGTAGAATTCCTGCAGGTGAATCGCGGCATCACGGGTACGCTCGATCTGATAGGTGGTGCTGGTCAGGTCGAGGACGAAGTGCGCGGGGACTATGCCGATCAGTACCAGCATGATCAGGCCGATACCCTTCTGCCCGTCGTTGGAGCCATGGACAAAGCTTACGCCCATGGCCGACAGCACCAGCACCAGGCGATTCCAGAACGGCGGGTGCTTCTTGCCGTCGAGTTCCAGGCGCTGTTCCGGATTCTTGTGCATCTTCGAGTCGCGGCGCAGCCACTTCAGGCTGAGCAGCAGCAGGGCGGCGACCAGGAAGCCGGCGGCCGGCGATGCCAGCAGGGAGATGCCGATATCGATGGCCTTTTTCCAGTTCACCCCTTCGCTCAGGCCGATATCGGTGATCAGTGCGTTGGCCAGGCCAACGCCGAGGATCGAGCCGATCAGGGTGTGCGAACTGGAAGCCGGGATGCCCAGGTACCAGGTGCCGAGGTTCCAGGCGATGGCCGAGGTGAGCATGGAAAACACCATGACCAGGCCATAGGTGGCGTTGGCGTTGATCAACAGCTCGACCGGCAGTAGGTGCACGATGGCATACGCCACGCCGACACCGCCGAGCACCACACCGAGGAAGTTGAAAATGCCGGAGAAGATCACCGCCAGATGCGGTGGCATGGCCTTGGTGTAGATCACCGTGGCCACCGCGTTGGCGGTGTCATGAAAGCCATTGATGAATTCGAAGGTGAGAACGAAGGCCAGGGCGAGCAGCAGGCTCACGGCGACCCATGCGTCGAGTCCGCTAAATAGATCAAACATGGCGGTTTTGTGACTGTTTGAGGTTGGGGCGCGGATTATGCCAGAAGCGCGATAGCTGCGCTTGGCACATTCGACCACGAGTACCCCGCCTTCTATTTGCTACCTTGGACTCCTATGATGGCAAGACTGCCCGCGGAGACCGCCGATGCCCCTGCCTTCCCTCAAAGACCAGTTCGCCGCCTTGATTGCCGCGCCTTCGGTCAGTTGCACCCAGGCGCAGTGGGATCAGTCCAATGCGCCGGTGATTGCGCTGCTGGCGGGCTGGCTCGGCGACCTGGGTTTCGTCTGCGAGACCCAGGAAATCAGTCCCGGCAAGTTCAACCTGCTGGCCAGCCATGGCAGCGGCCCCGGTGGCCTGATACTGGCCGGGCACAGCGACACCGTGCCCTTCGACGCGGCCCTGTGGCAGACCGACCCGCTGAAGCTGACCGAGGTCGACGGCCGCTGGGTGGGCCTGGGCAGCTGCGACATGAAGGGCTTTTTCGCCCTCGTCATCGAGGCGGTGCAGCCCCTGCTGGAACAGCGCTTCCAGCAGCCGCTGCTGATCCTCGCCACCTGCGACGAAGAAAGCTCCATGTCCGGTGCCCGCGCCCTGGCGGCGGCCGGTCGGCCCCTGGGCCGCGCCGCGGTGATTGGCGAGCCCACGGGCCTGAAACCCATCCGCCTGCACAAGGGCGTGATGATGGAGCGCCTGGATATTCTCGGCCAGAGCGGCCACTCCTCCGACCCGAGCCTGGGCCACAGCGCCCTGGAGGCCATGCATGCGGCCATTGGCGAGTTGCTGGCGCTGCGCCGGGAGTGGCAGCAGACCTACCGCAATCCGCAATTCAGCGTGCCGCATCCGACCCTGAACTTGGGCTGCATCCACGGCGGCGACAACCCCAACCGGATCTGCGGCCAGTGCTCCCTGGAGTTCGATCTGCGGCCCCTGCCAGGCATGGATCCGGAGTTGTTGCGCAGTGCGATCCGCCAGAAGCTGCAACCCCTGGCCGAGCGGCACCGGGTGAGCATCGACTTCGCGCCGTTGTTTCCCAGCGCGCCGCCGTTCGAGCAAGCCGCCGATGCCGAGCTGGTGCGCCTGGCCGAGCGCCTGACCGGCCACGCGGCGGGTGCGGTGGCTTTCGGCACCGAGGCCCCCTACCTGCAGCAGCTGGGTTGCGAGACCCTGGTACTGGGCCCGGGCGATATCGACTGCGCTCATCAGCCGGGCGAGTACCTGGACATGGATCGCTTGCAGCCGACCGTCAGGCTGCTGCGCGAACTGATTCAACACTATTGCCTGCGTCCGGCGCTATGATGCCTGGCCCTTTTCCGCCCTGTATCGGGAGCCCCCGCGTGTCCGTGCATTTTCGACGATAGAGCCGAGCCTTTAGCAGCTGGTTGCCAGCCTTTACCCAGACATTCCGCTTACCGAATTGCAGGCCCGCTATGCTCGACTACGTCAATTGGCTTCGCCACGCCACGCCCTATATCAATGCCCACCGGGACCATACATTCGTGGTCATGTTGCCGGGCGAGGGCGTGGCCCATCCGAATTTCGGCAATATCGTCCACGACCTGGTGCTGTTGCACAGCCTGGGCGTGCGCCTGGTGCTGGTGCACGGTTCGCGCCCGCAGATCGAGGCGCGCCTGACCAACCGTGGCTTGACACCGCGTTTTCACCGTGACCTGCGGGTAACCGACGGGCCGACCCTGGAATGCGTGATCGAGGCGGTGGGTCAGTTGCGCATCGCCATCGAGGCACGCCTGTCCATGGATCTGGCGGCTTCGCCCATGCAGGGCGCGCGGCTGCGGGTGGCCAGCGGCAACTACGTGACCGCGCGGCCGATCGGCGTGGTCGACGGGGTGGACTACCACCACACCGGCGAGGTGCGCCGGGTCGACCGCAAGGGCATCGGCCGGCAGCTGGACGAGCGCAGTATCGTGCTTCTGTCCTCCCTGGGCTATTCGCCCACCGGGGAGATCTTCAACCTGGCTTGCGAGGATGTGGCGACCCGCGCCGCCATCGACCTGGGCGCCGACAAGCTGCTGCTGTTCGGCGCCGAGCGTGGACTGCTGGATGTCAGCGGCAAACTGGTGCGCGAGTTGCGTCCGCAGCAGGTGGCCGCGCACCTGGAGCGCCTGGGCGGGCATTACCAGGCCGAGCTGCTGGATGCCGCGGCCCAGGCCTGCCGCGGCGGGGTACGGCGCAGCCATATCGTCAGCTACGCCGAGGACGGCGCGCTGCTGACCGAGCTGTTTACCCGCGACGGTGGTGGCACCCTGGTGACCCAGGAACAGTTCGAGTCCCTGCGCGAGGCGAGTATCGAGGATGTTGGCGGGTTGATGGAGCTGATCCGGCCGCTGGAAGAACAGGGCATTCTGGTGCGTCGCTCACGGGAGGTACTGGAGCGCGAGGTCGAGCAGTTCAGCATCGTCGAGCGCGATGGCCTGATCATCGCCTGCGCGGCCCTCTACCAGATCGCCGATTCCGATTGCGGCGAGCTGGCCTGCCTGGCGGTTAATCCGGATTACCGGCATGGCGGACGGGGCGATGAACTGCTAGAGCGCATCGAGACCCGAGCCCGGCTCCAGGGCCTGAAAACCCTGTTCGTGCTTACCACGCGCACCGCCCATTGGTTCCGTGAGCGCGGTTTTGTACCCAGCAGCGTCGAGCGTCTACCGGCCTCGCGGGCCTCGCTGTACAACTACCAGCGCAACTCGCAGATATTCGAAAAGGCCTTGTAAACCCCGAAGGGGCGGCGTATCTAGCCCGGATAATCCTTGTCGCCATCCGCAGCAGGTCCCGGACGACACTGCGCTTATCCGGCAGCAGTCGGCAAAAACCGTCTAGCCGACCCGACGGTCCTGCTTGTGCAAGGCGAATTGCTCGTGACCGTCGTCGTGACCGGCTTCCCAGGCCGCAGCCAGTACCTCGGCGAGGTGGGGCTGGGTGCTGTGCGCCTGGCCGGTGAGACCGGCCATATAACCCTGCTGGTAGGCCTTGTTCAGGCTTTCCAGGCTCCAGTGCCGGTCTTCGTCGAGCAGCGCGTCGGATGGCGCCATAGGGGAAGGCTCGTAACTTGATCAAGTTGTACATGCTAGCTGCCGCGAGTCCGGCGTGGGGCGCCACTGATGCCGGGTTTTGCCGCCATTGGCCGGTTTTGTGACGGACTACCCGTAACGGTGGCATCAGGAAGGCACTGGAGCGAATTTTTCCAGCCGGTGAACGCTGCCGGGATCAGTCGCCGATGGCCAGGATACTGGCCTGGTAGGCCTCGACGAAGGCGTCGAAATCCACCGCCTCGGCCTGCTCCAGCTCGGTCTGTTCGTCCCGGGACGCCTGTACCAGGGCTTCCTGCTCGGCCCGCTCGGCGGCGCTGAGCGGCTGGCTGCGAAAATACGCGGCATGGACCTTGCTCTGGCGCAGGGCGAATTGCGCATGACTTTCGCCCTGGGCTTGGAGGCTGGCCAGCACCTGGGCCGAGGGGGTCAGGGCGGGGTCGTCGACCTTGGCCCGTTGCGCGATCAGCGCCTGGCTGTGTTCGCTGCCGCCGTGGCTGCGGTCCAGCAGGTCGGCCAGGGGCTGGATCTGGTCCAACAGCGCCAGCGCCCACTGCTGCAGGCCCACCGGCTGGCCGTCGCGCTGCAGCTGCAGGCCGGGTCGCCGACCTTCCTTGACCACCGCGAGGAAGTTGTCGGTGCAGGCATGGCATTCGCCGCCGGCCAATGGCGGGCTGTCTTCCAGGGCGCAATACAGCAGGAAGGCGTCGAGAAAACGCGCCTGCACCAGGTCGATGCCCAGGGGCAGGAAGGGGTTGATATCCAGGCAGCGTACTTCCACGTATTGCACGCCGCGCGCCATCAGGGCCTGGATCGGCCGCTCGCCGCGGTCGGTGACGCGCTTGGGGCGGATGATCGAGTAGTACTCGTTCTCGATCTGCAGGATGTTGGTGTTGAGCTGCAGCCACTCGCCGTCGCGCTTGGCGCCGATCGCGACATAGGCCGGATAGGGCGTGGCAACCGCCTTGCGTAGGCTGTCGGTGTAGCTGACCAGGTCGTTGTAGCAGGGCGTCAGGCCGGCCTGGGCGTTGCTTTGGTAGCCCAGGTCGCTCATGCGCAGGCTGGTGGCATGGGGCAGGTAGAGGGTGTCGGCGTCCCAGTGCTGCAGCTGATGCGGGCGGCCGCGCAGAAAGCTGGCGTCCAGGGCCGGCGAGGCACCGAACAGGTACATCAGCAGCCAGCTGTAGCGGCGAAAATTGCGGATCTGCGCGATATAGCGCGCCGACTGGTAGTCGCGCGGACTGCGCGTGTCGCCCTCGTCCTGCTGCAACAAGGCCCACAGCGGCTCGGGCAGGGAGAAGTTGTAATGGATGCCGGCGATGCACTGCATGGTCTTGCCATAGCGCAGCGCCAGGCCCTGGCGGTAGACATACTTGAGCCGACCGATGGCCGAGTCGCCGTAGCGGGCGATGGGAATGCTTGCCTCGTCCGGCAATACCCCGGGCATCGAGGGGCTCCAGAGGTATTCGCCGTCCTCGGCCAGCTTGCTGTAGGCGAAGCGGTGGGTGCGCTCCAGCTTGGCCAGGGTGATCGCCGGGTCCGGTTCGGCCGGGGTGATGAACTCCAGCAGCGCCTCGGAATAATCGGTGGTGATCTCGGGATGGGTCAGGGCCGAGCCCAAGCGCTCCGGGTGCGGAGTCAGGGCCAGTTGACCGTCGGTATCGACGCGCAGGCATTCCCGTTCGATGCCATGTAGGCACTGTTCGAGCAGGGAGAGGTTAGCGCGCTCGCCCAGCAGAGCCAGGCGGCGGGAGAGAAGCTCGCTCAACATTGGATATCCTTCACGCGTCAGTCGCCCCAATATGGGGGTGGCCGGGGCGGTCTACAAGGGTGAAGAGGTAACGGGTCTTTGCGCCTGGGCACTCTGATGGAATGCTAGCCGGGCACGGCCGCCAGCGGTTATCCCCACGCGAAGGCGCCATGTGCCGAAGCGACCTGCCCGGGCGAGCCCGGCAGCCGGCGATGCAGGCCTATTTCTTCAGCTGCTTGGCATTGGCGAACAGGGCGGCCATGGCGCCGCTGGCCGCCGGCTTGTCCGGCGCCTTGGCCTGAGCCCGCGTGGCGTTTTGCGAGCGGGGCTGACCGCCTGGACGACCGCCGCGCTGGCCCTCTATCTTCTCGCCCGGAGTATCCGACAAACGCATGGACAGGGCGATGCGGTTGCGCGGGATATCCACTTCCATGACCTTGACCTTGACCACGTCGCCGGCCTTGACCGCCTCGCGCGGATCCTTGATGAACTTCTCCGACAGGGCCGAGATATGCACCAGGCCGTCCTGGTGCACGCCGATATCGACGAAGGCGCCGAAGTTGGTGACGTTGGTGACCACGCCCTCGAGCAGCATGCCCAGCTCCAGGTCCTTGAGGGTCTCGACCCCGTCCTGGAAGGCGGCGGTCTTGAACTCCGGGCGCGGGTCGCGGCCGGGCTTTTCCAGCTCCTGGAGAATGTCGCCGACTGTGACCAGGCCGAAGTGCTCGTCGGTGAACTGCTTGGGGTCCAGGCGCTTGAGAAAGCCCGCGTCGCCCACCAGGGAGCGTATATCGCGGCCGGTATCCTTGGCGATGCGCTCCACCAGGGGATAGGTTTCGGGGTGCACGGCCGAGCCGTCCAGGGGGTTGTCGCCGTTCATCACTCGCAAGAAGCCCGCAGCCTGTTCGAAGGTCTTGTCGCCCAGGCGCGGCACCTTTTTCAGGGCTGCGCGGGTCTTGAACGCGCCATGGGCGTCGCGGTGGGCGACGATGTTCTGCGCCAGGGTCGCGTTCAGCCCGGAGATGCGTGCCAGCAGGGCCACCGAGGCGGTGTTGACGTCCACGCCCACGGCGTTCACACAGTCCTCCACCACGGCGTCCAGGCTGCGCGCCAGCTTGAGCTGCGAGACGTCGTGCTGGTACTGGCCCACACCGATGGATTTAGGGTCGATCTTCACCAGCTCGGCCAGCGGATCCTGCAGGCGCCGGGCGATGCTCACGGCGCCGCGGATGGTCACGTCCAGGTCCGGGAATTCCTTGGCCGCCAACTCCGATGCCGAATACACCGAGGCGCCGGCTTCGCTGACCATGATCTTGGTCATCTTCAATTCCGGGTGCTGCTTGATCAGCTCGGCGGCCAGCTTGTCGGACTCGCGGCTGCCGGTGCCGTTGCCGATGGAGATCAGGTCGACCTGGTGCTTGCGGCACAGCGTGCCGAGCACGGCCAGGGTCTGGTCCCACTGGTTTTTCGGCACATGGGGATAGACAGTGGCGTATTCGAGCAGCTTGCCGGTGGCGTCCACCACCGCGACCTTGCAGCCGGTGCGCAGGCCCGGGTCCAGGCCCAGGGTCGCGCGCGGGCCGGCCGGCGCGGCCAGCAGCAGGTCGTGCAGATTGAGGGCGAAGACGCTGATGGCTTCTTCCTCGGCGCCCTCGCGCAGCTCGCCGAACAGGTCGGTTTCCAGGTGGGTGTAGAGCTTGACCTTCCAGGTCCAGCGCACCACCTCGCCCAGCCACTTGTCAGCCGGGCGGCCCTGGTCCTTGAGGCCGAATTGCTGGGCGATCATCAGCTCGCAGGGGTGCAGGCTGCCCGGCGTGTCGTCGCCGACCTTGAGGGTGGCGCTGAGCACACCCTCGTTACGCCCGCGGAAGATCGCCAGGGCGCGGTGCGAGGGCATGCTCTTGAGCGCCTCGTCGTGCTCGAAGTAATCGCGAAACTTCGCCCCTTCTTCTTCCTTGCCGGGCACCAGGCGGGCGCTGACGCTGGCTTCCTGCTTGAGAAAGCCGCGCAGCCGGGCCAGCAGGTCGGCGTGCTCGGCGAAGCGCTCCATCAGGATGTACTTGGCGCCTTCCAGCACAGCCTTGGTGTCGGCCAGGCCTTTTTCGCCGTCGACGAAGCGCGCGGCCTCGGCGTCGGGGCTCAGATCCGGGTTGCCGAACAGCGCGTCGGCCAGCTCGTCCAGGCCCGCTTCCAAGGCGATCTGGCCCTTGGTCCGGCGCTTCTGCTTGTAGGGCAGGTAGAGGTCTTCCAGGCGCGTCTTGGTCTCGGCCAGCTTGATCTCGCGGGCCAGTTCCGGGGTCAGCTTGCCCTGTTCCTCGATGCTGGCCAGGATGCTCAGGCGTCGCTCGTCCAATTCGCGCAGGTAGCGCAGGCGCTCTTCCAGGTGGCGCAGCTGGGTGTCGTCCAGGCTGCCGGTCAGCTCTTTGCGGTAGCGGGCGATAAAGGGCACGGTCGAGCCTTCGTCGAGCAGGGCCACGGCGGCGGCGACCTGTTGCGGGCGAACCCCGAGTTCCTCGGCGATGCGGCTGTTGATGCTGTCCATAAAACCACCTAAGCAGAAGTGAAAGCGGGCGCGAGCCGGCTGCAAAAGGCCGGCAGTATACCCAAGCGGCGCCGCGCCCTGCCGGTCGCGGGACAAATCTGCTAACAATGGCCAGCGCGCGCGTCGTCGCGTCTGGGCCATAATGCCGCGATAACCCAGGCCCACAGGGAGCCGTCATGACCACCGCGAGCGCGCCGGAAGGCGAAAAGATTCTTATCGTCGACGACGACCCGGGCCTGCGCCGTCTGCTCGAGCGCTTTCTCGACGAGCAGGGCTACCGCGTCCGCGCGGTGGAGAACGTCGAGCAGATGGACCGCCTGTTGGCCCGCGAGCTGTTTCAGCTGGTGGTGCTGGACCTGATGCTGCCGGGCGAGGATGGCCTGTCCGCGTGCAAGCGCCTGCGCGCCGGCAACAACCAGGTGCCTATCATCATGCTCACCGCCAAGGGTGACGAGGCCAGTCGCATCCAGGGCCTGGAGCTGGGCGCCGACGATTACCTGGCCAAGCCCTTCAACCCACGTGAACTGCTGGCGCGGATCAAGGCCGTGCTACGCCGGCAGGCGCCTCAGGTACCGGGTGCGCCGGGCAGCGAGGAGGCCACGGTGACCTTTGGCGATTACTCGCTGTCCCTGGCCACCCGCGAGCTGACCCGTGGCGATCAGGTGCAGATGCTCACCACCGGCGAATTTGCCGTACTCAAGGCGCTGGTCGAGCATGCGCGCGAACCCCTGACCCGGGACAAACTGATGAACCTGGCCCGCGGCCGCGAGTGGGACGCCCTGGAGCGCTCCATCGACGTGCAGATCTCTCGCCTGCGCCGATTGATCGAGCCCGATCCGTCCAAGCCGCGCTATATCCAGACCGTCTGGGGCGTGGGCTATGTGTTTGTTCCCGACGGCGCCAAGGCCTAGGACGCGTCCTGTTTAAGCCCGTCGCGCGCTGGCTGGGGTGCCCTCGCACCCTCGGTCTGCGCCTGCGGGCCTGCCGGTGCTAGCCGACGTCCAGCCCTGGTGCCCGTCTTTGCGCGGCCTCGCCGATAGAAACCGACACAGACTTATTCGATGAAAACCCCACTCTGGTTTCCGCAAAGCTTCTTCGCCCGCACCCTCTGGTTGGTGCTGGTCGTGGTGCTGTTCTCCAAGGCCCTCACCCTGGTTTATCTGATGATGAACGAGGACATGCTGGTGGACCGGCAATACAGCCATGGAGCGGCCCTGACCCTGCGCGCCTACTGGGCGGCGGACGCCGGAGACCGCGAACATATCGCCCACGCCGCCGGCCTTAGCCGGGTGCCGCGCGAGGCGGTGCCGACCAGCGAACAGCACTGGCCCTACAGCGATATCTTCCAGACCCAGATGCGTGAAGAACTGGGTCCAGACACCGAGGTGCGCATGCGCGCCCAGAGCCCGCCGGCGCTTTGGGTGCGGGCGCCGAGCCTGGGCGAGGACTGGCTGAAGGTGCCGCTCTATCCCCATCCGTTGCGCGGTCAGCGTATCTGGAGCGTGCTGGGCTGGTTCCTGGCCATCGGCTTGCTGTCCACCGCCGCGGCCTGGATTTTCGTGCGCCAGCTCAGCGCGCCGCTCAAGCGCCTGGTGTTCGCCGCCCGCCAGCTGGGCCAGGGGCGCAGCGTCCGTTTGCCGGTCGGCGACACACCCAGCGAAATGGCCGAGGTGTACCGCGCCTTCAACCAGATGGCGTCGGACGTCGAGCAGGCGGCCCACGAGCGCGAGCTGATGCTGGCCGGTGTCTCCCACGACCTTCGCACGCCCCTGACCCGCCTGCGGCTGTCCCTGGAGCTGCTGAATTCCGACTCGGACCTGACCGACGACATGGTCCGGGATATCGAGGACATGGACGCCATCCTCGATCAGTTCATGGCCTTTATCCGCGATGGCCGCGATGAACCGGTAGAGACCGCCGACCTGGCCGCGCTGGTCAGGGACGCGGTGGCGCCCTATAACCAGACCCAGGAGCGTGTGCGCCTGTGCCTGGAGCCGCTGCCGCCCTTTCCGCTGCGCCGGGTGTCCATCAAGCGGTTGCTGAGCAACCTGATCGAAAATGCCCTGCGCTACGGCGGCGATGCCGTGGAAGTGGCGGCCTACCTGTCCGGTGATTGCAGCGCGCCCTATGTGGTGCTCAGCGTGCTGGACCGCGGCACGGGCATCGACCCGGCCGAGCTGGGCGCGATCTTCGACCCCTTTATCCGCGGCGACCGGGCCCGCGGCGGCAAGGGTACCGGTCTGGGCCTGGCCATCGTCAAGCGCATCGCGGCCTTGCATGGCGGCAGCGTTGAGCTGCGCAACCGCTCTGGCGGTGGGCTGGAGGCCCGGGTTTGTCTGCCCCTGGGCCTGCTGTTGCCGCGCGACGCCAGCTGACCCTCGCATCCCGCTTCAGGCCTTTCAATCAAAAGGCCGGCGCACGCCATGGACCTCCTCGCCCGCCTCGAGCGGGCCCTCGAGACGCCGGTCTCTGGACTGGGCGCGGTTTGGGCGCAAGGCTGAGAGGTGCATAGCAGACGCGGTCCGCCTGCTGATCTATGCTGAGATGGCGCTCAGGCAACGACAGGAGGTCACAATGCCCGCATTCGCCGATCGGCTACCCCTATGGACGTGGTGGTTGCCGTTGGTGCTGTTGCACCTGGGCAGCTGGTTGTCGCTGCCGATCCGGCAAGCCGAGGCTCCCGCCTTGTGGTACCTGCCGCTGGGCCTGGGCCTGGTCCTCTTCGGCTGGTGGGGCTGGCGGGTGTTGCCTGCGCTGGCCCTCAATGCCGCCTTCAGCGGCCTGCTCTGGGGGCTGGACAGCGGCCAAGCGCTGCACCAGGGCCTGCTGCAAACCCTGGCCATCGGTTTGGTCGGCCTGCTGCTGCCGCGCCGCTATTTCGACCCGGCCCTGCCCGAACTCGCGCACCTGCTGGGCTTTATGCTGCTGGGGGTCCTGCCAGCCACCTTGCTGCTGCACCTGGGTTGGCCGGCCCCGGCGGTTGCCCTCGAGGCCCGCCTGGGGCTGTGGCTGCTGGATTGCCTGGGTACGTTGGTGCTGAGTGTCACCCTGTTGAGCTGCCTGACCCCCGGCTTGCGCCAGCGCGGCTGGGCCCTGGCCAACCCCAGCCTGCGCCCGAAGCGCCTATCACCGCTTGGGCTGGTGCCCCTGGTACGTCAGTTACCACCCTGGTGGTTGCTGGTGGTCGTGTCAGTGGGCTTGCCCTGGCTGGTGGACGGTCAGCCGCTGCTGATCGGCCTGCCGCTGATCGGTCTGACCCTGTTGGCCCTGGCCTTGGGCTGGGGCTTTCCCGGCGCGCTCTGCGCCGGCGTCCTGGCTCTCTTATGGGTATTGGGCCTGCCGCTTGTGCAAGGGCTACCCGGTGTGGACGGGACCGACTGGCTGGCGCCGCAGCGCCTGGCGCTGCATGTCGGCGTGCTGCTGATGCTGGCGGTCGTGCTGCTGGTGGGTCGCAGCCTCAGCGACTTGCGCCGGGCTCTGGTGCTCAGCAAGGCCGCGCAACGGCAACTGACCCTGGCCAAGCGGGCATTGGAGGCCAGCCCCCTGGGTTTCACCCTGGCCGATGCGCGCCAGCCCGACCTGCCGCTGATCTACTGCAATTCGGCGTTTGAGCACCTGACCGGTTACAACCGCGAACAAGTGCTGGGGCGTAACTGCCGCTTTCTGCAAGGGGAGGACCGCCAGCAGGACGGGCTGGAAGCCCTGCGCACTGGCCTGCAGCGGGGCGAGCCCTGCCAGGTGGTGCTGCGCAATTACCGCCGCGACGGTACGCTGTTCTGGAACGAAATCAGCCTAGCTCCCATTCGTGACGACCAGGGCATCAGCCATTTCGTCGGCCTGCAGCACGATGTCACCCTGCGTCAGCAGTTGAGCGACGAACTGGCGGCCCGCAGCCAGGAGTTGCAGCGTCTGACGCACCTGCTGTCCGAGACCGAGTCCATCGCGGATATCGGTGGATGGGTGCTGACGGTGGCGGACGACAGCCTGTTTCTGAGCGAAGGCTGCTACCGGCTGTTCGAACTGGATTCGGCCGAGGGGCCGCCCGACCATGAACGGGTGCTGGGGCTGCTGCAGGACGAGAGTCGCCTGCTGGCCCAGCGCACCTTCAGCCACCTGCTGCGCCAGGGCGGCAGCTTCGACCTGGAATTGGATATGCAGGGTGCCCGCGGTACGCCGCGCACGGTCCGGCTCAGGGGGCTGCTGGAGTACGAGGGCGACCTGCCGGTGCGCATCTACGGCGCCCTGCAGGACATTACCGCGCGCAAGCGCGCCGAACAGCAGCTGCGCGAGCGCGACGACTGGTTGCGGTTGTTTTTCGACGCGCCGTTGATCGGCATGGCCATGCTCAGCCCGCAGCAGCAATGGTTGGAGGTCAACTACAAGCTCTGTCGCATGCTCGGGCGCAGCCGCGATGCGCTGCGTGCAGCCAGCTGGCGCACGCTCACCCATCCCGAGGACCTGGAACGCGAGGCGCCACTGTTCGCCGCCGTGGTGGCCGGCACCCGGGAATCCTTCGAGCTGGAGAAGCGTTTTCTGCGGCCGGACGGCAGCGCCCTATCGACCCGTATCAACCTGCGTGCGGTGCGCGATGCCCAGGGCCGCCTGGAAGCCTTCCTGGTGCTGATCGAAGACATCAGCGCGCGCCAGGAGGCCGAGGCCCGCTACCGCACCCTGGTGGAGCATGCCCCTGAGGCCATCGTGTTGTTCAACCACGAAGAGGGGCTGCTGGATGCCAACGAGAATGCTCAGCGCCTGTTCAAGCTCGAACGCGTTGAGCTGCTGGGGCGTCAGCCCCTGAGCCTGACGCCGGACTCTCAGCCCGACGGCCGTGTTTCGGCGCCGCTCTGGCAGGCCCAGGTGGAGGCGGTGCTGGCCGGGCAGACCCCGGTGTTCGAATGGCTGCTTCAGGACAGCGCCGGCCAGCCGTTGCCCTGCGAAGTGCGTCTGGTGCGGCTGCCCGGCGAGCAGCTGTTGATCCGCGGCAGCATCACCGATATCTCCGAGCGCCTGCGCTACCAGAGCGAGATCGAGCGTCTGGCATTCAGCGACGAACTGACCGGGCTACCCAATCGGCGGCTACTGCTAGACCGTTTGCAGCAGGCCATGGCACGTGAGCGACGCGAGGGGCGTTACGGGGCGTTGCTGTTTATCGACCTGGACCGTTTCAAGGTGGTCAACGACAGCCTAGGGCACCCCACCGGCGATGCCCTGTTGCGCGAAGTCAGCCGGCGGCTGGGTGGCTGTCTGCGAGCCCAAGACACCTTGGCGCGGATCGGTGGCGACGAGTTCGTGGTCCTGCTCGAGGCCCTGGCCGAGACCCCGGACCTGGCCGCCGAACACGCCGGCGAGGTGGGCGACAAGCTGCTGGCCAGCCTGGTGCCCAGCTGTCGAATCGACGAGCATGAACTCTCGATCGGCGCCAGCATCGGCATCACCCTGCATCCGTTTGGCAATCAGGACGCGGCTCAGGTGCTCAAGCAGGCAGACATCGCCATGTATCGGGCCAAGCAGGGCGGGCGCAACGACCTGTATTTCTTCGTGCCGGCCATGCAGGACAGCATCGACCAGCACATGAGCCTGCAAAGCGAGTTACGCCGGGCCATTGGTCTGGATCAGCTGGTGCTGCATTTCCAGCCGCAGCGCACCCTGATCGGCGGTCGGGTGACCGGGGTGGAAGCGCTGTTGCGCTGGAGTCACCCCGAGCGCGGCGAACTGAAGCCCCGGCAGTTTCTGTCGGTGGCGGAGGAAACCGGGTTGATCTGCGAGCTGGGCCATTGGGTGCTGGAGCAGGCCTGCGGTGCCTTTGCCCCTTGGCACGAACGCTGGCCGCAGCTGGTGCTGACGATCAACCTCAGCACGCGGGAGGCGCGACACCCCGACCTGCAGGCGCGCATCGAGGCCTGCCTGCTGCGCCACGGCCTGCCGGCTCCGATACTGGAGCTGGATATCTGCGAGGCGGTGCTGATGGAGGACGACGAGTCCTGCAGGGCCTCGCTCCTGGCCCTGCAGGCGCTCGGGGTACGCCTGGCCCTGGACGATTTCGGTCATGGCTATTGTTCGCTCAGCGGCCTGCAGCGCATCCCCCTGGACCGCCTGAAGATCGCCCCCGGCTATACCCAGAACCTGGAAGGAAACGGCCCGGTGCTGCTGGAGACGCTGCTGATGATCGGTCACAACCTGGGCCTGCCCTGCGTTGGCGAAGGCATCGAAACCCAGGCCCAGCTGGACTTTCTGCGCCAGCACGGCTGTGCCCTGGGTCAGGGTTTCCACCTGGGCCGGCCGCTGGCCGAGGCGGATATGCTTACGTGGCTGGAAGCCCATGCGTTGTAGTGTGGCGGGCCAGAAGAGCGGGGTACGACGGGCAAGGGCGAGTGCTGCCCGGTGATGCGCGCGCGAGGGCCGGGGAGGTCCAGGCCAAAAGCCATGGGTTACCCGTGGCCCGCTTAGCCCTTGCCCTTGGTGCGGGTCAGGTTGGGGCCGCCGTTTTTTTCCAGAAACTGGATGATGATCCCGGCGACATCCTTGCCGGTGGTGGTCTCGATGCCTTCCAGGCCCGGGGAGGAGTTGACCTCCATCACCAGGGGGCCGTGGTTGGAGCGCAGGATATCGACGCCGGCCACGCTCAGCCCCATTACCTTGGCCGCCCGGATGGCGGTCATGCGCTCTTCCGGGGTGATCTTGATCAGGCTGGCGGTGCCGCCGCGGTGCAGGTTGGAGCGGAACTCGCCGGGCCTGGCCTGGCGCTTCATGGCGGCGATCACCTTGTCGCCGACCACGAAACAGCGGATATCCGCGCCCCCGGCTTCCTGGATATATTCCTGGACCATGATGTCCTGTTTGAGGCCCATAAAGGCCTCGATCACAGACTCGGCGGCCGTGGCGGTTTCGCACAGCACCACGCCGATGCCCTGGGTGCCTTCGAGCACCTTGATTACCAGCGGCGCGCCATTGACCATCTGGATCAGGTCTGCGATGTCGTCCGGCGAATGGGCGAAGCCGGTTACCGGCAGGCCGATTCCACGCCGCGACAGCAACTGCAGCGAGCGCAACTTATCCCGCGAACGGGCGATAGCCACCGACTCGTTGAGCGGCATCACACCCATCATCTCGAACTGGCGAAGCACCGCGCAGCCGTAGAAGGTGACCGAGGCGCCAATCCGCGGGATCACCGCGTCGAAGCCTTCCAGGGGCTTGCCGCGGTAGTGGATCTGCGGCTTGTGGCTGGCGATGTTCATATAGGCGCGCAGGGTGTCGATCACCACCATGTCATGGCCGCGCTGCTCGCCGGCCTCGACCAGGCGTCGGGTGGAATACAGACGCGGATTGCGCGACAGCACAGCGATCTTCATGCAACACCTGTAGCGAAAGAGGTCGGGGCCGGGATGCCCGGTTTGTCCTGGATATAGGAAAGCGCCGGATTGACCACCAACTGGCCGTCGATCAGGGCCTTGGCACCGAGCAACAGGCGATAGCGCATGGCCTTGCGACAGGTCAGGGTGAAATCCACGGGCCAGGCGCGATCGCCCAAGGCCAAAGTGGTGCGGATCACGTAGCGCACCTGGGCGTGACCATTAGAGCTCTTGATGGTCTTGATCGCCACCAGCGGCGCCTCGCAGCGCCGATGACGCAGCTGCACCAAGGTGCCCAGGTGCGCGGTAAAGCGCACCCAGGGCTGGTCGTCGCGATGGAACGGGACGATTTCGGTGGCGTGCAGGCTGGAGGTGCTGGCGCCGGTGTCGATCTTCGCCCGCAGTCCGGCCACGCCCAGGTCGGGCAGAGCCACCCATTCGCGTAGGCCGGTCACGGTCAGTTGGTCGAAGGTCTTCACAGCGGAGTTCCGGATAGAGTGTCGGGCATTCTAGTCGCAGCGTATGACAACCGCATCTCTGTGCCGTGCGGTTCGCTTCAGGCGCTGCGCTGCGTGCGCTAATCCGCCGTGCTACTCCAGCAAACGCTTGGGATGCCGGCCATCGACGAAGCCCATAAAGGGGCCATGGATGCTGTAGCCGAGCAGCCGCTGGAGATGCGCGCTGCAGGCTTTGGCGCGCGCACGCGACACCGACAAGCTGAAATTTTCCTGCTGTCGGCACCAGGGCGCGCAGTACTGCGCGGTAATGCCCAGGCGTGGCACCTGGGTCAGGTTGGCCCCGCCGCCGTGCCAGAGGGTGCCGGTGAAAAACAGCAGCGAGCCGGCCGGCATCACGGCCGGAATCAGCCGATCGAGGTCCTCGGCAGCGGGTCCGCGATCGCCCCAGCGCTGGCTGCCGGGCAGCAACAGGGTGGCACCGTTATCGGCGGTGAAATCGTCCAAGGCCCAGATGGTCGCCGCGCCCAGGGCCGGTCGCGGACGCGGCACGGGGTAAAAACCGTCGTCGTAATGCAGCGGCTGCGCGGCTTCACCCGGCTGGATCTGGATGGCCTGCAACTGCGACAGCAGGTAGTTGGGCAGCAGCAGGCGGTCGAGCAGCGCCAGCACCAGGGGATGCTCCACCAGCGGATTACAGACCAGGGTCTTCTCTATCACGCTGTACAGCCGTCGGGTGGACAGCCCCTCGAAGTTATTGCGGCCCTGGTGCTGCAGGCGCGGCAGAATATCCTCGCGGATGGCCTGCACCTGCTGGCTGTCCAGCAGCCCCGGCATCACCACATAGCCCTGTCGGTCGAGGGTGTCGAGCAGCACTTCAACGTGCTCGGCGGGTACCGGCACCTGGCTGCCGGCATCGGAGGGATAGGTACCGGCCAACTCGGTGCGGCTGTACTCGAAAGAATCCTTCACTAAGATGGGCATCGAACACTCCTGGGCGATGGGCAGCGTTGCTGCAGTATTCGCCATATTTCGCAAGTTGCCAGCGGCCTGCCCGGCTTGATCCGGGGGACGTATGTTTATGTCGCCAGGCATGTGTTCGCCGCCGCAGAATCAGGCGCTGCGTGGCAGGGTATCGGCAGACAAACCAGAAGGCAGAAAACAGCGTGACGGCAAAACAGCAGGAAAAAAATCAGCACGACGATGACAAGGTGCGCCTGGACAAATGGCTGTGGGCCGCGCGTTTCTACAAGACCCGGGCCCTGGCCAAGGCGGCCATCGAAGGCGGCAAGGTGCAATGCCGCGGCGAGCGCTGCAAACCGGGCAAGGAGCCCAGGGTCGGCGAGGAGTTGCTGATCCGCAACGGCGACGATGCCCGCCAAGTGGTGGTCCAGGCCCTGTCCGGGGTGCGCCGCGGGGCACCCGAAGCCCAGTTGTTGTACAGCGAAACCGCCGAGAGCCTGGCCAAGCGCGAGAAAATTGCGGCTGAACGCAAGGCCGGCGTGACGGGGATGCAGACCGATGGCCGGCCGAACAAAAAACAGCGCCGACAGATCCACCAGTTTCGCGGCAATCAGGACTAGGACCTGTTGACATTATCATTGCGAGTCGCGTTGCCGCGAAGAAGGGTTCCAGGCAAGGCGCGGAACGCAGGCAAGGGTCATTTCCCTGCCCCGTTTCGCAACGCCGAATGGGGCCCCTTATTCGCGCAACCCGCAGGGCCGGATCTGTTTTGATGCAATAAGAAATTACTCATCGCTCGCTCTGAAGCACCCAACGCCCCGTCCCATGCCGGGTCTCGTTTCAAAACCGATTTCGGCGCGGCCGTGCGGGTAGTGTCAACAGGCCCTAGCGCGCAGCGTTTTTTCCGGCGCCCCGCGGCGATAGCCAGAACCCCGCCCAGGCGATAGGCACGAGAGGCTTGGAGGCCATGGGTGTTTGCGCCTAAAATCCACGGCCCTGGCTCCCTCGGCGAATCCCGCATGTCCGATTTCTCCCAACGCTTTCTGTTTGACGCCACCGATGTGCGCGGCGAGCTGGTCACACTTCAGGACAGCTACGCCCAGGTGCTGGCCAAACACCCCTACCCGCAACCGGTGGCGCAGCTGCTCGGCGAGTTCCTGGCCGCCGCGGCGCTGCTGGTCGGCACCCTGAAGTTCGACGGCCTGCTGATCCTGCAGGCCCGTTCCGCCGGCGCCGTGCCGCTGCTGATGGTCGAGTGCTCCAGCGCCGGCGAGCTGCGCGGCATCGCCCGCTATCAGGAAGAGGCGATCGCCCCTGACGCCGGGCTGCTCGAGCTGATGCCCGAGGGCGTGCTGACCCTGACCGTCGACCCCTCGCGCGGCAAGCGCTATCAGGGCATCGTGTCCCTGGACGGGGCCGACCTGTCGGCCTGCTTCTCCAACTATTTCGCCATGTCTGAACAGCTGCCCAGCCGTTTCTGGCTCAGCGCCGACGGCCGCCGCGCCCGCGGCCTGCTGCTGCAGCAGCTGCCGGCCGAGCAGATCAGGGACGACGAAGAGCGCGCCGACAGCTGGCAGCACCTGACCGTGCTGGCCGACACCCTGACCGCCGAAGAGCAGCTGGCCCTGGACAACCAGACCCTGCTGCATCGGCTCTACCACGAAGAAACCCTGCGTTTGTTCGACCCGCGCGACCTGCTGTTTCGCTGCAGCTGCTCCCGCGACCGCTCCGGCAATGCCCTGGTCAGCCTGGGCCAGGCCGACGCCGAGTTGCTGCTGCAGGAACAGAACGGCGAGGTGGTGATCGACTGCCAGTTCTGCAATCAACGCTATGCCTTCGATGCCGCCGATGTGGCGCAGCTGTTTGCCGGCGGGGGCATCGCCACGCCGTCCGACACCCGGCATTGAGGCCTTGAACGCGGTGCGTCCGGCTCGGGCTGATCAGAGGCTGCCCTCGGCAGCTTGTTTTCTGGCATAATCCGGCGCACTTTTTCTATGTAGTAGTGCTCAGGCATTTACTACATAACCATATGGAAATTCGGCCGCTGGCCGACGGGGACCCACATGACGCAAGCCAAGAACGCCGTGTACACCGACATCAGCGCCGCGCAACTGGTCGAAGAGGCGATCCGCCGCGGCGAAGGCGAGTTGGCCGCCAACGGTTCGTTGGTCGTTCGCACCGGTCACCGCACCGGCCGCTCCCCGGCCGACCGCTACATAGTCGAAGAGCCAAGCACCCAGGCCGCCATCGCCTGGGGCGCGATCAACCGTCCGTTCCCGGCCGACAAGTTCGATGCCCTGTGGGACCGCGTCCAGGCGTTCTCCGACGCCCAGGACAGCTTCGTGTCCCACGTCCATGTCGGCTCCGCCGAGGCGCATTACCTGCCGGTCAAGATGACCACCGCCACCGCCTGGCAGAACCTGTTCGGCCGTTGCCTGTTTATCGAGCCCGAGGCGTTCAACCCGGCCGCCAAGGACCAGTGGCAGGTACTGAACGTGGCCAACTTCGAGTGCGTGCCCGAGCGTGACGGCACCAACTCCGATGGCTGCGTGATCATCAACTTCGCCGCCAAGAAGGTCCTGCTGGCTGGCATGCGCTACGCCGGCGAGATGAAGAAGGCCATGTTCTCGGTGCAGAACTTCCTGCTGCCGGCCGTCGACGTGCTGCCGATGCACTGCGCCGCCAACATTGGCGAAGACGGCGACGTGACCCTGTTCTTCGGCCTGTCGGGCACCGGCAAGACCACCTTGTCGGCCGACGAGTCGCGCTACCTGATCGGCGATGATGAACACGGCTGGGGCGTGGGCGTGGTGTTCAACATCGAAGGCGGCTGCTACGCCAAGTGCATCGACCTGTCCGAAAAGAACGAGCCGGTGATCTGGAAAGCCATCCAGTTTGGCGCCGTGCTGGAAAACGTGGTGCTCGACCAGAACCGTGTCCCGGACTACACCGACGACAGCCTGACCCAGAACAGCCGTGCCGCCTACCCGCTGACCCACATCGAGAAGCGCAGCGAGAAGAATCTCGGCGGCGAGCCCAACGCGGTGATCTTCCTGACCTGCGACCTGACCGGCGTACTGCCGCCGGTGTCGATCCTCAACGAAGAGCAGGCGGCTTACCACTTCCTGTCCGGCTACACCGCGCTGGTCGGCTCCACCGAAATGGGCAGCGGCACCGGCATCAAGTCGACCTTCTCCACCTGCTTCGGCGCGCCGTTCTTCCCGCGCCCGGCCGGCGAATACGCCGAGCTGCTGATCAAGCGCATCCAGGGCTTCGGCTCCAAGGTCTACCTGGTCAACACCGGCTGGACCGGTGGCGGCTACGGTGTCGGTAAACGCTTCAATATCCCGACTACTCGAGGCGTAATCGCCGCCATCCAGAGCGGCGCGCTGATCGGCACCGAAACCGAGCAACTGCCGATCATCAACCTGAGCGTGCCCAAGTCGGTACCGGGCGTCGAGACCACCCTGCTCAACCCACGCAACACCTGGGAAGACAAGAACGCCTACGACGAAGCCGCGAAAGGTCTGGCCAAGCTGTTTATCGACAACTTTAAGAAGTTCGACGTCAGCGATGCCATCAAGAACGCCGGCCCGCAACTCTAACAGGCGGTTGAAAAACTACCTACGTTGCCGATACGGCGTTAAAAACAACCTCGGAATGCTCATTTACAGCTCGTAAACTGCGCTTCCTCGGTTGTTTTTGCCTTGTCTCGGCGGCCTCGCCTACGTTTTCAACGGCCTGTTAAATTACAGGGCGTGATGGAAAAACCGCCCTCGGGCGGTTTTTTCGTTTTCAGGCCTCGCGCTTGGGAATCGCCAATCCCCTGATCACCGCCGGACGGGCGACAAAGGCTCGCAGCACCCGGGTGACGTTGGGGAACCGCTCGATCTCCACCAGCTCGCCGGCCTGGTAGAAGCCGATCAGGTTGCGGATCCAGGGAAAGGTCGCGATATCGGCAATGCTGTACCCGTCACCGAGTATCCAGGCGCGTTCCGCCAGGTGTTGATCGAGCACGCCCAGCAGGCGCTTGGACTCGGCGACGTAGCGCTGCAGCGGACGTTTGTCTTCGTAGTCCTTGCCGGCGAAGGCGTGGAAGAAGCCCAGCTGGCCGAACATCGGACCGATACCGCCCATCTGGAACATCAGCCATTGCAGGGCCTGGTAACGGCCAGCGGTGTCCATGGGCATGAGCTGCCCGGTCTTCTCGGCCAGGTAGATCAGGATCGCGCCGGATTCGAACAGCGCCAGCGGCCGTCCGGCCGGCCCGTTGGGGTCGAGGATCGCCGGGATCTTGTTGTTCGGGTTGAGCGAGAGAAACTCCGGCGACAGCTGGTCCTGGGTGTCGAAGCTGACCAGGTGCGGCTCGTAGGGCAGGCCGGTCTCCTCCAGCATGATCGAGACCTTGACCCCGTTGGGGGTGGGCAGCGAGTACAGCTGCAGGCGGTCCGGGTGGGCGGCGGGCCATTTACGGGTGATGGGGTAGGCGGAAAGATCGGGCATAAGTCCTCCTTCGTTCGAATTGCCGGTGCGCCGCATGGGGCGATGGGTCTGGCCACCATAGCCCTGTGCCGGGTCGAAGGCGATTCCTTGTGCAGGCCCGGCTGTCCGCTGCCCGGCCCGGTGCTACGGGCCGGCGCTGGCCTGCGGACGGCGGTAGAGCGCCAGGCCCAGCAGCGCCACGCCATACATCGGCAGGCCGAAGGCGGCGATGGCCAGCAGCACCTCGGCCGGCTCCGGCAGCACCCGCGCCACCAGGATCGCGCCGCCCAGGTTGCGCACCAACAGCAGCACCTGCGGGTTGCCGGCGGCCACGGAGCGTCGGTCCAGGCGGGCGAGCAACAGCAGGGCCACCAGCAGAATGGCCGCCAGCAGCAGCTCGGGCCGGGCACCCAGGCGGGCCAGGGTCTGCAGCGCGACCAAGGCGATCACCAGCAGCACCGCAGCACTGGCCAAGCGCTCCAGGGGCGCCGCCAGGCGGTGGCTGAGCGCCGGCGCCCGCCACAGCAGGAGCCGACCCAGAAGATAGGGCAGGGTCTGGCCCAGCAGGCAGGCCAGCAGCACCTGGCCCAGCACCCTGACCTCCAGCTGCGGGCCGCCGAGGCAGGCGATGCTCAGGGGCACCAGCAGCACAGCCAGCAGGCTGCTGCCGATGACCAGGTGCGCGGCCTGGCGACCGTCACCGCCGGCGAGGCGGTGCAGGGCCGCGCCGGAGGTGCCGAAACCGGCGGCCAGGCACAGGGCCAGGCCTTGCAGATGAGCGGGCGCCATTCCCAGGCCGGCCAGCAGCCACAGTCCCAGTCCGGGCAGCAGGTAGCCCAGCAGCAGTGCCGTGCCCGCTCCGCGCACGCGCGCCTTGCCTCGCGGGGCGCTCAGGGCCAGGCCGAGCATCACCAGCCAGGCGCTGCTCAGGGCCAACAGGTCCAGAGCGAGGCTCATGCCGGCGCTACCGCGGGTTGAGAGCGCTCCGCCTCGAGATGGCGCAGCAGGGCCGGCAGCAGGTGGGCGGCATCCGCGCCGACCCCGCGCAGCGTGGCCGAGGCCAGGTTGCGCTGCCCCGGCAGGCCGACGAAGAACAGCCCCGGCACCGCGCTGGCCCGGCCGTTGCGCTGTAGCAGCCGACCCTCGGCGTCTTGCAGCGGCAGGCCGGCGAGAAAGCCCAGGTTGGGGCGAAAACCGGTGGCGAACAGCAGCGCATCCACCGCTTCGTGTTCGCCATCGGCCCAGACCACCCCGTCCGGGGTGATGCGCTGGAACATCGGTCGCTGTGGGATGCGCCCCTCGCGCAGGGCGCGCCGGTAGGTGCCGTCGTCCAGCACCGGGGTGCTCTGGTCCTTAAGCCAGCGGGTCCGGTCCAGCCCGCTCCAGCGCAGCCAGACATGGATATCCAGACCGAGCAGGCGTTGCGGGTCGAAGCGCACCGGTTCGCGGCTGGCCAGGGTGACCCGCGCCACCGCGGACAGTTCATGGGCGATCTGCACCGCCGAATTGGCCGCGCCCACCACCACCACGCGCCGCCCCTCGAAGCCCAGGCTATTGCGGTAGTCGCGGCTGTGCAGGACGCGCCCGGCAAAGTCCCGGAGTCCGGTTATGGCGGGTGTATAGGGCTGGTTGAAGGCCCCCGCGGCGACCACCAGGGCCTCGCAGGCGAAGGACCGGCCCTCGGCGCTGTGCAGGCGAAAGCCTGCGCCTTCGCGGCTGACCCGCTCGATGCGGGTGTTGAAGCGGATGGGCAGGTCAAAGTGCGCGGCATAGCCTTCGAGGTACGCCACCACCTCGTCGCGCTTGGGGTAGCGCTTGGCGTCACCGGGGAAGGGCAGGCCGGGCAGGGCGCTGAAGCCCGCCGGGGAGAACAGCTTGAGGCTGTCGTAATACTGCCGCCAATTGCCGCCGGGACGCTCGCCGGCCTCCAGGATCAGGAAGTCCAGGCCCTGGCGTTGCAGCTGCCAGCCCATGGCCATCCCGGCCTGGCCGGCGCCGATAATCAATACCTTGTGCCGGATAGATTCGTTCATATGTGCGCACTCATGCATATATAGAGATTAAAAAAAGCAGCGCAAAGCGCTGCTCCGACAGAACTCGATAAACAGCCTTTTAAGCAGGCCGCTAAAAAATGTAAGCGAGGCCAAGGAGGTAGTTTTTCAACCGCCTGTCAGCCGCTGCCACCGGGGCAACAGTAGGGCGCGATGCGCTTGCACTGCTGCAGGATCAGGTCCAGGCGCTGGACGATGGCCGGGCCGTCCACCTCGTAGAACACCTGGCGCCCCTCCCTGGCGGTGCGCAGGATGCCAGCTTCCTGCAGGGTCTGCAGGTGGCGCGAGACCACCGAGCGCTCCTGGGGCAGGTCCGCGGCTATTTCGCTGATATCGGCGCGGCCCAGAAGCATCACGCGCTTGAGCACCCCGACCCGCGAGGGTTCGCACAGGGCCTTGAAGAAGCTGCTGTCGAAGGTCGCGATGGCCGCTTCGATGGCCTGTTGTTTGTTCGATGGTGAGTTGTCCATGGGCTGCAATTTATGTGCATGCATGTGCACGTGTCAACTGCTCGTTCAATCGATGGGCTGATCGGGCGGTTCGCGCGCGGGCTTGCCTCTACAATGGCCGACGTTCCCGCTTGCCGACTCGAAGGATTGACCATGATCGAACAGACCCTCGCCCAGACCTTCGGCTACGCCGATTTTCGGCCCGGCCAGGAGACGGCCATCCGCGCGGTGGTGGCTGGGCGTTCGGCGGCGGCGATCTTTCCCACCGGCTCCGGCAAGTCCCTCTGTTACCAGCTGCCGGCCCTGCTGCTGCCGCACCTGACCCTGGTGGTCTCGCCGCTTTTGGCCTTGATGCAGGACCAGCTGGCGTTCCTGCATCGCCACGGCATTGCGGCGGCCAGTATCGATTCGGCCCAGAGCCGCGAGCAGACCACCGCGACCATGGCGCGAGCCAAGTCCGGCGAGCTCAAGGTGCTGATGATCTCGGTGGAGCGCCTGAAGAACGAGCGTTTTCGCAGCTTTATCGCCCAGGTGCCGATCTCGTTGCTGGTGATCGACGAGGCCCACTGCATCTCCGAATGGGGCCATAATTTTCGGCCCGACTACCTCAAGCTGCCGGACTACCAGCGCGAATTCGGCATCGCCCAGGTGCTGCTGCTGACCGCCACCGCCACGCCGCCGGTGATCGCCGACATGCAGGCCAAGTTCGCCATCGCCCCGGCGGACGTGATCACCACCGGCTTCTACCGGCCCAACCTGAACCTGCTGGTCGAGCCGGTGGCCGGCCCCGACAAGCGCCGTCGCCTGGTCCAGTGGCTGGGCGCCAAGGGCGGCCAGCCGAGCATCGTCTACGTCACCCTGCAGAAAACCGCCGAACAGGTGGCCGAGCACTTGAGTCGTCATGGCCTGGCCGCCAGTGCCTACCATGCCGGCATGCCCCATGAGCAGCGCGAGGCTATCCAGCGTCAGTTCATGGGCGGCACGCTCAACTGCATCGTCGCCACCATCGCGTTCGGCATGGGCATCGACAAAAGCGATATCCGCAACGTGGTGCATTTCGACCTGCCCAAGTCCATCGAGAACTACAGCCAGGAGATCGGCCGCGCCGGCCGCGACGGCCAGGCGTCCGACTGCCTGGTACTGGCCAACCGCGACAGCCTCAATGTGCTGGAGAACTTCGTCTACGGCGACACCCCCGAGCGCGAGGGCATCCACGCGGTGCTGGAAGAGCTGCTCGGCGCCGCGGCCGAGCCCGGTAGCGACGGCCAGTGGGAGCTGCTGCTCAATGCCCTGAGCGAGCAGAGCAATATCCGCCAGCTGCCGCTCAAGACCCTGCTGGTGCAGCTGGAGCTGCGCGGCATCATCGCCGCGCGCTTCGCCTACTTCGCCGAGTACCGCTTCAAGTACCTGCTCGAACCCGAAGCCCTGCTGGCGACATTCGAAGGCGAGCGGCGCCAGTTTATCCAGGCCATCGTCAGCACCTCGGCGCGGGCGCGCACCTGGTGCACCGTGGATTTCGACGCGCTCTACCAGCAGCACCGGGCCGAGCGCGGACGGGTGGTCAAGGCCCTGGACTGGCTGCAGGAAAAGGGCTGGATCGAACTGGAAAGCAAGCAGATGACCGAGGTCTACGCGGTGCTCCAGGCGGACTTCGACCTCGCGACGCTGAGCCAGGAGCTGCACGGCTATTTCCAGGGCAAGGAGGGCAGCGAGATCGCCCGCATCCACGCCATGCTCGCGTTGTTCGCCACCGACAGCTGCCTGAGCCAGCGCCTGGCCGCCTATTTCGGTGACGCCCGGGCCCCGGCGCGTTGCGGCCATTGCTCGGTCTGCCACGGCCAGGTCGCCCACCTGCCGCCGCCGCCGGACCTGCCCGATCTGGCCCGGCAGAACCTGCAGGTCCTGTGCGGCGACTTCATGCAGCGCCACCAGGCGCTCAAGGACCAGGCGCCGAGCGTGGATTGCCTGACGCGCTTTCTCTGCGGCATCGCCGTGCCGCTGTTCACCAAGCTCAAGGCCCGCAGCCTGCCCGGCTTCGCCGCGCTGGAAGCCTACCCCTATGCCCAGGTGCGCGAGTGGCTCGAGCAGACGCGAAGCGCCCGAGCCGGATGAAGCTGAACCTCGGCGCGATGGCCGCCTCGAAGCCTGTGTAATGACGAGGAACAGATCTTATGCAGATTCAAGTGAACAGCCATCAGCTGCACGGCAGCGCCGAGCTTCAGGCCTGGGTGAGTGCCGTGATGGCGAACCGGCTGGAGCGTTTCGCCGAGTTTCTCACCCGGCTCGAGGTGCATCTGAGCGACGAGAATGCCCATAAAGCCGGCACCGATGACAAACGCTGCCAGATCGAGGCGCGGCCCAAGGGCCATCAGCCGCTGTCGGTCAGCCATAAGGCTGGGTCGCTGGACCTGGCCGTGGAGGGCGCCGCGGATAAAATGCACAAGGCCCTGGAGCACCTGCTCGGCAAGCTCGACACCCAGGTCGTGTCGACCGGACACCTCGACGACCCGCTGCTCCGCGAGGGCCCTCCCGAGGTCAACGATGCCTGGTTGCAGCAGGATTTTCTGGCCAGGCAGGAGGCCCTGGGCAAGGAATAGGCGTCAGCCTGAACAGTCACCAGCGTCGTACGGGAGCATCCATGTCGTTTCGCATTCGCCCGGAAAAGCGGGCCAATCAGCAAATACGCAGGCTCGCCGGCAAACGCCTGGCGCGGGCGGCCGAGGCCCTGGCTCAGGGCTCGGCCGAGGGGGTGCACGACGCGCGAAAATGCCTCAAGCAAACCCGCGCTCTGCTGCGTCTGGTCCATGCGCCGCTGGGTCGCAAGGCCTTTAGCGACTACAACGGCCAAGTGCGGGATATTGCCCGGCAGCTGTCCGACCAGCGCGATGCGGCGGCCCTGGTCGAGAGCTGGGACGTCCTGAATCGCCTTGATCCGCGCCGCTTCGCCGACTCGCCGGCCCTGCGGGCGGTGCGCGAGCGACTCTGTTCACGGATACCCGATGAGCACCAACCCGGCCAGAGCCATGGCGAACTGCGCGCCCAACTCGATGGCCTGTGCGTTCAGGCCGTGCACTGGCGGTTGGCGGGCAAGGGCTTCGCCCTGTTCGAGGCCGGCGTGCGGCGCACCTATGGCGATGGCCGGCGCGCCCTGAAGGTCGCGCAACGCCAGCGCAGCGACGACACCCTGCACCAGTGGCGCAAGCGGGTAAAGGACCATGGGTACCAGACCCGCCTGCTCCAACAGGCCTGGCCCGCGCTGTTCGAAACGCGTCAGGCCAGCCTCGATGCCCTGGCCGACTGCCTCGGCCAGGACCACGATCTGTCGGTTATGCAGCAGTTGCTCGCCCACCAGCCGGCGCTGTTCGGCGACCCGGACACGCAGGCGCGGGTTGCCGCCGGCATTGCCGAACACCGCGACGCCCTGTACGCCGAGGCCCTGCTGCTGGGCCGTCGTCTGTATGCCGACAAACCGGGTGCGCTGGTCAAGCGCTGGCGCCGCCTGTGGCGTATCGCGCAGCAGGCGGCGGGCCAGGAGCTGAGCCGCGTGGGAGCCTAAGCGACCCGGCAGGGAGAGCGCCCGACACCGCCAGTGCCGGCGCCTCGTCACAGCGTGGACAGGCCGCCGTCGAACAGCAGGTTCTCGCCCATCAGGTAGGACGAGTCGTCGCTGGCCAGGAACAGCACGGCCCTGGCCACCTCGTCGGCCTGGCCGAAGCGTGCCGCGGGGACCTTGGCCAGCAATTGACCGGCCCAGGCCTGCACCGCTTCGGGCGGCAGGCCCAGCTTGCCGTAGATCGGGGTTTCGATCAGCCCGGGACTGATGACATTGACCCGCACGCCGCGCGGCTGCAGTTCCACCGACAGGGTGCGCGCCAGCGAGCGCACGGCCGCCTTGGTCGCCGCATAGACGCTCATGCCAGCCACGCCCTTTTCGATCATGCTGGTCGCGGTGAGGATCACGCTGGCCGGGTTGCCGAGGAGCGGCAGCAGTTTTTGCACGCTGTAGATCACCCCCTTGAAATTGACCCCCAGCTGCGTGTCGATGTTGGCTTCGTCGACATCGGCGAAGGCCATGGGCTGAGCGATGCCCGCGTTGGCGAACAGCACGTCGAGCCGGCCGAATTCGGCCTGCAGGCGGCTGGCCACCGCGTCCATGTCCGTGGCCGAGGCGACATTGGCGCGCAGCGCGAGTACCTGCGGGCCGAGCAGCTTGCCCGCCTCGGCGACCCGTTCGGCGTCCTGGCCGACGATCGCGACGCGCGCCCCTTCCTGCAGAAACACTCTGGCGGTCGCCAGACCGATACCCGTGGTGCCGCCCGTGATCAGAGCGGTCTTGCCGGTAAGTCTTCCCATGACAATGTCCTTGCAGCCGCATGCGGCTGGCGAATGGTTGATCGAGTATCGGCACGTATTTATGTACCGATAGGTAATTAAACTACCGATTGGTATGATATTAGTCAAATGCCTTGTGACAGGAGCCGGCCATGACCCGTGAAAGAGGACGTCCGCGTAGTTTCGACCCTGAGCTGGCGCTGGATCAGGCGCTGCAGGTGTTCTGGAAACACGGCTTTCAGGGCGCTTCGCTGCAGGAGCTGACCCTGGCCATGGGGCTGAGCAAACCCAGCCTGTATGCGGCCTTCGGCGACAAGGAAGGGTTGTACCTCAAGGCGTTGGAACGCTATGTGAGGTTGCTGGTGGAGCGGCATGCCGCCTGCCTCGAGGAGCCGCAGGTGCGCTGCGCGGTCGAGCGCTTTCTGCGCTCGCTGGCCGCCATGCTGGTCGATCCGGGCCTGCCCGGCGGCTGCTTTATCATCAACGGCACCGCCGATTGTGGCGGCGCCTATACCCCCGAGGCGGTCGAACAGGCCCTGCGCCTGGCGCTGCAGGGCTGCGAAGGCCTGCTGCTGACGCGCCTGCAGCGGGCCCTCGACGAGGGCCAGTTACCCAAGGCCACCGAGGTGGACAGCCTGGCCGCCCTGTTTGGTTCGCTGATCGCCGGGCTGGCGGTACTGGCCAAGAGCGGGACGCCGGCGGCCAAGCTCGACCGGGTGATCGCCGCCGCCATGGTCCTCTGGCCATCGAACCCGGGGTAACGCACGGCAATCCCCGGCCTGGGCCTCGTGCCAGTAATAATCGAAACTGTCGATGATAGGTATCGGCAACCGCGCATGGTCTTGCGGCGCCGGTGGGCCTAGCATCGACCGCGTCTTATCTCCCGCTCATTTACACCAGGTACCGCCATGACTATCGAAGAAGCGATCAGCAGCCGCCGCGCCGTCAAGAGTTTCGATCCGGCCCATTCCCTCAGCCGCGAACAAAAGGACGCCCTGCTGCAGCTGACCCTGCTCGCACCTTCGGCCTTCAACCTGCAGCATGTGCGCCTCGTCGAGGTCAGCGATCCGGCCCTGCGCGCCCAGCTGCGGGAAGTGTCCTGGGGCCAGGCCCAGGTCACCGACGCGTCCATGCTGGTGGTGGTCTGCGCGCAGCTCGACAGCTGGGAACAGAATGCGCGGCGGGTCTGGGAGGGTGCGCCGCCGGACGTACAGGACTACCTGGCCGGCGCCATCGACGGCTACTACCGCGACAAGCCCCAGGTGCAGCGCGACGAGGTGATGCGCAGCTGCGGCCTGATGGCTCAGACCCTGATGCTCGCCGCCCGCGGCCAGGATCTGGACTCCT
The DNA here is from genome assembly GCA_040385585.1 of Pseudomonadota bacterium. Classification (GTDB taxonomy): domain Bacteria; phylum Pseudomonadota; class Gammaproteobacteria; order Pseudomonadales; family Pseudomonadaceae; genus Aquipseudomonas. Next base: position 74,399 of record JAZKHB010000001.1, on the reverse strand, counting down.
GCCCCATGGACGGCTTCGACTTCGATGCCGTGGCCGGGCTGATCAACCTGCCGGCCAACCATGTCATCGCCCTGATGGTCGCGGTGGGCAAGAAAACCCTGGAGCCCAAACCCCGTGTCGGCAAGCTGCCGTTCGACGAAGTGGTGCTGCGCGACCGCTTCTGAGTGCGTTCGAACGACACACAGGCGTGCCCACCGGCGCGCCTTTTTTATGGCCGGTCGGTCGGCTCTGCTCAGGGCGCCGGAGCGTCGTCAGCCGCCGAGAATACCAGCGCCTTCAAGCCTGCCTTGGGGTCGCTGTCGGCGAACTCCGGCGGGTTGTCCAGGCGCTGCACGAAACGCAGGCCCGGCGCTTCCCGCGCCACGCCCTCGATCAGGAAATCCGGACCGAGGGCCGGGTCGTTGAAGCAGGCCAGCACGCTGCCCCGCTCGGTCAGGAGTTCCGGCAGGCGGCGCAGGACCTTCTGGTAATCCTGGGTCAGCACGAAACTGCCTTTTTGAAAGGACGGTGGATCGATGATGATCAGATCATAGGGGCCCAATTTCCTGACCTTGCTCCAGGACTTGAACAACTCGTGACCGAGAAAGCTCACCCGCCCCAGGTCGTGCTGGTTGAGCCGGTGGTTGTCGCGGCCGCGGCTCAGGGTGGCCTTGGCCATGTCGAGGTTGACCACCTGCTCGGCGCCCCCGGCGATGGCGGCCACGGAAAAGCCGCAGGTGTAGGCGAACAGGTTGAGCACCCGCTTGCCCCGTGCCTGGGCCCGCACCCACTGGCGGCCATGGCGCATGTCCAGAAACAGGCCGCAGTTCTGCTGCTTGCCCAGGTCCAGCTTGAAGCGCAGGCCGTGCTCGGTGATCAGCCAGTGCTCCTCGACCGCGCCGAACAGCCACTCGCTGGGGCTGTCCGGCCGGTAGCGGTGCTGCAATAGCAGGCATTGAACCTGGCGCTGCTGCCAGACCGGGGACCGGGTCAGGGCCAGCAGCAGCTGCTTGAGCCCTTCCAGTTCGGTCGCCGCCGGTTCGCGAAACAGGGTCACCAGCAGCACGCCCTGCAGCCAGTCCACGGTGATCTGCTCCAGCCCCGGCCAACATTGCCCGCGTCCGTGAAACAGGCGACGGGCCTCATCGGGCGCGTCTTCGAGGGTGGTGAGCAGATGGCTGTGCAGGGTGGCGAGGGCACTTGGATTCATGGCGTTCTTGGGCGGTGGCGGAAAGGCCGGCATTTTAAGCGCAACGGGAGCCGGGCTGCGCAGGATGCTGCAAGGTCGTAGCGGTCACCGTCGTTGCCGCGCAAGCGGCAACCCAGGACGCGGCGTGTCGTCGGATGCTCGACATCGTGGGCACACACCGACGACCTGGATCAAATCGCCACTATGCGTACTCTGCACGGGCTTGGTCGCTGCGTTTTGCTAGGCTAGTGCCCTGATTTTTTCATGACATCAAAGGACTGCTCATGCGCACCCCTCGAGTACTGATCGGCCTTGCGCTGATCGGCATGTTGCACAACGCCCATGCTGGTTTCGACGAAGGGCTGGCCGCCGTCGAGAAGGACGATTTCGCCACCGCGCTGCGCGAGTGGCGGCCTCTGGCCGAGCGGGGAGAGGCTCGCGCGCAATACCGTCTCGGGGGCTTGTACGAGGCGGGCGATGGGGTCGAGCAGGACGATCAGGCCGCCGTGAAATGGTATCGCCTGGCGGCCGAGCAGGGCGACGCCGACGGACAATCCGACCTCGGCTGGATGTACGCCAATGGCCGGGGCGTGGAGCAGGACGAAAAGCTGGCCGTGACCTGGTACCGGCTGGCCGCCGATCAGGGACACAGCGAGGCGCAATACCGGCTCGGCTGGATGTACGACTTCGGCCACGGTGTGGAGGAGGATAATCAGGCCGCCGCCAAATGGTATGGCCTGGCGGCCGAGCAAGGGGACAACCAGGCGCAGAACAACCTGGGGGTCATGCTGGAAAATGGCGAAGGCATGGCGCCCAACCCCGAGCAAGCCATGCGCCGCTATCGCCAGGCGGCCGACCAGGGCAACCCGCTGGCGCAAACCAATGTCGGGCTGCTGTACCAGAGCGGTCAGGGCGTGGCACAGGACGATCACGCGGCTGTAGGTTGGTTCCGCCAGGCGGCCGACCAGGCCCATGCCGACGCGCAGTACCAGCTCGGGCGGATGTACGAAAAGGGGCGAGGGGTCCCGCAGGACGACGTGGCCGCTGTTGCCTGGTACCGCTTGGCTGCCGAGCAGGGGAATGCCGATGCCCAGTTCGCCCTCGGCTGGATGTTCGACCAGGGCCTTGGCGTGGCGCAGGACTACAAGGCGGCGATCAAGTGGTACCGCCTGGCGGCCGAACAGGGCGATGCCTATGCGCAGTACAACCTCGGGTTGATTTACCAAAATGGCCAGGGGGTGCCCCAGGATACCCAGAAGGCCATTGCCTTGTACGGCCAGGCCGCCGAGCAAGGGGATGCCGATGCGCAATACAACCTCGGGTTGATTTACCACTACGGCCAGGGAGTGCCGCAGGATTACCAGAAGGCTGTGGCTTATTACCGCCAAGCGACCGCGCAAGAGCATGCCGATGCGCAGAACAACCTCGGTGTGTTGTACGCCAATGGTCTTGGGGTCCCGCGCGACCCTGCCGCCGCCTTCGAATGGTATCGCCTGGCGGCCGAGCAAGGGGATGCGGTGGGACAGTTCAATATCGGCAGTGCCTACGACGAGGGGCTCGGTGTGGCGCAGAGCGATGCGCAGGCCCTGAAGTGGTATCGCCTGGCCGCCGAGCAGGGCGATGCCGACGCGCAGAACAACCTGGGCGTGATGTATGAAAACGGCCAGGGCGTGCCCAGGGATTACAAGGCCGCCGAGCAGTGGTACCGCCTGGCGGCCGAGCAGAAATATGCCATCGCGCAGAACAACCTCGGCAGCCTGTACGCCAACGGCTGGGGCGTGGCCAAGGACCATGGGGTGGCCATCGAATGGTATCGCCTGGCCGCCGCCCAGCAAGACGCCACCGCGCAATACAACCTCGGCTGGGCGTATGAAAAGGGCCGGGGCGTGTCGCCCGATTACAGCGTGGCGATCGAATGGTATGACCTGTCCGCCGCGCAAGGCGACAGTGATGCGCAGTACCGGCTGGGCTGGCTCTACAACAACGGCCGGGGCGTGCCACGGGACGAGGTGGCGGCTTATGCGCTCTATACCCTGGCGGTCGACAGCACGACCGATGACGGCACGGCCTTGAAAAAGCGCAACCGCCTTGCCGGCGCCATGGCGCCCCAGGAGATCGAGAAAGCCAAGGTCCTGGCCCAGGCGCTGAGCGAGGATTTCGGCGCGGCGCTGGCGGCTTACCGGGCGAGGAACAAGGGCTGAGCCTTGGGTGCTTTAATGCAGATATGCGCAGGGTCGGGCTGAATGCTGTTAATCTAATATCTTAATAATATCATTATAATACATGCACTTAGCCGCTTGTCAGGCGCGACGGGCAACCGGTGCCAAGCGCAGGATGATCCAGTAGGCTGCCGCTTCCAAAAATAATTAGAGCAGTCCCGATGATCGATCTCAGCACTTGGAATCTCACCCTTCCCGTCGGCGTTCCCGCAGTCACTATCGAGACCCCGCAGTTGGCCGGCGGCTATCAGGATCATTATTTCCAGGCGAAAAACGGCGCGATCTTTTTCTGGGCGCCGGTCAACGGCAGCACCACCCGACACTCCGAGTACCCGCGCAGCGAGCTGCGTGAAAGCCAGACCGACGGCGACCCGTACAACTGGAAGTACCCCGAGGCCGAGCATGTACTGGATGCGACCTTGCAGGTCACCCAGATGCCGTCCAGCGGCGATATTTCCCTGGGCCAGGTCCACAGTGCCAAGGGCAGCCGGCCGCCGCTGATGCTCAGATTCCAGTACGACGCGAGCAGCGGCTTGGGCGATCTGATGGTGGCGTTTCGCGAAAAACCCTCGCACGAGGATTCCGATTGGGTGGTACTGCTGGCGGATGTGCGCCTGAATCAGAGCTTTTCCTACCGCATCACGCTGTCGCCCTCGGGCGACCTGATGGTCCAGGCCCGGGCACCCGACGGCAGCCTGCGGAAATGGCAGGATAGGCTCGACCGGGCCTGGGCTTCTTACCCGCTGTATTTCAAGGCCGGGGTCTACACCATGGACAACAAAGGTAATGAAAGCGAAGCCGGTGCCGCGACCTTCAGCGCGCTAAAGGTGCGCCACAGGGACGCTCCGTAACGCGCGGCCAAACGGAGCCGGCGTCAGTCAACAGGGTTGCAGCGGCAGGGCCCAGGTGGTCGTCCGCAACCAGGCGGCAAAGGCGTCCGGGTGCAAGGGTGGGCTGAGCGCGAAGCCCTGGGCGATGTCGCAGCCCAGTTCGCTCAGACGCTCCAGGATTTCCAGGCTCTCCACCCCCTCGGCCACCACCTTCAAATCCATGTTGTGCGCCAGCTCGATGGTCGAGCGCACGATAATGGCGTCGTCGCGGTTGTTGATCAGGTCTTGGACGAAGGAGCGGTCGATCTTCAGCTCGTGCACCGGCAGGCGCTTGAGCTGGGCCATGGACGAATGCCCGGTGCCAAAGTCGTCGATCGACAGCATCACGCCCAGCCGGCGCAACTGTTCCAATTGGCGAACGGCCAGCTTGGAGTCGGCCATCAGCGCGCTTTCGGTGATTTCCAGGATCAGGGTCTGCGGCGCCACCGCCTGTTCGGCCAGGGTGTCGGCGACGTACTTGGCGAAGCGTTGGTCGGCCAGGTCCAAGGCGGAGATATTGATGCAGATACGCAGCTGCAGGCCCTCGGTTTGCCAGACCCGCCCCTGACCCAGGGCGGTGCGCACCGCCCAGCGGGTCAGGGCGCAGATATGCCCGGTCTTTTCGGCCAGGGGAATAAAATCGTCCGGTGCCACCAAACCGTGCAGCGGATGCTGCCAGCGCACCAGGCACTCGATGGCGAACAGGGCGTTGGTGGCGATTTCCAGTTTGGGTTGGTAGTACAGGCTCAGCTGACCGGCCTTGATGGCGCCGTGCAGCTCGCTCATCAGGGCCAGGCGCACCAGGCTGTGGTGGTCCAGCTCCGACCGGTAGAAGGCATAGGGCAGGTGTTGCGCCTTGCCCTGGTACATCGCCACTTCGGCGTGCTGCAACAGCCGACCGGCGCTTTCGCCGTGTTCCGGAGACAGGGCGATGCCCAGGGTGGCGTAGAGGGTCAGCTGGATGCCACGCGCCTCGAAGGGCTCGCTCAATAGCCCGCGCAGGCGCTGGGCGGCGCGGATCGCGGTACCGGCGTTGGCCTGGGGCAGCAACAGCACGAATTCGTCGCCGCCCAGGCGCGCCAGCTGTTCGCCCGGCGCCAGGGCGCGTTGCAGTCGGTCGGCGAGCTGACGCAGCAGCTGATCGCCGGCCGTGTGGCCGAGGGTGTCGTTGAAGTCCTTGAAGTTGTCCAGGTCCATCAGCAGCACCGCGACGCAGTCTTCGGGCGCGGCCTGGTCGAGGGCCTGTTGCAGCTGCTCGACGAAGCGGTTGCGGTTGGCCAGGGCGGTCAGGGGGTCGCGGTAGGCGAGCCGGCCGATGGTCGCCTCGCGCTCGGCGATGCCTTGTTGCATCTGCGCGAACTCCCGGGCCAGCAGGCCGAGCTCGCCGGCGGCCTCGGTCTGCATCGGCGTCTGGTAATCGCCTTGGGCGATGCGCCGGGCGTTGGCAACCATCCGGGTCAGCGGCCGGCTGACGCTGTTGGCGATCCACCAGGCGCCGAACCCGGCCAGCAGCAGCGCGACCACCAGCAGGCCCGCCAGCTGCCAGTACAAGGATCGGTAGGTCGAGGCCGACAACGGGCGCAGCAGCAGCACCTGCAGCGCGCCACTGGCCACGGGCATGGGCTGTGCCAGTTGCGGATGTTCTTGCAGCTGCAGCTCGAACAGCGTCTGGCTCAGGCCCTGGGCGCTGAACTCGGCCCGTGGCAGCACCGACAGGTTGCTGGCCAGTACCCGGTAGGCGCCGGGCATGCCCATCAGCAGCACCACATCCGTGCCGGTGAGGCGCGCCATGCGCGTGGCCATCGCATCGTCCAGCACCACGGCCGTCACCAGCCAGCCGCGCAAGACGCGCTGGTGGTCGAGCAGTGGCGTGGCGACCAGGTACAGGCCGCGTCCCTCGTGCAGGATCAACCGTTCGTTGCGCTGCGGGTCGTCCCGCGCCAGCAGGCTGGACCAGGGCAGGGGCTGGCCGGAGGGCATGCGCGCACTGGTGCCGGCCAGGATGCGTCCGTTCGCTGCGGTGATCAGGACGAAGTCGACCTGGCTGCGTTCGACGAAGGCCTTGAGCACGGCCAGCAGCGTCGGCTCCGCGGAGTCGTCACCGGCTTGCAGCGCGGACAGTTCGGCCTGCAGGCCGGCGTCGTTGGCGATCAGCTCGGTCATGGCATCCTGGGCCAGGCGTCGGGCTTGCAGCTCGTTGCTCAGCACGTTCTGGGCGATGCTCAACTGCTGGCCGATCTGCGCGCGGATATAGTCGCGGGTGGCCTGCGTCATCAGCACCATCAACAGGCCCATGCTGCTCAGCAACAGGGCCAGAAACAGCAGCAGAATCTTGCGGTGCAGGCTCATGGTCGATCACCGCGGCAAACCGCTCGGGGGGTACCGGCGGCCCGAGGAATGATGCGTGACGCTTTCATTTGAGCTGCTGCTGTGCGCAACCGGTTATCCATGACGTGCTCTCCCGTGACAGGCGCAGACCTTCGGTATAGAGCCCTGCACGGGCGGTTTAATTCTGTCGCGTCGGTGCGCAAAGTTGTAGCGCGGGAACGGATGGCCAAGCAAGGGGATCGGCCTAACGGACCTCAGGCCGGCTGACCGAGGACCATGATCTGGGCGATCAGCCACTGCAGGGCGGGATCGCGTTCGCGCTGGGCCAGACTGACCAGCTCCAGATGAAAGGGCCCCAGGCTCATGGGCAGCGGCTGCAGTTGCAACGCCAGCAACCGGGCGAAGTAGCGCGCCAGTTGACTGGGGAGGACCGCCACCAGGTCGGTGCTGGCCACCACATGAGCGGCCTGCAGGTAATTGGGCGTGGTGTAGAGGATGTCGCGGCCGAGCCCTTGCTCGGTCAACCACTGATCGACCATGCCGCGGGTCTGGCCGCCGTGCACCCACAGGTGGCGCAGTTCGAGAAAGGTCGCCAGGTCCGGCGCCTCGCTGAGCAGCGGGTGCCCGCGCCGCGCCGTCAACAGCAGGGTCTCGCTGGCCCAGGGGCGTCGGGCGAGCCGCGTGGGAACGCTCTCGAAACGCCCCAGCACCAGGTCCAGCTCACCCTTGTCCAGGGCCTCGACCGGCAGGCTGGGGCTCAGGTGGCGCACCTCCAGGGTCACGCCCGGTGCCTCCCGCGCCAGCACCTCCAGCAGCCGTGGCAGGCAGATCAGTTCCACGTAATCGGTCAGGGCCAGGGTGAAGCGTTGACGGCTGCGGGCCGGATCGAACGCTTCGGCGGCCTTGAGGCTCGTCTCGATCTGCTGCAGGGCCGCGCGGATCGGTGCCTGAAGCGCCAGGGCCCGGGGTGTCGGCTGCATGTTGCGGCCGGCCCGCACCAGCAGCGGATCGTCGAGCAACTGGCGCAGCCGGCCCAGGGCATTGCTGACCGCCGGCTGGCTGAGAAACAGCCGCTCGGCGGCGCGCGACACGTTGCGCTCGCGCAGCAGGGCGTCGAGCACGCGCAACAGGTTGAGGTCGAAGGTCAATATATTCACAAATCGAATACCAGGTATCACAAGACTAAATTTCAACAATAGTAAGCCTTTCCCTAGGCTGGTGGTCGTTTTCAGACCCTCGAAGGATGGCTCGCCATGTTCCCGATTCAGCAAGCCGCCGTGATCGGCGCCGGCACCATGGGCCGCGGCATCGCCATGTGCCTGGCCAATGCCGGGGTGCCGGTGCTGTGGCTGGACGCTAACCCGCAGATGCTCCAGCAGGGTTTGGCCACCGTGGCCGAGACCTACGCCCATCAGGTGCGCCAGGGTCGACTCACGGTCGAGCAGGCGGCCGCCCGCCAGGCCTGCATCGAGGCGGTGGCCGATTACCCCGCGTTGGCCGAGGTCGACCTGGTGATCGAGGCGGTGTACGAAAATCTCGCGCTCAAGCAACAGATCTTCCGCCAGCTGGATGCGCTGCTCAAACCCGCGGCCCTGCTCGCCAGCAACACCTCGGCCCTGGACATCGACGCGCTCGCCGCGGTCACCGCGCGGCCGCAGCAGGTGCTGGGCCTGCACTTTTTCAGTCCCGCGCACATCATGAAGCTGCTGGAAATCGTGCGGGCCGCGCAGACCGCGCCGGCGGTGCTGCAGGCCGCCCTGGATCTGGGCCGGCGCATGGGCAAGGTCAGTGTGATCGCCGGCAACTGCCCGGGTTTTATCGGCAATCGCATGCTGCACCCCTATGTGCACGAGGCGCGTCTGCTGCTGCTCGAAGGGGCCCTGCCCCATGAAGTGGACGCCGCCTTGCAAGCCTTCGGTTTCGCCATGGGGCCGTTTCGCATGTACGACGTGGTCGGCATCGACCTGCAGTGGCGCACCCGCGAGCTGGCCGGTCTGGGCCAGGACGCGCCAGCGGTGCAGCTGGACAACCGGCTGTGCGCCTTGGGCCGCTTCGGCCAGAAAGTCGGCCAGGGCTATTACCGCTATGCCCCGGGCAGCCGCCAGGCCGAGCACGACCCCGAAGTCGATGCCCTGGTGCTGCAGGTAGCCGAACACCTGGGGTTCGTTCGCCGGCCCATCGGGCGGGAGGAAATCCTCGAGCGTTGCCTGCTGGCCCTGGTCAACGAGGGCGCGAAGATTCTCGAGCAAGGCATGGCCGCCAGCAGCGCGGATATCGATCGGGTCTACCTCAACGGCTACGGCTTTCCGGCCGCCCAGGGCGGGCCCATGGCCTGGGCCGACGCCCAGGGCGGCGAGGCGCTGCGGGCGCGTTTGCAGGCCTTGCAGGCTCGCCTGGGCGAGCACTGGCGACCGGCCGCATTGATCGAACGAATGGCCCTCGACGGCAGTCGTCTGGCTACCTGGAACAACCCCGCCCAAGGATGCCCGCCATGAACTACCACGCCCCGCTGCGCGACATGCGCTTCGTGTTGCACGAGCTGTTCGATGCCGCCGGCCACTGCGCCCTGCTGGACAACGGCCTGGATCGCGAGTTGATCGACGGCGTGCTGGAGGAGGCCGCGCGCTATAGCGCCGAGGTGGTCGCGCCGCTCAATCGCAGCGGCGACGAGCAGGGCGTGACCCTGGTGGACGGTCGGGTTCGCACCGCCGAGGGTTTCCGCCAGGCCTATCGGCAGTTCGTCGACAACGGCTGGGCGAGCATGACCGGCCCGACCGAGTTCGGCGGCCAGGGTTTTCCCCTGTTGGTGGCAGCGGCCTTTCACGAGATGCTGATGAGCGCCAACCTGGCGTTCCGCGTCTATTCGGGCCTGACCGAGAGCGCGGTGCTGGCGCTGTACAAACACGGCAGCCCGGCGCTCAAGCAGGCGTACCTGCGGCCGCTGGTCAGCGGCAGCTGGACCGGCACCATGTGCCTGACCGAACCCCAGGCCGGCACCGACCTGGCGCTGCTGCGCACCCGGGCCGAGCCCCAGGCGGACGGCAGTTACCGGGTCACCGGCAGCAAGATCTTCATCAGCGGCGGTGAGCACGACCTGGCCGAGAATATCCTGCACCTGGTGCTGGCCCGCCTGCCGGACGCGCCGGCGGGGGTCAAGGGCATCAGCCTGCTGCTGGTGCCCAAGTTCATCGCCACGGCCAAGGGCGGCGTGGGCGCGCGCAACGCCCTGAGCTGCGGCGCGATCGAACACAAGATGGGCATCCAGGGCACCGCCACCTGCGTGATGAACTTCGATGGTGCCAGCGGCTGGCTGATCGGCGAGGCCAACCAGGGCCTGGCCTGCATGTTCACCATGATGAACGATGCGCGCTTCCAGGTCGGGTTGCAGGGCGTGGGCATCGCCGAACAGGCCTTCCAGGGGGCGTTGGGTTATGCCCGCGAGCGTCTGCAGTCGCGGGCCCTGGCCGGTGCCGCGGCACCGCAGCTGGCGGCCGACCCGATCATCGTCCACCCGGACGTGCGGCGCATGCTGCTGACCCAGAAGACCCTGGTGGAGGGCAGTCGCATGCTCGCCGCCTATGTCGCGCGCCAGCTCGACCTCGAGCACGGGCACCCCGTACCCGAGTCGCGCCAGGCGGCCGGCCGGCGCGCGGCGCTGCTGATTCCGATCCTCAAGGCCTTCGGTACCGACATGGGCCAGGAGGTGGCCAGCCTCGGCGTGCAGGTCTATGGCGGCCACGGCTATATCCGCGAATGGGGTATGGAGCAGCTGATGCGCGACAGCCGCATCACCCAGCTGTACGAGGGCACCAACGGCATCCAGGCCCTGGATTTTATCCGCCGCAAGCTGCTGGGCGACGACGGCGCCGAGCTGGCGCGGCTGCAGGACGAGTTGCAGGCCTTGTGCCAGGCCCAGGTCGGGCGCGCGGCCCTGGCCGCGCTGCTGGCACCGCTGCAGCGGCGCCTGAGCGAGTGGCGCGAACTGAGCGCCGAGGTGCTGGCCGCCAGCCGCCGCGATCCCCAGGAAATCGGCGCCTGCTCGGTGGATTTCCTCCAGTATTCGGCCTATGTGTTGCTCGGCGCGCTGTGGCTGCAGGCCGCGGTGCGCGCCCAGGACAGCCTGGACGCCGCGACCGCGGAGCCGGCGTTCTACCGCGCCAAGCTGCTCGGCGCGCAGTTCTACATGCGCCGCATCCTGCCGCGCGCCAGCGCCCACCGCGAAGCCCTGCAAGGCGGCGCCGACTGCCTGATGGCCCTGGCGGCCGAGGACTTCGCGTTTTAAGACCCTGTACTGTGTAGGCGCCAGGAGGCGGAAGTCGCGCCTGTGACCCGCGCCGGTCGCCCGCAATCCCAGAGGAGATGTGCATGCTGCCCTTCAGTTTCGCCACCACCGCCCAGCTGATCTGCGAGGCCGGCGCGGCTCGCCGTCTGGCCACGCTCTGCCGCGAGCGCGGTGGGCAGTCGGTTTTGATCGTCACCGATCCGGGCCTCACCCGGCTCGGCCTGCTCGGCGAGGTGCTGCCAGGCTTCGCCGCCGAGGGCCTGCGGGTCGCGGTGTTCGATCAGGTGCTCGCCGACCCGCCGGAGGCCGTGGTGCTCGGTGCCGTGGAGCAGGCCCGTGCGGTTCAGGCCGACCTGATCGTCGGCTTCGGCGGCGGCAGCTCCCTGGACGTGGCCAAGCTGGTCGCCCTGCTGGCCCACCCGCTGTGCGACCAGGCGCTGGCGCAGCTCTACGGGGTGGGCAATGCCCGTGGCCGGCGCCTGCCCCTGATCCAGGTGCCGACCACCGCGGGCACCGGCTCCGAGGTGACGCAGATCGCCATTGTCACCACCGGCGAGACCACCAAGATGGGGGTGGTCTCGCCCCTGCTGCTGCCGGACCTGGCCTTGCTGGACGCCGACCTGACCTTGGGCCTGCCACCCGCCGTGACGGCGGCCACCGGCATCGACGCCATGGTCCACGCCATCGAGGCCTACACCAGCGCGCTAAAGAAGAACCCGCTGTCCGACCTGCTAGCCCGCGAGGCCTTGCGCCTGCTGGCGACCCACCTGCTGATCGTGGTCGAGGACGGTGGCAACCGCGCCGCGCGCCAGGCCATGCTGCTCGGCGCCTGCCTGGCCGGCCAGGCCTTCGCCAATGCGCCGGTGGCGGCGGTGCATGCCCTGGCCTATCCGCTGGGTGGGCATTTCCATATTCCCCATGGCCTGTCCAACGCCCTGGTGCTGCCCCATGTCCTGCGCTTCAACGCTCCGTTGGCGGCGCCGCTGTACGCCGAACTGGCGCCCCTGGTGCTGGGCGAGGCGTTGCGTCCCGGCGATGCGGCCAGCCTGACGGAGCAGCTGATCGAGGCCCTGTCCGCCTTCAGCCGGCGCAGCGGCCTGCCGACCCGGCTGCGCGATGCCGGCGTGCCCGAGGCCATGCTGGCGCAGCTGGCACGCGATGCCATGCAGCAACAGCGCCTGCTGGTCAATAATCCCCGCGCGCTGACCGAGGCCGATGCCCTGGCCATCTACCAGGCGGCGTACTGACTACCTGCCTGAGCCGAACCGGAAAGGATCGAAACTTCCATGAACACCCCCCAGCACCTGCGCGGCGACTACCTGCAGTTCCAGGCCATCACCACCCGCTGGCACGACAACGACCTCTACGGGCATGTGAACAACGTCACCTACTACAGCTTCTTCGACAGCGCGGTGAACCGTTACCTGATCGAGCAGGGCGTGCTGGATATCCAGGACGGCGCGGTGGTGGGCTTCGTGGTCAGCTCGTCCTGCGACTATTTCGCCTCCATCGCCTTCCCGGAGTGCATCGAGATCGGCCTGCGGGTCGGCAAGCTGGGCAACAGCTCGGTGCAGTACGAACTGGCGGTGTTCAAGCAGGGCGAGGCGCAGGCCTGCGCGGCCGGGCGCTTCGTGCATGTGTTTGTCGACCGGGCCAGCAACCGACCGGTGCCCATTCCCGTGCCCCTGCGCGCTGCCTTGCAGGCCCTCATCCGAACTTAAAAGACAGGCCGCGCGGTCTTCGGGAGCGGCCTCGACCCTCAGTTGTGCGTTGGCCGCTGTTTTATGCAGCGCGCTTCTGTCAGGCTCGCCGGCGCGGCGCATCGTCGCTTGTCAGTGCCAAGGAGAGCCCTCTCGTGATAGCCGAACGGACCGCCGAACCGGCCCAGTGCGCCGCCATCGAGCAGCACCACGCCCGGCTTCTGGCGCATTTCACCGCGACCCTGGACATCGACGCCGACAGCCGTTCGCGGCAGCTGTCCCTGGGCATGCGCATCGCTTCGCTGTTCGGTGCCCTGGCCCTGGCCACCAGTCTGTTCTTTCTTTTCTATCAATTCTGGGGATGGTTCGCCGAGCTCACCCAGGTGGTGATCCTGCTGGGCACCAGCCTCGGCAGCCTGGCCCTGACCCTCTGGCTGCAAGGCCGCGACCGCTCGGGCTATTACAGCAAGCTGGCGGCCTTGCTCTGTTTTGTCGGTTTTGTGCTGAACCTGAGCCTGCTCGGGCAGATCTTCAATATCACCCCCTCAGACAAGGCGCTGTTGCCCTGGGCCGCGCTGGCCTTGCTGCTGGCCTATCACTGCAACCTGCGCCTGCTGTTGGTGGCCGGCCTGCTCTGCATCGGCGGCTTTATCGCCGCGCGGATCGGCGCCTGGGGCGGCACCTATTGGCTGTCGGTGGGCGAGCGGCCGGAAAATTTCTTCCCGGTTGCGTTGTTGTTATTCGTTTGGCCGGCCCTGGTCGATCAGCACCGTTATGCCGGTTTCGCCAGCCTGTACCGGGTATTCGGCCTGCTGTTTGTTTATGTCCCGGTGCTGGTACTGTCCTTCTGGGGCGAGTCCAGCTACTTGCCGTTGCAGCCCTCGTGGATCGAAGTTCTCTACCAGTGCTTGGGGTATCTGTTGGCGGCCCTTGGCATCTGGCTGGGTATCCGTCGCCACTGGCCGGCCGTCAGCAGCACCAGCCTGGTATTCGGGGTGATCTTTCTCTACACCAAGCTGTTCGACTGGTGGTGGGAGCTGATGCCCAAGTACCTGTTCTTTTTGCTGCTGGGTCTGGTCTCGGTGCTGCTGTTGGTGCTGATGCAACGCTGGCGCAACGGCCCGACGGCCGTCGGAGGTGCGCAATGAGGCAACTGACCGCACGACGTGCCTTCTGGCTCGGCGCCGGCCTGATCCTGCTGTGCAATGCCGTGGCGCTCGGCGGGGTTTTCTATAACCGCAGCGGTGAGCCGGATAGCCGCCTGATGTTGACCGAACGCGAGTTCGGCACGCCCCACCACATGCTCAGTAATCAGGAAAACAGTGGCCTGAGCCTGCGCCTGGATTGGCGTCTGGATAGCGAGCGGGTGAGCGACTGGTTGACCGCCGCCAAACTGCGCGAGCTCGGGTTCAGGCTGGGCGCGGCGCAGGAAACCTGGCCCGAGCAACTCTCGCGCCAGCTTCAGCGTGAGGTCTGGCTCGTACTGGAACTCGACGGGCCGGCTTATGCCCGGGCGCTGGAAACGGCTCGCGGCGCGCTGGTCGAGGCCGAGCAGGCGGTCCGGCAGGCACCGGGCAACAGTGACCTGCAGGCCAATCGCGATTATCGACAGCTGGAGCTTGAGCAAGAACAGAGCACTGCTACTCGGTTGTTTCTGGTGGACGCCGGCGTGGACCGACCGCTGCTGCGTCAGCATTATGCCGACCGCCAACGCTATGCCCTGGTGCGCGGGCGGCTGAAACCCTATCTGTACGAGTACCCGGCAAAACCCTCGCACTTCAGCGCGAGGATCGAGCTGGATATCGATCAGATCAATGTGCCCTTCGCCCTGCGCGAGCCTTTCCTGCAATGGCGGGGCGACAAATCGCCGATCCGGGCGCTGATCGCCTTCGGTCAACGTCACGAGCCCTGGATGGTCAATGCCGAGCGCCCGCGCTAAGGCAGCGCATCAGACCGCCGCATAGGATTTCGCGCTGCGCGCCGAGCCGTCCAGGCCGTGCCTCGATAAGTTCGCAGCGCTTTCTCGGCGGCCTGCTAGACTCTGCCGCGCAACACACCGGTCCGGGATGGGCCGTTTCAGGATGCGACTTACAGGGAGTTACAGGCATGGGCATCTATAGCCTTATCAAACGATTGGCATTCCGCCCACGGGCCACAGCGATCCAGGCGGCGATCGCGCCCCAAGAGCAGGCGTGGCAAGCGTGGCTGCACCCCGAAGTGCAGGTCTCGGTGCAGGGCGATCGGGTGATCGTGTGCGGCGAAGTGGCGACCCAGGCAGAGAGGAACCGCCTGCTGTCGACCGTGAGCAGGCTGACCGGCGGCGCGGTGCAGGACCTGATCCGGGTGGGTGGCGCCGGACCGACAGTGCGCGCAACGGATGCCACAGGGCACGGCCACTCCGAGAGTCGGTTGCGGCTGGTCACGAGCAATCCGTCGCGGCCCGACAGCCCGTCCCTCGTTGCAAGCACCTCCCGCTAAGCTCCGCCTGATCTGGAGCTGTTGCGGATTTTTAGCCCGGAGCACGGACCGCCTCCATCCAGCGTGCTTTTCTGTCGCGCCTCAGCGGTGATTGCCGGTTGTCAGAGCCCCTCGATCAGCGCGCGATAGTCTTCTTGGGCGGCGAACTCTTCGGTGTCCTTGGGGCCCTGGCGGCTGTCCGGTTCGCGCACGGCCAGCAGGTGAGCGATGCCGAAGCGCGCGGCGCTGCGCAGGATCGGCAGGCTGTCGTCGATAAACAGGCTGCGCGCCGGATCGAAGCCGAAGTCCGCCTGCAGGGCGTGCCAGAACTGGGGGTCTTCCTTGGGGAAGCCGTAATCGTGGGAGCTGATCAGGCGCTGGAAATAGGGCGCCAGCTCAATGCGCTCCAGCTTCAGCGACAGCGCGTCCGGGTGGGCATTGGTGATCAGCGCCACGCGCTTGCCGGCCCCTTGCAGGGCGGCGAGAAAGTGGTCGGCGTCCGGGCGCAGGGCGATCAGCTCGGCCACCTCGCGCTTGAGGTCGCGCACCGGCAGCTGCAGTTCGCGGCTCCAGAAATCCAGGCAATACCAGCTCAGTGTGCCGGCATGGGCCTGGAACAGCGGCAACAGCTCCAGGTCGGCCATGGCGCGGCTGATGCCGTGGTGCTCGGCGTAGCGCTGCGGCAGGTGTTCGAGCCAGAAGTGGTTGTCGAAATGCAGGTCCAGCAGGGTGCCGTCCATATCCAGCAGAACGGTGTCGATCTCGGCCCAGGGCAGTAGTGGCATGGCGGGGTTCTAGTCGATAAGGTAAAAGGAGTGAGCCTGTAGGGCTGTGGCCTGCGTCGCGATTCAATCCTCGCGGGTCGCCCTGACGTCATCCCCGGCGGGGATAATGGCCGCGGCCAGGGTATGATAACCCGTCGTATTCAGGAGCGAGCCCCATGCAGCAGAAGCCCACCATCCTTGCCCGCGAAATCGTCGCCAGTAGCCGGCTGTTCCGTGTCGAGGAACTGCAGCTGCGATTCTCCAACGGGGTCGAGCGCACCTACGAGCGCCTGGTGGGCAAGGGCACGGGCTACGGTGCGGTGATGATAGTGGCCATGGCCGATGCCGAGCATGTGCTGCTGGTGGAGGAATACTGCGCCGGCACCGACGACTATCAACTGTCCCTGCCCAAGGGCCTGATCGAGCCGGGCGAGGACGTGCTGGCCGCCGCCGAGCGCGAGCTAAAGGAAGAAGCCGGGTTCGGTGCCCGTCAGCTGGAATTGCTGACCGAGCTGTCGCTTTCACCCGGCTACATGAACCAGAAGATCCAGGTGGTGCTGGCCCGTGACCTCTACCCGGAGCGCCTGCCCGGCGACGAGCCGGAGCCGATGCGGGTGGACAGGGTCAACCTGCGCGAGCTGTCGAGCCTGATCCAGCATCCGCAGTTCAGCGAGGGGCGGGCCCTGGCCGCCCTGTACCTGACGCGCGACCTGTTGAGCCAACGTGGGGAGTTTGACCTGTGAACCTGAACACCGATCCGCGAGCCGCCATCCATCCCCTGCTGCCGGGGGTGATCGAACTGGCCCGTCTGGCCGGCGCGGCGATCTTGCCCCATTGGCGCGCCGAGGTGGCGGTGACCGCCAAGGCCGACGCCTCGCCGGTGACCGTGGCCGATATGGCCGCGCACCATCTGTTGGTGGCGGGCCTGCTGGCCCTCGATCCGGGTATTCCGGTGCTGTCCGAAGAAGCGGCGGATATCCCCCTGAGCGAACGCGCCGCCTGGACGCGCTGGTGGGTGGTCGATCCCCTGGACGGTACCAAGGAATTTATCGCCGGCAGCGAGGAATTCACCGTCAATGTGGCCCTGGTCGAGCATGGGCGGGTGCTGTTCGGCGTCGTCGGCATTCCCGCCACCGGCCGCTGCTATTACGGCGGTGCCGGGCTGGGGGCCTGGCGGGCCGAGGCCTCGGGCGCGACCTGTGCGATCGCCGTGCGCCTGGCCCCGGCCGAAGCCTTTACCCTGGTGGCCAGCCGGCGTCATTCCAGCCCGGCCCAGGAGCGTCTGCTGGCCGGCCTGACCGAACGCTTCGGCGACCTGAGCCTGGCCAGTGTCGGCAGCTCGCTGAAATTCTGCCTACTGGCCGAAGGCGCCGCCGATTGCTACCCGCGTCTGGCGCCGACCTGCCAGTGGGACACCGCGGCGGCCCAGGGCGTGCTGGAAGGCGCCGGCGGCGAGGTGCTGGATATCCGCGGCGCGCCCCTGACCTACGAGGCGCGGGAATCCTTTCTTAACCCCCATTTTCTGGCCCTGCCTGCCGCGGCCGCCTGGCGTGGCGAGCTGATCGAACTGGCCCGCGCCCTGGATTGAGCCCGGCATCAAGCGTCTCTGGCGTTTCCGGGGCCACGGCGTATCGGATGGCGCGGCGATGGGCCACCCCCGGGTATCGCTGCACTCAACCCAGGCTACGAACCTGTAGGGTGGATGACGGCCTTTTCATCCACCGTCGCGATGTACGCCCCGGCGGCTCAGTCGAGCATGTCCTGGTAGCGTGCGTCTTTCTTGAACACCAGCGGGCGGGCGAAGCCCGGTACCCGCACCTGCTCCGTGCCGAGCTCGATACCCTGGTCGTCGATCATGTCCTGGCCGAAGTTGTAGATGACGTCCAGCTGGCCGCGCAGGGCGCGCTGGTCGTAGGCCTGGGCGGCTTCGCGGGTCTGTTCGCGCTGCTGGCAGTAGGCGGCGTAACGCTCGGCGCCGTAGCGCTTGCGCAGCATGGCCTCGACCACGCGCGGGGCCAGCACCAGGGCGCTGGCATTGTTGCCGCCAAACCCCTTGGAGTTGATAAAGCACACCTCCAGGGCCGCCTCGCCGACCTGGCGGTCTTGCAGGGCGATGCTCAGCCGCTGCTGATACACGTCGTCGGCCACCGCATCGATGGTCTTGATCCCGGGAATGATCCCGTATTTGAACGCGCCCAGGGCGCCGATCAGCTGGTCACCGCTGGCGGTGGCCAGGGAATGGCCGACGAAGGCCTTGACCGCCGTCACCGGCCACTGCTCGATGGCGAAGGTGCGGGCGATACGGTCCAGCAGCTCGGATTCGGTGATGCGGTTGGCCGGTGTGCTGGAGCCGTGGGCGTGGACGAAGCTGCGCTGCTGCACCCCCTCCAGGCCCACCAGCTGCACCGCGCTGGCCACGGCTTTGGCCATGGTCAGGTAATTGCCCGGGCCGGGGGCCGAGATGGATTTCTTGAAACCGTCGGCGTTGATAAACACATCCGGCACGGCGCCGTGGATATCGGCGCCCAGTTCCAGGGCCAGTTCGTCGTCCATCAGCACCACGAACTGGCTGGACTCGGCCAGGGTAAAACCGCAGTTGTTGCCAAACGGCCGGCTGGCACGGCGAAAATCCACCGGCCCAGTGCCCTGGATATGCTGCAGGCCTTCTTCGGTGGCCAGGGCGCCCATAGCGCCGTAACCCTCGATGCACTCCTGATTGATCGGCGCCTCGCTGTTGCCGACTATGGCCACCCGCGTCTTGCCCGCGCCGATCAGGTCGATGGCTTTCTGCAGGTTATACAGGAACGTTGCGCAGGCCCCTGTGATGCTGCCGGTGGTGCCGACGCTGCCCAGCACGTAGGCATTGATAAAGTCCGCCGGCATGCTGTTCAGGCCCAGGGCCAGTTGCTTGGCGCTGATCCGCTTACCCTTGAGGCGCGACTGCATCAGGCCGCCGAACCCGTTCTCGTCCAGCTGGCTCATGATGCTGCCAGCGAACACGGCGATTTCGTCGGGCTCGACCCGGTCGACTATGGTCTGCCATTCGAGGCCGGTGGAGCGCAGGGCATCGGTGACCCCGACTATGGTCATCTGCAGCCCGCGCGGGTGGAAATGCGAGTTGTACAGCTCGCCGGGCTCGAAGCCGGTGGGCAGCTGGCCGGCGGATTTGACCGGCAGGGCGCGGTAGCTGTCGACCTTGAAATCGCAACTGCCGTGCAGGGTTACCCGCACCCGCGTCGCATCGAGGGCCTGCACCGACCAATTGGCCGGCAGCGGCTCGGGCAACTGCTTGGCCACGGTGGTAAAACTCAACGCTTGGTCGTCGGGACTGTCGAGCTGGATGACCTTGTGCCAAGGGGCGGCGTCCACGTCCAGGTGCTGCGCCTCGATGCGCCGGACCAGGGTGGCGGCCAGAATCGGCTCGGCAAAGCGCGTCTCGATCTGGGCCAGGGTCAAGGCGATCCCCTGGGCGTCGACATAAATGCCTTCCAGCACCTGCACCAGTTTCATCATCACCGCCAGGCCGGCCAAGGTTTCCTGGCGAGCCCGCACGTCCATGGATTCGATCACGGTGCGGCGGAAACCGTGGTGAAACGAACTGCGACCGGCTGCGTTGTAGCCGCCAAAACCGATAATCACAGGTAGTCGAGACATGACTTGCAAAACTCCTTGGATAAAGAAGGGCACGCGCCGATTGGCTGCCTGGCGTGCGCAAAAGGGGGGTCGACTACGCTCACCCCGATCGACTGCGCGGTGAATCGAACAACCGCAGCGCAGCCAACCGTGGCCTGCTCGGCCCGAGTGTTTACCCTGACGCGAGCCGTGACTGATTAGTCACGGCTGCGACCAAGGTAGCGCTTCTCCAAGACCCTACCCTTGGTAGGGTTTCCCGCGCTTGTCTCTGCCTGCCCTTTGGTTTTCCTGGAGCCCCGCGATGAACAACCACAACCCTTAGGGGTACGCCCTGCCACGGCATGCGGCGAACTTCCAGGCCCTCAGCCCGTTGAGCTTTCTCGAGCGCGCTGCCAGCGTCTATCCCCAGTGGCTGGCGCTGATCAACGCACCCTGGCGGCAGACCTGGGGCGAAACCTACAGCCGCTGCCGGCGTCTGGCCTCGGCGTTGCACCGTCGCGGTTTCGGCTTGGGCGATACCGTGGCGGTGCGGGCGCCCAACGGCCCGGCGCCGCCGCTGCTGATCGGCCCAGAGCAGCAGCGAGGCGCCGCCGATGGCCGCCGCGGTATTGCCCTCGCCGAAGACCGGAAAGAAGCAGCCCAGGGTGCTGAACAGCAGCACGAAGTAGCTGACGTTGCCGATCCAGTAACCCCAGGCCGAGGAAAAACCCATGTAGTCGCTGAACCCGGCCTTGGCGTAGGCATAGACCCCGCTGTCCAGCTCCGGCTTGCGGTTGGCCAGGCTCTGGAACACGAAGGCCAGGGCCAGCATGCCGACCGCGGTGATCGCCCAGCCGATCAGCACCGCCCCGGCGCCGGCACTGGCCGCCATGTTCTGCGGCAGGGAAAGGATCCCGCCGCCTACCATCGAGCCCACGACCAGGGCCACCAGCGTGGTCAGACGCAGTTTGGACGAAGCCATGGCGCACCTTTATAGAGAGGAAGGTTTCAGGGATGGGCACGGCAGCCATTGATTCAGGCCCGGCCCGGTGCCAGAACTGATCTGGGTCAAGGCGCCCAGCATTCGTTCGGGCCCGCTGCAGGCCGGGTCATGGCTTCGCTAGCAGCCGTGGCCGTGCCGCCTCGCCGAGGCGAAGTGCCAGGCAAAAAAAGCCCGGCGCTAGGCCGGGCAAAGGTGTTGAAACGAGATGCGCCGGGTGGCGCGGGGTCAGGTCATGCCCAGCCAGTTGGGCAGGGCCAGGGAAATCGCCGGGATGTAGGTGATGACGATCAGGAAACCCAGCAGCAGCATCAGCCACGGCCAGGCCGCGCGGACCACCGCGGTCAGCGGCATGCCGGTCACCGCCGAGGTGACGAACAGGTTCAGTCCCACCGGCGGGGTGATCAGGCCGATCTCCATGTTCACCACCATTATGATGCCCAGGTGGATGGGGTCGATGCCCAGTTGCATGGCGATGGGGAAGAGAATCGGCGCGAGGATCAGGATGATCGCCGAAGGCTCCATAAAGGCACCGGCCACCAGCAGCACGATGTTCACCACCAGCAGGAACTGCCAGGGTTGCAGGCCCATCTCGATCACCCAGGCGGTGATGGTCTGGGGGATCTGTTCGGTGGTCAGCACATGGGCGAAGAGCATGGCGTTGGCGATGATGAACATCAGCATGATCGACAGCTTGCCGGATTCGAGCAGCACCTTGGGGCACTCGCGTACCGTCATGTCCTTGTACACGAACAGGGCCACGAAGCCGGCGTAGACCGCCGCCACCGCCGCTGCTTCGGTCGGGGTGAACATACCGGCGTAGATACCGCCGAGGATGATCACCATCAGCAGCAGGCCCCAGATGGCTTTGCGCCCGGTGCTCAGCAGCTCGCGCAGGCTGGCCCGCGGCATGGCCGGCAGGTTCATTTTGCGCGCCACGATGTAGATCGCCACCATCAGCGCCACGCCCAGCATCAGGCCTGGGATCACCCCGGCCATAAACAGCTTGCCCACCGACTGCTCGGTGGCGGCGGCGTAGACGACCATGACGATCGACGGCGGAATCAGGATGCCCAGGGTGCCGGCGTTGCAGATGATGCCGGCGCCAAAGGCCTGGGGATAACCGGAGCGCACCATGCCGGCGATGGCGATTGAGCCCACCGCGGCCACGGTCGCGGGCGAGGAACCGGACAGGGCGGCGAACAGCATGCAGGCCAGGACCGCGGAAATCGCCAGGCCGCCACGGATATGGCCGACGCAGGCGTTGGCGAAATCGATCAGACGCTTGGCCACTCCCCCGGTGGTCATAAAGGCACCGGATAGCAGGAAGAACGGAATCGCCAGCAGGGTGTAGTGCTCGCTGGTCTCGAACAGCTTGATCGCCAGCGAGCGCACCGAGTCCGGGCTGAACAGCATGATGGTGATCGAGCCCGCGAGGCCCAGGGAGGCGGCAATCGGCACGCCGATAAACATCAGCAGGAACAGCAGCAGGAAGAGAAACAGGATGGTCATGGCTTGGCGTCCTCGTGCTCGGTCAGCTTCATGGCTTCGGCGGCTTCATCGGCCAGGCCGAGGCCGGTCTGCTGGTTGCGCAGGATGCGCACGAAGATTTCCAGAAAGCGGATAAAGACCATGGCGTAACCGAACGGCACGATCAGGGTGATATGCCACTGCTTGATGCCGAAGTGACCCAGGTCCTCGGCGCCGATATCGGCGGTAAACAGGGTTTGCATCCAGTCGAAACTGGCTACCGTGATCAGCCCGGCATAGCCCAGGCAGGCCAGGCAGGCGATCAGACCGATGATCCGTTGCACCGGTTTGCTGGCCAGCTTGACCAGGGCGTCGACGCCGATATGCCCGGCGGTGCGCACGCCATAAGCCAGGCCGAAGAAGATCAGCCAGGCGAACAGGGCCTTGGTCAGGGCGATGCTCCAGGTCATGGACTGGGCCATGTCCAGGATGCTGTCACCGATGGCCATCAGCGTTTCGTTACCGCCGAAGCGATCGCCCAGGTTGAAGAACAGGGTGTAGAGGTTGTTCAGGATCACGTAGACGAAGGTCACAAGCGTCATGGCGGCCAATAGAAAGGCGATAAAGCCTTCCTCGAAGTGGTTCCAGACGCGCCAGAAGGCGTTCATCGATAGAGTCTCCAGGGTGGAGTGGGTCGCGCGGTCTCTGCGGGTGTTCGTCCGCAGGGGGTAGGAGGGATAAGAGCAGCGATACCCATCGCTTCGGTGCGAAGGGTATCGTCAGGCCCGTCAATCCCTCTTACTGGTTGGCGGCATCCGCGGCCTTGATCAGGTCGGCGCCGATTTCGCCCTCGAATTTGCTCCAGACCGGCTTCATCGCTTCGCGCCACTGGGCACGCTGCTCGGGCGTCAGGCTGATGATCTCACTGGTCTTGGCGTCGATGATGCGTTGCTTGTCGCCCTGGTTCAGAGCGTCGGCCTGCTTGTTCACCTCAGCGGTCACTTCCACGATGATCTTGTTCAGCTCGTCGCGCACATCGGCCGGCAGGCCGTTCCAGAAGGGGGTGTTGGTGATCAGCATGTAGTCCAGCACACCGTGGTTGGACTCGGTGATAAAGGGCTGCACCTCATGCATTTTCTGGCTGTAGATGTTCGAGTAGGGGTTTTCCGCACCGTTGACCACGCCGGTCTGCAGGCCTTGATAGACCTCGGCGAAACTCATCTTGCGCGGGTTGGCGCGCACGGCCTTGAACTGTTCTTCCAGCACGGCGGAGGCCTGCACGCGGAACTTCAGGCCGCGGGCGTCCTTGGGCTCGCGCAGGGCCTTGTTGGCTGACAGCTGCTTGAGGCCGTTATGCCAGTAGCCCAGGCCGGTGATGTTCTTGGTTTCCATGGAGGTGAGCAGTGCCTGACCCTCGGGGCTCTGCTGAAAACGGTCGACAGCGGCCATGTCCTGGAACAGGAACGGCAGGTCGAACACCTGGATCTGCTTGGTGTACTGCTCGAACTTGGCCAGGGACGGCGCGATCAGCTGCACGTCGCCCAGCAGCAGGGCTTCCATTTCCTTGCCGTCGCCGAACAGCGAGGAGTTGGGATAGACCTCGACCTTGACCTTGTCGCCCAGGCGCTCCTCGGCGAGCTTCTTGAACAGCAGTGCGCCTTGGCCCTTGGGCGTGTGCTCGGCGACCACGTGGGAGAATTTGATCACGATCGGATCGGCGGCCTGGGCCAGACCGGCGATGCTCAGCGACAGGGCGCAGGCAAGGGCCTTGGCGGTCAACTTGAACATGGTATTTCCTCTTGTTATTGGGTCATTGCGTTGAGCGGTGCCGCGGTGGCAGCAGGCAAACAACAATCAGCCAGGCGCTCGGTCGTGGAACGACGGGCGGCCCCTGTCTCGATCTGCTGGTGGGAGCGCCATTGGCAGCACCTGGGCAAGCTAGAGCAACCAGCATGCCAGCATGCCGTGGGCAACGTGCGGCAGCGCGCTCGAACAGCCTGGAAAGCCGGCGGGGCCTGGCCGGCGCGGGCTTTGGGTCAGGCCCCCGGCCCGCTGGGACGCGGGCATGCAGGAAGGGGTGGGCCTGGCTTCGTCCCAGATATAGCGTGGGCTTGGCGGAATACCGCCAGTTAGTCGAGGTCTTCTGGCGAGCTTCCGCCAGTTTCGCCGAAGCTCAGCCCGTGTTTACGCAATTTGTCGTGCAGGGTCTTGCGCGGCATGCCCAGTGCTTCGGCCAGGCTACGCAGGGAATTGTGCGGGCGGCTCAGCTCGGCACCGATCAACGCGCGCTCGAAGGCGTCGACCTGCTCGCTCAGGCCGCCGTCGACCGGCTGCAGATCGAGCGGCTGGTTGTCCAGAGCCAGCTCCAGGCCCAGGGCAAAGCGCTCGGCTGCGTTCTGCAGCTCGCGCACGTTGCCCGGCCAGTTGTGGCGCAGTAGCAGGGCGCGCTGCTGCGGATGCAGGGTATGGGCGGGCAGCCCATGCCGGGTGCTGGCGCCGTCGGCGAAGTGCTGGAACAGCAGCAGGGCGTCTTCGCCGCGCTCGCGCAGGGGCGGAATACGCAGCGGGGCGACGTTCAGGCGATAGTACAGGTCGGCGCGAAAGCGCCCCTGATCGGCGGCCTGGCGCAGGTCTTCCTTGGTCGCGGCGATCACCCGAATATCCAGGGGTATCAGCTGGTTGCCACCCAGGCGTTCGACCACCCGCTCCTGCAGCAGGCGCAGCAGCTTGACCTGGACCTCCAGGCTCATGCTCTCGATCTCGTCGAGAAACAGGGTGCCGCCGTTGGCGAACTCGAACTTGCCGATGCGGCGTTTTTGCGCCCCGGTAAAGGCCCCCGGCTCGTGGCCGAACAGCTCGCTTTCCACCACCGACTCGGCCAGGGCGCCGGCGTTGATGGCGACGAAGGGGCCTTTTCGGCGCGAGGAAAGGTCGTGCAGGGCCCGCGCCACCACCTCCTTGCCTGCACCGGTCTCGCCCAGGATCAACACATCGCTGTGGATGCCGGCCACGGCCCCGATCTGCTCGCGCAGGCGGGCCATGGCCGGCGACTGGCCAACCAGGCGCGCGGACAGGGCGTCGCGGTCGGCCAGGGCCAGGCGCAGGCTGCGGTTGTCCAGCACCAGTTGGCGCAGGGCCAGGGCGCGGCGCACGCTGTCGATCAGCGCCTCGCTGGCGAAGGGTTTTTCCAAGAAATCGTAGGCCCCGTCACGCATGGCCTGCACCGCCAGCGGCACGTCGCCGTGGCCGGTGATCAGCAGCACCGGCAGTTCCGGGTCCTGGGCCCGCAACTGGGTCAGCAATTGCAGGCCGTCCAGGCCCGGCATGCGGATGTCGCTGACCACCACCCCGGGCCAGTCGCGGCCGATGCGCCCGGCCAGCTGCCGGGCATCGCCCAGGGTGGCAACCTTGAGGCCGGCCAGGTCCAGGGTCTGGCTCAAGGCCTGGCGCAGGTGCGGATCGTCGTCGACCAGCAGTACCTGGATACGGTTGTCGATGGCGCTGTCATTCATGCATCAGGTCCTCGGGAGGTTGAATATTCACGCCAGGGATTGCCGTGCGCAGATGCAGGGTCAGCAACGCGCCGCCCTCGGAATGATTGGCCAGCTGCAGTTCGCCGCCCAGGGCGCGCATCAGGGTATCGCAGATCGCCAGGCCCAGCCCCAGGCCCTGGGCGCTGGTCTTGGTGGTGAAAAAAGGTTCGCGGGCGCGCTTGAGCGCCTGCTCGGAAAAGCCCGGGCCGTTGTCGCGCAGGTACAGGCTGACGCCGTTGGCGTTGTGTTCGGCACTCAGGTGGATGCGCCGCGGCGGGCCTTTTTCGCTCAGGGCGTCCAGGGCATTGGCCAGCAGGTTGCTCAACACCTGGCGCAGGCGGGTCTCGCCGGCCTGGACCCAGAGGGTGGCATCGGGCAGGTCGCGCACCAGTTCGACATCCATGGCCCGGCGGCGCTTGGCCAGCAGCGCCAGGGCATCGTCCAGGGCCGGCTGCAGGGCCACGCTTTCCGGGGCATGGCGATCGCGCCGGGCAAAGGCGCGCAGGTGGGCGATGATCGACGCCATGCGCCCGGTCAGTTCGGCGATCAACCTGAGGTTGGCGCGTGCCTCCTCGGTACGGGCATGGTCGAGCAGCACGGCGGCGTTATCGGCGTAGCTGCGGATGGCGGCCAGGGGTTGATTGAGTTCGTGGCTGATGCTGGCACTCATGGTGCCCAGCGCCGAGAGCTTGCCGGCCTGGACCAGCTCGTCCTGGGCCTGCAGCAATTCCTGCTGGGCCTGTTCACGCTCGAGCACTTCCTGCTTCAGGCGGCTGTTGAGCCGCTCCAGATCCCGGGTGCGTTCCAGCACCCGCTGTTCCAGGTGTTGGCGCGCACGTGCATCCAGAGCGATGCGCTCCAGGTAATGGCGACGGCGCTGCATCAGCAAGCCGAGCAGCAAGAGCAGCAGCAGCAGGCCGCCGCCACCGGCCAGGACGGCGCTGCCCACCGGTCGGTCGATCAGGCTGCGCGGGGCGAGGATGCTCACGGTCCAGCCGGTCTCGGACAACTCGCGTTGTTGCCGGAACCAGAGTTGCGGGTCGAGCTGCAGTGGCGGCGGCGTCAGGGTCGGGTAGGGCCGGTTGGCCGCGATGGCCGCGCGCTCTACGCCGTCCAGGGGGCGGCTGGCGTGGAAACGCCAGGCGCTGTTGGAGGTGAGTATCACCACGCCGTTGGCGTCGGTGACCAGCAGTTGTTCGGGGGTGTTGCCCCACAGGGTTTCGGTGGTGTCCAGGTCGACCTTGACCACCAGGACGCCGAGGCGCTCGTTGCCCTGGCGCACCGCGGCGGCGAAATAGTATCCGCGCTTGCCGGACGTGGTGCCCAGGCCGAAGAAACGCCCCGGGCGGCCGGCGATGGCTTCACGAAAGTACGGGCGGAAGGCGAAATTACGGCCGACGAAGCTGTCCTCCTGGCTCCAGTTGGAGGCGGCCAGGGTCTCGCCCTCCGGATCCATCAGGTAGATCGCGTCGGCGCCGGTCTGGCCGCGCACCCGGTCCAGCAGGCGATTGGCGTCGTCTCGCGCGGCGTTGTCCTGGGGCTGCTGCAAGGCGCTGCGCAGGGCCGGCAGGTCGCCGAGGATCTGCGGCAATACTTCGTAGCGGCGCAAGCTGCCCAGCAGGTTCGCCACGTAGAGGTCCAGGGTCTGGCGGTTCTGTTCGAGCAGCACGCTGCGGTAATAGTCTTCGACCAGGTGCTGCAATGGCCAGAGCAGCGGCGCGAGCAGCAGGGCCAGCATCGCCAGGCTGCGCCAGCGCGGACGGCGCGGGGAGGCGTGAACAGCATCAGAAGGCATAGGCAGGGCTCGATATGGCCGGTTGAGGGGCCTGGGACCGCGTTTAGTGGCCGTAGTGAATGGCGGCAGACCCTAGGGTGGCTTGATCGGAATCGCCGAGCAAGTTTTCAGATAGGGTCAATACTGGGTCTGAGGAGGTGTCTTTATGGCATCTTGGGCCCTGCTCGAATAGACCGAGCCGAAGCCTGCACGCCCAATCTGCCGTGGAGACTGTCCATGCTTGCCCAGGTGACCGTACGTACGCGTTTGTTGTTGTTGGCCGTGGTGCCATTGCTGGTGCTGCTCGGGGTGATCGTCATGGCGTTGTCCAATGCCAGCCGGATCCACCAGCGGTTCGAGGAGTTGTTCGTCGACCGCATGCAGCCGATCAGCCAGCTCAAGGTGGTGTCCGATGCCTACGCGGTGACCATGGTCGATGCCCTGCACAAGTACCGTGCCGGGATTTTCGACGAGGCCCGGTTGCGCAAAGGCTTCAGCGATGCCCGACAGAGCGGCGATCAGGCCTGGGCCGCGTACGGCGCGACCAATCTGACCCCTGAAGAACAGGTTCGGGTCGAAAGGACCCAGCCGCATTTGCGCAACGTGCAGCAACTGGCCGAGCGCTATCTGGGCCAGCTCGACGATGGTTCGCTGCTGGCCGAGCAGGCCACTTCCTTCAACCGTCAGCTCTACGATACGTTCGATCCGCTGGGCAGCGAGCTGGAAGGATTGATCGGCTTGCAGCTGGCCGAAGGCGAAAAGTTGAGTGTGCAGACCACCTTGCAGTATCAGTCGATGAAACTGAGCTTCCTGGTGATAGGCGCCGTGGCCTTGGTGCTGGTGCTGGTGGCCGCGGTGATTATCGGCCTGTCGATCATCCGCCCGCTCAGCAACCTGCGAACCTTGATCGGGGAGGTTCAGCAATCCTCCGACCTGACCCTGAGAGCCGATACGAGCGGGCGCGACGAGGTTTCGGATACCGCGCGGTCCTTCAATGCCATGCTCGAGCACTTGCAAGGGCTGATCCGTCACCTGAGCGAGGCTGCCCTACAGTTGGCCGCGTCCTCGGAAGAGATGAGCGCCATCAGTGCCCAGGTCAGTCTGGCGGCCGACTCCCAAGGGCAGCAGACCGACATGGTGGCCACTGCTGTGCATCAGATGAGCATGGCCGTACAGGAAGTGGCGCGCACCGCGTTGAGCACGGCGAACACGGCCACGGCGGCCAATCACGAAGCGAACCAGGGCAGCACCTTGGTGCAGTCCAATCTGCAGTCGATCGAACAGCTGTCGCGCTCGATCCAAGAGGGCGCACAGGTGATCAATCGCCTGCACAGCCAGAGCGATGAAATCGGTACGGTGTTGGGCGTGATCCAGAGCATCGCCGCGCAGACCAACCTGTTGGCGCTGAATGCCGCTATCGAAGCAGCCCGGGCCGGTGAAGCCGGGCGCGGTTTTGCCGTTGTAGCCGACGAAGTGCGCAGCCTGGCCAGCAATACGCAGCAGGCCACCGAGTCGATTCGCGGCATGATCGGTGCCCTGCAGAATGGCGCTCAGCAGGCCGTGGGTGCCATGCAGCAGTCCCAGGACCGGGCGCAAACCAGTGTCAGCCATGCCCGTGAGGCGGGCGAGGTGCTGGCGCATATCGCCCATGCCATCGAAGGCATCGCCGATGGCTATGCGCAGATATCCTCGGCCACCGAGGAGCAGACGGCCGTGGCCCAGGAAATCAGTCAGAACATCAATAGCCTGAACGACAGCATCCGCGACGTGGTCAATGGCGCCGAACAGAGTTCGATCGCCAGTCGCGATCTGGCGATGTTGGCCAGCGGCCTTCAGCAGCAGGTGGGGCGCTTCAAAGCCTGAACTGCTGCCTCGCAGACGCGTTCGCTCTCACAGTCCTGTACCAAGCCCTCGACAGCCCCGCTGTCGGGGGCTTGGTGCTTTCCGAGGCCGCTTATTCACCTGCGCGAAGGGATGTAAAGGGCGCCGTGGTCATGGCGAGTGAGTGGCGCATACCGCCTGTCGAGGCTTCGGTGATCTGCAGGATGACCTGCAGGGCCCGGAACGCTTAGAATTAGCGCTTTTGGGCGCGATGGATCGCTGCCCTTCGATCACTAAAGGACTGCTATGACCTCAATCTCGGCACTTCCCCTCGACACCGTCGCGGGTTTACCGCCCCTGGTTATCGACCTGGACGGCACACTGCTGCGCTCCGATATCCTCTTGGAGTCCGGGCTGGCTTTTATCAAAGCCCGCCCCACACGGCTGCTGGCCCCACTGGCCTGGCTGTTCAAGGGTAAGGCAAACCTGAAGCAGCGCTTGGCCGAGGCCGCCGAGCTGGATGTGTCCTGCCTGCCCTACGACCCGGCCGTGCTGGACTTGATCGAGACCGAGCGCAGCACCGGCAGGCCGATCGTGCTGGCCACCGCCAGTAATAGGCGTTACGCCGAACAGATCGCCGCCCATCTTCAAGTGTTCGATCAGGTCCTGGCCAGCGATGCCCAGACCAACCTCACCGACAAGGCCAAGCGCGATTGTCTGGTCGCGACCTTCGGCGAGCAGGGTTTCGATTACGTGGGTAACTCCCGGGACGACCTGAGCGTCTGGGCGGCGGCGCGCTACGCCTATATCGCCAACCCTGAGCCGGGCGTATTGGCGCGGGCAACAACCCTGGGCAATGTGGCCCAGGTGCTGGACGGCCATCGAGCCGGGCTCAAGGATTGGCTCAAGGCCCTGCGGGTGCATCAGTGGCTGAAAAATCTGCTGATTTTCGTGCCCTTGCTGGCCGCCCATTTGCTGGACGAGCCCGGCGTACTGCTGGATGGCATCATCGCCTTTTTCCTGTTCGGGCTCTGCGCCTCCAGCGTCTATGTGCTCAACGACCTGCTGGACCTGGAGGATGACCGTCATCATTCGACCAAGCGCGAGCGGCCTTTCGCCGCCGGGGTGCTGGCGCTCAAGTCCGGGATATTGCTCTGCCCGCTGTTGCTGCTGGTGGCGTTCGGCGGTGCGGCCTGGTTGCTGCCCTGGCCGTTTATGGCCGCCCTCGGCCTTTACTACAGCATTACCCTGGCGTATTCGGTCTGGCTCAAGCGGTTGATGGTGGTCGATGTGATCACCCTGGCCGGGCTCTACACCATGCGCATCATCGCCGGGGCGCTGGCGCTGCAAGTGATTCCCAGTTTCTGGTTGCTGGCGTTTTCCATGTTTATCTTCCTCAGCCTGGCGCTGGTCAAACGCTACGCGGAGCTGCGTACCGCCCGCAGCCAGGGTCGTACCGACAAGGCCCGGGGCCGCGGCTATTACCCTGACGACCTGGAAATGATCGCTTCCATGGGCGCGGCGTCGGGCTACCTGTCGGTGATGGTGCTGGCGCTGTATATCCAGGACCAGGCGACTGCCAGCCTGTACCGCTACCCGGAAATCATCTGGACGGCCTGTCCGCTGCTGCTGTTCTGGGTCAGCCGTATGTGGATGCTGACTCATCGTGGGGCCATGCATGACGACCCCATCGTCTTCGCTATCAAGGATCGGGTCAGTCTGGCGATCTGCAGCTTGATCGTGCTGGTGTTCTGGTTGGCCATCTGAGCGGGGATCGAGGTTCCCGTGAGCAATATTCAAGAACTTATCGAGATTACATGAAGGACTTATCGAACCGCCCGGCAATGCAGTACGGCGGCTGGCTATTTTGCTTGGCTGCCCTGGGTTTTGCCGGCCTGGCTGTCGTGGGCACCTATCAGCATTATTCACCGGTGCCGTTCTGGGACATGTGGAACGGTTACCTGGAATTTTACCTACGTACGGGTGACGAGGGGTGGACCCCTTGGTGGGAGCTGCACAACGAACACCGGCTGGTGCTGCCGAAGGCGATTTTCTGGCTCGAACTGCATTTCCTCGGCGGCTCCCTGATGGCGCTGTTCGTATTGAACCTGTTGCTGGCCTTGGGGGTTTTCCTGGGGTTCGGTTTGATCGTGCGCGAGCTGATACCGCAGTGGCGGCATAATCCGGCAGCCCTGATGCTGTTGGGGCTGCTGGGTGTGCTGAGTTTTTCCTGGGTGCAGATGGAGAATTTTACCTGGGCCTTTCAGAGCCAGTTCTTCTTGTCCTACCTGGTGCCGTTGCTGGCGTTCGGCGTCTTGGCCCTGGCCCGGACACGGGCGTCGACGGGCTGTTTCATACTGGCCCTGGTACTGGGTGTGGCCAGCGCCGGTACCATGGCCAATGGGGTCCTGGCACTGCCGTTGCTGACCCTGCTGGCGGCCGTCCTGCGTATGGGCTGGCCGCGAGTATTGCTGCTCGCCCTGCTCGCGGCCGCGGTGATTACCCTTTATTTCACCGGCTACCAGACGCCCGTCGGTCATGGCTCGCTGCTGGAAACGTTGCAAACACAGCCCCTGGAGCTGATCGAATTCGTATTGCTGAACCTGGGTGCGCCGTTGTTCTTTATGGCTGACGGCAGCAGCCACTTGCTGCCCAAGCTGGGTGGCTTCTTTCTGATCGGCAGCTCCGCATTCTTTGCCTGGCGCCTGTGGCAGGACGGCACGGCCAAGCCACAGCAGTGGGCCCTGCTGGCTTTTCTGCTATTTGTCGGCGGTACCGCCCTGGCCACGGGCGGTGGCCGGGTGCTGATGGGCATGGATCATGCGTTGACCAGTCGCTATATGACGCCCGTGCTGATGGCCTGGTGCGCGCTGCTGATTCTGTACTTCAGCTATCTGGGCACAAGGTTTTCCGATTCGCTCTGGACGCTTGGGGTTTTCGCCCTGGTGCCGGCCCTGCTGTTGCCGAGTCAGTTGACTGCTCTCGAGCCGCCACCCCACCTTTACGACCGTCATGTGGCGGGTTTGGCTCTTGAGCTGGGTGTGGCCGATGCGAAGTATATCGACAAGGTGTATTTCAATATTGAGCGGGCCTTGAGCATCGCCGATCGGGCCCGGCCGCTGCAGCTGTCCGTATTCGGTTCGCCCGGCATCGTCGGCGCGCACCGTCGCCTGGGCGAGATGCTCGCGGTACTGCCTCAACAGTCTTGCCTTGGCAGTCTGGATATCGTGACGCCTCTGGGGGAAGCGGCGACTTTTGTTCGTCTCCAGGGTTGGCTGTACGAGCCGCACCTCAAACAGGTGCCGCAGACCCTGCTGATGCTCGATCCTGCCGGCGTGGTTGTCGGCTACGCCCTGAGCGGCCAGGCGCGTGGCGACGTGGCCGCCGTGGTGGCGCCGCAAGCCGCCAATTCCGGCTTTATCGGCTACCTGCGAACGGGTGTGGACAGCACCTCGATCAGGCTGGTGGGGCAGCAACCCTCTTGTCTGTACGCGGTCCCATGACCGGCTCGCCAGTCGCCATGCCGCAGATCCTGGGTGCCGCCCCACCGTCGGGCGGGCCTCGGATCACGGTGATCATTCCCGTGTTCAAGGGCCTGGCCCTGACCCTGGCGTGCCTGGACAGCGTGCGGGGTGACCCTTGCGCGGAGCTGCACCGGCAGATTCTAGTGGTCAATGACGCCAGTCCCGATGCCGAACTGGTCGAAATCCTGCGCGCCCGGGCCGCTCATGGCGAGTTCGCGCTGATCGAACATGCAACGAATCTTGGCTTCCCGGCAGCCGTCAACAGTGGCCTGGCCCAGGCGCCCGAAGGTGATGTGGTGCTGCTTAATGCCGATACCGAGGTGGCACCCGGCTGGCTGGAAAAACTGTTCCGGGCGGCGCACTCGCAGCCCAATGTGGGCAGCGTGACGCCGTTCTCCAACAACGCCAGCATCTGCAGCGTACCCTTCGTTGACCTGGCCGGCCTGCAAGTCGAACTCGGTACCCACGCGTTGGATCAGGCGGCGCAGCGCGCCAATGCCGGCTGCTATGTCGAGTTACCCACCGGCATCGGCTTCTGTCTGTATATCACCCGAGGCTGCCTGGACGCGGTCGGCCGGCTGGATGCAGCCACTTTCGGGCGCGGCTATGGCGAGGAAACCGATTTCTGTTGCAAGGCCCTGGACCTCGGCTTCGTTCACCTGCTGGCCTGCGACACCTATGTGTATCACCGGGGCGAGGCGAGTTTCGGCGATGAAGGCCATTCCCGACGCCTGGCGGCCGAAGGTCTGATTCATCGCCTTCACCCCAGCTATCCCGGTGCGGTGATGCGCTGGTTGCGCCGCGACCCCTCGGCCAGATACCGCGCCGCTCTGGTGTTCGAGTTGATCCGCGCTTCGGGTCTCCCGGGTGTGTTGATGGTCACCCACCGCATGGGTGGTGGTGTCGAGCGGCATATCCAGGAATTGGGCGCGGTACTGCAGGGGCGCGCCTGGGCTCTGGTATTGCGTCCGACCGCCAATCAGCGTGGCGTGACGCTGTCGCTGGGCGTCGCTTCACGCAGCGAAACCCTGCGTTTCAACCTGCCCGAAGAAGCCGAAAGCCTGCGACGCCTGCTCCCCGCACTTGGTATTGCCCGCGTGCATGTGCACCATGTGACGCAGTTTCCCGAGACGATCTGGCCCCTGCTCGACAGGCTGGAGCTGCCCATGGACTTGACGCTGCACGACTACAGCATCGTCAACGGCAATCCGACCCTGACCAACGGGCAGGGCTTTTTCGAGCCCGCGCTATTACCTGCCCCCCTCGAGGCTCGTCAGGGACGAGCGGATGCGCAGCGTCTGCAAGGGCTTGCCCGACGCGCCGCGCGCTGCTTGGTGCCCACCGAGCAGGCCGGTCGGCATGTGCGCCAATGGCTGCCCGACGTGGTGCTGCAGGTCCATGCGCATCCCGATCGCGAATTCTTCGGTGCGTATCCGCCGCCGTATCCGGCGAAGCCGGGGGATAGTGCGCCGTTCAAGGTGCTGTGCATCGGGGCGCTGGGCCGGGAAAAGGGCGTCGAAGTCCTTAAGTCGGTGGCCCGGTGTGCCGCATCCCGCAAGCTGCCGCTGGAGTTCGTGTTGCTCGGTTCCTCGCATATCCCCCTGGGGCGGTCTATCAGGCTGCTGGGATCCTATGAGGAAAAGGCCCTGCCCGAGTTGCTCGCCAGCCAGCGCCCACAGCTGGTCTGGTTTCCCGCCCAGTGTCCGGAAACCTGGAGCTATACCCTGAGCGCGGCCCTCGAAGCCGGCTTGCCGGTGCTGGCCTCCGCGCTCGGCGCATTTCCCGAGCGTCTGAATGGACGACCCTCGAGCTGGTTGCTGGATCACCGCAGTTCGGTGGAGCAATGGCTGGAGCAGATCATGAGCATCCGTCAGGCCGCCTTGGCGTCGCCCATGAGACCTTCCGGTTGGCTCCAGCCGGCCTTGAAGTCCTTTTACCAGGACGATTATCTGGCGGTATTGCCGCAGCGGCTGGCCCCCGAGACCTTGCCGGCGTTGCCGCACCAAGGTTGGAGCTATCACTCCTTGTTTAAAGTTGCGATTCCCAAGGGCGGACGCGGTGTCGTGCTGTCCCTGGCGCTGCGCGTGCGTGAGTGGCCGCTGTTGGGAGCCGTGCTGGCATTGGTTCCCTACAATCAGCAGCGGCGGATCAAGCGTTTTCTGTCACGTCGTCCCCTGCATTGAGTCATGGTGGTGCCGTTCGATTCATCGTTCGGCGCATGACTGCGCAGGGCATTGGCAATGCTCCGTATTGATCCTAGAGGTAAGCGTGTCGATAAGCCGCTCGTTCTGGTTGTCCTGTCTGGTTCTGACGCTGAACGCGCTGATTCACCTGCCGGCGCAGGCGGTGCAATGTCCACCCGGTAATCTGCTGGCCGGCAAGCTGGCGCTGGAAGCCAATGGCGACCCGAGCCCCGTGCGGATTACCGACGGTGAAGTGGTGTCCGAAGGTGGGCAGTGGGACGCTCCGCAGGCCTTGGAGCTGTCGGGCGTGGAAGCCGTATTGACCTTCGACCTGGGCGCCGAGTACCCCCTGCGCACCTTGCTGCTGCAGGCCGACGCCAACGACAGCTATCGGGTAGCAGGCTCGCGCGATGGGCTGGCGTTTCAGCCGCTCTGGGACGTCGCGCCGGTCGCCGGTCACGGCCAGCGCTTTCGCGCGATAGGCAATCTGCAGGCCGAGGCGTTGCGTTATGTTCGCCTGCATCCGATCAGCGGCGATGGGGCTTATGCCGTGACGGAGCTGCAGGCCAGCTGCGAGCAGCCCTTTTCCGCTCAGATCAAGGTCATAGCCATCGCGCAGCAGGAGGTGGAGGACGAGCCGCCGACGCCGTGGCGTTGGGACAACGACAGCAGCGCGCGTTGGCAGCTGGCCCTGGCCCTGCTGGCCCTGGTGCTCTGCGGTTGGCGCTGGTTTACCCGTCTGCACAAGGGTGCGCGGCGCTGGGCCGATGGCGGGCTCGCCGTCCTGGCCCTCGTTGCCTTTCTGACCTATTTCAATTTCGGCGCCTTCCACTTTCCCAACTACATCCATACCTGGGACAGCTACCACTACTATATAGGTGGCAAATATTTTCCCGAGCTGGGCTACGACGGGCTGTACGACTGCACCGCCATCGCCGATGCCGAATCCGGCCTGACCGAGCGGGTCCTTGCGCGTCGGCAAACCAACCTGCGAACCAATAGCCTGGAAAGCGCCGCCGAGGTGCTGGCCGATCCCGAGCGCTGCCTGCAACGCTTCGGCGCCGAGCGCTGGCAGTCTTTCAAGGACGATCTCGGGGTGTTTCGCGCCCGTGAAGAGCCGGCCCGCTGGGATAACTTCACCACCGACCATGGCTTCAATGCCACGCCGGTCTGGACCTTGCTGGGCACGACCCTGGCCAACCTGGCGCCTTTGACCGAGCGCAACCTGCTGTTGCTTACCGCGCTCGATCCCTTGTTTCTGCTGGGCGCCAGCCTGCTGCTGGGCTGGGCCTTCGGTTGGCGAGTCATGGCCCTGTCGCTGGCGATCTTCGCCTGCTACTTCCCGGCGCGCTTCTACTGGACCGGCGGATCCTTTCTGCGCTGGGACTGGTTGTTCTGGGGGGTGGCTTCGGTCTGTCTGATGCGCAAACAGTTTCCGCTGCTCAGCGGCATGGCCCTGGCCTACGCGGCTCTGCTGCGGATATTTCCCGGTTTTCTGGCCCTGGGGCTGCTCGTGGCCTTGCTCTATAGGCGCTGGAAATACCGTCAGTGGGATAGGGCCGGGCTGCGCTTCCTTGCCGGTATGCTGCTCGTCACCTTACTGCTCAGCGGCCTGAGCGAGGGGCTCCTGCAGCGTCCGGACAGCCATCGTGCCTTTATCAGCAATACCCTCAAGCACGAGAGTACGCCGCTGACCAACAATATGGGCCTGCGCACCGTGCTGGCCTACCGTCCGGGCGAGACAGGTCTTGAGCTGTTCGATGCCGCCAGCCCCGCGCCCTGGAAGGCCTGGCAGGACGCACGGCGTGCGGCGTTCGTCGAGGCCAAGCCGCTGTACTGGCTGATCGTGCTCGGTTGGCTGGGGCTGCTGGTGTGGGCCGTGCGCGCTCAACCGCTGTGGGTGGCCCTGGCGTTGGGGGCGACCTTTATTCCCATCGCCGTGGATCTAACCAGTTATTACTACGCCTTTGTGCTGATGCTGGCGCCGCTCTGCGCCCGGGCGCCGTGGGTGGCAATCTGGCTGTTGGGCCTGAGTGCCGCCAGCCAGTTCGTGGCCTGGGCGCCGTTGCCGGGCATGCCGACCTGGTTCGACATGCAGTTCACCCTGATTTCCCTGCTGACGCTGCTGGTCTTTCTCGGCCTGCTGTTGATGGTCGGCCGCGCGACGCGCCCCGACCAGTGCTAGAGCCGGTCTCCATCCACAGGGCGGGCAGGTGTCATACCTCGAAGGCGGATTCGGGCAAAGATTGGTCCGCCGCTTCAATGCGCGATAAAGCCAATGTCCGATGCGCACGGTACGTGCACTAAACGGTTGGCTGAGTAACCTCGCAATACCTCTTGGTGGTACGGGGAATACACCTGTTTAGAGGGTGTTTAAGTTGTCGCAAAGGGCCAGCAGCCGCTCTATTTCGGGCGTCTATGGCTAACTAAGGGCTCCGGCTTGAGGGCATTACGGAGAAGAAAAGCCTTGAGCTTCCGGTTGCGCTCAAATAAATGGCACGCAGGCCTTGAAACGCCCCTTATTAACGCAGCGGTGCTTAGGCGAGGGGCATGGCTTGTATCCCGCTGAAAAGTTTAAAAGGCTCTAGCACGCGGGTTGCGTATGAATAAAGTCGTTTTAAGAGCGCCGACGCGCGTCGGGCGACGCATGCCGGGCGAAAAACTGTGACGAAGTATTCATATTTGCGATCCTGTTGTGCATGTTTTTGATTTTTATGATTTTTCACTGAGTTGTAATGGTTTTTTGGCCGGTTCGGCTGGCGCGCCTTAAAGGACGAATTTGCACAAGGTGCTTGTGCTTTTTTATGGCGAACCTATACTGGCGAAGCTCCATGGCAGCAGATAGCTTCCTATGTCGCGTGTTGATTGGGGGCTTAGGTCGGCTGGATTAATTTCTGTCCGACCTAAGTCCCCAATTTTATTTCGGCGCATAATGAACATCTGTGGGCTGAGTCCTCCTTCGAATGAGAAGGGTGTCAAGCATGCAGTCACTGTTCCCGTCTTCTCTGGGAAATTGACGTAAGCGCTCAATTTTTCGTAAATTGTTCGCGGTTTGGTCTTGCAATAGCGAGGGTTGCTGGATAGCATCACTCTCGCGCTTTGTGAGCAACCCTGCGAAAAAGCTGTTCAACACGTTACATACAAGCTGAAAAGGAATCTCTGCAAATGACTAAGTTTTTGCCTAAGGCAATCGCTATCGCTGTAAGCCTCGGTGCTGCAGCTTCAGCTCACGCAACTGACGTAAACTCTGACGGCCTGGGTGAGGTACTGCTGTACCCTGCTTACACCGTTTCCCAGGGTAACGACACTGCAATCAGCGTTACCAACACCACCAACGTTATCAAGGCTGTCAAGGTTCGTTTCCTTGAAGGCATGAACTCCCAGGAAGTCCTCGACTTCAACCTGTACCTGTCGCCTCGCGACGTCTGGAACGGCGTGATCACTCGCACCGAAACCGGCGCCAAGCTGAGCACTCAGGACAAGTCCTGCACCGCTCCGCAGATCCCTGCTGGCGGCGTTGAGTTCCGTAGCTTCCAGTACACCGGTACTGAATACCAGAACGGTAAAGGCGGCCCACAGGGTACCGACCGTACTCGTATCGGTCACGTTGAACTGATCGAAATGGGCGTTGTTGATCCGGCTTTCGCCGTAGCTCCTGGCGTAACTGCTCAGACCGCTATCGTGCACACCGCTCAAGGTGTTCCGGGCAACTGTGCCGCTGTTAGCGCTGCGTTCCAGGCTGGCGGTGCATGGGCTGGCGTTAACGTCGACAACGGCATCAGCGCACCAACTGGCGGCCTGTACGGCGTTGGTACCATCACTAACGTGTTCGCCGGTACTCAGATTGGCTTCGACGCCACTGCTCTGGAAAACTTCGCAGACCAGCCGTCCCTGCACTTCGCTCCGGGCACAATCGATCCTTCGCTGGCTAACAGCAGCCCGATCGCGACCTTCTCCGACGGCACCGCTGTAGGCTTCACTCGTGGTATCGACGCAGTCAGCGCCGTTCTGGCCAAAACTGCTCTGTTCAACGAATACGCCGTAGGCGCTGGCGTTGACGCAGCTACTGATTGGGTAATCACTTTCCCAACCAAGTACGCCTACGTAAACGTCCCGCTCGCTCAGCCTTTGGCTGATCAGCCGTTCCTGAACAAGTGGTCCGCTGCTTCGATCGCCAACGTACCGGGTTCTGCTTGCCAGCCGATCGCACCAGCTTACTGGGATCGCGAAGAGCAGACTCAGGCCGCCGGTGGTATCGACTTCTCGCCAACTCCGGTTGTCGGTGGTGTTAGCCTCTGCTTCGAAACCAACATCGTTTCGTTCGGTGACAGCGAAGTTCTGGCTGTAGCTGGCGACTACGTGCGTTTCAACTTCCCGGTTGTTAAAGAAACTGGTTGGGCTGCAATCGCGTTCAACGACGTTGCCTACGCAATCGCTGGTACCGCCGGTACTGTAAGCGGCGGTGTGTTCGCACCTCTGCCAGTTGCTTCCACCACTACCGTCAGCGGCCTGCCAGCAATCGGCTTCGCCATGCTGGAAGTGTCCAACGGTCAGCTGGAAAACAACGGTGTCAACGTTCTGTCTAACTACTCCGCTGCTTGGGATCACAAA
This sequence comes from Pseudomonadota bacterium, assembly GCA_040385585.1. Taxonomy (GTDB): domain Bacteria; phylum Pseudomonadota; class Gammaproteobacteria; order Pseudomonadales; family Pseudomonadaceae; genus Aquipseudomonas. Next base: position 35,084 of record JAZKHB010000001.1, on the reverse strand, counting down.
GCTACAGTATCCCGTACTGTAGTTGCTGACTAAGTAAGTAGTTGGAAGGGTTCAGCTGGTAAGTGAATCCAAAAAACGGAGCCCTAGGGCTCCGTTTTTTTATGGTTGAGCCTTTGCAAGGTGCTGAGTTAAGCGTTGGTTTTTTTTGTGTCCAGGCGGGGTGTTACAGGGGTTGATCGCTTGCGGCAGAATTATGGCGTTATTTTTTTTGACGAGTGGTTCCGCTTTTCATGACTTACCGGTTGTGGTTAGCTTTTTATTTACCTACTCTATTAGTCAGAGATAAACGCAGGGATTTCCCCTGTGGTTCAGTTTATCTGTTCAATAAAGCTTCACCCTGAGGTAATTTCATACATGAAGAAGTCTCTAAAAGTTCTGGCAGTGGCCGTTTCCCCACTTTTTCTGGGTGTTGCTTTGCAAGCAGATGCTGCAAATCTCAAGATTGGTGCGGTCGACTGCGGCGCCTATGAGTCCATGACCGTCTACCCGAGTGGTGAAGTGGTCGTTAACTACAACAACAGCCCTGGTTGCGTTCAGGGTGGTACTGGCGGCACCGGCGGTACGGGCGGTACCGGTGGTACGGGCGGCACCGGTGGTACGGGCGGTACTGGTGGTACTGGCGGTACGGGCGGTACCGGTGGTACGGGCGGCACTGGTGGTACAGGCGGCACCGGTGGCATCGGCGGCGGCGTACCTGTGAACAAGGAAATGGCCTGGGGCACCCTGGGTAATACCACAGGCGTCTCGAAAGGGCTCGAATCCTATATGATTCGCGCGACCACTGGCCCGACCTCTGGCGACAATGGTTCTTGGACGGCCAGTTCGACCACCTCCGGCTCGGCTTTCCGCACTATGTCCATTTCCACCGAGCCAGGCGATTTCAGCAGCGCCGTACCGGCCGCTTGTAAGAGTGCTTCGGCCTCGACAGCGACAGTCAAGTACGTCTTCGATCGGTCAGTCTGGGGTTCTTGCACCCTGACCAAGGGCACGACTTACTACATCAACGTCTCCCATCGCAATGGAAGCACGGCGACCTGTACCTCGACCGCCGGCTGTAATTTCTACATAAACAACAAATCGTTCTGATTCCAAGAACAAGAAAAGGCCGACTAGTTCGGCCTTTTTTATTGCCTGAAAATTGGTGAGGCTCCTGGGCTTGGCTTGAAAAGGGTCTGCGCAGTGGAGGGGATGAAGGCTTGCGTCACGCAAGGCTCTGTTGACATTAACCTCGCGAGTCGCCTTGCCCGAAGAAGGGTTCCAGACAAGGCGCGGAACGCGGGCAATGGTCATTCCCTTGCCAAGTTTCGCAACGCCGAATGGGATACTTATTTGCGCAACCCGCAGGGCCGGATCTGTTTTGATGCGATAAGAAATTACTAGCCGCTCGTTGTAAGCCACCCGGAGTCGCGTCTCATGCCGGCTCTTGTTTCAAAACCAGTTCCGGCGCGGCCGTGCGGGTAGTATCGACAGGCCCTAAGCCCTTAGCTGGGTTAATGCCGTCGTCGGACTAAGACATGGGGTGCTACGGCATAGCCGCAAGCACATGCCATTGGTTAAGGACGGGTCGCTGCAAATGACAATCGAATGCTTGGGCGTTGGCAGTGCTCCAGGCGGCCTCGCACCAGCCTAAAGATTTCCAGGCGCTGCTCCTTGGTACGGCGGGAGGCATCGATGCTCAGGCTGTAACCGGCATTGGCCAGTGCCGGCTGCTGGAAGTAAGCGTTGACGTCGTTACGGGCCTGGGGAAGCGTTCGATAGAGCTCGGCATTACCCGCATCGTCGATCAGACCGATAAATACCGCTTGAGGCGTCAGGCCTTCCTTGCCTGAAACGGTACTCCAGCCCTGCAGCACCAGCTGGGATGAGCCAACAACCTGTGGCGTGGTCACTTTTCCGTTGATTGTGTCGAGCTGCCCTTCACATTGAGCGCGGTCAAGGGAGTCGACTTGGGCACGACTGAGAGGAATGGAAGCTGGCGGAGCAGGGGCGGTAACGGAGGTGCTTTTCGGGCCGGCAGCCATGCTAAAGGTGACTGTAAACGCCGGGTTCCACTGGAATTCGCTGTGCTGGGAATAGATTTTGAAACGCAAAACCCGCAAGCGTTCCTGCTGATCGCTTGAATACAGCTGGGCGAAGCCCTGAGTATCGAATACAGCGGGCGAGAGCAGGAAGTGCTCTTTGGCCATGCCTGAGATAAATCGGAAGCTGCGGGTTTCGCCATTGCTGAGGACAAGTTCGATGGTCAATGGGCTGCTCTTGTAAAGCAGGGACGATAGGCGACCGGTAGGAGAAGGGCTGAGCTCTATTTGCGCAAATAGCAAGCCGTCCGCCTGGGGTACCTGGACCGGCTCTCCCAGGGTGGCTTGCAGAACGTCGAGCTGTTTGTAATAGGGGGGCTGGGGGGTTGGGCGGCGGTCCAGTTGCAGGTAACCCTGCTCCAAAGTGCGGGTCGGTGAGTACTGCAGCAGTAGGGGCAGCCAGGATGGGCCGTCTTCCAGGGCCGGTAGGCGTCCGTCTATGGGCTCCATGCGAAACAGGAGGGTGTCCGCTGCTTCATGGCTTTGCTGGTGTTCTGCATTGCGGCGCGCAAGCGCGGGGGTATAGACGGAATAGCTTTGGAAAATGGGCCGCGGTTTCCAAGCGTTTCCCGAGGCAAACAGCTCGGCCTGGTTGACCGAATAAATGTCGACGCTGCCTTCGAGCTTTGGAAAGTTGTAGCCTGTTTGCAGGGCGGTCAAAGCGTTTTCATACCGTCTGGCAAGCGACTCGGGCTGAGTCAGTCGGCCCCAGAGGGCTTCGTAGGAGCCCCGATACAGATCTTGCAGGCTGTCGAGGTGGGGGTGAGTACTGGTGTGTGGGTGCTGCTGGTCCAGCTTTATCCAGCAGGCAGGCAGCAGTAGCAGGCTTAGCCAGATGCCAGGGCTTGGTCTCCACAGCAGCAGGAAGGCAGCGGTCAGTAGCAGGCCATCGCTGGCAATGGTTACATGCATGTCGTGTCGGACGAATCCTGCCTTGAAGGCAATCAGCAGGAACAGGCTGAGTCCGGGTAGCAGAAAGTACTTTTCAGGGCGCGCTTCCCGGCAGAGCGTCAGGCCTATGAGCATGGCCAAAGCTGTGATGCCCCAAAGCAGGATTTCGCCGAGGCTGCCGGGCCAACTCATGGCATCGGTAAAGCCGGAGATGATCGGGGCTTGGGTCAAAAAATAGGCTGGTAGATCGCCTGCTCTTTGCCCTGCGTGACGCCAGAGCAGAAACAGGGCGATCAGGGGTGACAATATTAAGAAAAGCGCCTGAAGCCTGCGGCCTTTTGCGCTCAGGTAGAGGGCAGCCAGCAGCAGCAAGCCGGCGCAGATTACTGCGAAAGACCCTTTGGTGATAACCAAGAGCCCTAAAGGGGCGGCGAGTATGGGGACTATGAGAGGTTCTAGCCATTGGGAGCGGCTAGTTTGATAGCGCTCGGGATCGGGTAATCGGGTCAAGGCCAAGCACATGACCAGCGGATAACTGAGGAGAAAGGCATCCCGGGAACTTAATAGCGCTACCAGCAGTAGGCCTATCAGCAGGGTGAGTAGCCAATGTCGATTTCGCGCCAACAGCAGGCAGCACGCCAGGTAACCCAGGCCGATCAACGTGCCGCCTAGCAGCATCAGGTTGTCGGTTTCCGGGTGGTACATGGCGGTATAGGTCGAGGCGTAGGGCCCCAGAGTAAAGATAATCTCATGGCCGAAGCGCAGCCCTTGGGCGACCGCCATATTCAGCGCAAAAGCAAAGGAAGGGTCCAGTCCCGCCTCGGGCATGCGCGGTGCCAGTGGGATTGCAAACACAAATAAGGAAAGCCCGAGCGCTAGGCTGGCCGTCAGGGAAAGGGCGCGAAAAGACATGGTGGATAACACGGCTGCGAGTCAGGCGCCGAGTTTAGCAGGCTGACAAAAAAAGAACGCGCGGTGCGGGGCGTTGCGCGTAGGGGCCTGTCGGCGGTCATTGGTCTTGACAGCTGAGGATTGGCAAGGAGCTGCGGTTGCGATGGCCCGGGTGAGCGCTTATTATCGTGGCCGCAATTTCTTTGCCAATAACGGTTTGACCAAGAGGTAACCTGATGCGTCGCTTGAAATTCAATACGGTAATTATGTGCGGCCTGCTGGCCGGTATGACGTTTGGCGCCTCGGCGGCGGATGACACCGTGTTGCTCCAGCGTGGTGAGGTGCGTATCACCGAAAGTGATCTCCGCCATCTGATCAATTCCTTGGTTCCATTGACAGACCAAGCCGGCTTCATGGCCGATCCGGCGCGTGTTCGGCAGATACTGGTTGATAACTACGTGGTCGAGGCGCTGTCCACCGAGGCGAAAGAGGCCGGCCTGGATAAAAATCCAGAGATCATCTTTCGTCAGCAATATCAGGCCAAGAAAGAGCTGGCGCAGCTCTATCTGACGACCTTGCTCAATAAAGATCAGCCCAACTGGGACCAATTGGCCCGCGAAAATTACGCCGCCAACAAAGACCAGTTCAAAGTGCCTGAGCGGGTGCATGTGGTGCATATCTTGGTCGCGATCAATGATAAGCGCACGGACGCCGAGGCTGCCAAGCGTGCCGACGAGGCTTACAAGAAAGCCTTGGCGGGTAAGGTGCCTTTTGCCGAACTGGTTGCCGAATACTCGGATGACAGCTCGGCTAAGCAAAATCAAGGCGATCTCGGCTTTTTCGGTAAGGGGCAAATGGTCCCGCCTTTCGAAGAGGCCGCCTTCGCAATGACCAAGCCCGGCTCGATCAGCAAGCCGGTAAAATCCCAGTTTGGTTACCATATCCTGCAGTACAAGGCGCGCGAAGCCGCCCGCACCTTGGCCTACGACGAGGTCAAGGATCAGGTGCTCAAGCAGGAACGTGAAAAATTCGCAAACACTACCCGGGACGCCAAATTAGCAGCAGTGCGTTCCGACAGTGCTATCGAAGTCAATATGCCGGCAATTGAAGACCTGATAAAGCGCTTGAACGAGGAAGCAAAGGCCCGGATCGTCGTCAAGTAAGGGCCGTGCTGGTGAGGTAATGGAGTACCTCGCCGGAAACCCAAGTGACTTTCTAGTGCTAGTGCGATGGGTTGATTTCGGCGGCCAAGGCCCTGCTAGGGCCGCGTACCTTGGCCGCAGTACCTCTGGCTTCCGACTTTGAGCTTACAGGCTCGCCATGCAGGCGGGTCGGGGCGTCACTGCTCCGCCATTGAGCGACCCAGTACTCAAGCAAATCAGCACCGACTCTTGGGTCGTAGACTCACCAGAGCCTGAGGGTCTTTAGGGGCCCCTCGGTACCTGTAGGTCATGCACGCTGGCTCGTGAAGCGGTTGAGCTGGCTCGAAAGGCTCAGTAAGATGCAGCGCTTTGCACGGGCTGCCCGTCGTGGCGCGGTCCGCAGGTGCTTATCGAATGGAAGCCGTTCGGCGCGAAATCAAGGCATTTAGCGAGTTAATGCTGATCGCCATGCTCGTTTTGCTATTGCCTTGGCCATGGGCCTTTCGGGGTCTGCGTTTTGTGACGCGCTTTTCCTGGATGCGTGGTGTTTACGACCAGGAGGCTTCTCGCGCGGCTGCAGCGTTCGGCTTGTCGGCGCAGTTCGAGCAAGCCCGCCTTATCAGCCTGCATCGGCTGGTGGATATGGCGGATTATTTCCTGACACTCAAATATGGCCAGGGCTGGATGCGCCGCTACTTGCGCGTAACGGGCGATGTCTTGCCCGACTATCGCACCATTCAAGCCCCCTTGTTCGTGACCTTCCACTATGGACAGGGCTTCTGGGCGTTGCGCTATTTTCGTGAGCAGGGATTTCCCTTGGCCTGGCTCCATTTGCCCCCTCCTACGCGCGCGCTTCTGGGTGAGAAGGTTGCCTCCTGGATGGGGCGCCGCCGTATCGCCCGGGTTTCCCGGCTATGCGGCGCGCGCGCCATTGCCGTGGGCGGCAGTATCGAGCGCATGCGCGAACGGTTGTTGAAGGCTCAACAGCCGGTCATGGCCATGCCCGATGCGCCCTTGCAGCCGGGCCAGTCACGTATTGCGGTTCGTCTGCTGGAGCGGGCGGCATACCTACCGGCGGGTACCATCCGCATGGCGGTGCAGGCCCAGGTACCGGTGATTATCTACAGTATTCTGGTCGACCCGGTGTCAGGCGTGCGCCGGATGCATATAGAGGGCCCGGTTATCGGGCAGACCCAGGAGGCCCTGGCGCAGACACTGGCGAATCACCTGCAGGCGGCTCTGCTGGCCGATCCCTCGGCTTGGCATATGTGGCCATGGGCTCAAAGTTTTTTCGTGCCTGAGGCGGAGGTTGTCGACTGAACGAGCGGTTATTTCAGGACGCGTCGATTAACGACAGAATTCGTCGGGGCCGGCATCACCGATGTCGTCCACTCACCAGCTATGGGGCGGTATGAAGCATTACTTGTATTTGATCATGCAGTTGAGCCGTCGCGAGGTCGCTTCGCGGTACCGCGGTTCGGTGATGGGGCTGTTCTGGTCCTTTCTCGCGCCCATCGTCATGTTGGTGGTGTACACCTTTGTGTTCAGCGTGGTGTTCAAGGCCCGCTGGGGCACGGGCGGCGACGACAAGGCCAGCTTTGCGCTGAATCTGTTCGCCGGGATTATTGTCCACGGCCTGTTCGCCGAAAGTGTCACCCGCGCGCCGGGCTTGATGCTGCAGCACGCCAGCTACGTGAAGCGCGTGGTGTTTCCCCTGTGGATACTGCCACCGGTCACCGTGGTGTCGGCGCTGTTCCACGCCCTGATCAGCGTGGTGGTGCTGCTGGCGGCCCAGGTCCTGATCTACGGCTATGTGCATTGGCAGGTGATGGCGCTGCCGGTTCTGCTGGTGCCGCTGATTCTGGTGGTGCTGGGCGTCAGCTGGTTGCTGGCGGCCTTGGGGGTGTTTCTGCGTGACCTCAATCAGCTGGTACCGATGATCGTGATGGTCATGATGTTTATGTCGCCGATTTTCTACCCCGTTTCCGCCTTGCCCGAGGCCTATCAGTCGTGGCTGTACCTCAATCCTCTGACACCCGCCATCGAGATGATTCGTGCCCTGGTTCTGGAGGGTCAACTGCCGGAATGGCGAAGCTTCGCTGTGTATCTGGCCGCCGGAATCCTCAGCGCAGGCCTAGGGTTGGCGTTTTTCGCGCGCGTGCGCAGGGGGTTTGCCGATGTCCTCTGAAATCGCCATCGCGCTGCAGGGCGTCGGCAAGACCTACCGCATTTTCGCCTCGCCCGGGCAGCGCCTGATGCATCTGTTGTTCGGTCTCAAGCGTGGCCAGCAGCGTGAGTTTCACGCCGTTCAGGACGTTTCGTTCGAGGTACGAAAGGGCGAAACCCTGGGCATTATCGGGCGCAACGGCGCGGGCAAGTCGACGCTGCTGCAGATCATCTGTGATACCCTCACGCCCTCGTCGGGGCAGGTCCAGGTCAACGGGCGGGTGGCGGCCCTGCTGGAGTTGGGTGCCGGGTTCAGCCCCGAGTTCACCGGGCGGGAAAACGTCTATATGAGCGCGGCGATCTACGGCCTGAGTCATGCCGAGATCGAGGCGCGGATGGCGGCGATTCTGGCCTTCGCCGAAATCGGCGATTTTATCGATCAGCCGGTGAAGACCTATTCCAGCGGCATGTTCGTGCGCCTGGCCTTTGCCGTGATCGTGCACCTGGATGCGGACATTCTGGTGATCGACGAAGCCTTGTCGGTGGGTGATGTGTACTTCACCCAGAAGTGCATGCGGTTTTTGCGTGAGTTCGCCAAGACCGGGACCCTGTTATTCGTCAGCCATGACACGACCTCGGTGGTTAACCTGTGCCAGCGCGCGGTGTGGCTGGATAAAGGGCGTGTGATGAAGTTCGGCGAGGCGCGTCAGGTCAGTGATGCCTACCTCGGTTCCTTCTACGAAGACCGCTTGGCCGAGACGGAGCCTGTGGCTTCCGAGACGCGCCTGGACGGCGATACGCTGATGGCCGCCGATCCGGTGCGCAACGAATTCGGTCTGGGTGGCGGCAGGATCGAGAGTTGTCGATTGCTGAACCAGGCAGGACAGGTGCTGCATGTGCTCGACGGCGCGCAGCCTGTGAGCCTGGTGGTGGAATGTGCGGCGCAGGCCAGTATCGAGGCGCCGATTCTCGGTTTTTTCCTCAAGGACCGCCTGGGTCAGGCGCTTTGCGGCGAGAATTCGATCAAGTGGTTGGCTGAAAGGCGCACCATGGAGGCCGGCTCACGCTGGCGCGTGGTGTTCGAGTTCTGGCTACCTTGTCTGGCCACCGGCCAATATACGGTAAGCGTGGCCTTGGGCGCCGGCAGTCAGCAGCAGCATGTGCAGCACCACTGGATTCACGATGCCCTGGCCTTCAAGGCCCAGGCCGATCCGAGCCTGACCGGGGTGTTCGAGCTGGAGCGGGTGAGTTGTCATGTCGACGCCTTGTGCGAGGCGTCAAGCACGTAGCGGCAGCAGCGCTTGTAGGAATGTGTTTTTAGCCGGGCGCCGACTTCCCCCGTGGAGTGTGCCCCAACGATTTGGCAAGAAGCCGGTGCAGGGCAGAAGGGGTCGGTTCGCCTCGCCTCAAGCCGTCTGGCTTCGTAGAGCAGATGAATAGACTGAACATGTCACAACCTTTTGATTTATTGCGTTACGCCGCCTATGCCGAGATGCCCGAGCGGCTGACGAGCATCGAGTCCTGGCACCGTCATATCCCCTTCGCCTTCGCGCTGCTGGCCATGCTGCGTCCGCGTGTACTGGTCGAGCTGGGCACCCATCGCGGCGACTCCTACAGCAGCTTCTGTCAGGGGGTGGCTCATCAGGCTCTGGAAACCCGTTGCTTCGCGGTCGACACCTGGCAGGGCGACAGTCAGGCGGGGTTGTACGAAAACGATATCCATGCCGAGCTTTCCCGCTATCACGATCCGCGTTATGGGAGCTTTTCCAGCCTGCTGCGCATGACCTTCGACGAGGCCCAGGTGCATTTCGCCGACGGCAGCGTGGACTTGCTGCATATCGATGGGTTGCATACCTATGACGCGGTGCGCCATGACTTCGAGTCCTGGCTGCCCAAGCTCAGTGATCGCGCGGTGGTACTGTTCCACGACACCAATGTGCGCCGCGACGATTTTGCCGTGTGGCAGCTGTGGGACGAATTGACCCAGCGTTATTCCGGCTTCGAGTTTCCCTATGGTTTCGGCCTGGGTGTGCTGGTGGTCGGGGCTAATCCGCCCCGTGAGATACTCGATTTCATGGCGTTGGCGCAGGCGGACCCGAATCAGGTCGTGCAGCTGTTCCATGGCCTGGGCGATGGCGCGGCCTTCTTCAAGGCGCAGCGGGAACTGCAGCGCACCGGCGAACGGCTCGAGGCCATCGGCGTACAGCTGAGCGATGCCCGTGCGGTGGTCGAGGCGCGTGACCAGCACCTGCAGCAACTGGTGGCCCGGGTGGATGAGCTGGGTGCCCAGCTAGTGGAGGCGCGGACAGTCGTCGAGCAGCGCGATGAACACGTGCAGCAACTGGTTGCGCAGACGCAGGTCCGGGAGCGGCGAGAATACGAGCAGCAGCAGCTCCTTTCGCTAACCAGCGCGCGCTTGAATCAAGTGCTGGGCAGTCGTCTGTGGCGGCTGCGCAATCGCGCGTTGCGCCTGCTGGGTCGGCCGGAGCGGCTGTTCGTGGCGGGGCGGACTGTGATTGTCGAGCGTCCATGGCCGCCTGAAAGCACCCCCATGATCGATATCATCATTCCGGTCTATCGCGGCCTGGAAGAAACCCGTCGTTGCATCGAAAGCGTGTTGGCCAGCGATTACCTGGCCCAGGCCGAAGTGGTGGTGATCGACGATGCCAGCCCCGATCCCGCGTTGGTGGCCTGGCTGGACAGCCTCGAAGGACGCGTCACCCTGCTGCATAACGAAACGAACCTGGGCTTTGTCGGCACGGTCAATCGCGGCATGCGGCTTCACCCGGAGCGCGATGTGGTGCTGGTCAACAGCGACACCGAGGTGGCCAATGATTGGCTCGATCGCCTGCAGCAGGCTGCTTACAGCGCCACCATGATCGGTTCGGTCACGCCGTTTTCGAACAACGCCACGATCTGTAGTTACCCCCTGGTGTGTCAGGACAATCCCATGCCTCGGGACCTGGATACGGCGCAGTTGGATCTATTGTTCAAGCAAGTGAACGCCGGTCAAGCGGTGGATATTCCCAGCGCCGTGGGCTTTTGCATGTTTATTCGCCGCGATTGCCTGGAAGCAAACGGACTGTTCAATGCCGAGCTGTTCGGGCGTGGCTATGGCGAGGAAAACGAGTTCTGCAGGCGTTCGGCCGAGCAAGGTTGGCGTCATCTGCTCTGTGGCGACACCTTTGTCTATCACGCCGGCGGGGTCAGTTTCGCCGAGACCCAGAGTGAGCATCAGGCCATCGGCCGACGCGCGCTCAACGGTCTGTACCCAGGTTTCGACCTGCTGGTGCAGCAACACCTGGCCGCGGACCCGGCCGCGCACCTGCGTTTTGCCGTGGACATGGCGCGGGCCAGGGCCAGCGGCAAGCCGGTCATCCTGATGATCAACCACAACCGTGGCGGCGGCACTGAACGACACCTGCGCGATCTGGCCGCCGAGCTGGCCGACCAGGCCGAGATCTACGTGCTGCGTCCTATGGACGAAGGCGGCAAGGCCTCACTGGGACCTTTCAGCGGGGGGCAGCGCGCTCGCCTGGTATTCGACCCGATAACCGATTTCGAGTCGCTGCTGCTCACCCTGCGCGCCCTGGGGGTCAGTCGTCTGCATTTTCACCACAGCATCGGTGTGCACCTGCAGTTTCTGCTGCTGCCGGAAAGACTTGGCGTGCCCTATGACGTGACGGTGCATGACTTTTACCTGGCCTGCCCGCAGGTCACCTTGGCCGATCCGCAGGGCCGCTATTGCGGCGCTCCTGACGAGGCCGGTTGCAATGCCTGCCTGATGTCGCGTCCGGCCCCGGGTGGCGCGGATATCCGTCAATGGCGCGAATTCGGTGCGTTGCTGCTCAACGGTGCGGAGCGGGTGTTCGCACCTTCCCAGGACACGTTTGCGCGTATGTGCCGCTATTTCCCGGATGCCCCGCTGCAATGCGCCGTACATGAGCAGACCCTGCATGTGGCTCGGGTGG
>JAZKHB010000001.1:0-23935 GCA_040385585.1 Pseudomonadota bacterium | reverse complement strand
CCGTTCAAGATCGCCGTGCTTGGCGCCCTGAGTCCGTTCAAGGGCGCCGATGCCCTGGAAGCCTGCGCATTGGAGGCGCGGCGCCTACGCCTGCCTCTGGAGTTTCACTTGCTCGGCTTCGCCTACCGGCCACTGCGCAGTCACCCGACCAGCACCCTGCATATCCACGGGGCCTACGAGGAAGAGACCCTGGCCGAGCTGCTCAGGAACCTGCAGGCGGATCTGGTCTGGTTTCCGGGCAGTTGTCCGGAAACCTACAGCTACACCCTGTCCGCCTGTCTGATCGATGGGCTACCGGTTATCGCGCCTGCTATCGGCGCTTTTTCCGAGCGCCTGGCCGGGCGTGAATGGACGTGGCTGGTACAGCCCGACCGCTCGCCCAAGCATATCGTCGAGCACCTGATGGCGGTGCGTCAGCAGTTGCTCGACGGCCAGCCACCCGAGCCTGTATCGGGCGTGCCACCTCGTGTCGAGTTCAATTACAGTGAGGCCTATCTGACGCTGCCGTCACCGGCTGCCGATAGCCAGCGTCCCGTGGACTGGTTGCAGCTGACCGGGCTCTGGTCACGTCTTGGCACAATAGGGGCCGCGGTAGAGGACCCACTCTCGCGTTACCCTCGCGTCTGGCGTCTGCTGCGCCACGGGTTGAGTTCGCGCTGGATACGCCCCTTGTTTCTGCGCGTGCCGGTTGAGTGGCGCAACAAGGCCAAGCGTTTGTTGCTGCGCAACGCATGATTGATCACCTCGAGTCCTAGTGACGTCGACTAGCAAAGAGAAGGCTGATGTATCGATTGGGTGAATGGCTGAAGTCTTCCGGGAAGTTGTCCGAAGCGGATTTGCAGCGCGCGGTGCAGATCCAGAAGATTTCCGGTGGCAAGCTGGGCAATATCCTGGTGCGCCTGGGGATGGTGGCCGAGCGTGATGTCGCCGCGATTCAGGTCGAGCGCTTCGGCTACAGCCTGATCACCGCCGATGGCTATCCCGAGCTGCCAGTGCTGGAAGCCGGGCTGATCTCCCCGCTGTTTATGCGCGAGCAGCACGTACTGCCCCTGGCCGACGATGGCCAGTGCCTGAAAGTCGCGATGCTCGACCCCTCGGATGCTTTCGTTTTGCAAGCCCTGGAGCTGGCCACGGGGCGTCGTGTGGAAGCCTGCCTGGCGTTGCCTTCGGAGCTGGAGAGCGCCTACGAGCGTCTCTACGGTGCCGGTGCCAGCCCGCGCGACGACGGGGTGTCGGTAGACGAAGAGGGTGGCCTGGGCGCCGATGTCGACGATGTCGAACGGCTGCGCGACATGGCCAGCGAGGCGCCGGTGATTCGCCTGGTCAATACGGTCTTCTCGCGGGCCCTGGACAGTCGGGCCTCGGACATTCATATCGAGCCCTTCGAGCACCGATTGTCGGTGCGCTTTCGCATCGACGGGGTGCTGCAGGAGGTGGAGTCGGCGTCGGCGCAGTTGGCGCCGGCGGTCATCTCGCGGTTGAAGATTCTCTCCAAGCTCAATATCGCCGAGCGGCGCTTGCCTCAGGACGGACGTATCCAGTTGCGCCTGCAGGGGCGGACCATCGACCTGCGGGTGTCGACGGTGCCGACCATGCATGGTGAAAGCGTGGTCATGCGGATTCTCGACAAGCAAAGTATCAACCTCGACCTCGATGCCATCGGCTTGTCGGCCGGCGTACTGAAGAATTTCAAGGCGGTGCTGGAAAAACCCAACGGAATCTTCCTGGTGACCGGTCCCACCGGCAGCGGCAAGACCACGACCCTGTATGCCGCCCTCAGCCGCCTGAACACCGTGGATCGCAAGATACTCACGGTGGAAGATCCGGTGGAATACCAGATTCAGGGCGTCAACCAGATACAGACCGCCAGCAAGGTCGGGCTGGACTTCGCCCATGCCCTGCGCTCGATCCTGCGCCAGGACCCGGACGTGGTGATGATCGGCGAGATGCGCGACAAGGAAACCGCCGGTATCGCCATCCAGGCGGCCTTGACCGGCCATATCGTGCTGTCCACCTTGCATACCAATGATGCGCCCAGCGCCATCACGCGGTTGCTCGACATGGGCATGGAAGACTATCTGCTGACCTCCACCATCAATGCGATCATGGCCCAGCGCCTGGTGCGGGTGCTCTGCCCCCATTGCAAGCAGTCCGAAGTCCTGGAACCGGATGCCATCGAGCATATGGGCGTCGGTCACCTGGTGGCCGAGCCTGGCGTTCAGGTATGGCGCGCGGTCGGCTGCGAGGCCTGTGCCCACACCGGCTACCGCGGGCGCATGGGTATCCACGAATTGCTGGTGATGAACGACGAGGTGCGTCACCTGATTCTGCAGCGTGCCAGCAGCGAACTGATTTACCGCACGGCCCAGCAGAACGGCATGAGCACCATGTTCGAGGATGGTTTCCTCAAGGCCCTGGAAGGCCTGACCTCGGTCGCTGAGGTGTTGCGTGTCGCGCAACTGTCCCGCTAGTTTGGCGTTGCCCTTGGCCATGGGGAGGACCCGTTGTGCCGCACTTTAAATACAAGGCCATCGACCGCGTCGGCAAGCTCAGTGACGGGGTGGTCGAGCAGCCGTCGGTGGAGCGCGTCGCCGACTGGCTGATTCGCGAAGGCCTGACCGCGGTCAGTATCCAGGTCCAGGACAAGCCGGCCAAGGTCGCGCCCGGCAAGGGCAAGGCGCGCAGGCGGCGTACCAACGAGCGCGACCGGGTGCTGCACTTCACCCGCGAACTGGCGGTCATGCTGTCCTCCGGCCTGCCGCTGGAGCGCAGCCTGACGATTCTCGAGGAAATCGCCGACGAGGCGGGCAGGGAGACTATCCAGAGCATACGTGCCGATGTGCGTCGTGGCCGGCCGCTGGCCGATGCCTTTGCCGAGTGCAAGGAGTTTTCGCCGTTCTATATCAATATGGTGCGTGCCGGGGAGGCCAGCGGCACCCTGGAGGCCTCGTTGACCCGGATGGCCGAATACCTTGAGCGGGCCAAGGTGCTGCGGCAGATGATCGTGTCCGCGCTCACCTACCCGACCATCCTGTTTGTCGTCGCGGTGCTCTCGGTGACCCTGCTTCTGGCCTTCGTGGTACCGAGCTTCGCCGACCTGTTCAACGACATGGGCGGTAAATTGCCCGGTCCGACTGCGTTCGTCATGGGGCTGAGCAATTTCATGGCGCGCTGGTGGTGGCTGGTGCTCGCCGCGCTGGGCGGTTGCTATTGGCTGGCCGGGCGCCTGCTCAAGGACGAAGGCGTGCGGGTGAAGCTCGATGCGCGCATGCTCGGCTGGCCCCTGGTCGGCGAGCTGATCAAGAATGTCGAGACCACCCGTTTCTCCCGGACCCTGGGTGTATTGCTGCAGGGCGGCGTATCCCTGGTCGGTGCGCTGCAGATCGCCCGGGAAACCGTCAGCAATCGTACCCTGCGCGGGGAACTCGACGTGGCCACTGCCGCTCTACGTGAGGGCAGATCCCTCAGCGCTTCGCTGTTGGCCAGCGGACGCTTTCCTGTTCTGGCCCTGAACATGATGCAGGTCGGCGAAGAAACCGGACGCCTGGAGGAGATGCTGCTCAAGGTGGCGTCGATCTACGAGGACGAAGTCAGCACCGTGACCAAGCGGCTGCTGGCCTTGCTCGAGCCGATCCTGATCCTGTCGATGGGCCTGATGATTGCCGGTATCATCCTGTCGGTTCTGCTGGGCATCCTCGGCGTCAACGAGCTGGTGGGTTAGCCGGGTCATAGCCAGCGCCCGATCTTTTCACCCGTCCAGGTTGCCGTGCTTCGGCGCAGCACCTGGAGCGATGTATTTATCCGAATCAAGAGGTGTGTGATGCAACGGACAAACCCAAGGCAGCGCGGCTTTACGCTGATCGAGCTGTTGGTGGTGCTGGTGATTCTCGGACTGCTGATGTCGGTGGTCGGACCGCGGGTCATGCAGTACGTAGGCGGTGCCAAAAGCGACACGGCCCGGCTGCAGATCCAGGACCTGGCCGCGTCGCTGGACATGTACAACCTCGAAGTGGGCAAGTACCCCTCCCAGGAAGCCGGACTGAAGGCCCTGGTCGAGCAGCCGGCGAACACGCCGCGCTGGAAAGGCCCCTATTTACGCAAGCCGAAAGTCCCCCAAGACCCCTGGGACCGCGACTATGTCTATCGCATTCCGGGCGAGCATGGGCCCTTCGACCTCTCCTCCCTGGGGCAGGACGGTCAGCCGGGCGGCGAAGGCGATGACGCGGATATAGTCAGCTGGGAGTGACCGGCCGACATGAGGCGTTCCGGTTTTACCCTGGTTGAAATGCTGGTGGTGCTGACCATTCTCGGCCTGGCCATGGCGGTGGTCGCTCCGGCCATCAACCGCGGCCTGGGCGGCTCCCTCAGCGAGATCGCCCGCGACCTGCAGGTCGACTTGCGCAAGGCGCGCAGCCAGGCGGTTACTCGCCAGCGCAGCGTGGTCCTGTGGGTGGATGTCGAGCGCCGGGTCTATACGCTCGAGCGCGGCAAGCCGCGGTCGATCCCCGAGGGCATCGTGATCAAGACCAAGGTAGCCAGCACGGAAACCCGGGGCACCCAAGCCGGCATACGGTTCTTCGCCGACGGCTCCTCGACCGGTGGAACCTTGCAGCTGGTGCAGGAGGGCGCCGTAATGGCGCTTGAAGTGGACTGGCTGACCGGCAGGGTGTCACTGCGCGAGGGTAACGAGTAGTTCATGGCGCCACGTCAGCAAGGTTTTACCATTCTCGAAGTATTGGTCGCCTTTTTGGTGGCGGCGTTGCTGCTGACCACGATTCTGAGTGGTTTCGCCAGCGGCATGACCGGCCTGTTCCGCGCCGACCGCTACAGTGTCGCCGCTCTGGTGGCGCAGTCGCGCATGGCCGAGGTCGGTATTACCGAGGCGCTGAAGCCCGGCTCCTACCAGGGGCGAGACTCCGCCGATCCCGATTACAGCTGGCGGGTCGAGGTCTCGCCTCTGGATTGGGACTATGCCGGTCGCTTCGCCGAGATGGGAGGCACCCTGTACCGCGTCAAGGTCAGCGTATTTTGGCAAGGCGGCGGCCGCGACAATGTGTTCGCGCTGACCTCGCTGCGCGGCGCCGTTGAGGCGGTGGCGCCTTGAGCGGGCGCGCGCGGCGGCACGCCGGCTTTACCCTGGTTGAAGTACTGATCGCCCTGACCTTGATGGGGTTGCTGGTGGTGGTGCTGTTTTCCGGCTTTCGGGTCGGTATTCGCAGCTGGCAGGCGGTGGAGCGGCATACCGCGCGGGTCGAGGAGTCCCGCCAGATCAGTGGCCTGCTCTACCGTCAACTGGGTCAAGTACTCCCGCTCATGCTCAACAGCGAGGGCGGGCAACAGGAGCCGGCTTTTCTTGGGCAGGCCACACGCCTGCGCTATGTGGCGCCCTTGTCCCTGTCGTCCGGTAACCTGCCCTACCTGTTCGAGCTGGACAGTGATTGGCAGGGGCGTCCCGGCGTATGGGCGCGCTTTGTGCCTTACCGGGCAGACCTGACGGTCGAGGCCATGCTGGCCGGTGCCGAGTTTTTGCAGATCAGCCAGAACCTGAAGCTCAAGTTCAGTTATTTTAGTGCGCAGAATACCCGCGAATGGGTTCCCGAGTACCTGATGGTCGAGTTGCCCGAGCTGGTATCCGTGGAGCTGGTCAATGAAGACCAGGCTTGGCCGCTGCTGATGCTGCCGATCACCTCGGTGGGTCAACAATGAGCCGGCTGGGCTTTACGCGTCAGCGCGGCGTGGTGTTGATTCTGGTGCTCTGGGTCATCGCCTTGTTGATGTTGCTGCTGGTGGCGTTCAGTGCCTCGGTACGGGTCGACAGGGGCATTTCCGCCGACCTGGTGCAGCGGGTACAGGGCCGCGCCGCAGCCGAGGCCGCCCTGAATTACCTCGCTGCCATTCAGCGCATGGGTGATGAAACCTGGCCGCAATTGCCCGGTCGGGTTTTCGTCTTGCCCTTCGAGGGTGCCGATGTGCGCTTTCGACTCGTGCCTGAAGAGGCCTATATCAGCCTTAAAGGCGCTTCGCCTGAACTGCTGACGTTATTGGCCGAAGCGGTAGTGGGCAAGGACGGTGACCCCCAGCTTTTGGTGGAGCGGATCGTTCAGCGTCGTCAGGCGGTTGGTGGTGGGGACGGCCAGACTGAAGCATCCATGCCGCTGTACGCAGTCGAAGAATTGGCGCTGGTGCCGGGTATCGATCGCGCCTTGCTGGAGCCCTTGTATCCCTTGCTGACGCTCGACTCCGAACACGCAGGTGTCGACCCTCGATTCGCCACTGCCCCCTTGCTGAGGGTATTGCTGGGTGATGAGAAGGCGCGTGCCCTGATCGCCGCGCGCGCGAACGAGGATTTCATCGCAGGTGAGTATCTGGATCCCGTGCTGGTCGCAAGTCCTGGTGGCGTGGTGTTCCGGCTGCAAGTAGAGGTCGGTCAAGGTGATCGGCGCAGGCAGGTGGAGGTGACTAGCCGCTTCGGCGAGGGGCCGTCCGGCTATAAAATCATGCGCTGGAACGAGTATACTGCGCGTTTTGATTTGGACTTACCCTGATGCGGTTCGAAGTGGGCAACCTCAAACTCTTTGGCCTGGACCTGAGCCAGCTGCTGAGCTGGTGGGTGCGAGGCCTCAGTGACAGTTTACCCAGTGGGTTGCCAGCGGCTTTTCTCAGGCCCGCTCCGCGGGTGCAGGCCGTCATCGATGGTACCTTTCTGCGTTTATACCGCTTCAACGGTCCCGTTCTGCGCGAAGTCGCGCGGCTTGACCTGGATTCGCTACCCCTGACTCTGGACGCGGTACTGCGCGCCGATGCACTTGGGAGCAAGACCAACAATCCCGAGCTGATCCAATTGGAACTGTGCGTCCCTGCCGCTCAAGTCCTGCGCAAGGAGCTCAACCTGCCTCGCGAGGTGCGCAATGAATTGCGCGAGGTGATCGGTTACCAAGTGGGTCGCCTGACCCCTTTTTCCGCAGACAAACTCTATTACGACGCGCGTATCTGTTCGCAAGACAAGCAGGACCCGCAGATGCTCGTGGAACTGGCCGCCGTACCCAAGGCTTATGCCGATCCCTGGATCGAGCACGTCGAGCGGTTGACGGGGCTGCGCGTGTCGCGGCTCTATGTTCTGGACGACCCCAGTATGCTGAACCTGTTCGGCCGGCCGCGTGTTTCGGGGCAATGGTGGCGCCGGCTCAACCTCAATAGCGTGCTGTTATTGTGCCTGGTATTGGCGTTGGGCACGGCTATCCTCGCGCCCCTCTACAAGCAGCGAGCACTGGTCATCGAACGCAAAGAGCAGATAACCAACTTGCAGGCCGAAGCCGCCGGACTGATGGCGACCCAGGAAGCCTTGGAAAAGAATCTGGCCGCGCTCAATCTCATGGTGGAGAGCAGGGCCAAGCGGCCGCAGATCTCCATGGTGCTGGCGGAGATGAGCAAGGTAGTGCCCGACAGCATTTATATGGGTGATTTGCGCATCCTGGGCGACACGCTGACCATGAGTGGTTTCGGCACCGATGTGGTCGAGCTGATCGCGTTGATCAATGGCTCCAAGTGGTTCGCAGATGCGCGTTTCGCCTCACCTGTCAGTCGTAACCCGAGTACGGGACTGGATCAGTTCACGGTCACGGCACGCTTGACCATGCCGGCTGCCAATCAATGAGTACCGCGCGCAAGTACCAAGGGCCGATCAGCCTGGCATTGTTGCTGGCACTCATCCTGTTGCTCGGGTTCCTGCTGCTCTTGCCGGTCATGGAACGTCACAATCGCTACGAATTCGAGCTGCTGCGCGACGGCCGCCAGCTTCAGCGACTGCAAAGCATCGAGGCTTCTCGTGCCGAATTGGAATCGCTCGAAAGAGCGTATCAGGAGCGTGGGCTGGGAGACTGGTTCTACGAGGCGAAATACGACAGCAACAGCATCGGCCTGGATATCCAGCGGCGGGTGACGGCGGCGTTGGCCGAGAGCGAGGTCCAATTGCGTTCCATCACCCCTTTGCCGTCGCAGCGCCGTGGCGCCGAGCAGGTACTCGGGGTTCGGGTCAATTTCAATGGTTCGATGCCCGCGCTGCTGGCCAGCTTGCAGCGGTTGGAACAGGAAAAACCGTTGCTGCAGATCGAGGATTTTCGTATCAACCCTTCTGCCCAGCGTAATGCTCAATCGGGCGGTACGGCAGAACAGCGGGCCGAGGTACAGATGTCGGTGGTTACCTTGCTGCCCGGCGAGCCTTCTACCTCGGGGGCTGAATGATGCTCCTCCACACACTCATCGTGCGCGTCCGCTTATTGCTGCTGGTGCTGATTGCCCTGGCCCTATTGCTTGCAGGCCTGCTCTGGCATGGTGTTTCGGGCGAAGCGCTGCGGGTCATGCACCCGGCGATGCAGGACTTGCCGGATGAGCACGCCCTGCTCGGTGACCAGCTTGGCAATCCCCGCGCCGCGTTGGAGCGCCCGCTTTTCTGGCAAGCTAGGAAGCCCGTGGCGGCCGGCGCTGCATCCACTGCAGCGGAAGTAAGCGGCAAAGCCGAGGGCTTCAAGCTGCTGGGCGTCGTTATGGACAAGAACACGAGCACCGCCTTGCTAGGCACTCCCAAGGGAGTCAAACGAGTAGGTCTGGACGAAAAAGTGCAAGGTTGGACGGTTGAGAAAGTCACTTCGAAGAGCGTAATCCTGACCTCGGCAGGCCAGCGAGTCGAACTCTCGGTACTGACCTCGCGGAATCCCGGCATCCGCCTGGTACCGACCGAGGCCGAATAAGCCCGTCACCTTTTTCTACGTAGATCCAATGGCATCCAGAGTACCTGTATTCAGCTGTTGGCCAACAGAGAGCCTGTGTTTATGAAGTCAAGAAGTCTCGCCGGGAATAGCCTCAATCGCTATCCGTTGTCGCTGATCTGTATGGCGTTATTGCTCTCGGCATGCAGCGGGACGGGTCAGCAGCCTGAGCCCGTGCGCCCAGCGCCCTCCATCGTCAAGACCAATGCGCTGCCGCCCCCAGCGTTGGAGGACATCAACGAGGAAGTGCCGAAGGCAGGGCGGGTCTTGCTTGAGCAACGTGGCTCGGGTGATTTCGTCGCGCCCCAAGCGTTGGGCCCGGGGCGGACGGGCGAGGGTGTCAACGTCAATTTCGAGAATGCGCCCCTGGCCGATGTGCTGGCTGCCATGCTGGGCGACATGCTCGGGCTGCCCTACTCGCTTGAAGGCAATGTCGGCGGCAACGTGACCTTGGTATCGAGCAAGCCGGTGCCCAAGGAGGCTTTGCTGGCCATGCTCGAATCGATGCTCGAAGCCCAGGGCATCGCCATGGTGCGCGGGGCTAACGGGATTTACCGGGTAGGCCCTTCGGCTCAGCTGCGTCGTGAAGTGCCCGTGCAGCAATTGGGCGCCAGCGGGCAGAGCGGCTACAGCGTACGCATCGTGCCTTTGCAATACCTGCCTGTGGCCGAAGCGCAGAAAGTGCTGCTACCGCTGGGCATGAAGGACAGCATTCTGCACGTGGATCCGGTGCGCAATATTCTGATGCTCGGTGCCTCAGGTCCGCAGATGCAGAACGCATTGCGCACCCTGCAAATGCTCGATGTGGACCTGCTTAAAGGCATGTCGTTCGGTATCTACGAGGTGGTCAACCTGGACGCCAAGGTGATGGTCGAGCGCTTCAACGAGATTCTCGCCAATCCCTCGGCGGGCGCTTTGACCAGCGCCAAGCTGGTGGCCATGGAAGAACTCAATAGCGTCATGGTCGTTGCCCCCAGTGCCGACCAACTGGACACCGTGCGTACCTGGCTGACCCGCCTGGATACCATCGGCCTGGCCGATGAACAGGCCGGTACGCAGATGTACGTCTACAGCGTGCAAAACGGCGAAGCCAAGATCCTGGCGCAACTGCTGGGCGAGATCTTCGGGGGCACTACCAGCGGCTCGAGTGCCTCGACCAGTGGCGAGACCGCTCCAGGTCTTGGAGAGTCGGAGATGAGCTCCGGTGATAGCCTGAGCAGCAGTAGCGGCTCGAGCAGTTCCGGCTTCGGTAAAAGCACCACTGGCAAGGACGGGGTTAGCAGCACCACCACGGACAACGGCACCCGCATCGTGGCGGACGAGGGTAATAACGCCCTGCTGGTGATGGCTTCGCCCAAGGAATGGCGCAGCATTCGTTCTGCCCTGGAGAAAATGGACAAGACCCCGGCGCAGGTGCTGGTGGAGGTGTCCATCTGGGAAGTGAGCCTGACCGATAGATTGAATTATGGCGTGGAGTGGTTTTTCAATAACCCCGACGGCGGCACCACCGGTATTCCCGGAAACGGCGCGCTTTCCTCATTCGGGGCCGGTTTGGCGCGCACTGTTCCCGGCTTTTCCTATGTGTTTTCGGGCTCCGATTGGCGCGCGGTCATCAATACCCTGGCATCCAATACCGATGTAAAGGCCCTGTCCTCGCCTTCGGTGCTGGTGCTGGATAATCGCGAAGCGAAGATCCAGGTGGGCGATCAGCAGCAGATCAGAACCAGCAGCACGCTTTCGGGCAGTGATTTGAGCACGCAGAACTTCGAGCTCAAGGACACCGGCGTGATACTCAGGGTCAAGCCGAGGGTCAACGCGGGCGGCCTGGTGATCATGGATATCATGCAGGAGGTCACTGATGTCGGAGCACAGGAGACCGCTAATGATCCATTGAGCTTCAGGAAGCGCAGCATCGAAAGCTCGGTCGCCATTCAGAGCGGCGATACCATTATTCTCGGGGGGTTGATTCAGGACGCCGGCACCAAGGGAGAAAGCGGGATTCCCTACCTGCGCAATATTCCCGTGCTGGGGCCGCTGTTCGGGGTTACGACCAATACCGGCAACAGAACCGAATTGCTGGTCACCATCAGCCCGCGGGCCGTTACCCGCTACAAGGACTTCGACCGTATCGGCGAGGATTTTCGGCAGAAGATGAGTGGCGTGACCGAGGCGTTCCGCGAGGAGTTCGAGGCGCAGCAGTAGGATGGAGTAACGGCATGGCCCTGTCCCATGCCGGAATAAGGTGGGGCGACAGTGATTTTTTACAGTAAGGAGTACGTAATGCGCATAACCAAGTTGGCCATGATCGGTTGCCTGATGGCGGTAATGTCGGCCTGTAGCAGTTTCCAACCCAAGTCGGATATCGAAGCCGTCAAGGACCGCGCCCAGGACCGTATGGACGCGATGCTGGCCAAGGACATGGAGTCTGCCTATGCCTTTATGAGCCCGGGCTACCGTAATACCCATGCGCTCTCGTTGTTTGTCTCGTCGTTGGGGGGAGGTGCCAATCGCTTGGTCTCGGCCGAAGCGCGCGAGGCCCGCTGCGACGAGGATGCTTGCACCGTGTTCGTCTATGCCCAGTATCGCTACGGCAGTGCAACCGCAACCGATAAGGATGCTGGTGCTTACGAACGTACCAATGAAGAAAAGTGGATCAAGGTCGATGGCAAGTGGTGGTTTGTCAGCCTCTCCTAGTGATCCCTGACGCGAAGGCGTGAAACTGCAAGGCACTCAGCACCTGGTTGGATTGGTGTTGCGCGATGACAAGCGTCGCGTGCGTGATGGGTGCGCTTGCAGGTCCCTGGCACGGCTCCAAAGGCTGGACGTTGCGCCGACAGGCATTACGGTTTGGCATTCTGGACTTTGCCTGGCGTCGAGCTACACCTCGCCCGGTGATTCAGCGCTCCACCATCCTGCGACTTGAGAACGCTTTTATGGGTCAATCACGCTGGAGCTGCTCCGCTCTCCTGGGGCTCGGCGTTTTCGCGCTGGGGCTACTCAAGCTCAGCTGGCTGACCTTTAGCGGCCCGTTGCTGGCTTACGCTAACAATTACGATTTTCTGCGTCAGTCTGCCTGCATCGGGGTCTGGCAGTGGAAAGACGGTATCGACAAAACGGCCGGTAACTACCAGTTTCCTATCGGTACGCTGATCAACGATGGCCAGCGTTTACCGGACATGTGCCTGTATTCGATCGATACCCTGTTTCCTTGGTTGACCGGCCTGATCCAGGGCACAGGCGCGGTTTTCGATATTGCCTGGGTGGGTGGATTGAAGGTGCTCGCGTTTGCCGTGCTCAGCGCGGCCCTGCTCCATCGCCTGTCCACTGCGTTACGCGTGCCCATGGCCCTGGTGTTTTTCCTGATCGCCGGCGACTGGGTCTTCGCCGCCTATGCCAATACCCTTTACCTCGAATTTTCGGTGGTGGCCGGCTGCTTTCTGGTTCTGGTTGCCGGTACCCAGTTGCTTGCCCAGCGGGAGGCGCCAGCCCCCGCGCTGCTGGTGCTCTGTGTCATGGGGCTGGTGTGGCTGGGCTGGAGCAAGCTGCAATACGGGTTGCTGGCCAGTTGCCTGGCCGTCGGCTTCGCGCTGGTGCTGTTCGGGCGCTGGCGTTGTGCCAAAACGGCGCTGGTCTTGCTCGTGCTGGCCCTGCTGTTGCCGTTCAGCTACAGCCAGCTCAATGACAGTCGCAGCCCCCTGATGCAGGGGCTCAATCATGCCAACAAGACCAATACCTTTCAGGGGGCGGTACTGCCAGCGGCCGTCGATCCCGCCGAGGCCTTGCAGCGCCTGGGCCTGCCACCGAGCTGTGCCGCGGGCATCGGCCATAGCTGGTACACGCCGCGGGTCAACGATGTGCACCTCTGTCCGGAGGTACAGCAGGTCAGTCGCCTGGCATTGCCCGGACTCTTTATCGCACAGCCGTCGACCTTCTTCGTGCCGCTGCACAGGGCAATTATCGAGAGCCGTCCCTTCTACCCGCACTATCTCGGTAAGGTCGAACCGGAGGCGGGCGCGAAAGCCGAACGCAAAGTGCATCGGGCGCAAGTCACGTCCATCACCACGGCGATGGCTGCCTTGCCGCTCGCCTTGTACGTCGCACTGGTCTATGCCGGATTACTGGCAGCCGCTCTGGCACTGACGCGGCTGGCCTGGTCCTTTCGGCGCGGCGGCTTGTCGGAGGAGTCACGAGCAATCGCCGCCATGCTGGGTCTGGGCGGGGTGGTTGGCTTCTATGCGCTGGTGTCCTCGGTTTTCGGCGATGGCTATATCGAGCTGCAAAAACATGCGGTGGCGCTGCCGTTGGCGCTGATTTTTCAGTCGGTGGGGCTGCTCTGGGGTGTTTTTGCCTGGGGCCGGCGGATTGCCAGTGCTCGCTGAAGAGGGGTTTTTGCTGATGCGCTCGTAGCCGGCTATACGGGCGTATGACTCCGGGGCTGATGGGAACGGTTAATGCATGGGAGCTATAGGTTAATTTCCGCCACCTTTTGCTATTATTGCCCGCCGTTGTTCGGGTGCTGCATCTTGATGCACGGGGCCTGCAGTTGCCCCATTCCAGGCTGCTTCACCTCCCGGCAGGGTTAAGGCGCCGCTGGTGTGCGTCGTTATCGCCCGTAACGCTCGCCCAAGCTGAGCGCCTTTTTGCTGTTTATACAGGCGCGAGTTGTCAGGCTTATCGGCGACAGGGGCCAATCTCTTGCTGCACTGATCACGAGGCTTTGACGCATGACTATCTTGGTGACCGGCAGCGCCGGGTTTATCGGGGCGAACTTCGTTCTGGACTGGCTGGCACAGGGTGATGAGCCGGTGATCAGCCTGGACAAGCTGACCTATGCCGGCAACCGGCAGAACCTGGCCAGCCTGGAGGGCGATGCGCGCCACAGGTTCGTGCAGGGCGATATCGGCGATCCGCTGCTGGTGGCCGAGCTGCTGGCCACCCACCAGCCCAGGGCCGTGCTCAATTTCGCCGCCGAGTCCCATGTCGACCGTTCCATCCATGGCCCCGAAGAGTTTATCCAGACCAATATCGTCGGCACCTTTCGCCTGCTCGAATCGGTCAAGGCCTACTGGCAGGGCCTGGCGCCGGCCAGCGCAGCCGCCTTCCGCTTTTTGCATGTGTCCACCGATGAGGTCTACGGCTCTCTGCACGCGGGCGATCCGGCCTTTACCGAACAGCACCGCTACGAGCCCAACAGTCCGTATTCGGCGTCCAAGGCGGCTTCCGATCATCTGGTGCGGGCCTACCACCACACCTACGGCCTGCCGGTGCTCACCACCAATTGCTCGAACAACTACGGGCCTTACCATTTTCCGGAAAAGCTGATCCCCCTGGTGATCCATAACGCCCTGGCGGGCAAGCCACTGCCGATTTACGGCGATGGCCAGCAGATCCGCGACTGGCTCTACGTCACAGACCATTGCAGCGCCATCCGCCGGGTCCTGGCCGATGGCACCCTGGGCGAGACCTACAACGTCGGCGGCTGGAACGAAAAGGCCAACCTGGACGTGGTCAACACCCTGTGCGCCATCCTCGATCAGGAACAGCCGCGCGCCGACGGTCGCAGCTACAGCGAGCAGATCACCTTCGTCACCGACCGTCCGGGCCACGATCGGCGTTATGCCATTGACGCCAGCCGGCTGGAACGCGAGCTGGGTTGGAAGCCGGCGGAAACCTTCGAAACCGGCATTCGCAAGACCGTGCGTTGGTACCTGGACAACCAGGCCTGGGTCGCGCATATCACCAGCGGTGCCTACCGCGACTGGATGAGTCAGCAGTACGCATGAAGATTCTGCTGCTGGGTGCCAATGGCCAGGTGGGCTGGGAGCTGCAACGCGCCCTGGCGCCCCTCGGCCCGCTGCTGGCCTGCGGCCGCGAGACCGCCGACCTTGAAGATCCAAGCGCCATCGGCGCGCTGCTGGCCCGCGAGCGACCGTCGATCATCGTCAATGCAGCGGCCTACACCGCGGTGGACAAGGCCGAAACGGATGCCCCCGGTGCGCGCACCGTCAATGCCGAATCGGTGGCGGTGCTGGCCCGCGCTGCGCGCGAGCTGGACGCCTGGCTGGTGCATTATTCGACCGACTACGTGTTCGACGGCGCCAAGTCCTCGCCCTATGTCGAGGACGATGCCACCGGCCCCCTGAGCGTCTATGGCCAGACCAAACTCGAAGGCGAGCAGGCCATCCGCGCCAGCGGCTGTCGTCACCTGATTCTGCGTACCAGCTGGGTGTATGCGGCGCGGGGCGGCAATTTCGCCAAGACCATGCTGCGTCTGGCCCAGGAACGCGACGAGCTGAAGGTCGTCGCCGACCAGATCGGCGCGCCCACCAGCGCCGAGCTGCTGGCCGACTGCTGCGCCCTGATGCTCCAGCGGCTGGCCATCGACCCGGCGCTCGCTCAGCGTGCCAGCGGCACTTACCACCTGGTGGCCAGCGGCGAGACCAGTTGGCACGGTTACGCGCAGTTCGTCCTGGGTGAGGCGGCACGCCTGGGCATGGTCCTGCGTGCCACGCCCGAGCGGGTCAGCCCGATCGGCAGCGCGCAGTACCCTGTACCTGCCCGGCGCCCGGCCAATTCGCGCTTGAACAACCAGAAGGTGCAGAGCACCTTCGACCTGCATCTGCCGGCATGGGAGTTTCATGTCGCACGCCTGCTTACCGAACTGACTACCCGAGGGACGCCATGAAGCGCAAAGGAATCATTTTGGCCGGGGGCTCCGGCTCCCGCCTGCACCCGGCCACCCTGGCGATCTCCAAACAGCTGTTGCCGGTCTTCGACAAACCGATGATCTATTACCCGCTCACCACCCTGATGCTGGCGGGCATTCGCGACATCCTGATCATTTCCACCCCGCAGGACACGCCACGCTTCGAGCAGTTGCTGGGTGACGGCAGCCAGTGGGGTCTGAACCTGTCTTACGCCGTACAGCCGTCGCCGGACGGCCTGGCCCAGGCCTTCCTGATCGGCGAGACCTTTATCGGCAACGACCCCTCGGCCCTGGTACTGGGCGACAACATTTACCACGGCCATCACTTCAAGGAGCTGCTGCTCAGCGCCATGGACCGTACCCAGGGCGCCAGCGTCTTCGCCTACCACGTGCACGACCCCGAGCGTTACGGCGTGGTCGAGTTCGACAAGGCAGGCAAGGCCATCAGCCTGGAAGAAAAACCGGTGGTGCCCAAGTCCAGCTACGCGGTCACCGGCCTGTATTTCTATGACAGCGCCGTGGTGGACCTGGCCAAGAGCATCAAGCCCTCGGCCCGTGGCGAGCTGGAAATCACCGACCTCAACCGCCTCTACCTGGAACAGGGCAACCTGTCCGTGGAGATCATGGGCCGTGGCTACGCCTGGCTGGATACCGGTACCCACGAATCCCTGCTCGAAGCCAGCCAGTTTATAGCCACCCTGGAAACCCGGCAGGGGCTCAAGGTCGCTTGCCCGGAGGAAATCGCCTTCCGCCAGCAGTGGATCGATGCCGAACAACTGGAGCGGCTGGCCGCGCCGCTGTCCAAGAACGGTTATGGCAAATACCTCAAGCGCATCCTGACCGAGACGGTGTTCTGATGACGCATCGCGCCCTGGCCATTCCTGAAGTCATACTGTTCGAGCCGCGGGTATTCGGCGACGAGCGCGGATTTTTCTACGAAAGCTTCAACCAGCGCCAATTCGAAGATGCGGTCGGTCATGCGGTGGCGTTCGTTCAGGATAACCATTCCCGCTCGGCCCGCAGCGTGCTGCGCGGCCTGCATTACCAGATCCAGCAGGCCCAGGGCAAGCTGGTGCGGGTTACCGCGGGCGAGGTGTTCGACGTGGCGGTGGATTTGCGCAAAAGCTCGCCGACCTTTGGCCACTGGGTGGGCGAGCTTCTCAGCGCCGAAAACAAGAAACAGCTCTGGGTGCCTCAGGGCTTTGCCCACGGCTTCGTGGTGCTCTCGGAGAACGCCGAGTTTCTCTATAAGACCACGGACTACTACGCGCCCGAATACGAGCGCTGCATCGCCTGGAACGATCCCATGCTCGGCATCGACTGGCAGTTAGAGGGCGCGCCCTCGTTATCCGTCAAAGACGCTCAGGGCGTGGCGTTCGCTCAGGCCGAGGTGTTTGCCTGAGCGGACCCTGAGGCCGTATTCGGCCTTATAACAGCCTTCGGAGCGATGCGTGGACGCACACAGAACACTCTTCGTAACCGGCGCTTCCGGCTTTATCGGCGGCGGTTTGCTCGCCCGTCTGGCCACGCGCAATGACATGCGGCTGATGGCTGCTGTGCGCGAGGTCGGAGTGGCGCTGCCGAAAGGGGTCGCGCCGGTTCTGCTTCCCGTTGTCGAGCCCTTCGCTGGCAAACTGCCGTTGGACGCTGTCCGGGTGGTGGTGCACTGCGCCGCTCGCGTTCATGTGATGCACGACCAGGCGGGCGATCCGCTTGCCGCGTTCCGTCGGGTCAATGTCGAAGGCACCTTGGCGCTGGCCCGTCAGGCGGCCGCCGCTGGGGTGAAGCGCTTTGTCTTTATCAGCTCGATCAAGGTCAATGGCGAAGCGAGCGAGCCGGGTCGGCCGTTCACCCCAGAAGATGTGCCAGCACCCGTTGATGCCTACGGCCAATCCAAGTGGGAAGCCGAGCAGGGCCTGCTGGCTCTGGCCGCGCAAACCGGTATGGAGGTGGTGATCATCCGCCCGGTGCTGGTGTATGGCCCCGGCGTGAAAGCCAACTTTCGCAGCATGATGGGCTGGTTGAACAAAGGTTTACCCCTGCCGCTGGGGGCTATCGGCAACCGGCGCAGCCTGGTGGCCCTGGACAATCTGCTGGACCTAATCGTGACCTGTATCGAGCATCCCGCGGCAATCAACCAGGTGCTGCTGGTCAGCGACGACGAAGACCTGTCCACCACCGAGCTGCTGCGACGCATGGGCAAGGCCCTAGGCAAGCCCGCCCGCTTGGTACCCGTCCCGGCGGCGCTGTTGCGGATCGGTGCGGCGTTGCTGGGAAGGCGGGCGGTGGCGCAACGGCTGTGCGACTCGTTACAGGTGGATATCCGCAAAACCCGAGCCCTGCTCCAATGGACGCCGCCGCTGGGCGTGGAGGCGGCGCTGGGGAAAACCGCCGACTCCTTCCTGGAATCGCTCAAGCCATGACGCTGTGGTGGTTACCGGCCTTGGCCGGTTTGTCTTTTTTGCTGACCGGGGCCCTGCGCCACTACGCCTTGGCCCGCAGCCTGATGGACATCCCCAATGCCCGCAGTTCGCACTCGGTGCCCACGCCCCGTGGCGGTGGGGTGGCCATCGTGCTGAGCTTTCTGCTGGTCCTACCTTTGCTGGTCCTGACCGACAGTCTTTCCTGGTCCATGACCTGGGCATTGCTGGGCGCGGGGAGCGGGGTCGCGGTGCTGGGTTTTCTCGACGACCACGGGCATATCGCGGCTCGTTGGCGCTTGCTCGGCCACGCGGTCGCCGCTGCCTGGGCCTTGTATTGGCTGCAGGGCTTGCCACCGCTGGATCTGTTGGGTGTCCGTCTCGATCTGGGCTGGGCGGGCCATGTCCTGGCGGCGCTTTATCTGGTGTGGCTATTGAACCTCTACAACTTTATGGATGGAATCGACGGCATCGCGAGCGTGGAAGCCATTTGTATCTGCTTGGGGGGGGGCCTATTGTACGGGCTGACCGGTAACCCGGCGTTGGCGTCGGCTCCCCTGCTGTTGGCGGCGGCAGTGGTGGGCTTCTTGATATGGAATTTTCCTCCCGCGCGGATCTTTATGGGCGATGCGGGCAGCGGTTTTCTGGGCATCGCCCTGGGTGTGCTGTCCCTGCAGGCCGCCTGGGTGGCGCCGCAGTTGGTGTGGAGCTGGTTGATACTGCTCGGGGTTTTCGTCGTCGATGCTACTTTCACCCTGCTACGTCGTTTGCTGCGGGGCGAGAAGGTGTACGAGGCGCACCGCAGCCACGCCTACCAGTACGCTTCACGCCAAGCCGGGCGGCATCTGCCGGTGACCCTGGCGGTGGCGGCGATCAACCTGCTGTGGTTGTTGCCCATGGCGCTGTGGGTCGGGCTGGGCAAGGTAGAGGGCCTGGTGGGACTGGCGTTGGCTTATTTACCCTTGCTGGGTTTGGCCGTAAGGTTTCATGCTGGGGCGCGCGAGCCTTAGACGGCTGCAGGTCGATCAGGCCATCGGGGCTCGGGTAAATAAAGCATTGTCGGGGCGGGCAGTCGTACAATGGCGGCCGATCATGCGCAGGCATGGCATTCCCGAAACCGTTGTGGTCAATACCTGTTCGCTTCGTCGTCTGGCCCCCACGTCCTGGTGCGATCGGTGGTTGCAGAATGCCGTGCCGAGGGCCATCGGGGCGAATTCTTCCAACGCTGTGTGCCATAACCTGACAATGATGCAATCGACTATTCCAACAAGCAGTTATGAACGTGAGGACACTTCATGTTAAGGGCTGCTAATCAACTAAGAACGCATTTGGTGCGGCTGCCCCGCCGTGCCAAACGCCTGATTCAGGTCGCCACGGATGTGTTGCTGATCTGGGTAGCGTTATGGCTGGCATTCGCCGTGCGCCTGGGTGATGCCCGCTATATCGAGCCGCTGGGTGGCCATGCCTGGTTGTTCGGGATCGCGCCGGTGGTCGCCATTCCGCTGTTTATTCGCTTCGGCATGTACCGAGCGGTCATGCGCTACCTGGGCAACGACGCGATGTTCGCCATTACCAAGGCGGTCAGTCTGTCGGCGCTGTCGCTGTCACTGTTGGTCTATTGGTATCAGGATGCTCCGATGATCATCCCGCGCTCCATGGTCTTCAACTACTGGTGGTTGAGCCTGTTGTTGATCGGCGGGCTGCGCCTGGCGATGCGCCAGTACTTTATGGGTGACTGGTTCACGCCCGATCAGCGCATCAACTTCAGGGGGCGCGACGCCCTTTTACCGAAGGTTGCCGTCTACGGCGCGGGCGCGGCGGGGAATCAATTGGTGGCCGCCTTGCGGCTGGGCCGAGCGATGCGTCCCGTCGCGTTTATCGATGACGACCCCAATATCGCCAATCGTGTGATCGCCGGCCTGCGCGTCTACAAGCCCAAGCATATCCAGCAAATGATCGAGGAGTCGGGAGCACAGGAAATCCTCTTGGCTATTCCCTCTACCAGCCGCGCACGACGGCGCGAGGTGCTGAAACTGCTGGAGCGCTTCCCTCTGCATGTGCGCAGCGTGCCTGGTTTCATGGACCTGGCCAGCGGCGCGGTGAAGGTCGAGGACGTGCAGGAAGTAGACATTGCCGACCTGCTGGGCCGTGACGCCGTGCCGCCTTACAAGCCGCTGTTCGAGCGCTGCATTCGCGCCCAGGTAGTGCTGGTGACGGGAGCCGGCGGTTCGATCGGCTCGGAGCTGTGCCGGCAGATTTTGATGACGGGACCGACTACCCTGCTGCTGTTCGATCACAGTGAGTTCGATCTCTACAAGATCCACACCGAGCTCGAACAACGCCAGCAGCGTGAGTCACTGTCCGTGCGCCTGGTACCGATTCTGGGGACTATCCGCAGTGCCGATCGCTTGCAGGATCTGATGCGCACCTGGGGCGTCAACACCCTGTATCACGCGGCGGCCTACAAGCATGTGCCCATGGTCGAGCACAACATCGCCGAGGGCGTGCTCAACAATGTCCTGGGTTCGATGTACACCGCCCAAGCGGCGATAAAGGCCGGTGTGGAGCATTTCGTCCTGATCTCCACGGACAAGGCCGTGCGCCCGACCAATATCATGGGCAGCACCAAGCGTCTGGCGGAGATGATACTGCAGGCTTTGAGCGCGGAATCCGCCCCAGTCTTGTTCGGCGACGAAATGGGCCTGCATCGGGTCAACAAAACCCGTTTCACCATGGTGCGTTTCGGTAATGTACTGGGCTCCTCAGGGTCGGTGATTCCACGCTTCCACCAGCAGATCCAGCGCGGCGGACCGCTCACGGTTACTCATCCGAATATCACCCGTTACTTCATGACCATCCCCGAGGCGGCGCAGCTGGTGATTCAGGCGGGTGCCATGGGGCAGGGCGGCGATGTGTTCGTGCTGGACATGGGCCAACCGGTGAAGATCGTCGAGCTGGCGGAGAAGATGATTCACCTCAGCGGCCTGAGCGTGCGTTCCGAGCGCAATCCTCAAGGCGATATCGCCATTGAATTCACCGGTCTGCGCCCGGGGGAGAAGCTCTACGAAGAACTGCTGATCGGCGACAACGTCAGCCCCACCGAGCACCCGATGATCATGTGCGCCAGTGAAGATTTCCTGTCTTGGAACCTGCTCAAGGTGGCCCTGGACCAGCTGTTCGCTGCCGTCGAGCGTGACGACTACGACCAGGTTCGCCAGCTGCTGCGTGAAACCGTCAGCGGCTATACGCCGGAAGGCGAAATCGTCGACTGGTTCCACCAGAAGCGCCGAACCGACCTTTGATTACAGGGTATTGGCGGGGTGAATAAATCGGCCCCGGCGGCCGCTTCTCAACAGCCTGTTAGACCGCGGCCATGACCCGGCGGATATCCACGGCCAGCTCGCGCACCCGGGCCTCTTCGGTGTCCCAGGAGCACATAAAGCGCGCGCCACCGTCACCGATAAAGGTGTAGAAGCGCCAGCCCAGGGTGCGCAGGGCCTCGATGGCCGGCTCTGGCATCTGCAGAAAAACACCGTTGGCCTGCACCGGAAACATCAGGCGCAGCCCCGGTATATCGGCGACCAGCCCGGCCAGCACCTGGGCGCACTGGTTGGCGTGGCGCGCGTACTTGAGCCAGGCGTCGTCCTGCAGCAGGCCGACCCAGGGCGCGGAGAGAAAGCGCATCTTCGAGGCCAGTTGCCCGGCCTGCTTGCAGCGATAGTCGAAATCCTCCGCCAGGGCCTTGTCGAAGAACAGGATGGCCTCGCCCACCGCCATGCCGTTCTTGGTGCCGCCGAAGCACAGCACATCCACCCCGGCTTTCCAGGTCAACTCCGCCGGGGTCGCGCCGAGAAAGGCGCAGGCATTGGAAAACCGCGCGCCGTCCATATGCAGGTGCAGGCCCAGTTCGCGGCAGGTGGCGCTGATCGCCCGCAGCTCCTCGGGGCTGTAGGCGGTGCCGACTTCTGTGGCCTGGGTCAGGGTCACCACCCGCGGCTTGGGGTAGTGGATGTCCAGGCGCTTGAGGGCGATCTCGCGGATCGCCGTCGGGGTCAGCTTGCCGGCCTCGGTGCGCGCGGTAAGCAGCTTGGAGCCGTTGGAGAAGAACTCCGGCGCGCCGCATTCGTCGGTCTCGACATGGGCGGTCTCCGAGCAGATCACGCTGTGATAGCTCTGGCACAGGGCCGACAAGGCCAGGGAGTTGGCCGCCGTGCCGTTGAAAGCGAAGAACACCTCGCAGTCGGTCTCGAACAGCCGGCGGAAATGATCGGCGGCGCGGGCGGTCCACTGATCGTCGCCGTAAGCGCGGTCATGGCCCTGGTTGGCCTGAGCCATGGCGGCCCAGACTTCCGGGCAGATGCCCGAGTAGTTGTCGCTGGCGAACTGTTGGCTCAGATCGGTCATGCCGCTCTCCTTTTGGCAGGCGCAGGGTGTCGCCACGCGACGCGGGCGGATGGCCGTACTCTACGCCAGGCGGTAAGAGGCGCAATTAGTCCAGGGCGACATTTGCGTGTGTCCGTGGGCATCGGGCATCACACCATCGGCGTGCATTGAGGCTATCCTCGCGCACCGACGTCAGGGAGGCGGCATGCAGAACACCGACAACAGCGCACCGATGGCTTCGTCCAGCCTGGCGGCCAGGGCGGTACCCCGGGATGCGGCCCTGGACCTGCTGAAATGGCTGGCCTTCGCCAGCATGGTGCTTGACCACCTGCGCTATGTCCGCAGCGGCCTGGACATGCTTTACCTGCCCGGGCGGCTGGCCTTTCCGCTGTTCTGCCTGGCCATCGCCGCCAACCTGGCGCGCCGCCCAGAGACCCGGCAATTGCCCTGGCGCTACCTGGGCGGGTTGCTGCTGTTCGCCGTGCTGGCAGAGGGACCCTACCGCCTGTTTATTCCCCTGCCCGACACCTTCAACGTGCTACCGACCCTGGTGCTCGGACTGCTGATCGCCGACGGCCTGCAAGGCCCGCGCGGGATCAAGGGGGGCTTGGCGCTGGGCGCGCTGCTAGTGGCCGGCGTGCTGCGCGAGCGGCTGATGTTCGGCCTCAGCGGCGCGCTACTGCCCGCCGCCCTGCTGCTGGCCCTGCGGTTCGGCCCGCGGGCCTGGCCCCTGGCCGCGTTGGTGGGACTGGCGGCCAACTCCTGGCCCGACCTCTACCTGCGCGCAGCCGAGGGTCAGCCGTTCTGGCTGCTGGTGATCCTGATCTGCCTGGCGGCTCCGGTGGCCGGTCTGTGGCTGCTGCGTCGCGGCCTGCCGGGCCGGGTGCCGCCGGTGCGGCGCTGGGCCTACCTGGCCTACCCTGGGCATTTTCTGCTGCTGTGGCTGCTGCGCGAGTCAGGGTTGCCGGGCTGAGCGGCGGTCCGGCCGCCCGTAAGGACGCGGCTCGCGCCATACCTGGTTGCCCGAAGTGTCATGGTTGTCGGTGAAGGTCGGTTCGACAGGTCGTTGCAGCGCCGTTCTCGCAGAGCCAGTAGGCTGTCTTCGTCCTGGCGGCGCACGGCGCCGCTGGCGCTGGCATTCAACCCCCACCGGCATATGCCGTTTCGTCGATATACGAAGTGGTCATGCGTTTGCTCTGGGTTCATCCTGGCCGCCGGGTTACGCGAAGGCATTCAAGCCGATCCATGCCCCGGCACACTGCTCGCGTGAGAGCGCCCTGGGTAGAGAGGGGCTATGCCATCGGCGTCAAATCCTTGTAAGGCGAGTCGCCCGACCCTGGTTGGCAACCGGCGGATCCAGGGTTTAGCCGGCCGTTGAACGCGCCCCGTCTCGCCCAGTTTTTTCAGCGTCCCGGTAACTGGCGTTTCGGTACTTCAGTACGCTGTTCCTCTGCCCGGGCTAGGTTTAGGCTGTGTCGGCGCCATGCCGGTCCCGCAGGCAGCTTGGGCCAGGCTGCAGCCCCGGATCAGTCGGTGCACCGTCAGGATTTCAGGAGTTTGCACATGCAGCGTTATTCGGGCTTCGGCCTGTTCAAGCACGCCTTGGGCCATCACGAGAACTGGCAGCGCATGTGGCGCACGCCGACGCCCAAGCCGCTGTA